>JBILBA010000004.1:0-91689 GCA_044353905.1 Microbacteriaceae bacterium | reverse complement strand
GTCGACGCCAAATACGTGCGCTCTCCGCCTTCCTCGTGGGCACTTTGTATCTCGAAAAGGTTCGGGTCCATCGGCCACGGCTGTGCAGCGGGTCGTTCGAGGGGTGGCCGTTGGCCGATCGCGAGCGTCGTCACGCTCGAAGCGCCCTGACGAAGAGCAGTACCGAGGCAGTCCGCGCCAGTGTCTCCGCCTCCCAGAATGATGACGTTCTTCCCCGCAACATCGATGTGATCGAGCGGCGACTCTCCCGCGACCGCGCGATTGGAGGGGACGAGGTAGTCCATCGCAAAGTGAATCCCGGACAGTTCACGACCCTTGATCGGGAGGTCGCGACCAACCGGCGCTCCGGTCGCAACGATGATCGCGTCGTATCTCTCGTGAAGCTCGGGCCACGTGACGTCGACACCAATCGTCACTCCAGTTCGAAAGCGCGTGCCTTCTTCTCGCATTTGGTCGATGCGACGGTCGATGTGCTTCTTTTCCATCTTGAAATCGGGGATTCCGTAACGGAGTAGGCCTCCGACGTGGTGATCGCGCTCGTAGACAGCCACGGTGTGACCGACTCGAGTCAACTGTTGCGCTGCGGCTAGTCCAGCAGGACCGGACCCGACGATGGCGATCGTCTTTCCGGTCAATCGATCGGGAAGGACGGGGTTGATATACCCCTTTTCCCATGCCGTGTCGATGATCGCAAGTTCCGATTGCTTGATGGTGACCGCGGGCTGATTGATGGCCAACACGCACGACGATTCGCACGGGGCGGGGCACAATCGACCCGTGAACTCGGGGAAATTGTTGGTCGCGTGAAGGCGTTCGATTGCTGACTTCCACTCATCGCGATGGACCAGGTCATTGAACTCCGGAATCAGGTTGCCCAGTGGGCACCCTTGGTGACAAAAGGCTACGCCGCAATCCATACAGCGTCCCGCTTGACGCTCGATCTGTCCCGATTCTCGCTCGGCGTAGACCTCTTTCCAGTCACGCAAGCGAATTGACACGGGTCGACGCTCCGGCGTCTCGCGCTCGGTTGTCTTGAGGAAGCCACGGGGGTCAGCCACCGGTCACCTCCATGATTTGGCTCCACACTTCTTCTCCGTCGGGGTCGTGCCCAGAGTCGACTGCGGCGTTACGAATGATGGTGACTTTTCGGAAGTCTCGCGGTGTGAGGACGGTGATGCGGTTACGAGTCGTCACCCAGTCGTCGAGAAGGCCGGACGCATACCGCGAACCGGTTTCGGTCACGTGGGTTTCGAGCAGGACTCGAACCATTTCCGCGTTGTCTTCGGATAGCGGTGTGAGCTCTAGTTCGCCAGACTGAAGAGCAGCCTGGTTGACGGACGCCACGTCGAGGTCGACGACATAGGCGTATCCCCCGCTCATTCCGGCACCGACATTTCGTCCCGTTGTGCCCAAGATCAGAGCGACACCGCCCGTCATGTACTCGAGCGCGTGATCGCCCACACCCTCGACTACTGCCGTGGCCCCTGAGTTTCGAACTGCGAATCGCTCACCGACGACTCCCGCGATGTACATTTCACCGCTCGTCGCCCCGTAACCGACGACGTTGCCGGCGATGATGTTGGCGTTCGAGGGGAACGTCGATTCGAGCGGTTGTCGCAGAACGATTCGACCGCCACTGAGACCTTTACCGACATAGTCGTTCGAATCACCAGTGAGACGCAGCGTGATTCCCCGCGGGACGAATGCTCCGAGCGATTGCCCGGCTGAGCCCGACAGCGCGATATCGATCGTGTTCGGTTCAAGACCGTTTTCGCCGTGCGCTTTCGTCACGTAGTGCCCGAGCATCGTGCCGATTGCTCGATCGGTATTTCGGACATCGGCGGAGAGCTTCACCGGCGTGCAGTCCGACAGCGACACCGCTGCGTCACGAATGAACGTGTGGTCTATGTGGTCGTCCAATTGGTGGTCCTGTTGACTCACGTTGAACCGAGGCGCGCTCTCGGCGAAAACGGGTCCACCCAACACAGGCGTCAAGTCGAGCCCTTCCGTCTTCCAGTGGTTCACGGCACGGTCAACGTCGAGAAGCTCGCGGTGGCCAATCGCTTCTTCGAGAGTACGGAACCCGAGCGACGCGAGAATTTCACGAACTTCTTCGGCGATGTACTCGAAAAACGTCTCGATGAACTCTGGTTTGCCAGTGAAACGCTCTCGCAGAAGCGGATTTTGTGTCGCGACGCCAACGGGGCAGGTGTCGAGGTGACAAACGCGCATCAAGATGCATCCACTCACGACCATCGGGGCGGTTGCGAAACCGAATTCCTCGGCACCGAGCAGAGCAGCAATCACCACGTCTCGGCCCGTCTTCATCTGGCCGTCCACTTGCAGCACGATTCGACCGCGCATGTCGTTCAGCATCAGAGTCTGTTGCGTTTCCGCGAGCCCGAGTTCCCAGGGAGTTCCCGCATGTTTGAGGGAGGACAGCGGACTCGCGCCGGTGCCACCGTCGTGACCAGATATCAGAATCACGTCTGCCTTTGACTTCGCCACACCCGCGGCAACCGTTCCGACACCGGCCTCGGACACAAGTTTGACGTGAACCCGCGCGGCGGGGTTTGACCGTTTGAGGTCGAAGATCAGTTGCTTCAGGTCTTCAATCGAATAGATGTCGTGATGGGGTGGCGGGGAAATTAGCCCAACGCCCGGTGTCCCCATTCGGGTGCGGGCGATCCACGGGTACACCTTGTTCGATGGAAGTTGTCCGCCTTCTCCGGGTTTTGCCCCTTGGGCCATCTTGATTTGGAGGTCGGTCGCATGTGTCAAGTACATGCTCGTGACGCCGAAACGGCCGCTTGCTACCTGTTTGATTGCGCTCCGACGTGATGGGTCCAAGAGGCGTTCCACGGACTCACCGCCCTCGCCAGTGTTCGATCGAGCGCCAAGCCGGTTCATTGCGATGGCGAGCGTTTCGTGCATCTCTTCAGAAATTGCGCCGAAGGACATCGCACCCGTCGAGAAACGAAGGATGATGTCGTGTGCCGATTCAACTTCGTCGAGTGGTACCGGAGTGCGCTCCCCTGCGAATCGGAACAACCCTCGGAGCGTCATGAGGCGCTCGGCTTGTTCGTCAACGGCTCTCGTGTAATCACGGAAGATGTCGTAGCGCTTCTCGCGGGTCGCGTGTTGCAACTTGAACACGGTTTCCGGATTGAAGAGGTGGGGTGGGCCTTCCCGACGCCAGGAGTACTCGCCTCCGACGGGGAGAACCTCGTGGAACGTCGATGGGTCTCCGTACGCGAGTTCGTGGCGGCGACGGGTTTCTTCGGCGATGATGTCCATCGTCACACCGCCCAGGATGCTCGTCACACCGGTGAAATAGCGGTCGATCACGTCCGTGCTCAGCCCGACCGCTTCGAACGCCTGCGCTCCGGCGTAGGACGCGACGGTCGAGATCCCCATCTTGGACATCGTCTTGAGCAATCCCTTACCCAAGGCGTAAATGATGTTCGAGACGGCCTCTTCTGGGGACACGCCCTTGATTCGACCAGAGCGAACCAGCAACTCTGCAGTTTCCATCGCCAGATACGGGTTAACGGCCGACGCACCGAACCCAACAAGTGTGGCGATGTGGTGCACCTCTCGAACATCGCCCGCCTCGACAATGAGCGATGACTGCATGCGCCGTCCCGTTCGGATGAGGTGATGATGGATCGCCGACAGCATCAAGAGTGACGGAATTGGAGCGAGGTCCTTGTCGGAATCTCGATCGCTGAGAACGACGAACATAGCGCCATCATCGAGAGCGGAATCGACTTCCTCACACATCTGCGCGAGTCGCTGCTCCATTGCCTGGGCACCCTCGTCGATTCGATACAGCCCCGAAATGGTGCGAGTCACGGGTCGTCCGTCGTGTTGCAGGTGAATGACTTTCGCCAACTCATCGTTGTCGATCACGGGAAACGTCAGTGCAACTTGTCGAGCGTGCCCAGGGGTCGCGTCCAAAAGGTTCCGCTCAGGACCTAGTCCGACGTTAAGGGATGTGACGATTTCCTCACGAATTGAATCCAGCGGAGGGTTCGTCACTTGCGCGAACTGTTGAGTGAAGTAGTCGAACAAGAGCCGCGGACGATCGGACAACACTGCCACTGGAGAATCGCTTCCCATCGCCCCTAGGGGCTCTCCGCCGGTTTGCGCCATTGGCATGATCAGTACGCGGACTTCTTCTTCGGTGTAACCGAAGGTGCGTTGGCGTCGTTGAACCGACGGAGCAGTGTGAATGATGTGTTCGCGCCAGGGAAGTTCTTCGAGCGCAATCGCGTTTTCTCGAGACCACTCGCCCCACGGGCCACTCGACGAGATGGAGTCCTTGATTTCGTCGTCTTCGATAATTCGCCCGTTGACCGTGTCGACGAGGAACATTCGACCCGGTTGAAGGCGACCCTTACGGACTACCTTGCTTGGGTCGACGTCGAAGACACCGATCTCAGATGCCATCACCACGAGTCCGTCGTCGGTCACCACAAAACGTCCAGGTCGCAGACCATTGCGATCAAGTGTCGCTCCCGCAATCGCGCCGTCCGAGAACGCGAGGGCCGCAGGTCCGTCCCAAGGCTCCATCAGCGAGGCGTGATAACGATAAAAGTCACGGCGCGTTGAATCCATCGCCGCATCGTTTTCCCAGGCTTCGGGAACCATCATCATGATCGCGTGTGGCAACGACCGGCCAGCAAGCTCGAGAAGTTCGACGACTTCGTCGAATGACGCAGAGTCGCTCGCGCCGTCGGTCACGATCGGAAAGAGGGAGACCAGGTCGCCGAGTACGTCGGACGAGAGTTGGGACTGGCGTGCACGCATCCAGTTTCGATTGGCATTGATCGTGTTGATCTCACCGTTGTGAGCGATGTAGCGGAAAGGTTGAGCAAGAGACCAGGACGGGAAGGTATTGGTCGAGAAACGGGAATGGACAAGAGCGAGTGTGGACTCGACCCGGTCGTCCGAGAGGTCGGGAAAGAAGGGCTCAAGCTGGAGCGTGGTGACCATGCCTTTGTAGACAATGGTGCGGCTTGAGAGCGAAGGAAAATACGTTCCCAACTCGCGCTCGGCTCGCTTACGAAGTCGAAAAGTTTTCCTGTCGAGGTCAATCCCCGATGCTGTCCCAGCGTCGTCTGCGAGGAACAACTGTTCGAAGGCGGGGATAACGTCCCGCGCGAGACTCCCGAGGTGTGTTGGGTCTGTTGGTACTTCACGCCAACCCAAAACCGTGAGACCCTCGCTCGTCGCGATTTCCTCGATACGAGTCTTTTCCGACGCCCTTACCGCTAGGTCCAGCGGGAGGAACGCGATACCAGCGGCGTAGAAACCCTGATTGGGCAGGGAGAACGAAACAATGGATCGGAAGAAGCGGTCCGGAATCTGAATTTGAATTCCAGCGCCATCTCCGGTTCCCGCGTCCGAACCAACGGCACCTCGGTGCTCGAGGTTCCGCAGACTCGACAGCGCGATGGCAATGATGTCGTGTCCCGCCGAGCCACGCGTTGTCGCCACCATTGCGAACCCGCACGAGTCCTTCTCGTGCGTTGGATCGTAGAGCCCACTTCGCGCAGGGACAGCGCTGAAACGGTCAAATGGGTTCGGCACAGCCCAACGTCCTTCCTGGGATCAGGGACGACGTTGGCCCTCGGTCAACAAACGGAAAGCAGAATACTCAACGAGGGGAGCTTGTGGCGCCAGGTCTCTTATCGGTGGACTCGGCTTCGACGGCGAGTTCCTCCGAGGTGTAGGTGTTGTTCGATTCTAGCCCCGTTTGCGAGTCTGGACCTCGACCGGGAACGTAAGCGCCAGCTTCGAAACCAGGGTGCCTCCGGGCTTGCACGAGGAATATCGCGATGCCCAGCAAAACCGCAGCGAACGCTCCCCACACATTGACGCGGACGCCGAGGAACGACTCGCTTGGATCAAGTCGAATGGTCTCGATTGCCATGCGCCCGATTCCGTACCAGACCAGATACACCGCGAAGTTTCGACCCCATTGCAGAGAGAATCGACGTCCGGCCCAGATGATGACGGCCGCACCCAGCAGATTCCACAGTGCTTCGTAGAGGAATGTCGGGTGGAAAAGGGTTCCGGCAGGCAGTCCGAGCGGATACGCGGGATTCAGCGGGTCAATTTCGAGTCCCCAGGGAAGGTCAGTTGGTCCGCCATACAGCTCATGATTGAAGTAGTTTCCGAATCGTCCAAGTGCCTGCGCGATGATGAGTCCCGGAGCAATGGCATCGAGTAGGGCGGTAAATCTCAAACCGCTGATTCGACAGCCGATCCAGCCACCGACGGCCCCGAGAATCAACGCACCGAAGATCGCGAGCCCACCCTCCCACACGTAGAACACACGCATGATGTCTTGACCGGCGAAATAGTCGGCGGGGTGCGTAATCACGTGATATGCACGACCGCCAATGATTCCAAGGGGGATGGCGAACAGAGAGATATCGAGAATCAACCACGACTCGACACCACGCGCAACGAGTCGTCGATTGGTCACGATGAGTCCGACAACAATTCCCAGCAAGATGCACAACGCGTAGGCGTGGACGGTCAGATCGAACGTGGCCCAGGTTGCGCCGATCTCGCGCAGCCATTCGCCGAGGTTGAATGAACGCCACTCGGGAGGTGGGGAGGGAATGCTTGCGAGAATCATGGACGTCCTTTCGACACGTTCAGCCTAATCTTGGCGAGCCGAGAGTCCCGCCACGAGTTCCGCAGTGACGCGCGCGACTCCGGCCGTTCCCTCGTCGGTGAGTGCCGAAACCAGATGAGAACCGACGATTGCGCCGGACGCGTACCCAGTAACGCTGCGGACGTGCTCGTCTGTCGAGATACCGACGCCGACGCACACGTGGGTTGCGCCCAGACCGGTTAGACGCCCCACCAGAGAACGCGCAGCTACGTCGACATCGGCACGAGCACCGGTGATCCCCATCGTCGACACCGCGTACACAAACCCACGGGAATGGGCGATCGTCGATGAGAGTCGATCGTCCGTCGATGAGGGTGCCGCGAGGAACACCCGATCGAGACCGTGCTTGTCTGACACCGCGAGCCACTCGGCCGCCTCGTCGGGAATTAGATCGGGTGTGATGAGCCCGACTCCCCCTGCAGCCTTCAGATCCGTGGCGAAGCGGTCGACGCCGTACTGGACGACGGGATTCCAGTACGTCATTACCAGGATTGGTGTGTCGACCTTTGCTGTTACCGCCCGAATGATCTCGAACAACTGCGTGAGACGAAAACCGGATTCAAGTGCTGCGTTGGTGGCACGTTGAATCACGACACCATCCATCACTGGGTCCGAATACGGCACACCCAACTCGATGATGTCGACGCCGGACTCCGAGAGGGCGATGAGCGCGTCGATGCAGGTTTGAACATTGGGGAAGCCCGCCGGAAGGTAACCGACGAGAACGCCCCGCCCGTCAGCGCGTGCGGCGTCGATGACCGCTTCAACAGGCGATGTCACTGGTTGCCCTTGAGGAAACCGAAGTACCGCCCGGCCGTTTCCATGTCCTTGTCGCCGCGCCCGGAAAGATTGATCAAGATGATGTCGGACGGAGACATCGTACGAGCGAGATCGAGTGCACCAGCCAAGGCATGGGCAGTTTCGATTGCCGGAATGATTCCCTCGGTGCGTGAAAGGTCCAGCATCCCCTGCATCGCCTCGGAATCCGAGATTCCGACATAGGTTGCGCGCCCGCTGTCCTTCAGCCACGCATGTTCCGGGCCGATTCCCGGGTAATCAAGCCCAGCGGAAATCGAGTGCGACTCGATTGTCTGACCGTCTTCATCCTGCAAGACGTAAGTCTTGGCTCCGTGCAGAACCCCGGGGCGACCACGCTGCAACGTCGCGGCGTGACGAGGAGTGTCGATGCCATCGCCGGCTGCTTCGTAGCCGACCAACGCCACATCGTCGTCGTCGAGGAACGCGTGGAAGATTCCCATCGCGTTGGAACCCCCTCCAACACACGCCACAACCGCTGTGGGGAGTCGTCCTTCGGTATCGAGGATTTGCTGACGGGCCTCATTGCCGATAATCGAGTGGAAGTCGCGAACCATCACGGGGAATGGATGAGGGCCTGCGACCGTACCAAGCAGATAGTGGGTGTCTTCGACGTTGGCAACCCAGTCCCGCATCGCCTCGTTAATCGCGTCCTTCAGCGTGCGTGACCCATGAACAACAGGGACTACCTCTGCACCCAACAACTTCATTCGTGCGACATTGAGCGCCTGACGTTCCGTATCGACTTCTCCCATGTACACGACACAGGACATCCCCATCAGTGCAGCCGCCGTCGCCGTCGCAACACCGTGTTGGCCGGCACCAGTCTCGGCAATGAGGCGGTTCTTCCCCAGACGCTTCGCGAGCAGTGCTTGACCGAGAACGTTGTTGATCTTGTGTGACCCGGTGTGGTTGAGGTCTTCACGCTTGAGGAGTATTCGCGCCCCACCCGCGAGTGCCGCGAAGCGATGGGCTTCGGTGATGATGGACGGGCGACCTGTGTACGTGCGGTGTAGCTCGGCGAGTTCGGCCTGAAACACTGCGTCGGTCTTTGCTGCCGTATAGGCAGCGTCGAGTTCGTCGAGCGCCGCAATGAGCGACTCTGGGACGAAACGGCCGCCGTATTCACCGAAGTACGGACCCAACTCAGCACGAAGGGACATCAGCTCACCTCTCGGAATTGTTCAACGACCGCCCGGGCATTCCCGGACGTCACGAGTGCTTCTCCGACGAGAACCACGTCAGCTCCAGCGGAACGGTATGCCTTCACATCATCGATGGTGTCTACTGCGGATTCCGCGACGGCGATTGCGTCCGCGGGAATCAGATCTCGGACTGTTCCAAAAAGGGTTCGGTCGAGTTCGAAGGTCGACAGATTTCGAGCATTGACACCGATCAGCCCTGCGCCAATGTCGGCCGCCTGGCGGACTTCATCGGCCGAGTGCGCTTCAACGAGCACAGTGAGGCCCAATTGACGAGAAAACTCGTGAAGTCGTTCGAGACTTGACCGGTCGAGAGCAGCAACAATCAAAAGGACGATGTCGGCCCCCGCCGCACGGGCTTCGAGAATCTGGTATTCCTCAGAGATGAAGTCCTTGCGCAACAGCGGCACCGCGACACGTTCTCTGACGTCTTCGAGGTCGCGCAGGGTTCCACCGAAACGCCGTTCCTCGGTCAAGACCGAGATTGCATCCGCTCCGCCTTCGACATACGACTCGGCAAGAGCGGGGGCATCATCAATCGCGGCGAGTGCACCCTTAGACGGACTCGCCCTTTTGATCTCGGCAATTAATCGAACGTGGTGCGTCGGCGCGAGAGATTGATACGCATCAATCGGATCGTGCCTCCGTAGCGCCCGCCGTTCGATCTCGGCATAGGAGACGCTTTCACGCCGAGTAGCTGCGTCCTCGAGCGCCCCAGCAGTCAAGGAATCCAGCACGACTAGTGCGGAGCCTTGATCTTTGAGCCGCCGACGCCGTAGCCGGCCTTCGCCATGAGTGTTCCGACGATGGGTCCGACAACGAGAAGCGATGAACTCGCCCAGACAAAGAGGGGTTGGTCGAGCCAGAAAAACAGGGTCCCCACGGTGGCACCGATGAGCATAATTGTTACTCCGGTCCAGGCAGCGGGAGAAGAGCCGTGTCCGGGATCGTGCGCGTCGTTCATGTCGTTCCTCCTGGACTTCAGTCTAGCGCGGGGCGAAGAGCGTTCGCCGCGGCGATTGCCCGAAGCGGGGCAGCCGCTTTGTTGACTGTCTCGTCGTACTCGCTCTGTGGAATCGAGTCAGCGACGATGCCGGCTCCCGCCTGCACAGACGCTGTTCCGTCCACAATGACTGCCGTTCGAATGGCGATCGCCAGGTCTGAGTCGCCACCGAAACCGATGTACCCAACCACTCCCCCGTAGACGCCGCGACCAGCGGGTTCCAGCTCGTCGATGATCTCGAGTGCGCGGGGTTTTGGAGCTCCCGACAGCGTGCCCGCCGGGAACGTCGCTCGGAAGACGTCAATCGGAGTTGACCCCGAAGCTAGGTCGCCTTCGACACTCGATACGAGGTGCATGATGTGCGAGAAGCGCTCGACGTTCATGAACTCGGTGACCTCGACCGTCCCCGGGGTGCACACGCGTGAAAGATCATTACGTGCCAAGTCGACGAGCATCAAATGCTCGGCGCGCTCCTTCACATCGGCCAGCAATCCCTCGGCCAACTGAGCGTCTCGTTCAGGAGTTTCCCCGCGTGGTCGGCTTCCCGCAATCGGGTGGCTGAACACCCGATCATTGGTGACTTTGACGAGAGCCTCGGGCGACGACCCCACCACAGCGAACGGTTTCCCGTCGGCGCTTTCGAGGTTCAGAAGGTACATGTAGGGCGATGGATTAAGTGCCCGCAACATTCGGTAGACATCCGTGCTGGTGGCCGTTACCTCGGTGTCGAAACGTTGCGAGATAACCACTTGGAAAACATCACCCTCATGAATGAAGTGTTGAGATGCCGACACCGAATCGAGGAACGTCTGGGGCTCGGTGCGATAGGTCGGGTTCGGAGCTGTCGTCGCGGGTGGCGCGAGCGGCGCGAGCGACACCGCGGTTCTGAGGCTCGCCGTAATGTCGTCTAAACGAGCCTGGGCGGAATCCCAAAGGTCGTCAAGGTCATCGGTTGCGAGAACGGCAGTCGCGACGTGCAACAGTGACGTCCGGTGGTCGAACACCAGCAGGTCTCGAACGAACAACAATGATTGTCCCGGAACTCTCGATTCGTCCGCTGGCGCATTGGGCAAATTCTCAATTTCTCTAATGGTGTCCCAACCCAGATACCCGACCAACCCGCTCGTCAACGGTGGCAGTTCGGTCGGGGCTGGTGACGCCCATCGTGCATACAGCGCGTCGAGCGCGTCGAGCCGCCGTGGGGGGACGGTGCCACCGAAGGCACGCTCTTCGGACAATCCGTTGTCAAGCCACACCGATTGTTCGTCCCGTTCGGTAAGACATCCCCACGCCGAGAGCCCGACGAACGAGTAACGAGACCAGATGCCACCCTGTTCTGCCGATTCGAGGAGGAAGGTGCCAGGGCGACCGTCCGTGAGGTGCGAATACAGCGCAACAGGAGAGACGGAATCGACGAACACCGAACGGATGACCGTGACGACAGGACCTACAGCCGCGGCACGGTCGAATTCGGCACGTGTCGTTGTCATGCTTTCACGCCCTTTGTCGTCAGAACTGGATGAACGGGGACCTAACGCTCGGTGCTGGAATTCGGCTTGTGAGCGGCTAACGAACAGCGAGGAGATCGATGACGAAAACCAACGTCTGGCCGGACAAACGATGACCTCCGCCGGCAGGACCGTACGCCCACATAGGAGGACAAATGAGCTTCCTGCGACCGCCCACCTTCATTCCGGGGATGCCCTCTTGCCAACCGCGAATCAGACCGTTCAACGGGAATTCGATGCTTTCGCCACGGTTCCATGACGCGTCGAATTCTTCCCCCTCGAACGTCACACCGAGGTAATGGACTTCGACGTTACCGCCGGGCGTCGCCTCGTCGCCGTCACCAACCGTGAGGTCTTCGATGACGAGCTCGGTGGGTTCCGGCCCAAGCGTGGGTTCAATTTCGGGCTTATTCATGTTGCTCCTAATGATGTGAATGTTCTCGAGCAATCCTACGGAGATTCTCGATCGCGATTGATGGATTATCGGTCCCGTAGACGGCCGAGCCCGCGACAAATGTGTCAGCACCCGCCTCCGCTGCGAGTTCGATCGTGAGCGCATCCACTCCACCGTCAACTTGAATCCAGAACTCGGTTCCGGTCTTTGCTCGGAACGCTGCGACCTCTCGTACCTTCTGCATCTGATCCGCCATGAATTTTTGGCCCCCGAACCCGGGCTCGACGGTCATCACGAGGATTTGGTCGAAGTGCTGGGCGATCTCTTCGATATCGGAAAATGGCGTTCCGGGTTTGAGCGCGATACCGACTCGTGAACCGATGGCGTGGATGGCGGAGGCAACAGCAACCGGGTCGGTCGTCGCCTCGACGTGAAGCGTGAGGGACTCGGCGCCCAACTCGGCGTAACCCGGCGCCCAGCGATCTTGGTCCGCGATCATGAGGTGGACATCGAGCGGAATCGGCGATGTTGCCTTGATCCGCTCAACCATTCGAGGTCCGAAGGTGAGGTTGGGGACGAAGTGGTTGTCCATCACGTCCACGTGGGCAAAATCGGCGTTATCAATCCGCGCCAAATCGTGCGCCATATTGGCGAAATCCGCACTGAGGATGCTGGGGTTGATTCGAACAGTCATTTGCGTCAGGCTATCGCGTCCGGCGAATCAACTGAATGAACATCGCATCGGTGTCGTGTCGGTGCGGGTATAACTGAACCGCCGTGCCGCGTGTCGCGTCCGTCAGCTGAGGGGCGATAGACACCAGAATCGCTGCCGTATCGATGACTTCGGCTTCGGGGTGCTCGGCAAGAACCGCGTCAACAACGTCGACAGTTTCTGCGGTGAGGGGCGAACAGGTCACATAGGCAACCACGCCGCCGACCGTGAGACTACCTAATGCGGCAGAGAGCAATTCGCGTTGTAGCGGAACGAGCTCGTCAAGGTCATCGAAGTTTTTTCGCCAGCGCGATTCGGGCCGCCTGCGCAATGCTCCTAGTCCCGTACACGGCGCGTCGACGAGGATTCGGTCAAAGGCGTCGGGGTTCTCAGAACACAACTCTCGTCCGTCGCGAACGGTGATTTCCACGCGTCCGTCGAACGGTGCAAGCGATTTCCGGACGAGCGCTGCTCGATGCGCTTGCACCTCGTTGGCCACCACCGTGGCACCAGCGACCAGCCCAACCGCTGCGAGGACGGCGGTCTTGCCACCAGGCCCCGCACACAGATCGAGCCAACGTTCACCACTGCGAACGGGCGACACTGCGGTCAACAGCAACGCCGCCAATTGCGAGCCTTCGTCTTGAACCCGAACAACTCCATCGGCGACTCCAGGCTCTTCGGTCAAAGACCCGCCGCTCGAACGAAAACCGAATGGTGAAAATGGTGTGGGTTCAGCTCCTATTGGTCGAATTGCGAGTCCCGGGAGTGCAATGAGCGTCGGAACGGGTGACGTGTTGTTGGCGACGAGCAGTTCGTCAGCCTCACTGGCTCCCAGCAATTCCGTGAACTCTCGGACAATCCATTCAGGATGGGAGTGGGCAATCGCTCGACCGGCGATATCGGTCGCGCTCGCCGTGATTGTTGCCCGCCACTCGTCAGGAGTGCGCTTCGACACAGCCCGAAGCGTCGCGTTGACAAAACCGGCTGCACGACGAACGCGACGGTTCGCGAGATTCACCCATTCGTTGATGATGTGTGGCGGATCGCGCCGAACGATCAGTTCGTAGGTGGCCAGTCGCAACACGTCGAGCACTTCGGCATCGACGCGTTCCCACGACCCCGTCACGCAGTCGCGGAGGACCGCGTCCAACAATGATTGCCACCGAAGCGAGCCATAGGTCAAATCAGTCGCATGCCCAGAGTCCCGCGAGCTCAGGCGCGCGTCACGTATTGCATTCGGCAGAATCAGATTTGAATAGGCGTCATCGATTCGCACGTGCGCCGTGACGTCGAGCGCGACCTCGCGCGCCGTCGTCATTCACACACCAGAGAAGAGCGGTGCCCGCGCACCCAGTCCGCAGCCGGCATCATCGTTTTTCCCGCGGGTTTCACTTCCAGCAACTCGACCGAATCACCGCCGGTGCCGACAAAAACGCGACCAGCGCTCGCCACAACTTCGCCGCGTGGGAAAGAGGGTCCGACTTCGCGTGCGACCCGCCCGATAGCGACTGATTCACCATTGACGCTCGTGTACGCCCCCGGTTCAGCGGTGACGGCTCTGATTCGCGTGATGATTGTGGACGCGTCGAGAGACCAATCAATTCGACCGTCCTCGCGGGTCATCTTGGGAGCGAAACTGGGATCGCCCGTCTGCTCCGTCGCCGAGATGGCATCGGTCACCACGAGCCGGAGAGTGCCGACAAGTTCGTCGGTGGTTTCGTTCGCTATTCGACCCAACGCCTCGGAAGCCGTCTCGGAGTCGTCGAACGGGATCGACCGACTGAAGTACACCGGTCCCGCATCCATTTCCGTGACGAGCCGAAAGATCGAAATGCCCGACGCCGATTCACCATTCCACAGCGAGCGTTGAACAGGAGCGGCTCCGCGGTACTTCGGCAAAACAGAGAAATGGACATTCGCCCAGCCGTGGGTGGGTTCGGAGAGGAGTCGAGGAGGCACGAGGCCCCCGAAAGCGACGACCACGCCGATATCGACCTCGGGAATGTCGATTGCGCGGAGCGAATTGGATTTGATGATTGGGAGGTCGAGTTCCATCGCAGCACGCGCGACTGCCGTGGGTGTCACAATCCCTTTCCGGCCCTGACGCGAGTCCTCTCGTGTGATCACAGCGCGGATGTCGAATCGGGCGGAGTGAAGAGCACGCAGATACGGCACCGCCACCTCGGGGCTGCCGGCAAACACGATGCGTGTACTCATGACTTCATTGTTTCAGTCATTGTCGACATCGTCGAAAATCGTGAGGTCGTCGCAATGCACTCGAACGTTCACGGCATTGGTGGCAACGGTGTGAACGCGAATTGCCGAGATCGCGGCCGGTGCAGTCCGATAGTCCGCCAGAACAACGATGCGGAAAGATTCGCCATCTTTGGCAGGACCCATAATTCGATGGCCGGAAACCTCGTCGAGCTCGCGAACCGATTGGAGGTCCTTGATGGAACCGCGAACAGCGATCGCCCTGGTTGCCGGGGGGAATCCCAAAGCGCGCCGTTCGCGCAATTCCGTTTCGATGATTGTTTCCCACTGGTTCGAGGCAAACAGACTCGCGAACGCTCCGTCAACGTTCGCAAGCACGACTGTGGCTCCGTCCGCCGCGAGGCTGGAGGCGTGACCCCACCACCGCAGACAGTTTTCCGAGGTGCGAAGACCCGGTCGCTGAAGTTCTTTGTCGCCGTCGACAATCAGAACCGCCTCATATCCTCCAGAGACGATTGGCTCGGCGCCACGCGTTGCAATGACGAGAGAGGCTCGGCGCGGAACCTCGAGAGCGCGATGTTCACCATCGGCCACCACCACGGGCACTCCGGGGAACGCCCGACCCAATTCATCCGCGGTCCGAACGGATCCGACTCCCGACCAGGCCGTCTCGCGCCCCGAACAGTGCGCGCACTTCAAACCGATTGGGGTGAGCCCACAGACACGACAGAGGACGGTTCCATCTCGATTACCCGATAGCAATGACCTACAGGTTCCACAGCGGTGAGGCGTTCTACACGCGGCGCACACAACCTGTGGCGTGAAGCCGGGTCTCGACACTTGGACAAGCACGGGCCCTCGCTCCAGAGCTTCACGAAGAACTTTCCAACCGCTGGATGGGATGCGGGCGCGCGACGCAAAGCCATCATCGCTGACGTCGTTAGCCAACATCACCGACGTTCTGGACGGCTTCGTCACCGAGGGTTCAATGAATCCGAGCTCCACAAATCGTGTCGACTCGACCGACGGCGTGATTGACGCAAAAACAAGACGCCCACCCTCGATGGAATTCCGAACGACGGCCGCGTCTCTCGCGTGTACATACGGCGTATGGGGTTCTTCGAGTAGTGGATCTGACTCGTCGACCACGATAAGCAACTCAAGGTCAAGGACCGGCGCGTACACCGCAGCTCGCGTACCAATCACGATGCGCGCGTCACCTGAGAGGATGTCGAGGTAGCGGCCGTAGCGTTCAGAGGGCGTCCCCGAGGAATCGACGGTGACATGAGGAACGTCTCCGAGTGCGCGACTGAGAAGTGCCAGATCTCGCCAATCGGGAACCACCACAATCACACCGGCCTCAGCACTTCTGACGAGTTCCGCGACGTGAGAAAGTGAACGGAGCGTTGGACCCTGGGGCGTTTCGATGACACCGGTGTCGAGAGTGAGTGCCGTTCGTTCGGTCGGCCGTGGCGCCGGCATGGCCCGCGGCGAGAACACCCTCCCCTTCTCGATACGGACACCCCGTTTCGGGATTGCGCCTCGCAGCACGTCAGCCGCACCGCCGCCGTTTCGGTCGGCGACCGCACGAGCCAAACTCCACAGGGCGGGAGTGAGGACTGGGACACTTCCGTGGGTCGACTCGATTTCGGCCAACACCATCTCGGTCGAAGATTTTTCCGAAATGCCGACGACGAAGGCGTCGATGCGCCGAGCACCGCCTTTTCCGAGCGGAACACGGACACGGCACCCGACAACAACCTCGTGGGTCAACTCTTCAGGGATCACATAGTCGAGCAAACGGTCGAGCCGCGGCACAGGCGACTCGACCAGCACGTGAGCGACTAGTCGCATCACCGCTATCCGATTTCGGCGAGCGCGGCGCGGATGGCGTCAACCCGGTCTAAACGCTCCCAGGTGAAGTTGTCGCCCTCGCGTCCGAAGTGTCCGTAGGTCGCCGTCTGACGGAAGTTCCGGTTGAGGAGGTCGAGGTCACGGATGATGGCCGCTGGGCGAAGGTCGAACACTGACTCGAGCACGCGTTGAATTTTGTCGAGCGGCACTGTTTCTGTGCCGAACGCTTCGACGTACAACCCGATCGGCTCGGCTACGCCGATTGCATAGGCGACTTGAACCTCGAGCCGATCAGCGAGTCCAGCAGCGACGGCGTTTTTTGCGACCCAGCGCATTGCGTAGGCGCCAGAGCGGTCAACCTTTGACGGGTCTTTCCCCGAAAAGGCCCCTCCGCCGTGGCGAGCCGCGCCACCGTAGGTGTCGACAATGATCTTGCGACCCGTCAATCCCGCGTCGCTGCCTGGTCCGCCGTGTTCGAACGACCCCGACGGATTGATGAAATAGGTCACGTTGCTCATGTCCAGACCGGACCCATCAAACACAGGGTTAATGACGTGTTCACGGATGTCAGCCGCAATCAGATCTTGAGAAATCGCACGACCATCGACGGTTGGAGCATGCTGCGTCGAGACGACGATCGCGTTAACGCTGCGCGGAACGTGTCCTTCATATCCGATGGTCACTTGCGTTTTCCCATCCGGACGGAGGTACGAGACAATTCCCTGCTTGCGAACTTCTTCAAGGCGTTCCGCCAGGCGGTGGGCGAAATAGATCGGAGCTGGCATGAAAACTGGCGTCTCGTTGCACGCAAAGCCAAACATCAACCCTTGGTCACCGGCCCCGAGTTCGTCTCCTTTATCAACAGCGCTGTTGATTTCTGGCGACTGTTCGGCAATTGACATCATGATTCCGCAGGTTCGCCCGTCAAAATCAACTTCTGCCGAATCGTAGCCAATGTCAAGAATCGCGTCGCGCACGACCCGGTCGATATCGACGTAGCCCTCGGTGCGGACTTCCCCCGCGACATGGATCAGTCCGCCGGAAGCAAGACATTCAACTGCGACCTTTGAATTTCGATCTTGCGCAAGAATCGCATCGAGAATTGCGTCGGACAATTGATCGCACAATTTGTCGGGGTGGCCGCTCGTAACGGATTCGCTGGTGAATAGCCGGAGGGTCATCGATACGTCACTTTCTGTCGGCTGACAAGGGCGAGCATCCGAGGCGCATCTGCCATCGTGTCTCGCGACGCGGCGACGATTAGAGAGGCTTTGGAGTTCACTTACAGCGTACTCGTGGGGTCGGACCCGAGACCTCGCCCCGCGACAACAAATGGTCGGCGGATGGCCGGCTAACTACTTGGTGTTGCCAATTTCAACGAGACCTTCGTTGATTTCGCGCATCGCGATCGTGAGGGGCTTCTCGTCAACCGAGAATTCGACGAGTGGTCCGGCAGTGGTGACGGTGCCCTCGGCGCGCTCTACGTAGTAATCGTTGATCTCTCTAGCGCGCTTCGACGCAACAATCACGAGCTGATACTTCGAATCGACCTTCTCGAGGAGTTCGTCAATGGGAGGGTCAATGATGCCCTTGCTCGTGTTCATGGTTCGCCTTCCGACTAGATGTCTGTCATTAAGTGTACGACGGCTTCCGAGGCAGCATCGACATCGTCGTTGACAATCGTGACATCAAACTCGGACTGCGCATCGAATTCAATTTTCGCCGTCCCGAGTCGACGAGCCTGCTCCTCTGGACTTTCCGTTCCGCGGGTCTGAAGTCTGCGGACCAGTTCTTCCCATGACGGTGGCAGAAGGAATACCAGCAGCGCTTCGGGCATTGCGTTCTTGACCTGCCGAGCGCCCTGTATGTCGATCTCCAGGATGATGCTGGAACCGCCGGCCAGCGCAGTGTCAATCGGCCCGCGTGGGGTGCCGTAACGATGCTGACCGTGAACGACGGCCCACTCCAGCATCTTTTTCGTCTCGACGAGCTGGTCGAATTCCGCTTCCGTGACGAAAAGGTAGTGCTCACCGTCGACTTCGCCCGGACGAGGCGGACGCGTAGTCGCCGAGACAGAGAATCTGACATCGGGGTGTGTCTCTCTGATTCGAGCCACGACAGTGCCCTTGCCCACCGCGGTCGGTCCGGCGACAACGACAAGCTTCGCGCGGCGGAGTGGCTCGTTTTCGTGGGGCGCTCTAACCCGGAGCCACTCACTGAGGGTTTCGATCTGCCGAGCGCCCAGGCCTCCAAGTCGCTTTCGCGGTGAGATACCCAGTTCAGTCAGGATGCGCGGGATCTTGATCGCACCGATGCCAGCGATACTGCCCAGAAATTCGGTAACCCGCAGGCTCGCCTCCGCGGAATCCGCTTCTCGCCATGCTCGACGAGCGACCACGAGCGGCGTTCTCTCCCCGCTCGCGATTGAGCGTTTGACCGCAGCCCGCGCGCGCCGTCTTTCAACAGCGATGAGTGACGCTTCACGGGGATCTCGCATTAGAGTCCCAATTCTCGCAGGTGTTCGTCTATAGATTTCGCGACGTGGGCGAGTCCCGATCGAACCACACTCCGACTTACCGAGGGAATCACTCGCGGGGTCGCGGCCCCGAAAATTTTACGGATGTCCGTCAGCGACGCCCCTTGCGCACCGAAACCAGGAGCGAGAATGAGCAAACCGGAGAGGTCTTCTGCTGACAGGCCCGCTTCCGCCAGATCGCGAGTCGCCCCGACAACGACGCCCACCGTGTTGGTGTCCCCCGAACGCGCCGTGGCGTATCGGGCAACCAATGCGGGCAGTGAGGAACCGGCGAGTGACGCTCGTTGGATGTCTCGTGCGTCAGGGTTTGATGTTGCGCAGAGCACGAAGACCGTCGACCCGACCGACGCCGCACGGGAAAACGCTGGCTCGAGGGCCTCGAAGCCCTGATAGGGGCTCACGGTGAGCGCATCACTCTGTAACGGTCCATCCGCCAGCCACGCGTCCGCGTAACCCTGCATGGTCGACCCGATGTCGCCGCGTTTCGCGTCGGCGATCACGGCAAGACCCGCCTCTCGCGCTTCACGGATGACCGTCTCAAGCACGGCGATTCCTGCCGACCCGAATCGTTCGAAATAGGCCACTTGGGGTTTCACAATTCCGACGCGAGAGGCGGCTGCTGACGTGATGGTTCGCCCAAACTCCAACGCGCCATCCGCAGTATCGGCGAGCCCGACTGCAACCAGTGTTTCGGCGCTCGGATCGATTCCGACACACAGCGGGCCAACCGACTCGACGATCGAATCGAACCGCGCGCCGAGGCCCGTCACCACGACTTCCGGTCCGCTGCGTACTCTTGCAGGGAACGAACCGAAATCGGTTCACTGGAGGATTCGATCGCCGCGACGGCAGCCGACACCTGCGCGATTGTCGTCACCAATGCCTTGTCGGCAGCCACCGCTTCGCGTCTGATTTCCATCCCGTCCGCGCGGGCGCTTCGCCCCGACGGCGTATTGATAATCAGATCGACCGACCCGGCTCGAATCAGGTCGATGATTGATTCCTCGCCCGCATCCGCCTCGTAGTGCTTACGGACGGTGGTCACGGGTACGCCGTTTCGCGCCAGTATGTCCGCCGTTCCTCCCGTCGCCAAAACAGTGAAACCCAGTTGGGCGAGTCGCTGAATCGGCAGAACGATCGATCGTTTGTCGCGATCGGCGACGGAGACGAACACCGAGCCGCTTGTTGGGAGACCTCCGTACGCTGCATCTTGGCTCTTGCGGAAGGCGAGCGGGAAATTACGATCGATTCCCATAACCTCACCGGTTGAGCGCATTTCCGGACCCAATACTGCGTCGACGACTCGGCCTTCGAGTGTTCGAAACCGCTTGAAAGGGAGGACAGCCTCTTTGACCGCAACCGGCGACAATCGGGAGACGATCGAACCGTCCTGCTCGGGGAGGTGTCCGTCACGCACGAGATCAGCAATGCTCCTGCCGACCATGATGAGCGACGCCGCCTTCGCAAGTTGCGTTCCCATCGCCTTGGACACAAAAGGCACCGTGCGACTGGCTCGAGGGTTGGCCTCGAGAACATACAGAACGCCAGCGGACACGGCGAACTGGACGTTGAGCAGTCCGCGAACTCCGATTCCGATCGCGATTGCTTTCGTTGCGGCGGTGACCTCATCAATCACGCCCCGCCCGAGTGTGACCGGAGGTAACGTACACGCCGAGTCACCCGAGTGGACGCCCGCTTCTTCGATGTGCTCCATGATTCCGCCGATGTACAGACGTTCCCCGTCAAAGAGTGCATCGACGTCAATTTCGATTGCGTCCTCGAGGAACCGATCAACCAGGAGCGGGGCGTTTGGCCCGATGATCGCTGAGTCCTGGATGCGGACGAAATAGTCACGTATTGACTCTGCGTCGTAGATGATTTCCATTCCGCGACCACCAAGCACGTACGACGGACGGACCAAGACCGGGTAGCCAACCTCGTGAGCGACGCCGATGGCCGACTCGACATCGACGGCAACGCCGTTTCGCGGAGCCACAAGCCCGCACGCGTCGAGCACGTCCGCGAAGCGACCTCGTTCTTCGGCGATGTCGATCGCATCAGGTGACGTTCCCAGAATGGTCACACCGTTCCGTTCCAGGCCGTGAGCGAGTCCGAGCGCGGTCTGACCACCGAGTTGCACGACAGCACCAAGAATTGTTCCGCTCGCACTCTCGGCGTCGATGACCGCGAGCACATCCTCGAGCGTGAGTGGCTCGAAATAGAGACGGTCACTCGTGTCGTAGTCGGTTGACACCGTCTCGGGGTTGCAATTGATCATGATGGTTTCGTAACCAGCGGCCGATAGGGCGAACGATGCGTGGACACACGAATAATCGAACTCGATACCCTGTCCAATTCGGTTTGGCCCGGACCCGATGATGATGACCTTGGTCCGATCCGAGGGAATCACTTCGGTCTCGGTGTCATACGACGAGTAATGGTAAGGGGTCAACGCGGGGAACTCCCCCGCACACGTGTCGACCGTCTTGAAAACGGGACGGATGCCCTGCTCGAGGCGGAATGCCCGGACGGCGTCCTCTGTCGTGTCCCAGATGTCCGCGAGTTGGGCATCGCTGAAGCCGTGGTTCTTTGCCGACCGAATTGCGTCGGTCGTCATCGGACCCGAGGCTAACTCCGCCGCAACCTCGTTGATGAGCACGATCTGATCGAGAAACCAGGGGTCAATCGCGGTCGCCTCGAACGCCTGCTCAATACTCGCTCCCGCCCGCAAAGCCTGCTGCAGCGTGACGATTCGGCCATCCGTAGGAATTCGCGACTCTTCGAGAAGAGCGGCAACGTCACCGACTGGCCCGTTCCAGTGGAAGGAACTCCCCCGCTTTTCAAGAGAACGAAGAGATTTTTGCAGAGCGGTCGTGAAGTTCCTGCCGATAGCCATCGCCTCCCCGACGCTCTTCATCGTGGTCGTCAATCCCGCATCGGCGTCGGGAAATTTCTCGAAGTTGAAACGCGGTACCTTGACAACGACATAATCGAGCGTCGGTTCGAACGACGCCGGAGTGACACCGGTGATGTCGTTCGGAATCTCGTCGAGTCGGTACCCAATCGCCAATTTCGCCGCAATCTTTGCGATGGGGAAGCCGGTCGCTTTCGACGCGAGTGCGCTCGAGCGACTCACGCGCGGGTTCATCTCGATCACGATCACACGCCCGTTCGCTGGGTCGATTGCGAACTGGATGTTGCACCCGCCCGTGTCCACACCGACAGCACGAATGATTCGGATTCCGATGTCGCGAAGATTCTGATATTCGCGGTCGGTCAGAGTCAGTGCGGGCGCGACCGTGAGCGAATCCCCGGTGTGAACACCAACCGGATCGATGTTTTCAATCGAACACACGACGACAGTGTTGTCGGTGGAATCACGCATCAACTCGAGCTCGTATTCCTTCCACCCCAGAATCGACTCTTCGAGCAACACCTCGCTCGTCGGGCTTTCGTGGATTCCGTTTTCGACCATTCGTTGAAGTTCACGCTCGTTGTGGGCGAAGCCGGAACCGAGTCCCCCCATCGTGAACGACGGGCGTATGACGACCGGATAGCCGGTCACCGTGACGAAGTCGAGTGCGCCTTCGACCGACTGCACGACGACACTCTGCGCAACATCCGCTCCGCACTCAAGGACTAAATCCTTGAAAATCTGGCGGTCTTCACCGCGTCGAATAGCCTCGAACTTTGCACCAATGAGTTCGACGTTGTACTTCGCGAGAATTCCCTGCTCGTGGAGCGCCATAGCCGCATTCAACGCGGTCTGACCACCGAGCGTGGGGAGGATTGCGTCAGGCTTTTCCTTCAGGATGATTGCTTCGATTGCCGCGGTCGTGATCGGTTCGATGTACGTCGCATCGGCGAAATCAGGATCGGTCATGATGGTCGCGGGATTCGAGTTGATCAAGATGACTCGGATGCCTTCGGCGCGAAGAACGCGACAGGCTTGGGTTCCCGAATAGTCAAACTCTGCTGCTTGCCCAATCACAATCGGCCCGGACCCGATGACGAGGACGGAATTGATGTCATCGCGTTTAGGCATTATTCGGCTCCTCGGCTAGTGACCACAAGATCTCGAAACTGGTCGAACAAATAGGTCGAATCGTGTGGGCCGGCCGTAGCCTCAGGGTGGTACTGCACGCTGAATGCTGGTCGATCGAGTGCGCGAAGGCCCTCGACACAGTCATCGTTCAGACCGACATGACTGACCTCAACCCGTCCGAAACCGGCGGGCGAATCAATCACACCGTCAGTCGGGGCGTCCACCGCGAAACCATGGTTGTGAGCCGTGATTTCGATCCGACCAGTCTTTTTGTCGAGAACGGGCTGGTTGATGCCGCGGTGCCCGTATTTGAGTTTGTAGGTATCAAAGCCGAGAGCGCGACCGAGCAGTTGATTGCCGAAACAGATCCCAAAGAAGGGGATGCGCTTCTCAAGGACTCCTCGCAGAAGTTCCACGTGCCGCTCGGATGCGCTCGGGTCGCCGGGTCCATTCGAATAGAAGACCCCGACAGGGTTGATGGCGAGAATCTCGTCGAGGGTCACCGACTGCGGCAACACGTGAACCTCGAAACCGCGTGCCGCGAGATGACCGAGCGTTGCGTTCTTGACTCCCAAATCAAGCACGGCGAGGGCGCCAATCGATGGCCCGATTGCGGGAACCACGTACGTCTGCTTCACCGAGACTTCCGCCGACAGGTTGCGGCCCGACATCTCTGGTGCCGCGGCGACCGCAGCGATGTACTGCGCGGTGGTTCGACCATCGATCGGGAAAATACCGGCGCGCATCGCACCTGCCTCCCGAATGATTCTGGTGATAGCGCGGGTGTCGACACCCGAAATTCCGACGATTGCACCCGCCGCTAAATCGTCGTCGAGGCTTCTTTCGGAGCGGAAATTGGAGGCGCGACGAGCGGGGTCACGGACAACATAACCCTCGACCCAGATGCGGCTCGACTCTTCGTCTTCGCTGTTCATCCCGGTGTTTCCAATGTGGGGGGCTGTCTGTACGACAATTTGTCCTGCGTAGGAAGGGTCCGTGAGTGTCTCTTGGTAGCCGCTCATCCCCGTTTGGAAAACAATCTCGCCGATTCGTTCACCGACCGCGCCATACGACGCACCATCGAATCGACTACCGTCTTCGAGGATCAGCGTGGTGTTCGGGATCATGTTTTCCTTAGGGTCTCGACGTCGA
This sequence comes from Microbacteriaceae bacterium, assembly GCA_044353905.1. GTDB lineage: Bacteria > Actinomycetota > Actinomycetes > Actinomycetales > Microbacteriaceae > MWH-TA3. The sequence goes on along the minus strand of JBILBA010000004.1, from coordinate 67,559 downwards.
CCAGAACGCCGTCGATGACGGTCTCTGTGCCGTTGAAGATGGTGGACACGATGCGTCCGGGCAAGGGGATTCCGAGGAACGGACTGTTGCTCGAACGACCGTGTAAACGAGATGATTCCCACTGTGCTGTGTGCGCGGGGTCGACGAGTGTGATGTTCGCTGTGCTACCCACCGCGAGTGGCGCGGCGTAGCCTTCGACTCGGCCGATTGTCGCCGGAGCGACCGACAGAACGCGCGCGACGTCTGACCACGAGATGTGACCCGTGTCGACGAGTGCGTGTTGCACAACGCTGAGCGCCGATTCGAGACCCACCATGCCGAACGACGCGTCGTGCCACGTGCAATCCTTCGTCGAGCTCGCGTGAGGCGCGTGGTCGGTTGCCACGATGTCGATGGTGCCATCGGCAACTGCCCGTCGCAGTTCTTCCACGTCGTCAGCAGTTCGCAGAGGCGGATTGACCTTGAATACGGGATCGTACGTGAGCGCCAAGTCCTCGGTCAGAAGCAGGTGGTGTGGAGTGACCTCTGCGGTGACCTCGATTCCCCGTTTTTTGGCCCACCGAATCACGTCGACGGAACCAGCTGTCGAGACATGACAGACGTGCAATCGCGCTCCGACGTATTCGGCAAGCAGAACATCGCGGGCGATGATCGACTCTTCGGCCACGCTCGGCCACCCGCGAAGACCCAGTTCGCTCGAGACGCGGCCCTCATTGAGAACAGCATCCACGGTGAGGCGAGGGTCCTGAGCGTGCTGGGCGATGACTCCGCCGAACGTGGATACGTATTCGAGAGCACGTCGCATCAACAGCGCGTCGCCGACGCACCGGCCGTCATCGGAAAAAACGGTAACGGCAGCGGCGCTGTTTGCCATGCCGCCGATGTCGGCGAGTTGCTCACCATCAAGATTCTTAGTGACCGCTCCGATCGGACGGACCTGAACGTATCCAGCAAGGCGACCGCGTTCGGCGACTAGTTCGACGAGTTCAGCCGTATCGGCGACCGGACTCGTGTTGGCCATTGCGTGGACCGTCGTGAATCCCCCGGCCGCAGCGGCCCGCGATCCCGACAAGATTGTCTCAGCTCCTTCGCCGCCGGGCTCCCGAAGGTGGGAATGCAGGTCGACGAGTCCGGGAAGGGCCACCAGTCCGTGTGCATCGATTACGCGGTCCGCGGATTTCGATACTGATCCGACCTCGCGGATCAAACCCTTGTCAATGAGAATGTCGGCAGTGTCTCCGCCCATGAGTGAAGCACCGCGTATCACAATAGTCATCGCGAGTCTCCCATCAGCGTGTACAGCACTGCCATTCGGATAGCGACACCATTCGCCACCTGTTCTGTGACTGTCGATTGCGGTGAGTCGGCGACGCTTCCGGAAATCTCGAGCCCGCGATTCATGGGTCCGGGGTGCATGACAATCGAAGTCGACGGCAATCGCCGCAATCGCGAATCGTTCATTCCCCAGAGCGCACTGAACTCGGATTCGGAAGGGAAAAACCCGCTCGTCATTCTTTCCTTTTGGACGCGCAGAGTCATGACAACATCGGGTTGAGTATCGATCGCCTCGTCAAGCGTGGAGACCACCGTGGCTCCCCAGGCGTCGATCTCGCGGGGCAACAGGGTTTGGGGTGCGGCTAGGGTGACCGAAGCACCGAGCGTTCGAAGGAGCAATGCATTACTGCGTGCGACGCGCGAGTGGAGGATGTCGCCCACAATCACAACCGCAATCCCGGACAGATCCGCTCCGCGGGCCGTGTCTCCACGGAGCCGGGAGCGCATAGTGAAGGCGTCGAGGAGGGCCTGCGTGGGGTGCTCGTGGGTCCCGTCTCCGGCGTTGATGATGTGCGCATCGACCCAGCCATTGTTCGCAACGGTCGCAGCGACACCGGAGTGCGAATGCCGAAGCACGATGAAGTCTGCGCCCATCGCCTCAAGAGTTTGGAGCGTGTCCTTGAGGCTTTCGCCCTTTGACACGCTTGAGCCCTGTGCCGTGAACGTGGTGACATCAGCACTGAGCGCGAGTGCGGCCGCCTCGAACGACAGTCGAGTCCTGGTGCTGTCTTCGAAGAACACGTTCGCGACGGTTTTGCCACGGAGTGTCGGCAGTTTCTTTACATCGCGGGACCGAACATCGACCATGTCGATTGCCGTGTCAAGAATCGCGACTGCCTTGTCAGTGGTGAGGTCCCGAGTCGAAATGAGGTGCTTCACGCGATACTCACCTCGTCACGATCATCGACTTCCGCGATCGACACGTTCACACGTTCGCTCGTCGAGGTCGGCAAGTTCTTGCCCACGAAATCGGCTCGAATCGGCAGTTCACGATGTCCACGATCGACGAGCACGGCGAAGCGGACCACATCGGGGCGACCGAGCGCAGTGATGGCGTCTAACGCCGCACGAACGGTTCGCCCAGAGAACAAAACATCGTCGACCAGAATGACCGTGCACCCGTCGATACCCGACGCTGGGATCTCGGTGGCTACGGTGGCTCGGGTTGACTGGGTAGTCAGATCGTCACGGTACATAGTGACGTCCAGCGTTCCAACCCCGACGTCCTGTGGCTCGATGTCCGCAACGAGCCGGGCTAGACGTTGCGCGAGATAAACCCCTCGCGTCGGAATTCCGAGAAAAACGAGTCCGTCACGGCCACGTTGAGATTCGACAATCTCGTGTGCAATGCGCTTGAGCGCCCGGTCGATGTCGGGCTTGGTGAGTACGATACGCGTCACTCAGTAATTCCTTTCCCGCCTCACAGGACGCTTTAAAGGATTCAGTGATGCAACTCTAGTCGTTGCTGTGGGAATTGCGAGTGACCGCGCCCAAAATCCCGCCAATGAAGTTGACCGCGTCATCGGATCCGTACTCCGCTGCCAGTGCAAGCGCTTCGGAACGAACCACGTCGGATGGCGTTTCGGTGTAGGTCAGTTCCCAGATAGCAATGCGAAGAATTGCGCGATCCACGGGATACAGGCGCGCGAGTGTCCATCCCGTCAATGACGCCGAGATCACCGCGTCGATGGCAGAGCCGTTTGTGTCGAGACCGGCGAGGATTGAGCGAACGAAGTCCGCTTCCGCCAAGGACTGAAGTTTCGACCCTTGGCGCGTGTCGAAATCGGTAAGCGCTTGGGTAAGAGTGCGGCCGCGTTGCTCTGATTCGTACAGCGCGTCAAAAGCCGCTTTGCGCGCTTTCGTTCGGGCGGACACTATTCGTTTACGCGGCCGAGGTACGAGCCGTCACGTGTGTCGACCTTGACCTTGGTTCCCTGCTCGAGGAACAGCGGTACCTGGATCTCGAGTCCAGTCTCGACCGTTGCCGGTTTGGTTCCACCGGTCGAACGGTCCCCTTGAAGCCCCGGTTCGGTATACGTGATTTCGAGAACAACAGAGGCGGGCAGTTCGATGTAGAGCGGGTTCTCGTTGTTCATTGCAATCTGGACGTTCTGGTTTTCGAGCATGTAATTCTTTGCGTCGCCTACTGCGGCACCTGTAAGCGTGATTTGGTCATAGTCGTCGAGGTTCATGAACACGAAGTTCTCGCCGTCCTGATACAGGTACTGATAGTCACGACGGTCTACCGTCTCGAAATCAATCTTCGTGCCCGCGTTGAAGGTCCGATCGACGACCTTGCCCGTCATGACGTTCTTGCACTTTGTGCGAACGAACGCCCCGCCCTTGCCTGGCTTGACGTGCTGGAATTCGATGACGGCCCAGAGTTGTCCGTCGAGATTGAGGACGCTGCCGTTCTTGATGTCATTGGTCGTTGCCATGGTGGGAAGGATCCTTTGGTTGTGTTGTGGGAATCGGTGATGCTAGCGACGCGAACGAAGTGCCGCGAGAGCCAGGTGGTAGGACTGGGTGCCGAAGCCGGCGATGACACCCGTCGCAACTCCGGAGATAACCGACGTGTGACGGAATTCTTCACGCGCGTGAGGGTTGCTGATGTGAACTTCGACGACCGAAATTCCGGCACCGGTCAGCATCGCTACAGCGTCGCGAAGCGCATACGAATAGTGCGTGAATGCCGCCGGATTGAGTATCACTTCCGCGCGGGCGTCGAGCGCTTCGTGAAGCCACCCGATTAGTTCGGACTCATCATTCGTCTGACGTACCGAGACAACTTCTGCCGAGGTCGCAGCTGCGTTAAGCGATTCGACTAGTTGATCCCAGGTCGTCGACCCGTACACGTCGGGCTCCCGGCTCCCCAATCGCGAAAGATTGGGTCCGTTGAGGACGAGAATCGTGGTCATTGGACTAGCCTAACCAGCGATTTCTTGATATGCCGCGAAGAGAAGAGAGTCGTCGCCGACCGTCGTCACGGTTGGGCGGGCGATGCCATCCAGCAATACGAATCGTAATGCCGCGCCACGAGCCTTTTTGTCGCGCTGCATGGTGGCCCGCAACGTCTCCCATCGCGCGGCGGGATAGACCAAGGGAAGTCCGAGTCGCTCACCCAAGATCAGTCGATGCCGTTCGACATCGGAGTCACTGAGCGAGCGCACGAGCCGGGACAACTCGGCCGCGAACATCATCCCGATACTGATTGCCACCCCGTGGCGCCATCGATATCGCTCTGCGTGTTCGATCGCGTGCCCAAGCGTGTGTCCGTAGTTGAGGGTTTCGCGCACACCCTGTTCGGTGAAGTCCTCCCCCACGATCGTGGCTTTCACCTGAATTGCTCGGCGCATGACATCGGTCGCCAGATCGCTTGTCAGATCGAGGCACGTGTCGACCGAAGAGTCGAGGTCATCGAGAATCGAGGGATCCGAGATAAAACCTGCCTTCGCGATTTCCGCAAATCCCGTTCGGATTTCTGTTTCCGGAAGACTCGACAACAACTCGGTGTCAACGAGGACGGCCGCCGGTGAGTGGAATGCTCCCACGAGATTCTTGCCTTCCGCGGTGTTGATTCCCGTTTTACCGCCGACCGCGGCGTCAACCGAGCCGAGGACAGTCGTCGGAATGTGGACTATCCTCACACCGCGCAACCACGTGGCCGCAACGAACCCTGCCAGATCTGTCGTGGCTCCGCCGCCAAGCGAGATGACGGCGTCACTGCGCGTGAAATCGGCCTGACCCATGATCCCCCAACAGAACGCCGCGACCTCAACTCGCTTCGAATCTTCTGCTTCCGGAACTTCAGCGAGAAGAACGTCAACTTCGCCGGCGAGCGCTTCGCGAATTCGCGTTGCTTCGCTCGCCATGATGGGTGCGTGAATCAACAGCGCTTTCGCGACCTGCGTCCCCAACCGCTCGCGAAGTTCGTGCCGAGTTCCTGCGCCGATCGAAATGTCGTATGGCGAGCTGCCGTTAACCGTCACTATGCTCATCGACGTTCCTCCAATCGCGTCACGAGTGAGTCGGCGATTGAGTCCATTGTTCCTCGACTGGTGTCGACGGTGAAATCTGCGAGTCGGTCGTAAACGGGCTGCCGTTCGGCAACGAGCGCCACCCATGCATCGATTCCTCCCGCGAGAAGTGGGCGCGTTCCGGAAACGAGTCGGGGCGCAATGGCCTCTGGCGAGGCGGTGACCAATATCACGTAAAGGTCTTTGAGATCTCGTTGAGTGTCGTGGTCCAGGACAGCACCCCCGCCGAGAGCGACGATTCCGGGAGAAGCTAACGCGTCGACGACCGCTTCGCGTTCCCACACCCGAAACTGTTGCTCTCCTGCCGAGGCGAAAATCTCGGGAATTGGTCCGTGCTTCGCCACGACGCGCTTGTCCGTGTCCACGAATTCAACACCGAGTCGAGCCGCAACGCGGCGTCCGAGGCGGGATTTACCCGCTGCCGGCGGTCCGATGAGGACCGCAATCGGGCTCACGGTCGGTCCTGTTTGGTCCGTCGCGATTCAGGGATTGAGTCGAGGTAGGACTGCATGTTGCGGCGAGTTTCACCGACCGAGTCGCCACCAAACTTCTCGATCACGGCCTCGGCGACGACGAGAAGAACCATCGCTTCCGCTACGACTCCGGCGGCTGGCACAGCGCAGACATCCGACCGTTGGTGGTGTGCTGCTGCTTCCTCGCCGGTCGCGACATCGACGGTTCGCAGCGCGCGCGGAACAGTCGCGATTGGCTTCATGCCGGCGCGCACGCGCAGGACTTGCCCCGTGCTCATTCCGCCTTCAATTCCACCGGCGCGGTCGCTGAGGCGCTCGAGTCCATCCCCCTGCACAATTTCGTCGTGAGCGGCGCTTCCGGGACGGCGGGTGGTTTCGAAACCGTCTCCGACCTCGACCCCCTTGATTGCCTGAATTCCCATGAGTGCGGCCGCGAGGCGAGAGTCCAATCGCCGATCCCAGTGAACGAACGAGCCGAGCCCGGGTGGCAATCCGTACACCAAAACCTCGACGACACCACCGAGGGTGTCACCGTCTTTGTGCGCGCCATCCACCGCAGCGACCATTCGCACGGATGTCGCTTCATCGAAGCAACGAAGCAGATCGGCGTCCAAACGTTCGACGTCTGAGGGTCGAGGCAACGGAGTCCCTTCTGGCACCTCCACTGTCGCGATTGCCACCGTGTGGGCAACGGCTTCAATTCCGAGTTCGGAGAGGAACGCGCGAGCTACTGCACCGAGTGCGACGCGCGTCGCAGTTTCCCGCGCCGATGCCCGCTCAAGAACGGGTCGAGCCTCGTCGAAATCGTACTTCTGCATCCCCGTCAAGTCGGCATGTCCGGGGCGTGGGCGGGTTAGCGCCGCACCTCGGGCGCTCTCGAGAACCGCAGGGTCGACCGGCTCGACACTCATCACCTCGGTCCACTTTGGCCATTCGGTGTTGGTGATGCGCAATGCGACCGGTCCACCCATCGTCAGTCCGTGGCGAACACCGCCCGAGACGAAAATTTCGTCAGCCTCGAATTTCATACGAGCTCCTCGGCCATACCCGAGGCGACGGCGCGCGAGATCGCTGCGAATGTCGTCAAGAGACACGTGGATTCCCGACGGGAGCCCCTCGATGATTCCGATGAGCTCTGGTCCGTGTGATTCACCCGCAGTCAGCCATCGCATAGTTCTATTGTTCCAGATGGGCGGTTCGTTAGAGACCAACCGCCGCGCGCATGGCGGTCACGACGAGCTCTTCGTCGGGTAATGGTTCGTCAACTGATTCTCCATAGAAAACACGGGCTTGTCGTACCGCCTGCCACAGCAGCATGTGCAGCCCACTGATTGACTCGAGTCCGCGGGCGGCCCATTCTTTACCGAGTGCGCTTGGCCACGGCTCGTAAACCACGTCGAACAGCAATTCGGCGTCGAGGCACTCGATCGCGTCCGACGTCAGCACGGCGTCCGACGGAAGACTGCTGACCACGATGTCGGAAGAATCCAACGATTGTCCAAACACCGCAGTGTGAGCGTCCATTCCCAGTCGTTGCGCGAGTTCACGAGCCTCCGCTGTGCGACTCGGGTCGCGTGCCACGATGACGAGCGATTCGACACCGAGGTCGCGCAATGCGACAACCAGAGACGAGGCCGTTGCCCCCGCACCGAGCAGGATTGCGCGGCGGAAAGTCGTTCCCCCGTGCTGTCGAATTGCTGTTGTTGCTCCCCATACGTCCGTGTTGAGGCCCTCCCAACCGTCCTGGCCCCGGACGACGGTGTTCACGGCCCCGGTGAGGGCCGAAATCGGGCATTCGTCAACAAGTAGCGGGCGAATCGTCTGCTTGAGGGGCATCGTGAGGGACAAACCGTCCCACGTGCTGTCGAGGGACTCGATGAACTGCGGGAGTTCCGCAGCGGACACGTCCGTCGCACCATAGTGAGCGTCGATTCCGAGAGCGGCAATCGCCGCGCGGTGCAGCGCTGGTGACCGCGAGTGACTGATCGGGCTCCCGAGGACCCCGAAATTCCTAGTCACAGTAGGCGGCATTCGCAGTGGACGCGTTACACCAGGCCTGGAGTTGCTGGACAGCTGCACCGTGTTGCGCCGCGGTCTCTGAGAACTTGGTTTCCCCCGTCTTCAGGTTCACCGGCACAAAGAAGTACCACGGACCGGGCTTCGGCTTCAGCACTGCCTTCAGCGCGACTTCACCTGGAAGTCCGATTGGTCCCGCGGGAAGGCCCTTGTGGACGTAGGTGTTGTAAGGGTTTGACGCGTCCGCGCGCTCTTCGTCGGTCGTCCACACGGTGTGAAGGTTTCCGGTGCCATACGCCACCGTCGCGTCCGATTCCAACTTCCAGCCGGAGTCCAACCGATTCTGGAAAACCCGAGCAATCTTGGCAAAGTCGTCTGGGTCGCTGCCCGCCTCTCGCTGAACGAGAGCCGCAAATGTCACGACGGAATAACGTTTGCTCGTTTCGACACCAAGAGCATCGAGTCGGACGTTCATTTCGTCCACCATCGTCTGGATGATCGACGTCGCGTCTTGCGTCGGGTTGAACTCATACGTCGCGGGGAACAGGAAACCTTCGACCGAGGGCGCTTTCGCCGGAATGCCAAATGCCGTCGGGTCGGCAGCGGCCGTCTCGAACTCTGAAACTGGTATTCCCGTGGCTTCGCTCAACGTGGCGAACGTCTTTGTGAGAACCGATCCCTCCGGAATCGTCACTTTCAGGGTGATCCGGTTGGCGGGGTCACTCAAAACCGCAACCGCCGACGCTGCGCTCATTGCCGTTTTCAGCGTGTAACTCCCGGGAGTGAAAACAATGGACGAATCTGCGAGAAGCAGTTGATACACGGCATCGAACGACTTCGTCACACCGGCGTCGACGAGTTTCTGCGCAATAGCGTCGCCAAATTCGCCCTGTTCGACGACGATCTGTATCTCGGGAGCGATACCCGTCCCGGTGAAATCGTTGTCGGCTGGAAGTCCCAGAACATCTCGAATCTTCGTTTCGTAATTTGTCCAGGCGAACCACGCACCACCGCCTCCGATGGCCAGAATCACGACGAGGACGACCGCAATGACCCCGCAACCGCGCTGTGAGGATTTCGCGCGTGCTTCTCGTCGTGTTTCGCTCATTCTTCTCCTACCGTCTCACCCAGTGTATTGCCCGCTCGTTCCGCATTGAGGGCACTCTCGAGCAGGATTGTGGCCGCGACTTGGTCAATCATTGCCCGACCAGACTTCGTCGAGTGGGCGGCGTCATGAAGAGCGTTCTGCGCTGTGACCGTCGTCAAACGCTCGTCGACCAGTCGAACCATGACTCCGGTTGCGACAGCGAGCTCCGCGGCGAATTCCCGCGCGTCCCGCGTTGACTCCGTCTCTGACCCGTCAAGCGAGAGCGGGAGGCCACAGACGAACTCGATGGGCTCGTATTCGGTCGCTAAAAGCACGAGCTCATCTAGTGCAGATTCTCTCGGAAGCGTGACGACTGGCACAGCCATCAAGCCGAGTGAATCCGTTCGCGCCACTCCCACGCGAGACTTGCCCACATCGATTCCGATCCGCGTGCCAGTGCGCATTTCCTAGGCTCCGAGAGCCGCTCGGATGTCGTTAAGCGCCTCGGGGATCAGCTTCGGGTCAGCGCCTCCGCCCTGCGCGACATCGTCACGTCCGCCTCCGCCTCCGCCCAAGACCGCTGCTGCCCGCTTGGCGAGAGTTCCAGCAGACAAACCTGCAGTGCGTGCTTCCGGGTTTGTGGCGACGATAACCGCCGCTTTGCCATCGATTTCGGCACCAAGTGCAACGACTCCAGAAGACGCGCCAAGTCGGTCGCGAACATCCGTCACCAGTTGGCGAAGTGCGTCGGCAGAATCCACAACGCCGAGCAAGGCAATGACCGTCGTCGTGGTTCCAATTGCGGTGGCAGCCGCGACCAGTTCCGGAACGCGCTCTCGAGCTATCGCCGCCTGATACTGGGCAATGGTTCGCTCGGCTCCCTTGAGTTGTTCGATCAATTCGGCGATTCGAGCGGGCAGGGCTTCTTTCGGCGTCTTGAGGCTAGACGTCAGTTCGGCGACGAGCGCGCGTTCCGCCGCGAATGACTCGAACGCGGAGGTACCGACGAGTGCTTCGACGCGACGGTTGGTCGACCCGATGCTTGATTCACCGATCAAATTGATCAACCCGACTTCGCTCGAACGAGAAACGTGTGTTCCGGCACATAGTTCGCGCGACCACGGGCCACCGATATCGACGACGCGAACGGTGTCACTGTACTTCTCTCCAAAGAGTGCCATCGCGCCCGTCTCTTTGGCCTCGTCGAGCGACATGATTCGCGTGACCACCTCGAGGTTGGCCGAAATAGCGTTGTTCGCGATGTTCTCGATTTCCGACCGCGTCGTTGCCGACAACCCTTGGTTCCAGGCGAAGTCGAATCGCATGTAGCCGGCTTTGTTGTAAGAACCGGCCTGGTGGGCATCGTCTCCGAGCGTCTGTCGGAGCGCGGCGTGTACAAGGTGAGTCGCGGAGTGGGCACCGGTCGCCCGGCGACGGTACACCTCGTCGACGATTGTCGTGACTACGTCAGAGACACCGACGGACCCATCCGTGATTCGAACCGTGTGCGCGGTGAGCCCCTTGATTGGTCGTTGAACGTCGACCACTTCTGCCGAGAAGTTCGCTCCGACGATGACACCGTCGTCCGCGTCCTGACCACCACTCTCGGCGTACAAGCTGGTTTCACGAAGGATCAACTCGACTGTTTCGCCCGCGGACGCTGACGGGACCGCCGCTCCGTCACGAATAATGCCGAGAACGCTCGTTTCCGTTGTCAGATCGTCGTATCCGGTGAAAACAGTTTCCCCGCTGGTGCGGAACTCACCGTAAACAGAGACGTCCGCGAGGGCTCCCTTTTTCGCTTTCGCGTCCGCCTTTGCTCGAGTTTTCTGCTCGAGCATGAGCGAGTCGAACGTGGCTCGATCGACCGACAGTCCCGCTTCTTCGGCCATTTCCAAGGTGAGGTCAATGGGGAAACCGTAGGTGTCGTGAAGGAGGAAGGCGGTGCTTCCGTCGAGCGACTTCGCCTTCTCCTTCTTGTGCTGAGTCACGGCGAGATCGAGAATCTGTGTTCCGGAAACGAGGGTGCGAAGGAACGCCTCCTCTTCGCCGACCGCAGTACGAGAAATTCGGTCGTAGTGGATCTCGACATCGGGATACGAGCCCTTCATCGCGTCCCGCGACGCCGCAAACAGCTCGGTGAACGTTGGTGCGTCGACGCCAAGGAGGCGCATAGCTCGAACCGAACGCCGCAAAAGGCGTCGGAGAATGTAGCCACGCCCCTCGTTTCCGGGCATCACTCCGTCGCTCATCAACATGAGGGATGACCGAATGTGGTCGGCGACAACGCGCATTCGGACGTCATCATCGTGGTCGGCGCCGTACGCCCTCCCCGAAATCTGCGACGCGAGATCGAGAACCGGCCGAACCTGATCGATCTCGTACATGTTTTCCACGCCCTGCTTGAGGAACGCGACGCGCTCCATACCCATGCCGGTATCGATGTTTTTCTGGGGAAGCTCTCCGTCGATCGTGAACTCGGTCTTGGACTTCACGTCCGAGATGAGATATTGCATGAAAACCAAGTTCCAGATTTCGATGTACCGCGTGTCATCGACAGCCGGTCCACCCTCGGGTCCGTAGGCGGGGCCCCGGTCGAAATAGATCTCTGAGCACGGACCGGCGGGACCAGTTTGGCCGGTGGACCAGAAGTTGTCGGTCTTTCCGAAACGCTGAATTCGTTCGTCGGGAATCCCCGCGATTTTTTTCCAGAGCTCGATCGCTTCATCGTCCTCTTCGTACACGGTTATCCAGAGGTCTTTCTCTGCGAAACCGAGGCCACCATCCGCCTCGGAAGTCGTCAACAATTCCCACGCGAATCCGATCGCGCCTTCCTTGAAGTAGTCCCCGAACGAAAAGTTTCCGTTCATCTGGAAGAACGTGCCGTGACGAGTCGTCTTACCGACCTCTTCAATGTCGAGCGTGCGGATACATTTCTGTACCGAGGTCGCGCGGAGAAAAGGCGCTGGGACGACTCCGGTCAGATACGGAATGAACGGCACCATCCCGGCGACGGTGAACATCAGCGTCGGGTCGTCAGAGACGAGAGATGCCGACGGGACGATCGTGTGACCCTTGCCCTCGAAATACGACAACCAACGCCGTTGGATTTCAGCCGTTTTCATCGAATACTCCTCTGTCGACACGAGTTTAGGGGAATGAGAAAGGGGTGGGCTCGAAAGCCCACCCCACTCGGTTGGGCTTTAGCGTGCGGCGTAATACTCGACGACGAGTTGTACTTCACACGTGACGGGAACCTCTGCGCGCTTGGGGCGACGAACGAGTCGCGCCTGAAGCTTGTCGAGTTTCACATCGAGGTACTCGGGAACCGCGGGAAGAACATCGCGGTGAACACCGATGGCCGAGTCCTGGAACAGCGGAGTTGCCTCGCTGCGTTCCTTGACGTGGATCATCTGTCCCGGCTTGACGCGGAACGACGGGCGGTCAACGAGCTGGCCGTCGACGAGAATGTGACGGTGCACCACCATCTGGCGAGCTTGAGCCGAGGTGCGAGCGAAGCCCGAACGAAGAACGAGAGCATCGAGACGCATCTCGAGCAGCTCGACGAGGTTCTCACCGGTCAATCCCTGGGTGCGTCGCGCCTCGTCGAACGTGTTGCGCATCTGCGCTTCACGAATTCCGTACTGAGCGCGAAGTCGCTGCTTTTCGCGAAGGCGCATCGCGAAGTCACCTTCGGATTTGCGCTTGGTACGACCGTGCTGGCCGGGTGGGAACGCTCCTTCACCCATGAGGCGCGCGGCCTTGGGGGTCAGTGCGATTCCGAGTGCACGCGATAGGCGAACCTTCGCGCGTGTGCGGTTCTTGTCAGACATTGTGTCCTTTACGTGTGTGAAACAACAGTGGAATTCCCCCCACTAACGGGGAGAGAAACATGAGGGCCACGGCGCCGGCTACAGGCACCGATTCTTGTGAATGAGACGCAGCCGCACGTCTGTCTTCTCAAGCGGTGTTCACACTCTAACAGAAAGACGTGACCCGCGCTATTCAGGCGTCGCCCAGGATTGCCCGTATTCGCGCGAGCCTCTCGGTGAGCTCCTGTTCACGTCCGTGACCGCGTGGTTCGTAGTACCGAGGCGCATCGCCATCCCGATAACTCTGAGCGGCAACGCCTCCGTCGACGTCATGCGGATACACGTACCCCTTACCGTGTCCAAGTTTTTGTGCGCCGGTGTAATGCGCGTCGCGGAGGTGCTTCGGGACCGGCTCGAATGCTCCGTCACGAATGTCTCGGATTGCCGCATCGATTGCGACGATCACCGAGTTCGACTTGGGCGCGAGAGCCAAATGGATTGTGGCTTCCGCTAGCGGGATTCGGCCCTCAGGCATTCCGATAAATTGCACCGCGTCCGCTGCTGCGACCGCGAGGGTCAAACAAGTCGGGTCGGCAACACCAATGTCCTCCGCCGCCAGAATTACCAAACGACGAGCAATGAACCGTGGGTCTTCACCCGCTTCGATCATGCGCGCAAGGTAGTGAATCGATGCGTCGACGTCACTCCCCCGCACTGACTTGATGAAGGCGCTGATGACGTCGTAGTGTTCGTCACCCGCGCGGTCATAACGCAGCAGTGCTCGGTCGCTCGCAACGGCGACGGCCTCGGCGGTGACTGTCCCGCCCGGACCAACCGAGTTGGACGCAGCCTCGAGGGACGTCAGTGCTCGGCGCGCATCGCCACTCGACAATCGAACGAGGGATGCGAGGGCCTCGGCATCGACGGTGACCGACCCTGCCAGACCCTCGGGCGCGCTGACGGCCCGAGCGATAAGCGACGCGATGTCGTCGTCGGTCAACGGCCGAAGTGTGAGAAGTAGTGAACGGCTGAGGAGCGGGGTGATCACACTGAACGACGGGTTTTCCGTCGTCGCCGCAATCAGAGTCACCCAACCGTTTTCGACACCGGGAAGCAAAGCATCCTGTTGCGCCTTGGTGAATCGATGGATCTCGTCGAGGAACAGTAGGGTCACGGCTCCGCCGTCACTAATTCGCGATAAGGCCGACTCCATCACCTCGCGGACATCCTTGACACCCGCGGTGACGGCTGACAACTCGACGAAGTGACGATTGGACGACCGAGCGATGACGTTCGCGATTGTCGTCTTCCCTGTTCCCGCGGGCCCCCACAGGATCACCGACACTCCTGCGTTGCCCGTCGGTTCAGCCAGTTGACGCAACGGGGAACCGTCACCAAGAAGGTGCGATTGGCCGACAATCTCGTCGACGGATCGAGGTCTCATGCGCACGGCGAGTGGCGCTGTGCCCCCGAACAACCCCGCTTCGCCCGTCATGTCTCCATGATAAGTGTGCGTTCGCTCAGGTAACGGTTGAGAAACGGTGTACCCGAGACGGCGCGCGCTGTGTAATCTTGACGAGTGGCAAAAAGCGAAACAACATTTGGCCGAGTCGATGCTGACGGTACCGTGTGGGTCAAAGACGGGGACTGGCGCAGCGTCGGTCAAGTCGTCGACGTTTCCGCCGATGAAGCGCTCGCGTTCTACGTGACCCGGTTCACCGAGCTCGCTTCCCAGGTCACTCTTCTCGAACAGCGTTCCAAAGCGGGAGCCTCTGCTCGGGACCTGCTCGCCGCCGTCGAAAAATTGGTGGTCGCACTGACCGAGGCTCACGCCGTCGGCGACCTCAACGCCCTGCGCTTGCGTGTCGGAGTCGTCGCAGAGTCGATCGCCGGACTGAAAGAGAAGCAAGACGCCGAGAACAAGGAGGCGTCGGCCCAGTCACTCGAGCGCCGCAAGGCGATTGTTGAGCGGGTTGAAGCCATTGCGGCGCAGATTGATGGTTCGATTCACTGGAGGAATGCCCAGAAGGAAATTGGCGAACTTTTCGAATCGTGGAAGGAAGAGCAGAAGCTGCCGCACCGCGTGCCAAAAAAGGCCGCCGATGAATTGTGGAATCGCTTCAAAACTGCCCGCCAGACGTTCGATCGAGCGCAGCGTGCGTTTTTCCAGTCGAAACAGTCGGCCGACAAAGAAGCCAAGAGTATCAAGACCGAATTGTGCGAAAAAGCCGAAGCGCTTGCGCCCAAGGGTGCGGACGGAATCAGCGCCTACCGCGGTCTCCTGGACGCGTGGAAGAAAGCGCCCCGAGCAGCTCGGACACTTGATAACCAGTTGTGGGATCGTTTCAAGGCAGCCGGAGACGCGTTGTACAGTGCGGGATCAGCCGAGTGGTCGGCGAACAGCGAGGCAAAATCGACACTCCTGTCTGAGTATCAGCGTCTTCTAACGGAAAAGTCTGCCGACGCGGCAAAGCGCGGCTTCCGAGAGCTTCGCACCAAGTGGGACCTGATCGGCAACGTAGCCAAGGCGGACGAGCGGCGGATGAACGACGGTATTCGAGCGATCGAACGCCACGTTCGTGCCCTCGAAACAGAGCACCTCGACCGCACGAATCCTGCAAAGGTGGCCCTCCGCGAAGGTTTCGCTGCTCAGGTAGAGGCCGCGATTGCGGAGCTCGAAACTCAAGCGGCTGGACTCACCGACTCCGATGCCCAGGCACGAATTCAAACCGAGATTGCGTCGAAGAAAGAGTGGCTCGCCGCAATCGGTTAGCCAGAATTGACGCGATACACGTCGTACACAGCGTCGATACGTCTGACGGCTGACAAGACTCGGTCGAGGTGGGTTGTGTCCGACATCTCAAAGACAAATCGAGACGTCGCGAGTCGCTGGGAATCCGTTTGAACCGTCGCTGTGAGGATGTTCACGTGATGTTCCGAGAGAACGCGCGTGATGTCCGACAACAAGCCACCGCGATCGAGCGCCTCGACCTGAATGTGGACCCGGAAAACCGTTGACGAAGACCCGGCCCATTCGACTTCAATCATGCGCTCGAGTTCGCCGTCGAAACCTTTGACATTGGGACAGTCCTCCCGGTGGACGCTGACACCATTGCCTCGCGTGATGAATCCGACGATGGCGTCACCCGGAACCGGGGTGCAACACTTTGCAAGTTTGACGAGAATGTCAGCCGCTCCGCGGACGAGAACCCCAGAGTCGGTTTCGCGATTAGTCGTGGGCTTTCGCGTCGGGACGACGAACACTGTTTCATCGTCGTGTTCGACGTCGTTGACGAACACCATAATCTTTTCCAGAACTGACTGCGTTGAAATTTGCCCTTCGCCGAGTGCGGCGTAAAGACTGTCGACGTTTTCGTACTTCAACGTGGATGCGACCGACGCGAGGTTTTGAGCGGACAGGACTCGCGACAGAGACAGATTCTTTTTCCGCACGACTTTCGCGAGAGCCTCGCGTCCACTCTCAATTGCTTCATCACGGCGTTCCTTGGTGAACCAGCTTCGGATCTTTGAACGGGCTCGCTGGCTGCTAGCGAAATTCAGCCAGTCCTGACTGGGACCGGCTTCTGGGTTCTTTGAGGTCAGAACCTCGACCGTATCTCCCGATCCGAGCTGCGTGTCGAGCGGCACAAGTCGGCCGTTGACCTTGGCGCCCATCACTCGGTGGCCGAGCTCGGTGTGCACCGCGTATCCGAAATCGACCGGGGTCGCACCAGCGGACAGTCCAATCACTTTGCCTTTCGGGGTGAAAACGTAGACCTCTTTCGCTCCGATTTCATATCGCAGCGTGTCCAAAAACTCCGATGGGTCCTCTGTCTCTCCCTCCCAGTCGGTGATATGGGCAAGCCAGGCCATGTTCTCGTCGGGAAGGATTTCATCACTCGACTTCGAGCCCAACCCCTGGCGCTCTTTGTACTTCCAGTGAGCCGCCACCCCGTACTCGGCGCGCTTGTGCATTTCCATCGTGCGAATCTGAATCTCGACCGACTTTCCGTCTGGGCCGAACACGGTCGTATGCAACGACTGATAGAGATTGAACTTCGGGGTCGCGATGTAGTCCTTGAATCGTCCCGGAATCGGGTTCCACCGGGCGTGAACCGCGCCGAGCGCTGCGTAACAATCGCGGATCGACGAAACAAGGATCCGAATTCCCGTGAGATCGTAGATTTCCTGAAAATCCCGCGACTGTCGAATCATCTTCTGGTAAATCGAGTAGTGCTGTTTTTGCCGACCCGCGACTTGGGCCTTCACGCGGGCAGTCTTCAAATCACCCGTTATCTGTTCGATGATTTCCTTGACGAAGCGGTCACTTTCTGGAGTGCGTTCCGTTACCAGCGAGTCAATCTCGACATAGAGCTTCGGGTGCAAGACCGCAAACGACAGGTCTTCGAGCTCCCATTTGATTGTCTGGATACCGAGGCGATGCGCTAGTGGCGCATAGATTTCGAGCGTTTCACGGGCTTTTCGCTCGGCGGACTCGGAATCGACGAAGCCCCAGGTTCGCGCGTTATGAAGCCGATCGGCAAGCTTGATGAGAATTACCCGGATGTCCTTCGACATTGCAACGACCATCTTGCGGACTGTTTCGGCCTGTGCGTCCTCGCCGAGTTTGAGCTTGTCGAGCTTGGTGACACCATCAACCAGCAGGCCAATCTCGGGCCCGAAGTCCCTCGTCACCGCTTCGAGGGTGTACTCGGTGTCCTCGACCGTGTCGTGCAGAAGCGCCGCCGCAATCGTCTTGGCGCCGATGCCCAAATCGACAAGAATTTCTGCGACGGCGAGCGGATGGGTGATGTATGGCTCGCCGGACTTTCGCAATTGCCCTTCATGCGCTTTCTTCGCAACCTGGTAGGCGCGTTCGACGATGGCGACATCCGCACGTGGGTTGGTCTGCCTAAGCGCCCGGAGAATCCGCTCGAGCGCTCCCCCGGTTTCGGAACGAGAAAAAAGCCTGGGAAGAAGCGCGCGACGCTGAGCCGAACCGCTGGTACTGGTATCCGACATTGCGCCTCCTGACTTCAGTTTAGGCGTGTGACGTTAGCGAACGGCTCCCGCTGCGTTGCGGACAATCTCTGTTCGATCCTTGCGTCCTTGCTTGGCGGATTCCGATTCACCTTCGCGAAGCTGTGCGTACAGCGGTGCTGCGATGAACATCGTCGAATACGCGCCACACAAAATTCCCACGAACAGGCTCAGCGCGATATCGCGAAGGGTACCAGCACCCAACAGCATCGACCCGACGAACAGAATGGACGCAACCGGGAGCGCAGCGACCACGCTCGTGTTGATTGACCGCACAAGCGTCTGGTTCACGGCAAGGTTGACCGACTCAGCAAACGTACGTTTCGATTCGTCATACGCAATCGACGTGTTTTCACGAATCTTGTCGAACACAACAACGGTGTCGTAGAGCGAATACCCGAGAATCGTCAAAAGCCCGATCACGGCAGCCGGCGTGACTTCGAGACCAAACGCTCCGTAAATCGCGGCCGTGATGGTGAGGTCGTGAACAACGGCAACCATAGCCGCCACCGACATTTTCCACGTACGGAAATACAGCGCCATCACAATACTGACGAGGACGAGGAAGATTGCCAACGCACGTAGCGCTTGAATCGTGATGTCCGATCCCCATGAAGCCCCGATGAACGATGAGGTCACCTCGTCAACGGAAACCGAATATGCGTCGGCAAGAGAAACACGAAGAGCGTCGGTTTCCTCCGCGGTCAATTGCTCGGTCTGGACGCGTACTGAGTCCCCACCCACAATCGAGATCTTCGGAGCTGCCGCTTCGCCAACTTCGGATGTGATTGTCTGTTCGGCTATCGAGGTGTCCGTAGAGGCTGGGTTCGAAATCTGGAACTCAGAGCCTCCGCGGAACTCGATTCCGAAGGTAAATCCACCACGTAACGCCGTAATCGCAACCGCAATCACGATGAGAGCCGCTGACATCAGGTACCAGACGACACGGCGGCCGATGAAATTGATGCTGGTTTCGCCGGTGTACAGGCGGTTTCCGAACCGGGTGATGGCACTCACTGGTCACCTCCGTTTTCCGCAGCCTTGCGCTCGGCGATCGACTGACGCTTCTGTGACTCTTTCGACACTCGTGAGCGTTTGCCCGCCGACACGGATTTGTCAACGCGGAATTCCCCGCGACCTCGGTACACCGCGCCGAGTGCGCTACCGTCCAGACCGCTCCAGGCGTGCCCCGAGGTGAAGAAGCGGGTGCGAGCGAGGAGTTGAAGCATCGGGTGAGTGAACAAAATCACGATGAGAAGGTCGACCACCGTCGTCACACCTAGTGTGAAGGCGAATCCACGCACGTTGCCCACTGCGAGGGCGAACAGAACGACCGCGGCCAAGAGATTGACGGCACCCGACACAAGGATTGTCCGATATGCACGTTTCCAACCAGTTTCGACAGCGGCAATAATCGAGCGTCCTTCTCGGAGTTCGTCACGAACTCGCTCGAAATAGACGATAAACGAGTCGGCGGTGACACCGATACCGACGATGAGTCCAGCGACGCCGGCGAGTGACAATCGGTACCCATTGGCCTGCGACAAGTACGTAATCACCACGTATGTCAGAGCGGCCGCAACTCCGAGCGAGCTGATTGTGACGATGGCAAGCGCGCGGTATTGGAAGATCGCGTAAATCACGACAAGCAAGAGGCCGAACGCACCGGCGATAAGACCGCTCTCGAGTTGAGCAACACCGAGAGTCGGGGTGACCGTGTCGCTTGATTGCACCTCGAATCCGATCGGCAACGCACCGAACTTGAGCTGGTCAGCAAGGGCTTTCGACGAGATTTCGGTGAACGAGCCAGAGATGACGGGTTTTCCGTCGGGAATCGCCGCGAGAGTCCGAGGTGCGGAAATCACCTTGCCGTCGAGCACGATGGCAAACTGGTTTTGCGCTCCCTGGAGCGTCGTCAGTCGCGAGGTGACATCGGCGAACGCGGTGGTGCCTGCAGCGTTGAACGTCAGGTACACGCCCCACTCGTTCGTTTGCACACCGTTTGCTCCGGGAATGTAGTTCGCCGAAGCGTCCGAGACCATCGCTCCGTCGACTTCGACCGGACCGAGGATGTACTTGTACGACTGGTCGTCGGCACAGACCGTCAGCGGCTTTGTCGGATCCGCGGTGTTCGCACCGGCCGAATCCAAAACATCGCAGGGAGTCGTCAAATACGCGACGTACATTTCGGGTGTGACCCAATTCAAGTCACTGAAGTTGACCGGTTCACCAGCGGGCTCCGCCCAAGAAACAGGCGTTTCCGGGGTTCCCAACCCACTGAGGTCTGCCTTGGGGTCTTCGGCCAATGCCTCTGCCACGTTGGACGCCACCTGGCTCACGACATCGGACAGGTCTGTGACGAGTACGGGGCGGAATTCTAGTTTTGCGGACGAGCGAATTCGGTCCAGCGTCGCCTGGTCGGGTGTCCCCGGAATCGACACGACGATATTCGTACCGCCCTGGGTTGTCACCTCGGCTTCGCTGACACCCGTAGCGTCAACTCGCTGGCGAATGATACCGACCGCTTGAGCGAGCTCTTCTTCTGTAACAGTCGTGCCGACGGCGATTTGCGGGTTCAGAATGATCTGCGTCCCGCCCTCGAGGTCCAGCGCGAGTTTCGGTGTCCAGCCTGCGTTGTCGAAAGCAACACCCGAGCCGATCAACGCACCGAACGCCCCGAAAACAACGGCAAGCCAAACGAGCGCTCGACGCGCTCGGGAAGAAGTACTCGTTGTCGCCACGTTCGGTCGCTGGGTTACTTAGTCGCGGGCTTCTTGGCAGCAGGCTTCGATGCCGTCGCCGAGGCAGTAGTTGCGGGGGTCGACTTCTCGACAATGCTGGTTACTGCCTGACGGTGAATGCGAAGTTTTGTTCCGGGAGTTGTCTCAAGAACAATCTGGTTCTCGTCGACGTCAATCGAGACGATCGTTCCGAAGATGCCCGACGTCGTCATGACGTTCGCACCTTTCACAACCTTTGCGACCAGTGCTTCGCGGTCAGCCTTCTGCTTGCGCGAATTGCGAATCATAAAAACAACCATGAGCGCCAGAACGGCGACCATCATCAGGGTAAACGGATCCATGGGCAGTGACCGTCCTTTCGGGGCTCTGGGAACACAACGTTCCCATCATAGACCGCTCGGCTGTTCCTTCCCGAGCAACGCCCAGGCTGCGGGTGTGGCAACTCGGCCACGGGGGGTTCGAGCGATGAGGCCGACCCTCACGAGATAGGGCTCGACCACCGATTCGAGAGTGTCGCGCTCTTCGCCGACCGCCGAAGCAAGAGTCGTGATTCCGGCTGGGCCACCGCGAAACGAGTCGATCAGGGTGGTTAATACGGCGCGGTCGAGACGGTCCAAGCCGTGTTCGTCGATGTCGAAAACGGTTAATGCCGCGTTCACCGCATCGCGCGACCCTGCAGAATCGTGAACCACGAGGTAGTCACGGACTCGGCGGAGCAATCTGTTCGCAATTCTGGGAGTGCCACGCGAACGGCGAGCTAGTTCGGTCACCGCATATGCATCAAGCTCAATTCCCAACAGTCGCGCGCTTCGGCGGATCACAAACTCAATCTCTCCAGCCTCGTAATACTCGAGGTGAGCGGTGTACCCGAAACGATCGCGCAGAGGTGCAGGTAACAGACCCGAACGCGTCGTTGCTCCCACCAGAGTGAAGGGTGCGATCTGAAGTGGGACCGTCGTCGCCCCCGGCCCCTTCCCCACCATGATGTCGATTCGAAAATCCTCCATCGCGATGTACAGCATCTCTTCCACACCGCGAGGCAAACGGTGGATTTCGTCGATGAACAGCGTCTCCCCCCCGGTGAGGGATGACAACACCGCCGCCAAGTCACCGGTGTGCGTAATCGTGGGACCGCTCGACATTCGAAGTGGCGATCCCGATTCGTGGGCGACGATCATGGCGAGCGTCGTTTTGCCCAAACCTGGAGGGCCGGCCAACAATACGTGATCAGGAGTTCGCGCCTCCATCGTCGCGGCCGACAGCAAGACCGACAATTGCGCGCGGACTTTTTCCTGTCCGATGAATTCGTCGAGAGAATTGGGCCTGAGCGCCCCTTCGAATACGGAGTCTGGCTCGACCTCGGTCACGAGTTTCCGCCGAGGGAAGCGAGCGCGATCTTCAGGCGCTCTGCGAGGCTCGCCGTCGGAGCATCACGGATGACGTCACGAGCAACATCGCGTGCGGAACTTTGCGACCAGCCCAGACCAGTCAACGCCTCGGCGAGTTCTGAGGACTCCGAGTTGGACGCTTGAGGCATCTTTCCTGTGAGCGAGACGATGATGAGTGACGCCGTCTTCTGTCCGATTCCCGGAACCACGCGAAACCGAGAATCGTCACCGGCATCGACCGCTTCCGCGATCTCGGAGGCAGACAGTGTCGACAGAATCGCGAGAGCCGTGCGCGGTCCAACACCGGTCACTCCCCGCAAGATCGTGAACAGTTGTTTGTCCTCGGCGGACGCGAATCCGAACAGCAGCCATTCGTCTTCGCGTGGGATCAGAACGGTGTGCACGAAAGCCTCTTGGCCAACCCGAAGGGTTGCACCGAAATCGCGGGGAACTGCGACATGAAGCCCGATGCCGTTGGTCTCGATGATGACATCGCCGATACCAGTCGACGCCACGATTCCACGCACGGTCGCAAGCATGATGTCAGCCTACGAGCGCGAGGCCTTCACGGCCGTTCGCCACGCGCGCTGAGCATCGGTTTCGCCCTCCAGTGCGACCTCTCCGCCACGCCACGCGTGACAGATTGCCAGCGCCAACGCATCAGCCGCATCGGCGGGCTTGGGCGGTGAATCTAGTTTCAGAATCGCGGTGACCATCGCGGTCACCTGCTTTTTGTCCGCGCGTCCATAGCCGGTCACCGCAGCCTTCACCTCACTCGGAGTGTGCAACGCGACGGCGAGTCCTCGCTCGGCGGCGAGGAGCAAGGCGATTCCCGCGACCTGCGCTGTTCCCATCACTGACCGAACGTTGTGTTGCGCAAAGACGCGTTCGATCGCGATGACATCCGGTCGAAAAGCATCGAGCACCACGTTGAGCCCGTCCCGAATCGTGAGTAACCGCTGTTCAAGCGGTGAATCTGCAGCGCTGCGAATCACGGAAACGTCCACAAACGACACTGCGCGAGCAGCCGCTGAATCGATGACCCCGACGCCACACCGGGTGAGACCGGGGTCAACGCCAAGGATCCGTGTCATTTACTCGTCCGAGTCAAGTTCGGCCTGAACATCGACCGGAATCGAGAAGTTGGCAAACACGTTTTGCACATCGTCAAGATCTTCGAGTGCGTCGATCAACTGAAACACCTTACGAGCTGTCGCGGCGTCCACATCAACCGAGAGCGAGGGTACGAATTCTGCTTCCG
This sequence comes from Microbacteriaceae bacterium, assembly GCA_044353905.1. GTDB lineage: Bacteria > Actinomycetota > Actinomycetes > Actinomycetales > Microbacteriaceae > MWH-TA3. The sequence goes on along the minus strand of JBILBA010000004.1, from coordinate 44,369 downwards.
ACGAGTCATAATCGAGTCCCGCCTCTTGAAGCGCTACGCGAGTCGCGACCAGATTTGCGGTGTCCGTGATGATCTCGAATCCTCCGCCGTGGTCAACGACCTCTTCGGCTCCGGCGTCAAGCACCGCGAGCAGAATGTCGTCCTCTGAAACGCCGTCGGCCTTGGTGATCGAAATCACACCCTTCCGCGCGAAATTGTAGGCAACCGAACCGGGGTCGGCCATCGTTCCACCGTTGCGGGCCATAGCCGTCCGAACCTCTGCCGCTGCTCGGTTCTTGTTGTCCGTGAGGCACTCAATGAGGAGGGCGACACCAGAGGGTCCGTAACCCTCGTACATGATCGTCATGTAGTCAATGGACTCGCCCGAGAGACCGGCGCCACGCTTGACCGCACGATCGATGTTGTCGTTGGGGACACTCGCCTTTTTGGCCTTGTACACGGCATCAGCAAGCGTGGGGTTACCGGCGAAGTCCGCGCCACCCATCTTGGCCGCGACCTCAATGTTCTTGATGAGCTTGGCAAAGGCCTTCGCGCGACGGCCGTCGATGACAGCCTTTTTGTGTTTGGTTGTCGCCCATTTGGAGTGTCCGGACATTTTCTTCCCTCACTGTCGTTCGTGACGATGCTACCGCTGTGCGCCCGCGACGACAGTGTTCAACCACCATGCGTGGACGCGTGATTCACCCACGAGCTCTGGGTGGAACGAGATTCCGACGCAGTTTCCCGAGCGAACGCCGACGATGTCGCCATTGCCGAGAGTCGCGATGACCTCGCACGCCCGCACGTCACGGATGATCGGCGCTCGAATAAATGCCGCTTTCACAGGGGCGCCGCCGATTACCGGCATGTCGATCGCGGTCTCGAACGATTCGAGCTGTCCCCCGAACGCGTTTCGTTCAACAGATATGTCGAGACCGCCAAAGGTTTGTTGTCCATCAATTGCACCAATCAACGACGTCGACAACACAATCAGGCCCGCGCACGTCCCAAGAACAGGCAGGCCTGCGGAGATGGCTGCGACCAGCGGTTCACGAACCTCGAAAATTCGCGACAGCTTGTCGATGACACTCGACTCACCACCGGGGATGATCAAACCGTCGATTCCGACGAGGTCGGTCGGTGTTCGAACCTGGCGATGGGGCACGCCCAGTTCGTCGAGCACCACCTCGTGCTCGCGCACATCACCCTGGAGAGCGAGTACGCCGATCGTCAGTTGACTACCAGCCACGCTCAGAGAGACGGTGCGGTGCGGGAAGGTCCGAGACGTTGATACCGACCATCGCTTCACCGAGTCCACGCGAGACATCCGCGATGACTTTGGCGTCCGTGTAGGCCGTTGTCGCCTTGACAATTGCTTTCGCGCGCTCGACGGGATTCCCGGACTTGAAGACACCCGAGCCGACGAAGACTCCGTCTGCACCGAGTTGCATCATCATCGCGGCATCGGCCGGAGTGGCCACGCCGCCTGCTACGAACAGGACGACAGGAAGTTTCTTTTCGCGAGCGACCTGGCGAACAAGCTCTAGAGGGGCCTGAAGTTCCTTTGCCGCGACATACAGTTCGTCTTCAGACTTGGCCGACAAAGCCGCAATCTCTCCGCGGATAGTGCGAATGTGCTTCGTTGCTTCCGACACGTCGCCGGTTCCAGCCTCACCCTTCGAGCGAATCATCGATGCGCCTTCGGTGATGCGGCGAAGCGCTTCTCCGAGGTTCGTCGCTCCACACACGAAGGGCACTGTAAAGGGCCACTTGTCGATGTGGTTGACGTAATCGGCTGGCGATAGAACTTCGGACTCGTCGATGTAATCGACGCCGAGGGACTGTAGTACTTGCGCCTCAACGAAGTGGCCGATACGGGCTTTTGCCATAACAGGAATCGAGACCGTCGCAATGATCTGGTCAATGAGATCGGGGTCGCTCATTCGTGCGACACCGCCCTGAGAACGAATGTCGGCGGGTACACGTTCCAACGCCATGACGGCGACTGCGCCAGCGTCCTCGGCAATTTTTGCCTGTTCGGCATTGACGACGTCCATGATGACGCCACCCTTGAGCATCTCTGCGAGCCCGCTCTTGACGAGGGGGGTTCCGACGGTCTTTTCCGCCATACCTATCACTCCTTGAGTTACGCCCGAGTGGGCACTTATCTAGTCTAAGACTCGGCCGGCCAGTGCTGTGCCAACAGTTCCCTCATCTCGCCGAGTAGCCGCGGCATCGCCTTGGTCTTAGCGATAATCGGGAAAAAGTTCGCGTCGTTTGGCCAGCGCGGGACGATGTGTTGGTGAAGATGATCCTGAACTCCCGCACCCGAAACTTCACCTTGATTCATACCTAAATTGAAACCTACACAACCCGTCGCAGCCGTGAGAACTCGCATTGCGATTTGTGACAACAAGCCGATTTCGGCTACCTCTTCCGGTGTCGCCAAATCGTAGGTGGCGACGTGGCGATTCGGGCAGACCATGATGTGCCCCGAGTTGTACGGGAAAAGATTCATGATGACGAAAGCGTGCGCGCCGCGATAAACGATGAGTCCTTCCTCGTCACTGCGTTCGGGGGCTGCGCAAAACGGGCAACGTGAACGATCGTCCTCGTGATTGAGGTACACCATGCGATGCGGCGTCCACAACCGTTCCATTCCGTCCGGGTCTCCGGCGAAGAGATCGCTCGATTCGGTTGTCACGACTACAGCTCGATCGACCGAGATGAAATCACTCCCGTAATCCGCTCGATCGCGACGTCGACCGGGATGCCGTTTTCCTGCTCGCCATTTCGGAATCGGAAACTGACCGCGTTGTTGGCGCGATCCTCTTCCCCCGCGATGACGATGTAGGGGACTTTTTGCAGCGTGTGGTTACGGATTTTCTTTTGCATCCGGTCATCCGACGCGTCCAGTTCCGCTCGAATCCCGGCTTTCTTCATACGTGCAACGACATCACCCAGGTATTCCGCGTATTCCTCGGCGACGGGAACCGCAACCGCCTGAACTGGCGCGAGCCATACCGGGAACGCCCCCGCGTAGTGTTCGAGCAGGACACCGAAGAACCGCTCGACTGAACCAAAGAGCGCACGGTGGATCATGACCGGCTGTTGGCGAGAACCGTCCGATGCGGTGTATTCGAGCCCAAAACGTTCGGGCAGATTGAAATCAAGTTGGATTGTCGACATCTGCCAGGTGCGACCGATTGCGTCACGTGCCTGAACTGAAATCTTGGGACCGTAAAAGGCCGCGCCTCCCGGATCCGGAACGAGTGTGAGTCCCGATTCGGTGGCAACTTTTTCGAGAGTGGCGGTCGCGGCGTCCCACATCTCGTCCGCTCCAACAAATTTGTCGCTCTCTGGGTCTCGGGTCGACAACTCAAGATAAAAGTCGTTGAGCCCGTAGTCCCGAAGGAGTGTGAGGACGAAGTCGAGGACCTTGACCAGTTCCTCTTCCATCTTTTCGGGAGTCGTAAAAATGTGCGCGTCGTCCTGCGTCATTCCGCGAACGCGCGTTAACCCGTGGACAACGCCCGACTTCTCGTAGCGATAAACGCCACCGAATTCGAACAGTCGCATCGGCAAGTCACGATACGAGCGTCCCTGCGAACGATAAATCAGGATGTGGAACGGACAATTCATCGGCTTGAGGTAGTAATCGACCCCCGCGCGGGTGATCTCGCCGGCCTCGTTGCGAACCTCGTCCAGGTGCATCGGCGGGAACATCCCGTCCTTGTACCAGGCGAGGTGTCCGGACGTTTCGAAAAGATTCTGCTTGGTGATGTGCGGGGAATAGACGAATTCGTACCCGCCCTCTTCGTGTCGGCTGCGCGAATAGTCCTCCATCGCACGCCGAATAACTCCACCTTTCGGGTGAAACACGGGAAGTCCAGAGCCGATCTCTTCGGGGAACGAAAAGAGGTCCAGTTCCGCGCCGAGACGACGATGGTCGCGTTTCTGGGCTTCTTCGAGGCGTTCGGTGTAGTCGCGCAATTCCTGCTTCGACGGCCAACCGGTTCCATAAATTCTCTGGAGAGACGGGTTCTTCTCCGAGCCTCGCCAGTACGCCGCGGCCGCCCGCATCAGCTTGTATCCCTGCCCGATCATTCGCGTGTTCGGAAGGTGAGGACCTCGACACAAGTCCTTCCACTTCGTCTCGCCGGTCTTGGGGTCGACATTGTCGTAAATGGTCAATTCGGAACCGCCGACCTCGACACTCTCGTTGTCGTCGCCGGTCGCGCCGCCCTTCAGCCCGATCAATTCGAGTTTGTAGGGTTCGTTCGCCAACTCGGAACGAGCTTCGTCGTCGGTCACGACTCGGCGCATAAATCGTTGGCCTTCCTGGACAATTCGATTCATTTCCTTTTCGAGCGAAACCAAGTCTTCGGGAGTGAACGCTGTGGCGACGTCGAAGTCGTAGTAGAACCCGTCTGTGACGGGAGGTCCGATACCGAGTTTCGCCTTGGGATTGATGCGCTGAACAGCCTGTGCCAAAACGTGCGCGGTTGAGTGACGCAGAATGTCGAGCCCGTCCGGTGATGAGATGTCGACGCCCTCGACGACATCTCCGATGAGGGCCTGATGCGCCAGATCCCGAAGTTCTCCGTTGACCCGCATCGCGACGATCGATTTCTCTGCGAATAGTTCGAAACCGGTGTGGGCTTCCGTGAGCGTTATCGAGTTCGACATCGACAACCCTCCGTACTCAGTTTGCGTGGGTGGGCGATACCGGGATCGAACCGATGACCTCTTCCGTGTCAGGGAAGCGCGCTACCGCTGCGCCAATCGCCCAATGCGTGTTCAGTTATGTGAGGTGGCGACGGGATTTGAACCCGTGTGGACGGCTTTGCAGGCCGCTGCCTCGCCTCTCGGCCACGCCACCGTGTGGGTATTTTGGACCCGGAGGTTTACCTCGAGCGGATGACGAGATTCGAACTCGCGACCCTAACCTTGGCAAGGTTATGCGCTACCACTGCGCCACATCCGCACATTATCTTTCGATAACTCCCTGACTCTATCGAAACTTCAGGACGATTCCAAACCATCCGACGCGTGTGTCTGTTCGTTGCTGAAGCTGGAGTAGCGCGGAGGTCCAGTGGACTCACGCGTCTAACCCAACGGGGACGCGCCTGGATTGCTGTGGGCGATACCGGACTCGAACCGATGACCTCTTCCGTGTGAAGGAAGCGCGCTACCAACTGCGCCAATCGCCCTTGCTACATTCTGACACAGCACGCTGTCAGCGCAGGCACCCTGATCGCTAAATGGAAATGTCGCGGTGCGTCAGAGCCACGAGTCGCGACTGCGCGCGGAGGTATTTCTTTCGAAAGCCACCAGACAGCATGTCCTCGGGAAAAACTTCATCCACCGCGACCCCGGATGCGCGAATCGGGATGTCCGAGTCGTAGAGACGGTCGACGAGGGCGACGAACCTCAATGCGTCATTCTGATCGGTGAACGGAATCACGTCACGCCAGATTGCCAGTGAAACGCCATTAATCAACGGGACGTATTTGCTGGGGTGAAGTGTGGCGAGGTGCCGCACCACGTCGCTGAACGAATCATCAGAAACGTTGTCCGTCGTCGGAAGTTTGTTGATCTCGGTCTCGGTGGACACATCGGCTCGGCCTTCGTTCTCGCGATGACGATAGTCGACGCCATCGATCCGCAGGGTCACGAAGCGATCGGACAGTGCGTGAATTTCGCGTAAAAAATCCGCCGCAGCGAAGCGGCCCTCCCCCAGCGCGTTCGGTGGGGTGTTGGACGTCGCCATGACCTTCGTCCCCTTTTCCATCAGGTCACCGAGTAAGCGGGTCATCATCATCGTGTCACCAGGATCATCGAGTTCGAATTCGTCGATTGCGATGAATGAGGCTCCCGCGAGAGACTTCGCTGCTTCGGCGTAGCCGAGCGCTCCGACCAGGGCCGTGTATTCGATGAATGTGCCGAAGTATTTCCGCCCGGAGGCGCGGTGCCAAGTTGCGGCCAAAAGGTGGGTTTTTCCTACCCCGAACCCGCCGTCGAGATACAGTCCGGGGCGCTGGGTTGACTTTCGGAACAGCCCACCACCGCCGCCACTGCCGAAGTCATTGGCGGTATCGCGAGCGGCGGCCTGAGAAGGAAAGTTCGTGTCGGGGACGAATGATTCGAAGGACGCTGACGCGAATTGCCGTGGTGGCACGAGGTGTTTAAGCATTTGGGCCGTGGTGAGAGTGGGACGTCTTTCGACCAGATGTATACGCGACACGATTTGACGAGCCTACCTGACGGATTCCACGCCATGCCCGAGAATAATATCTATGAAAATTAGTAACGACTATCCCGAGGTGTTCGAGTTTGATTCTCGCGACTCCGTATCAGGCCAGACTTGGTGGAACACACTCGGCAGTAAATGGGTTCGCGTGAATCTCATTACTGATGCACTGGGCAATACCGTCGGGGGCTCTCGCTCCAGTCGGGATCTCACGGGCGGCGCTGATCGCGACGTGCTCGCGGCGTTGCGTGCGGAGGCCGACGTAATCCTCATTGGCGGGGTAACCGTTCGCACCGAGCCCGACTGCATCCCTCGGAATAGCGATGTTGTCATCGTTTCTGAGAGTGGAGACATCCCGCTCAGTGCTATCGCGCGAGCGCGTGGTCGAATTACTGTTTTGCACGGCCGCTCGGGAAACCCGCCGAGTCCGACAAACAATGTTGTTCTTCGACAATTCACTGGAGAAGCCATCATCAAAGCGGTCAGGGCTTTGGGGTACAAGAAAATCGTGTGCGAGGGTGGTCCGTTGCTCGTCCAAAAGCTGGTCGACGCTGGTGTGGTCGATGAATGGTGCCAAACACTTTCGCCGAAGCTCGGCCTGCGAATTCCGGAACTCGTTGCTGCAGATTTTGGTGGTGTTTTGCGCAACGTCGCGCATGATGACGAGGGTTACCGCTACCTGCGTCGCAGCCGTAACGGCGCGCCTCTAATCTCGACCTAAGGCACTCGAATACATTTGGGGAATGGGCACCGACTCGTCAACTCCCCACTACTTCGAGGATCTCGTCAACTCTGTTTCCGCGATCGACTGGCCAGAAGGCTTAGATGTTCACCCCATCGATGCCCCGACGGGCCTTGCCCCCAATGCAGTCGCGTTCGCCGCCGATGTGACGGCGGGGCCGGGTAAACACGACCGAGGGACTGGGCGTCTCATTTTCCTCGATGACCCCAGCGAACCGGCGGGTTGGGGAGGCCGGACCCGCGCCATCATTTTCGCCCAATCACCGATCGAGCCGCTGATGGGTGGGCACGACGAACTCGCGCACGTTGCCTGGTCGTGGCTCACCGAATCTCTCGCCATGGCCGGAGCAGCCTACGAACATCCGGCAGCGACCGTGACGAGGGTTGTCTCGGTCGGATTCGGTGAATTGGCTTCGCAGGGACGAGGGTCTCAAATCGAGGTCCGAGCGTCGTGGTCGCCAACATCGAGTGACGCGAAGCCTCATGCGGAAGCCTGGGCCCGCTTTGTTTTACACCTTGCCGGGTTTGAAGTCCTGCCCGACGGTGTCTCCGCGATGGGCCTGTAGTGTCCGAAACCGAGACGGCGTCAGAGCCGGAAAAGATCGAACTTCCTCCCGCGACACTCGCTCGAACACCGCACGTGATCGACACCCACGACGGCTTGACCGGCGCGATTGCTGAACTCTCCCGTGGAACCGGCCCTTTTGGCGTGGACGCAGAGCGGTCGAGTGGTTTTCGCTACTCCGCTCGGGCCTATTTGATTCAGGTCAGCCGTCGAGGCGGCGGCACCCATCTCATCGACCCCATCGCCTTCGACGGTCTCGACGAACTCGGCGACCTGCTCGCAACCGACGAGTGGATTTTGCACGCGGCGACTCAGGACCTCGCCTGCCTCGCGGAAGTCGGGCTCGTTCCGACGAAACTCTTCGACACCGAGCTGGGTTCACGCTTGGCGGGACTCCCTCGGGTCGGGCTCGGTACCGTCGTCGCCGAACTTCTCGGGCTGCACCTCGCGAAGGAACATTCCGCCGCGGACTGGTCGACTCGGCCAATTCCGCAGGATTGGCTGGTGTACGCGGCGCTTGACGTTGAACTGTTACCCGACCTGCGAGACGCACTAGCGGCGTTGCTCGAGGCCGCGGGGAAAACGCACATCGCCGATCAAGAATTCGCGAACCTGTTGCAGTGGAAGCCGGCAGAGCCAAAAACTGACCCGTGGCGTCGGCTCTCCGGTCTGCAGAGTTTGGCGACGCCGAGACACCTCGCCGTTGCCCGCGAATTGTGGGTTGCCCGCGACCAGTTCGCGGAATCGATTGACATGGGGCCCGGCAGAACAATCCCCGACCGCGCTATTGTCGCCGCCGCGTCTCGATTGCCCAATTCACGAGGCGCGTTGGCCGCGATCAAAGAATTCAACGGTCGCTACTCGAGGCGTGAATTGGCTCGCTGGTGGGAGGCAATCGAGAGGGGACTGTCGACCGACGACCTTCCGCCCATGAGGGTTCGCGGAAACGGACTGTCCACGCCGCGAAACTGGAAGGACCGCCACCCCGAGGCTTACGCTCGGTTCGTGTGCGTTCGAGAATCGATGTCCGCGATTTCCGAAAAGACCTCTATTCCGATCGAGAATCTCGCTCTGCCTGAAATGATTCGTCGAATCTGCTACGACCCACCCGGCGAGTTTGAGCCGTCGGCCGTCGCGGCGTGGTTGCGAGACGCCGGGGCGCGTGAATGGCAAATAGAGTTGATTCATTCTGAACTGAACGATTGCTTCGTCCGCGTCCGCGAGGATCCCACCGAGTTCCTCGCCGCTCCGGCCGAAACCGACGACTGACGTCGGACCCATATAACATCTACAAGCGGAGGTATCGGCGTGACTCACGACGTTTTCTACATCGACGGAATGCGGAGCCCTTTTGGTCGCGCCGGAGCCAAGGGAATTTATCGTGACACGCGTGCCGACGACATCGCAGCCTCGGCTCTTCGCGGTCTCTTGTCGAGAAACCCCTCAATTCCGTTGGCAGAGATCGACGACGTTGCAATTGCCGCGACAACCCAGGAAGGCGACCAGGGGCTGACGTTGGGGCGTACCGTCGGACTTGCGGCGGGACTCCCCCAGTCCGTCCCCGGATTCGCTATCGACCGAATGTGCGCTGGCGGAATGACATCGATGACCACGCTGGGTTCGGGAATCGGGTGGGGTCAAATCGATGTCGCCGTCGCGGGCGGGGTCGAGCACATGGGACGCCACCCAATGCAATTCGCGCTGAAAGCAAACCCCGCGATGCTCGACGCCGGACTGCTGACCGAGGAATCCCTCGCCATGGGATTTACGGCAGAGATTCTGCACGACAACCTTCCGGGGATCACCAAGGATCGAACCGACGCCTACGCGGAACAGAGCCAGCGTCGCGCATGGGACGCCTACGAGTCCGGTTACATCCAACCCGATCTCGTTGAGATCGATACGCCGCACGGTATCGCCAATCGCGACGAACAGCTTCGACCTTCCACAACCCTCGAATCCCTCGCGGGCCTCGGCACGCCCTTTCGGGAAGACGGTCGTGTGACGGCTGGTAATTCCTCGCCGCTCACGGACGGTGCGACGATGTCGATCTTGGCCGGAACGAACGCGGTCAATCGATTCGGGCTCACCCCCAAGATGAGGCTCGTGTCGTATGCGTTCGCTGGCGTTTCTCCGAACGAGATGGGCTTGGGCCCGATACCGGCGACCGAAAAAGCCCTCATCAGGGCAGGACTAACCATCTCGGACATCGGTGCCATCGAGATCAACGAAGCTTTCGCGGTCCAGGTACTCGCGTTCGCAGACCACTTCGCCATCGACCAGACCTCTCACGTTCTGAATCCGTGGGGAGGCGCAATCGCACTGGGGCACCCACTCGCCAGTTCTGGCGTCCGACTCGCAATTCAGCTCGCTCGCCAATTCGAACTAGACCACTCCGTTCGCTACGGAATCACCACGATGTGCGTCGGTCTGGGGCAGGGCGGCACGATGGTCTGGGAAAACCCGAACTTCCGCGCATGATCGATTACCCGGAAGAGGATTTTCCCGTATTCGCCGAGTTGACCGAGACGGTCAGCCCGGCAGGCAACAGGGTCGGCGTCCTCACGCTGACAAATCACGATGATCGCCGACCGGCAACGCTCGGCCCCCTGGGTCTCGCACGTCTCGGCGAAGCCCTCGACGACATCGCTTCACGCGCCGGTGACTTCGCTGCTCTCGTGGTCACGGGTAACGGCAAAACGTTCTGTGCTGGCGCGAATCTCGACACTCTCGCTGGACCACGGCACTTCGGCGACGCGCTACAACTCGCTCAAGAAGGCCACCGGGTTTTGTCAAAACTGGAGAGCCTTGGCATTCCGACAATCGCCGCAATCAACGGGACGGCGCTCGGCGGAGGTTTAGAACTCGCGCTCCACTGCACCCATCGCATTTCCCACGACGGTCCGATTGCGCTCGGGCTTCCCGAAATCGGCCTCGGGTTAATCCCCGGTTGGGGTGGCGCAACCCTCCTGCCTCGACTGATCGGCATCGAGTCGGCGCTTCGTGTGATGGTCGACAATGCGATTTCCGGCAAAACCCTGTCGCCTCACGTCGCCCTCGAGCTCGGAATTGTCGATGTCGTTGCAGCCGATTCGGTCGGCGCTGCTGTCGCGTTCGCCGATTCACTGCCCACAACGGTTCGGTCAAGCACTACCGTCGCGGACGCCACCGCTGGTCACGCGATCGACACCACTATCGATCGTTACGTATCGCGTGTCGGCAATCCCATCGACGCGCTCACTCATCTGAGACGCGTTCTTCATCATTCAATAGCCGCAACCCAGAGCGAATCGTTCGAAGCCGAGGACGCCGCTCTTGCCGATTTGATGACAACATCGGAGTTCCGAAACCGTCTGTACGCGTTTCGGATTACGAGCGGAGCGTCCAAGACGCCGCTCTCGACTCCGGACGTAATGCCTCGAGAAATCCGTCGTGTTGGTGTGGTTGGCGCTGGGCTCATGGCGAGTCAGATCGCGCTGGTCTTCGCAGAATCTAAGGACCGGACCGTCATCGTGACGGATGTGAATCAGGACAAACTTGACGCGGCACGTAATCGGATTGACGGCTGGCTGGGGGCACGCGTCGCGAAAGGCACGCTCTCCTCGGAAACCCAATCAGAAACACTCTCGCGTATCAGCACGACACTTGCGATCTCGGATTTCGCCGAGTGCGACTTGGTCGTCGAGGCCGTTTTTGAGGACCTCGCGGTCAAGAAAGACGTGCTCGCCGCAGTCGAATCCGTCGTCAATGCAGAATGCGTCATTGCGTCCAACACCTCGTCCCTGTCCATCGAGGCGATGGCGTCGTTCGCCAAACACCCCGATCGAATTGCCGGCATTCATTTCTTCAACCCGGTCGCCGCGATGAAACTTGTCGAGGTCGTACGCAACGACCGTCAATCAGACGAGACGCTCGCGACTGCGGTCGCGGTCTCACAATCCCTCAGAAAAACACCCGTTATCGTTGCCGACCAGCCTGGGTTTGTGGTCAACCGATTGCTATCGACATTCCTCGGCGAGTCCTTGCGCTTGGTCGAGAGCGGCGTTTCACTTGAGGACATCTCGACTGCGCTCACGCCTTTGCGACTCCCCATGACTCCGTTCGCACTCATCGATTTGATTGGCAGAACGGTAACGCTCTCGATGCTGGAGTCGCTGTATGCGAGTGCACCCGCGCGGTTCTTTGTCGGAGACGCGCTGCGAGCGGTCACCTCTAGTCCGTCAACCGAATCCGTTGGCGATGATCTCACCACTGTCGTTTCAGCGTCACGAACACTCGGTCAGAACGAGATTCATGACTCGGTGGTTGACGCACTGGTTCGCGAAGTCACTGTCATGATGGGCGCACGGGTCGTCACGAGTGTCCGCGACATCGACCTGTGCATGATCAACGGTGCGGGTTGGCCCGCCGCGATCGGTGGATTGACGCCGTACCTCGACGACTGTGGGGCCAGCGAGCGAGTGACGGGAACGTTGTTCCACCCCGCCTCTCTCGACGGCTAACGCTTCTTCGGTTTTGCCTTAGGAACGACCGAGCCGCTGAGCTGGTTAATGATCTTCGACGCAATTGCGTCGGGAGTGAGTCCCACTCTCGCGAGAATGTTCCCACGCGTGTCGTGTTCGAGGAATTCGTCGGGAAGACCCAGTTCGTCGACCCCCGTGTCGACGCCAGCCTGTCGAAGTTCTTGTCGAATTCGAGTACCGACCCCGCCAACACGGATTCCGTCCTCGATTGACACGACAATTCGATGGTCTCGAGCGAAATCGACAATCGATGGCGCGACCGGAACCACCCAACGCGGGTCAATAACTGTCGAACCAATCCCCGATGCCGCAAGGCGATCTGCGACGTCGAGCGCGAGCGGAACCATCGCCCCAACGGCAACGAGAAGTACATCGTGAACGGAATCTTCGCGCAGAACGTCAACTCCGTCGCCGGTTCGCCGGATGGCGGGAATGCTTTCGACGACGTTTCCCTTCGGGAAGCGGACAACAGTCGGTCCATCTTTGACGCCGATCGCTTCGCCCAACTCTTCGCGCAATGTCGAAGCGTCACGCGGGGCCGCGATCCGGATTCCGGGAACGATTTGCAACATCGCGAGGTCCCACATGCCGTGGTGGGATGCGCCGTCTGGTCCCGTGACACCGGAACGGTCGAGCACGAACGTGACACCGGCTTTGTGAAGCGCAACGTCCATGAGCACCTGGTCAAATGCCCGGCCCATGAAAGTCGCGTAAACAGCGACGACAGGATGAAGTCCTCCGAAGGCGAGTCCCGCTGCGCTCGTCGTGGCGTGTTGCTCAGCGATGCCGACGTCGAAGACGCGATCAGGGAATACGTCGGCCATCGCGGAAAGTCCCGTGGGTCGCAGCATGGCCGCCGTGATTCCCACGATTGTGTCGTCTTGTCGAGCGAGCTCGACGAGTTCGTCCGCAAACACCGTTGTCCACGATTGCCCTCCGCCACGGTTTTCTTCGCCCGTGACCGGATCGAACGCTCCGATTGCGTGGAACTGGTCGGCCTCATTGAGACGAGCGGGCTCGTAGCCACGTCCCTTCTCGGTGATCACGTGAACGATGACCGGGCTGCCGTAATCCTTGGCCTGCTCGAGCGCTCGCTGAACATCGCGAATGTTGTGGCCGTCTATTGGGCCGATGTACTTGATGTCAAGGTTCGAATACAGGGCTTCATTGTTGGTAAATCTCGACAGGAAGCCATGCACGCCGCCGCGGATGCCGCGATACACCGCTCGAGCCGGTCCGCCGAGTCGTTTCGTGATCGCCCACGAGACCCGATGAAGGGTTCGATAGGACGGTCGCGTCCGCACGTCCGTCAAGAATCGCGCGACACCACCGATTGTCGGCGCGTATGAACGGCCGTTGTCGTTGACCACGAGAATCAGCCTGCGCGAGTTGTCGTGGGAAATGTTGTTGAGAGCCTCCCACGTCATTCCGCCCGTCAACGCGCCGTCACCAATGACAGCGATGACGTGGCGATCTGACTGTCCCGTCATTTCATACGCTTTCGAAATTCCGTCCGCCCACGATAGTGAGCTCGAGGCGTGACTCGATTCGACGATGTCGTGAACCGATTCCGACCGTTGCGGATAACCCGCGAGCCCCTCGGCTTCGCGCAGATGAGAGAAGTCTTGTCGCCCCGTCAGGAGTTTGTGGACATAGGACTGATGTCCCGTGTCCCAGATGATCGGATCGTTCGGAGAATCGAATACGCGATGGAGCCCCACCGTCAATTCGACGACTCCAAGGTTTGGTCCGAGGTGTCCCCCGGTCACCGACACGGAGTCGATGAGGAACTCCCGAATCTCCTGCGCGAGTTTTTCACACTCCGCTAACGTCAATTTCTTGACGTCGCTGGGTCCGGAAATCTTCGACAGGTACATGGCGGCTTATAGGAGCGATCGCAGAACGTACTGGAGAATCCCGCCGTTGCGGTAGTAATCCGCCTCGCCAGGGGTGTCGATGCGCACCACTGCGTCGAACTCAATCGCCGTTGCACCAGCCGCCGAGTGTTCCGTCGGCGAGGCCACAACGCGGACCGTGCGAGGTGTAGTCCCCGAGTTCAGTTCTTCGATACCGGTGAACGAGAACTCTTCGCTTCCCGTGAGACCGAGCGACTCCGCGTTCTGCCCGCTTGGGAACTGAAGGGGAATCACTCCCATTCCGATGAGGTTGGACCGGTGGATTCGCTCGAACGACTCGGCGATGACCGCCTTGACTCCCAGCAAGCTGGTCCCCTTCGCGGCCCAGTCTCGGCTTGAGCCGGATCCGTATTCCTTGCCTGCCAGAATGACGAGCGGCGTTCCCGATCGTTCATAGTTCTGGGACGCGTCATAGATGAACGATTGCTCGCCGGCGCTCGTCGTGAAGTCTCGTGTGTAACCACCCTCAACGCCATCCAGTAACTGGTTCTTCAGGCGGATGTTCGCGAAGGTTCCGCGAATCATGACCTCGTGATTTCCGCGGCGGGACCCGTACGAGTTGAAGTCGCCACGGTCGACACCGTTCTCTTGCAAGTACTTCCCAGCGGGAGTGTCCGCCTTGATGGAGCCAGCGGGCGAGATGTGGTCTGTAGTCACCGAGTCACCAAGCAGCGCCAGCACACGTGCCCCAGAGATATCGGACACGGGCGACGTCGCGACAGTCATGCCCTCGAAATACGGAGGTTTACGAACGTAGGTCGACCTCTCGTCCCACTCAAACACGTTCCCGATTGGTGTCGGGATGGATTTCCAACGATCGTCTCCGTCAAACACCGACGCGTACTGTCGCACGAACATCTCGGTGTCGATCGACGAGTCGATGGTCTTTTGCACCTCGGCGGCCGATGGCCAAATGTCGGCGAGGTAGACGTCCTTCCCATCGGCGTCCTGACCGAGTGCATCCGATTCAAAATCGAAATTCATGGTTCCCGCGAGTGCGTAGGCAATCACGAGCGGAGGCGACGCGAGATAGTTCATCTTGACGTCGGGGTTGATTCGACCCTCGAAGTTACGGTTTCCGGACAAAACAGCGGTGACAGCGAGATCGTTCTCGTTGACCGCGGCAGAGATTTCGGCGGGGAGCGGTCCCGAGTTGCCAATACACGTCGTGCAGCCGTAGCCGACCAGGTAGAAGCCGAGAGCTTCAAGGTCGTCCATGAGACCGGCCTTCTCGTAATAGTCGGTCACGACCTTCGAGCCGGGCGCGAGAGTGGTTTTGACCCACGGCTTAGAAACGAGACCCTTTGCGACCGCGTTTCGAGCGAGGAGTCCTGCGGCGAGCATGACCGACGGGTTGGAGGTGTTCGTGCACGAGGTGATGGCCGCGATGGCGACGTGACCGTTGTCAACGGTGAAGCGCTCACCGTCGATCGAGACATCGGCTGCCTTGCCCGCTCCGTACGCGGTGAGGTCCTTCGCGAACGTCTCTTTCGCCTTGTCCAGTTCGATGCGGTCCTGCGGACGTTTCGGTCCAGCAATCGACGGGACAACTGTTCCGAGGTCAAGCTCGAGATACTCCGAGAACACCGGCTCAATGTCGGGGTTGTGCCACAGCCCCTGAGCCTTGGCGTAGGCCTCGACGAGCGAGACGGTTTCCGCGGGTCGGCCGGTGAGCTTCAAATAGTCAACAGTGACCTGGTCGACGGGGAACATCGCGGCGGTCGAGCCGAACTCAGGGCTCATGTTTCCGATCGTGGCGCGGTTTGCCAACGGAACCTGCCCGACGCCCTTGCCATAGAACTCGACGAACTTGCCGACAACGCCGTGCTTTCGGAGCATCTCGGTGATGGTGAGCACGACGTCCGTCGCCGTGATCCCCGACGGGATGTCACCGGAAAGTTTGAATCCAACGACCCGAGGGATCAACATCGAGACGGGCTGACCGAGCATCGCGGCTTCGGCTTCGATTCCGCCGACACCCCAGCCGAGTACACCGAGGCCGTTGACCATCGTTGTGTGCGAGTCGGTGCCAACACAAGTGTCGGGGAAAGCTAGCGTCTCGCCATTGACGTCCCGCGTATAGACAACTTTCGCGAGGTTCTCCATGTTGACCTGGTGGACGATTCCGGTTCCCGGCGGGACAACTTTGAAGTTGTCAAAAGCAGTCTGTCCCCAGCGCAGGAATTGGTAGCGTTCACCGTTGCGCTCGTATTCGATCTCGACGTTGCGCTCGAATGCGTCTTCGCGACCGAACAGGTCGGCAATGACCGAGTGGTCGATGACGAGTTCGGCAGGAGCGAGAGGGTTGATTTTTTCGGGGTCTCCGCCCAGTTCGGCGACCGCTTCTCGCATGGTGGCGAGGTCGACGATGCACGGTACTCCGGTGAAGTCCTGCATCACGACGCGTGCCGGCGTGAACTGAATTTCGGTGTCGGGCTCGGCGTTCGCATCCCAACTTCCGAGTGCACGAATCTGTGCTGCCGTGATGTTTGCGCCGTCTTCGGTACGAAGCAGATTCTCGAGGAGAATCTTCAGGCTGTACGGGAGGCGTGCGTGACCCTCGACCGCGTCGAGTCGAAAAATCGTGTAATCACGGCCCTCGACGGACAAGGTGGCCTTGGAACCAAACGAATCGATGCTCACAGCAAACTACTCCTCACGAGGGACAACTCCCCCATCCTAATCCAGCGCGTTCGGCCTAGCGGGCAGCCGCGGCAAGAGCGGAACGCATCATCAACCACGTCACCCATAACAGCGCCGCATACAACGGAAGACCCATGAGAAGTTTCGTGGCGGCCAGCGCCGCGGTTGCCTGGGCCAGGTACAACGGGAGTTGGACGGCGAGCCGGAGCCCGAAGAAACAGGCCCACACGACGGTCGCGAGATACGCTGCGCGACGGACGATTGGCGATGTGCGCGCGGGGTTCTCGGAGACCAGCATGTTCGTCACGATTCCGATAAGAGGGCGTCGAACCAGAATCGACACGAGCATCACCACCATCGATATCGAGTTGATGATGAAGCCGCCCACAAAGTTGTCCTCCGCGCGCCCCGTCCACAAAGCGAACCCTGCGCTCAGCGCGATGCCGATACCGCCCGAGATCGCGGGTAGAACCGGAAGGCGTTGGACGAGTCGCGCGAGAAGAATCGCGATGGCAACGATCACCGGCGCGACCACCGAGGGAAAGAGGTCACCCGTCACGGTGAACACCACGAGGAACAAGAAACCCGGAGCGGTTGATTCAATGACACCGCGCACCCCACCAATTGCGCTGAACAGGCTGGCAGTCGTCATTTTCTCGTTAGCAACGAGCGATGCGAGCGACGATTTCGAGACTGATTCTCCGAGTGGGTTTGTCATGCCACCGTCCCAGGCTGAGGAGGAACGCGAAGTGTCAGTAGTTCGCGCGGGGGAAGTGCTTCGGTGCCGCGGTTCACAACGATGCTGCGAAACACGTCTTCCACGACGGCTGCGCGTGAATCGGATTCTGCCGCAGGACCTGAAATAACTCCACGCAGGAACCACTTCGGTCCGTCCACTCCAACAAATCGAACGGGACGCTTGGAGCCATCGGCTGTCGGGACCGCCGCCCGAACTTCAGGCCCGAACGGACCGACGACGTGATCCGCCTTACCGCCCTGTTTCACGACCTGCGCCGCGACCTGCTCGCGGATCTCGTTCCACAGACCTTCGGTTCGTGGGGCGGCAAAAACCTGCACTTGAAGCGTCGAACCATCGATGTCAAAGGTCGCGGCCACCAGCCGCTTTGTTGCCTCTTCGATGTCGAGCCTCAACTGTAAACCCGTTCGCGGCGTTACCTTGATTGCCCCGAGGTCGATGAACGGTTGCACCGCACTCACTTCAGAAATGTCGAACGGTCCGGTCATCTCGCGATCGGCGGGGGCGCTCTTCTCGCTCATGAAGCTGCTCCTGTCACTCCGGTCGAGCCGAATCCGCCCGCACCGCGTTCGGTGCCAGGAAGTTCGGTTACGGGAATGAATCGAGCGCGCACTACCGGCTGAATCACGAGTTGAGCGATACGGTCGCCGACGGCCACAGAAAAAGAGTTCACTGGATCTGAATTGATCATGACTACTGAGATTTCTCCTCGATAACCGGCATCGATGGTGCCCGGTGAATTGACCAATCCAATGCCGTGTTTTGCGGCCAGACCGGAGCGCGGCATCACGAACGCAACGTAGCCATCGGGCAACGCGATAGAGATTCCGGTGGGAATGACGGCACGTTCGCCAGGCTCCAGTGTGACTTCGACCGTTGACAATAAATCCGCTCCAGCGTCGCCTGGGTGTGCGTATAGAGGGGGTGTTCCAACAATGAGAACCTCGGGTGTCATTCGTTCAGGGTAATGCATGGTCGAATGGTTACATGGTTCGTTATCGAGAATCCCTGACCCCGTCGTGGTCGTTTCACCTCGCACTCCTCGTCGTCATCCCCATGGGTTTCGGAATGCTCGCTCCGATCAACATCGTGGCGGGTTACGTCTCGGCGATCACGTTCTACGCCATCACCCTCGTTGCGTTCGTCGTCTTCGCGCCCCGAATTGTGGTCACGGACACACACTTCCGCGCGGGAAGGGCGACCATCGAATTGTCTCTCTTGGGCAAAGCGACGGTTGTCGAGAAGGCGGACCGAGACCGTGTGATGACGGACGCCCGCACCTGGAAGGTCTTACGCGCCTGGATTCCGCGGGGGCTCAGTGTTGCCGTGAAAGATGCAAATGACCCGACTCCGAGTTGGTACGTTTCGACACGCAACCCCGAAAAACTCAGGGACGCACTTCGGGAGAACTAGGACTCGCACTCCGAGCAAAACGCGCCGGTCTTGTTTTCCTTAGCGATCTGCGAGCGGTGCTTTACCAAGAAGCAGGACATGCACGTGAACTCGTCGGCCTGCGGCGGAACAACGATGACGTCGAGTTCCATGCTGGCGAGGTCTTGACCACTCATCTCAAGGCTGTCCGGGTTGTCGGCGTCATCGAGAATGTCACCGGGCCGAGGCTCGGGAACGCGCTCTTGAAGAGCCTGAAGTGATTCGTGGTCTTCCTCGCCCTTGCGGGGGGAATCGTAATCAGTAGCCATGTTTTTGGTGAAGCCTTTCGTGTGCCGTGCTGGCGGCGATAGTTTGCGACACTTTACAACGAAAAGCAAACTCACCTGCGACATTCGCGTCGAACGTGTCGCGCTAGGGGTATTCTCGCTGAACAAGAGCAACCGAGGAGTTGGCGATGGAAGAGTTGTCGGTCATCGAGGTGACACGCGATGGAATCATCGTGGTCACTCGAGACGGTCAGCGTTTTTCCATCGTTCTCGATGACGCACTCCGGTCCAAACTCGGGCACTCTTCTCCTTCAACAACGGCGGTCACGGTGTCACCCAAAGAAATTCAATCCCTGTTGCGTTCGGGACTCTCGGTCGATGAGGTCGCGGCCGCAACGGGTTCCAGCTCCGAACACATCGCTCGCTTTGAAGGGCCGATCGCAGCTGAGCTCGCGTTCGTTCTCGAACGCGCCTTGGCGGTACCCGTGGTCGGTGACGGTGCCGAATCGTCGTTCGGAATCGAAATCGGTGCGCGAATCGCCAGCCAGGGTGGCCACATCGTTCGGTGGCAGTCCTACCGCGCCAACGCCGAATGGGTGGTCGGTGCCCGATGCGTTCTCGGTGACGTCGAAGAAGACGCCACCTGGTCGTTCGATCCGCGAAAGATGACTCTCGTGCCTTCCAATGCCGCCGCAGTCCGAATCTCGAAATCGGAATCGGTTGATGCGGCGCTGTTCCCACCGCTTCGGGTCGTCGCTCCAAAACCAGCCTCTCGATTCGACAGCGGTGAATTCGAACCACTTCCGGCTCCTGTTGTCGACGAGCCAGCGTCGGAGACCCCTGTGCATGTCCCCGCAGCGACAACGTCGATCGACGTCGACCTGTCGGTGTCCACTCCAGCCGCAGAACTTGGCGACCCGTCGACTCACGTTGATGATTTGTCGCGCCGACGGGGTGAGCGAAAAGACGCCATCGCCTCGCATCCTTCGACCGGCTCGATTCCCATCATCACTCCCGACATGCTCGAGATGCCCGACGATTCACCCGTCGCCCCCGAGGAAGTCCCCACCACCCAAGTGGACGAGACGGGAACGAAACCTAAGCCGAGTGCCGACGTGTTTACCGATCCGACACCGAGCCGTTCGAAGCGGCAGCGAGCGGCGATGCCCACGTGGGACGAGATTGTTTTTGGCGCTCGTCCAGAAGAGGACTAGCTAGGCGAACGCGCCGCCCCGAATAATGGGGACAAGGGTTTCGGTGCGACTCAGGCCACCGTGTTGGCCAACCATCGCCATCGCTTGGTCGGTGGCTAGTCCCTCGATGTAATAGACCAATTCGCCGCGCGGCGTCACGAGCACATTCCCAATTCGTTCGAGGGCAAAATCCTCAACCCGGCCGAACCACCCCGCGGCGATTGCCTCCTCGCGCGAGACGACATGGGATCGGTGTCCTTCTGCGTCGCGCCAGCGGTCGAGCGTTCCTGACTCGTCCTCGGCATACAGATGTAGGAAGCGAGGCTCGCCTCCTACCGTCACGCCGTCGAGCAGCGACGAGCCCGATGGAACAATTACGTGTCGTGAAGCGGGGACATCCATCACCCCGTGGTCGGCAGTGATGATGAGACCGTCCGTTGGCGTCAGACGACGACAGACATCGGCCACAAAACCGTCTAACTCCTCGAGCCGCCGTATCCATTGATCCGACGACACTCCCGATGCGTGGGCAGCCATGTCGAGCTCGGCGATGTAGACGTAGGCGACACCCTCGCGATGACTCGCCAAAAAGTCGTCCACCGCACTCAAGCGGTCGTCCCAGGTTTTCGCGCTGACATAGGGCGCTCCGCGCAAAATCGCCCGAGTCAAACCCGAGTCGCGATATCTCGGCGACGAGATAATCGCGGTTGGTAGATCGGGGTTCCGTTCCCACAGAGTCGGGACGGGTTGCCAGACCGTCGGATCCACTGCGTCCAACCCCGACAGTTGATTGATGATTTCTGCCGTCGCCGGATTGCGGATGGCATAACCGACCATTCCTGTCTCGCCCGGAGACCGGCCGGTCATGAGAGTCGTCAGCGCAGAGGCCGTCGTGGTCGGAAATCCGCTGTGTGCGTCGGTTCTGCTCAGCGAACCGATCGCGCGGGCATGGGCAGAGCGGGCGTTGAGGTTTGCCGAACCAAGTCCGTCCACGAGAACCACAATCGTTCGGCGCGACCGCGGCAACCCGAGCGGGTTCTCCTCAGCCCGAACAGAAGCAAAAGCGCTAACCAACACCTCCGCGAGGCAACGGTCGCTCGGGCCAATGACGGGTAAAATCGGGGACACTGTGAGTCAAACCCCTTCCTCTTCCGAACGTATCGATGACGTTGACGTTTCCCACGAGATGCAGGGGTCATTCCTCGAGTATGCCTACTCCGTCATCTATTCTCGCGCCCTTCCCGACGCTCGCGATGGACTGAAGCCGGTCCAGCGCCGAATCATCTATCAAATGGCCGAGATGGGACTGCGCCCCGAAAAAGGTTACGTCAAGAGTGCTCGCGTTGTCGGAGAGGTCATGGGAAAGCTCCATCCCCACGGCGACAGCGCGATCTACGACGCTCTCGTGCGGCTAGCGCAGTCATTCAGCCTCCGTGTGCCATTCGTGGACGGCCACGGCAACTTCGGCTCGCTCGATGACGGTCCCGCGGCCTCCCGCTACACAGAAGCAAAGCTTCGCCCTGAAGCAATCGCCATGACGGACAGCCTCGACGAAGATGTCGTCGACTTTGTCCCGAACTATGACGGGCAGCTTCTGCAGCCCGACGTCCTGCCCGCCGCGTTCCCTAACCTCCTCGTCAACGGTGCTGCCGGGATTGCTGTCGGAATGGCGACGAACATGGCGCCGCACAACCTCGTCGAGGTCGTCGAAGCCACTCGACACCTGCTCGCTCACCCCGACGCGACGTTGGACGAACTGATGGCGTTCATTCCTGGCCCCGACCTTCCAAGCGGAGGAATCATCGTCGGCCTCGAGGGAATTCGTGACGCGTACATGACGGGAAAGGGTACATTCCGAACGCGTGCCCGCTCGACGATCGAACAGGTTTCAGCCCGAAAGACCGGAATCGTGGTCACCGAACTGCCCTACCTGGTTGGTCCGGAACGTATCATCGAACGCATCAAAGACGGCGTGACCAAAAAGAAGATCACGGGGATTTCCAATGTGGTCGACCTCACCGACCGGAAAAACGGACTTCGGCTTGTCATCGAGGTGAAGACAGGTTTCTCTCCAGAGGCCGTCCTCGACCAGTTGTATCGCCAGACACCTCTCGAAGACGGCTTCTCTATCAACAATGTCGCGCTCGTCGCGGGAAAGCCCGAAACCCTCGGCCTGGTCGACATGTTGCGGGTGTACATCGCCCATCGACTTCAGGTCGTCACGCGCCGATCGCGATTCCGCCTCGATCGTAAGACCGAGCGTTTACACCTCGTCGAGGGACTCATTCGCGCCATCGTCGATATCGACGCGGTGATTCGAGTCATCCGAGCCTCTGATGATGCAGCGACCGCGCGAACCGAATTGCAGTCCACGTTCTCCCTGTCCGAACTCCAAGCCGACTACATTCTCGAGCTTCGACTTCGTCGACTGACCAAATTTTCGCGAATTGAGCTTGAATCCGAACGGGATTCGCTGATCACGGACATCGCCGCGCTCACCACTCTGCTGTCGAGCGAAGATTCGCTGCGCACGGTCGTCTCGGACGAATTGGCGGATGTCGCGGCCAAATATGGAACTCCGCGTCGGACGACGCTTCTGGACGGTGAGGATGTGCCCGTCGTCGGTGCGATTGCGAGTCTCGGGCTCGAGGTCGAAGACGAACCGTGCAGTGTCGTTCTGACGGCAACCGGGAAACTGTTGCGGACACCCGCAACCTCGGAGTTTTCTGCTGTCGCCAAACGAGTTAAGCATGATGTCGTTCGGTCGGTGGTCCGCACCACCACTCGAGGCGATGTCGGAGCAATCACGTCGAACGGCCGTTTCATACGGTTCACGCCGGTAGCGCTCCCCTCCTCTGACGGAGCAATCGGATATGCGAACGGGTCGAAAGCGACCGATTACGTTGTTGGATTCGCTGCAGGCGAAAAAATTGTCACCATCGTTCCACTCTCGGATGTTCCGTTAGCGCTCGGGACGCGACGCGGGACCGTGAAACGGGTTGACCCCAGCACTTTCCCAACTCGTGCGGACTTTTCCATCATCAATCTCGACGACGGAGACGAACTTGTCGGGGCCGATCTCGCTCCCGACGGACACGAGCTCGTCTTCGTGACACTCGACACCCAATTGCTTCACTTCCCCGCTGCCGCAGTTCGACCGCAGGGTGTCGGAGCGGCTGGTGTCGCGGGAATCAAACTGACTGACAGCGATCTCGTCGTCTCGTTTGCCAGTGTCGCGGCCGACGCCAACCCCCACGTCGTCACAATCACCTCTGCAGGGGCGACGTTGACGGGAGCCGACCCGGGTCGCGCCAAGGTGACTCCGCTGACCGACTACCCTGGAAAGGGTCGCGCAACGGGCGGTGTGCGCTCCCACACGCTGCTGAAGGGCGAAGTTGGTCTCGCTCTTGCGTTCGTTGGCCCAGAACCCCGCGCATGCGCGTCGGATGGCACAGCGCGCGAACTGCCAACCGAGCTGGGCAAACGTGACGGGTCCGGCTCACCGTTGACCGACGTCGTGTCCTTTATCGGAACGAGACTGCGCTAAACGTCGATTCGGTCGCGATCGAGTGCGCCATCGATGATGAACTCACGACGCGGGGCAACTTCGTTACCCATGAGAAGTTCGAACATCATTGTCGCCTTCTCGGCGTCATCGACGCGCACGCGTCGCAGTGTTCGGTGCTCGAGACTCATCGTGGTATCCGCGAGCTGGTCCGCGTCCATTTCGCCAAGCCCCTTGTAGCGCTGAATGGGTTCCTGCCACGAACGCTTCGCTTTGCGCAAGGAGTCCAGCGTCGCATGCAACTCTGCCTCGGAGTAGGTGTACATCACATCGTTCGCCTTTGACCCAGGGTTGATCGCCACGATGCGGTGCAGCGGTGGCACAGCCGCGTACACCCGACCCGCGTCGACCAGCGGACGCATGTACTTGAAAAACAGGGTCAGCAGAAGCGTCCGAATGTGCGCGCCGTCGACATCGGCGTCGCTCATGATGATGACCTTGCCGTATCGGGCCTGAGCGAGGTCGAATGTCCGCCCGCTTCCCGCGCCAATGACCTGGAGGATCGACGCACACTCGGTGTTCGACAACATGTCCGCAACCGACGCCTTTTGGACATTGAGGATTTTCCCGCGAATCGGAAGAAGGGCTTGGAACTCGGAGTCGCGGGCCAATTTCGCCGTACCGAGGGCGGAGTCGCCCTCAACAATGAACAACTCACTGCGCTCGAATTCGTCCGATCGGCAGTCAACGAGTTTTGCCGGCAGGGTGGATGATTCGAGCGCGTTCTTTCGCCGCTGGGTTTCTTTGTGAGCGCGAGCCGAGATTCGACTCTTCATCTCGGCAACAATCTTTTCCAACACGAGCGCGGACTGCGCCTTGTCGTCGCGCTTGGTTGACGCGAACTTTTCTTCGAGTGCCTTCGTCACGACCGCCGAGACAACCTGACGGACAGCCGGAGTTCCAAGGACTTCTTTCGTTTGTCCTTCGAATTGCGGCTCGGCGACGCGAACCGTCAGCACCGTCGTGAGACCTGTCAGGATGTCATCTTTTTCGAGTTTGTCGGTACCCACCTTCAGTCGGCGGGAATTCTTCTCGACCTCGGCTCGGAGGACCTTCACGATTGCTTGTTCGAAACCCGTGACGTGCGTTCCGCCCTTGGGCGTCGCGATGATGTTGACGAAGGATTTTTGTACCGTGTCGTAACCAGTGCCCCAACGCACGGCGATGTCCACGTGGCAGGAACGCTCGACCTCCGTCGACACCATGTGCCCCGCTTCGTCGAGGACGGGAACCGTTTCGGTGAAAGTTCCATCGCCCGTCAGGCGCCACACCGAGGTCAGTGCGGTGTCGGGTGCGAGGAATTCCGTGAACTCACCGATGCCGCCCGCAAACGAAAACTCGTGCTGTTCTGGCGTGTCCGAACGTTCGTCTGAAACCGACAGCGAGAGACCGGGAACCAGGAAAGCCGTTTGGCGCGCCCGTGCGACCAACGAATCGAGTTCGACGATTGACGATGTTCCGAAGATCTCGGGGTCCGGCCACCAACGAACCCGAGTTCCCGTGACGCCCTTGGGCGCTTTCCCGACAACGCGCAATTCAGAGTTATCGATGTAGGGAGTGAACGGAGAGCGTGGACCGTGTCCCGCAGCGTCATCGAAGATTCCCGGCTCACCGCGATGGAACGACATGGCGTAAGTGGCTCCGTCACGGTCGACAAAGACGTCAAGACGTTCGCTGAGCGCGTTGACCACCGATGCGCCCACTCCGTGCAAACCGCCAGACGCCGTGTAGGAGCCGGAGCCGAACTTTCCACCCGCGTGCAACTTGGTGAAGACGACTTCGACGCCGGACAGGCCCGTCCGCGGCTCGATGTCAACCGGAATTCCTCGGCCTGTGTCGTGAACTTCGACGCTGCCGTCAGGGTGCAGTGTCACGCCGATTGATGAACCGTGTCCCGCCAATGCTTCGTCAACAGAGTTGTCGATCACTTCCCACAGACAGTGCATGAGACCGCGTTCGTCCGTAGAACCGATGTACATTCCCGGGCGCTTCCGAACGGCCTCGAGTCCTTCGAGGACACTGAGATGACGTGCGGAGTATTCGGTAGCCACTGCTTTAGCCTTCGCTGACGGGGACGTGTCCAACCTTAGGCGAGGGCGTGGTGGCTCGGAGGCAGGCTCTCCGAGGTTGTGAAGAAAATTACGCCCATGGCGAAACGGGGTGGTTTTCGGACGGGAATGTCCGACTCTCGTGATGAAATAGAGACATCGAAAGGAAGTACATGACCTCGACGAACTCCCCCTCTGAGACCGCCACCGCACCCGAACTCACTGCGCTCGATCGCTGCGACTCGTGCGGAGCGCAGGCCTACGTGCGTGTTCGTCTTCAGTCCGGTGAACTCTTCTTCTGCGGTCACCACGCGGGTCAGGTCAAGCCTGCACTCGCCCCAACAGCCCTCGAGTGGCTCGACGAAACCGACCGTCTCATCGCTGACGAATCGGCCTAACCCGAGACACGCTCGAACGACGACCATGTGCGGTCATCGTGAAATTCCCGAAGGCGCGCGTCATACGCCGCAACGGCCATTTCCTTCAGGGCGAGCTCCGTTCCATTGGGCGTTCCCAACGATGACAACAGCCACTGCGCGAAATGCGGGTTCATCAGCAGAATCGGGCCGATCAGAGACGTGCCGATGAAATTGTTTCGCCGTACTCCCTCAACGTGCGTTGTCGGGTTTCGGCCAATACCGCGCGTCGTGTTCATGAATCCTGGGACGTCCGGTGAACTCGAGACCATCGAGAATTGCGACTTGTACCCGACGATCGGCTGCGAAACACCATCGAAAGTCCCCATGACCTTTCCGGTGTAGCGCTCGAACATTGCCACCTCAGTCGAGAAGTCAAAAATCCCCACACCGGCTTCGTCGTAGTTCATCTCGTCGTTGGTGATTCGAGTGCCAAGGCACTCCATGGCGTTATGGGTGAACAGAAAGTGGGTGCCCGAGTCGATGAGTTGATTGATTCTGTCTTTGTGCGGAATCAGACGCTTGATCGCACGGAGTTGACCCCGTTCCGTTAGAGGCCCGAGATAGACCAAGTCAACGTTTCCCGAGGCAAACGCGGGTGTCTCATTGAGCCCCGTTCGCACGATGCGGGCTTGGGGCAGGCAGCGCGAAAGAAATTCGATGTTCGCATTGTCACCATACAGATTCGCAATCTCGGGGAACAACATCTCGATTGTTAGCGTCACGACCTCTTCTCCATCAGTCGCGTTCGCAACTTTCCGCGAACGACGTCCCCGGTAACCACCGCATTGTGATTGCTATGAAGATTGAAGATCGCGTCGACGCCCTCGAGTGGTACCAGATCTGCTCCGCGCGTTTCGGATTCTTCCAACACGATTCTCGTCGGATCGACGCCCGCCATAGCGAGCCTGAGGGCTTGGTCGTGGCGGCGGATTCCCCCGACGTAGATCGCAGAGATCGACGGGTCTGCCAGATATTCGTAGTCGGCGTCGTACGTCCACGCGGTGTTTTCCACGCCGTCGAACCGGTCCGTTGTTTCGTCAACGGCGAGTAATACAACCTTTCTGCCGGGCACCGAGAGGATGTGTGCGAATGCTCGCGAGACGGCGACTCCGACGAGTCCCTTTGTCAACAGCCGGACGAGACGGACCCCACCAATTGTTTCGTCCGCGAAGCGGGAGGGTGGTGGCGTGAGCGAACCGACCACCGAACCAATAACATCCGGAGCAATGTTCAGCACGTCGAGCGTCGCGGCAACGGCCGCCACGTTGTAGACATTGACGACGCTTTCGTTCGCCAACCGAACGCTTACCGACTCGGAATTGATGACGAGCGACCTCAACCCCGTTGTGGTGTCGATCGGTGAGATGCGAATGTCGGCCGCCGGGGACGTGAAACCGCAGGCGAGGCAACGGACGCTACCGATGTGGTTGAAACGCCAAAAGTTCCATTCGAGTTTTTCGTCGCACCTCGGACAGATTGCGGCGTCCACCGCCGAGCCGCTTGGCTCACGCGATTCATCGCCCGTTGGGTCGACCCCGAAAAACACACGAACATTCGAATCGCCACCGAGCGATGCCGTGATGAGGTCATCCGAGTTCAACACGAGAGTTGTTGCCGGGGACAACGCGGACGACAGCACCCACGCGATGAATTCGGGGTGGGCGTTGCGCTTGATCGAGTCGCGTGTCAGATTCGTGCACACGACGATGTCGGGTGCCAATTGGGGAAGAACCCGCAGTGCGGAACGTTCATCCATTTCGAGGACGGCGACGTCATGTCGACATCTTCCGGTGAGCGAAACCGCGCTAATCAGGGTTGCAACGATGCCGTCACGAAGGTTCGAACCGGCCCTGTTACTCGAGACGCGCATACCGATCGCACCCAGTGCATCGGCAAGGAGATTGGTCGTGGTCGTCTTACCGTTTGTCCCTGTCACGACAATGACCGTTTCGGGACGCGCGATGGCGCCGAGCAAATCCGGGCACACCCACAGTGCGATGCGTCCAGGGACGTGCGTTCCTTCCCGGCCGAGCAACCGAAGGGCTGAACCCGCCCACTTTCCGATCCACACCGCAACAAGTGCGCGCAACCCAAATCGCGGTCCGTGGCGATCGCCGGGTGAAGGGACCGTCGGTTCGGTCATTACTCGAGGAACTCGCGAATGGTGACGGATCGAGACGGGTGGCGAAGTTTCGTCATCGTCTTCGACTCGATTTGGCGAATGCGCTCGCGTGTCACGCCGAAGGTCTCACCGATCTGGTCGAGCGTCTTCGGGATGCCGTCACCGAGGCCGTAGCGCATACGAATCACGCCGGATTCCCGTTCGGACAGCGAATCGAGAACCGACTCCAACGCGACGAGCAACATACGATTGGCGACGGCATCGAGCGGGACGATCGCCTCGGTGTCCTCGATGAGGTCACCAAATTCTGAGTCCCCGTCTTCACCAAGCGGAGTGTGGAGCGAGATAGGCTCGCGACCATACTTTTGAACCTCGACAACCTTTTCCGGCGTCATGTCCAGTTCTCGTGCTAATTCCTCTGGCGACGGCTCGCGCCCCAAATCCTGAAGCAATTGACGTTGTACTCGAGCGAGTTTGTTGATGACCTCGACCATGTGGACCGGAATACGAATCGTTCGAGCCTGGTCGGCCATTGCTCGAGTGATCGCCTGTCGAATCCACCAGGTCGCATATGTCGAAAACTTGAAACCCTTCGTGTAATCGAACTTCTCGACCGCGCGAATCAGACCAAGGTTTCCTTCTTGAATCAGGTCGAGGAACTGCATGCCTCGGCCCGTGTAACGCTTCGCAAGCGACACAACTAGTCGCAGGTTCGCTTCGAGGAGGTGTCGTTTCGCCCGCTCACCATCGTCAGCGATAATTCGGTATTCGCGACCCTCGCGGCTCTTTTGCTTGGCGCCCGACAGCTTTGCCCACTTTTCTTCCGCGAAAAGACCCGCCTCGATGCGAAGCGCGAGCGTGACTTCTTGTTCGGCGTTGAGGAGCGCAACCTTACCGATTTGCTTCAAGTAGTCCTTGACCGGATCGGCGGTAGCGCCGGTGATCATGGTCGAGACCGAGGGGATCTCGTCATCACCAGACGAAATGTGAATCGCGTCCGCCGGCAAGGTCGCAGTCAGCGCAGTCTTGACATCTTCTGCCTCGTCGTCGGTAAGTTCGATCACTTCATCGGCGTCGGGAACACTCGTGTCCTCGACCTCGACGATGTTGTCATCGCCAACCACGAGTACGACGTCGAATTCTTCGTCCCCGAGGAGTTCCGCGTCATCGATGCTCGGTTCAGCCGACCCGGACGCCTTGCTCGCAGGCTTTTTCGTCGGTGTTTTGGCGGCTGGCTTCGCGGGTGCTTTCGCAGCGGGCTTCGCTGTGGTTTTAGAGGTTTGCTTTGCGGGAGCCTTCGCGGCAGGTTTCGCGGCTGGCTTCGCCGGTGCTTTCGCGGCAGGCTTCGCCGGTGCTTTCGCAGCGGGCTTCGCGGCAGGCTTCGCTGTGGTTTTAGCGGCGGCCTTTACCGGAGCCTTCGCCGCAGGCTTAGCCGGCGCTTTCGCCGCTGGCTTCGCAGGAGCCTTCGCAGCGGGCTTCGCAGGCGCAGCATCCTGGTCCTTGTTCTTGCGATTGAACAAGTTGAAACGACGGGGGGCGTCAGCCATGAAGATTTCCTCTTTCGGGCAGTAGAAACCCCCGTGTCAAATCGGCTAGGCCGCAGACTCGGGGTCTTTCAGTTCTCAGGTTATCACGGTCGACTAGTCGTCCGGTGTACCTCGCGTTCGCAGGAAGTTTTCCAACTCGGCCGCGATGCTCTCGGCGCTGGGGAACTGTCCTTCGTCATCGACAAACGGTGACGGGGTTGGATTGTCGAGCATGTAGGTATCGTGACGACCTTCGAGATTCGTGATGAGTTTCGCGAGTTCGTCGTTGTCGGCCACTTGATCGGCAATTCCCGTGAGGAACTCCCGACCCGTTTCTCTCAACGCATCGGTTTGCAACGATATTCCCGTGCCGGTGGTGATCGCATCGACAACGGCGAGCGTCCCGGCGGGGTATTCCGCATCCGCAAGGTAGTGCGGGATCAGCAGGACAAAACCAGCAACGGGGTGTTCCAGTTTGGTGAGCATGAATTCGACCAAGTGCACGAACGTACCAGGAACCTCGGTCGTCGGTTTCCACACCGAATACTGTTCGATCAGGTCGTCGCGATTTCCGCTCACGGTCATCCCGACGGGTCGAGTGTGCGGAACCGGCATCGGAATCGCGTGAACCCACATCGTTTCCGAGGTCTCGAACGTTTCGATCGCGGTGACAACGGCTTCGGCCGCCGCTTCCCAGCGATAATCGGGCTCGTAACCGGTCAACAACAGGAACTGTTCTCCGAGTTCGTCGGTGACGAGCCTCAACACGAGTTCCGGCGGACGGTAATCCGTGAGTCGAGTCTGTTCAAAAGTGAACGTCGGTCGACGAGCGCGATAATCCAATAGCTCGTCGTTGTCGAACACCCACACGCGCTCGTGAGTGGTGGAGTCGAGAAGATGCCGCGCCGCCGTCGCGACAGACCGACCAGCGTCAATGAATCCAGTGAGCAGAATCACGAGCGGCAGACCGCGAGGTACGTCAATACCCAACTCTCGGTAGACCAACCGTCCCACGCTCATGCCTCCATGCTACGGCGGTATCCCGAGCGCCTCGCCTACGCTGGGGGTATGACTTCCGTTTCGCACTCCCGTTCACTCGTTTCCGGCGATGTCTTAGTTCTCGTCGCCATGAAAGCCGAAGACGGCGAAATCTCTCACGGCATTCGCGGCAAATTGGGACGGTGGCTAACCGACGCAATCGACCGTGTCGGTTTCGACGGCGGAAAGGATTCGACATCGATACTGCCCGCGCCTCAGTGGAGCGACTATCGCACGATTGCGCTCGTTGGATTCGGATCCGCCCCTGCACGAGTCACGAACCTCCGCTATGCGGCCGCGACGGCAATCCGTTCCCTTTCTGGTCACGTGGTCGTGAACATCGCCACTCGGACCAGCGCAGAAGCAACCGCGATTGTCGAAGGTGCTCTGTTGGGAGCGCTGAAAACGATGACTCGCAAAAGTGGTGACGGCCCGTCGCTCGTCACCGAACTCACTCTTGTCGCGCGACACACCCCGCTCCTGGACGACATCCGACCGGGTGTGGAGGCCGTCGGTGTGGTGCGCGACCTTGTCACCGAGGTTCCCAATATTCTCAGCCCGGACGAGTTGGCACGCAGAGTCGTCGAACTGTCGAAGGGTACAGAGCTCCGAGTGGAAGTCCTCGACGAAAGCGCACTCGAGCGCGGCAATTACGGTGGAATTTTGGGAATTGGCGCCGGATCATCTCGGCCACCCCGCCTCGTCATCGTTCGGTATGCACCGAAGGGGGCGAAACGACACATTGCGCTTGTGGGTAAAGGCATCACGTTCGACACAGGAGGGTTGTCCATCAAACCGGCAAACTCGATGGTCGGAATGAAATACGACATGACCGGTGCCGCGACGGTGTTCGCCGTGACTCGAGCGATAGCCGAACGCAAAATCCCGATTGCCGTCACGGCGTGGCTCTGCATCGCTGAAAACATGCCCTCCGGCACCGCAATTCGCCCGAACGACGTCATCACAATTCGCGGTGGAAAGACCGTCGAAGTGACGAACACCGATGCCGAGGGACGAGTCGTGCTCGCCGATGGCCTCGTCGCTGCGAGCGAAGAAAACCCCGACTACATCATCGACGTTGCAACACTTACGGGGGCCGCCCGAGTTGCCCTCGGCGATAGAATCGCCGCTGTCATGGGTGATTCCGCTGTGGCGTCCGCCGTGACGTCCGCGTCCGACGCCGTCGGGGAAGAATCGTGGACCATGCCCCTTCCGGAATACCTGTTGCCGGTTATAGCGAGCGACGTCGCCGACATCGCGAATGCCAAGATCGGCAACACCGCTGGAGGAATGCTTATCGGTGGCGTTTTCCTTCGCGAATTCGTCGGAACCGATGCCGAGGGCAAACGCATCCCGTGGGCTCACCTCGACATCGCCGGCCCAGCCAACAACGCCAACGCTCCCTACGGATTCGTTCCGAAGGGTGCGACAGGAACAATGGTGAGAACACTCATAGAACTTGTCCGCCGGCTTGCCGAAGCTCCCCTCAACAAGCGGTAGGCTCGAACACGGTTATCACTGGGTTCCAGCATTTCCCGCGTGGCCCAGTCCCATTCACAATTTCAAGGAGTGTTGGTGGCTGACGTAGCAGTAGATCTCGTCGTTCTTGGTGGTGGCAGTGGCGGTTATTCGGCCGCACTCCGCGCAAGTCAATTGGGTATGAGCGTTGCGCTCGTCGAAAAGGACAAGGTGGGCGGCACCTGCTTGCACGTCGGATGTATTCCGACGAAGGCGTTGCTTCACGCGGCGGAGGTTGCGGACAGCGTCCGCGATGCGGCGAAGTTTGGCGTTGATGCAACTCTCGGCGGAATCGACGTAGCTGCCGTGTCGACCTATCGACAGGGAATCATCGATTCCAAGTTCAAGGGACTTCAGGGCCTGCTCAAGGCTCGCGGAATCACGACGTATGACGGATACGGAACGCTCACATCACCGAACACCGTCCAGGTGGGAGACACCACGATCACGGGCACCAACGTCGTGCTCGCGACGGGTTCCTATGCCAAGACGCTCCCCGGCCTCGAGATCGGCGGACGCTTCCTGACCTCAGAGCAGGCAATCACACTCGACTACGTTCCGAAGAGCGCAATCGTTCTCGGTGGTGGCGTCATCGGCGTCGAGTTCTCGTCCGTCTGGCGATCGTGGGGAACCGAGGTCACCATCGTCGAGGGGCTTCCCCGTCTGGTACCGAATGAAGACGAGTCCGTCTCTAAGCAATTCGAGCGTGCGTTCCGTAAGCGCGGAATCGAGTTCAAAACAGGCGTCCGTTTCGAGAGTGCAACCCAGGATGCCAACGGCGTGACCGTCACCCTCGAGGGTGGCGAAATTCTGACCGCGGATGTTTTGCTCGTCGCGATCGGCCGTGGCGCTCAGACCGCGAATTGCGGTTTCGAAGAGGTCGGGATCGCGATGGATCGCGGTTACGTCCTTACCAACGAACGCCTTCTGACCAACATCCCGGGCGTTTACGCCGTCGGTGACATTGTTCCCGGTCTCCAGCTCGCTCACCGTGGTTACCAGCACGGAATCTTTGTTGCCGAAGAGCTCGCCGGGCTGAACCCGATGGTGGTTTCGGATGTCAACATCCCCAAGGTCACCTATTCCGAGCCCGAAATCGCGTCGGTTGGTTTGTCCGAAACCGCGGCTAAAGAACAATACGGCGACGCAGCGATTGCCATTTACGACTACAACCTGGCCGGTAACGGAAAGAGCCACATTCTCGAGACCGCAGGCTCGATCAAGGTCATTCGAGTTGTCGACGGACCGGTCGTCGGCGTTCACATGATCGGGGCACGCGTTGGCGAACTGCTCGGTGAGGCTCAGATGATTGTCAATTGGGAAGCACACCCCGAAGACGTCGCGCCGCACCTTCACGCGCACCCCACACAAAACGAAGCACTTGGTGAAGCGTTCATGGCCCTCGCGGGCAAACCGCTTCACGCGATGTAACAACTGTTCAAGGAGAACGAATCAACATGAGCACGAACGTCAACCTTCCCGCACTCGGCGAGAGCGTCACCGAGGGTACCGTGACACGCTGGCTGAAAAAGGTCGGAGACACGGTGGCAGTCGACGAACCGATTGTCGAAGTGTCAACCGACAAGGTCGATACCGAGATTCCGTCGCCCGTTGCTGGCGTCCTTGAAGAGATTTTCGCCCAAGAAGACGAGACCGTCGAGGTCGGCGCTCCGCTCGCGCGCATCGGTGAGGGAAGCGGGGCTGCCCCCGCCGCACCCGCCGCCGCTCCGGCTGAGCCCGTGGCGTCCGTTCCCGCGACACCCGAGCCCGTTGTCGTTCCCGTCGTCGAGGCTCCCGTCACTCCCCCGCCCGTCGTCGCTCCTCCCGTGATGTCCGAACCGGTTATCGTGTCCCCTCCCGTGGTTGCCGCGGCCCCGGTCGCAGTCGCACCCGTTGTTCAGGCTCCCCCCGTGGTCCCGCCGACCCCACGCTTTGGAAACCCCTATGTCAGCCCGATTGTGCGCAAGTTGGCACACGATCGCGGTGTTGACCTCGCGGGAATTGTGGGAACCGGCATCGGAGGTCGCATCCGCAAGGAGGACGTGCTTGCCGCGGAAAGCCGTGCAGCAACTCCCGCCCCCGTGGTCGCCTCCGCAACGACGATCCCAGCCCCTGTAGCTGCGTCGATTTCCCACGAAAGCGCTGTCGCTCTGGTTGCGTCTGACCTTCGCGGAACCCGCGTTCCGATGTCTCGCCTCCGCAAGGTCATCGCCGAACGAGCGGTCCTGTCGATGACGTCGACCGCGCAGCTCACCACCGTTGTCGAGGTCGATGTCACCGAGGTATCGAACCTGCGCGACCACATCAAAGCAGATTTCCAGGTGAAAACGGGTCAGAAGCTCACGTTCCTCCCATTCTTTGTCAAGGCGTCCGTCGAGGCGCTCCAGGCATTCCCGATTATCAACAGCACCGTCCAGGGAGAAGACATCGTCTACCCGGCGTTCGAAAACATCTCGATCGCCGTTGACACCGAGCGTGGACTGCTGACACCCGTGGTGAAAGATGCGGGCGGAAAGAGCATTGCTTCGCTGGCCGCCGAGATCGCCGACCTCGCTGAACGCACGCGCAGCAACAAACTCACTCCCGATGAACTGCAGGGCGGTACATTCACGGTGACAAACACCGGGTCGCGCGGCGCGTTGTTCGACACTCCCGTCGTATTCCTCCCCCAGTCCGCGATTCTGGGACTCGGAGCGGTTGTCAAACGACCCGTGGTCATGGGCGGCGACTCGATCGCTATTCGCTCAATGGTCTATCTCGCGTTGTCCTACGACCACCGAATCGTCGACGGAGCAGATGCTGCGCGCTTTTTGACCGCGATGAAGTCTCGACTCGAAGCAGGCGCGTTCACCGCCTCAGACCTCGGTTACTAGGAGAACAGCATGGCAAAAGAACCCGGTCGCGTCCGCCAGATCTTTGACGTACTCGTCATCGTCATCAAACGAGATCGCCTCGCTATCCTCTGGCTCATCCTTGGCACGATCGGTCCGATCGCTGGCGGAATCGTGTTCGCGATTCTGGCGACCGGCGGCGAACCAATCAGCTTCGTTGTGTCCATCATTCTCGGAATTCTCACCGGCGTGCTCGGCTTCCTTATGGTTCTCGGTCAATTGACCCAGCGCCTGATGTATTCGAACCTTCAGGGCCAGGCGGGCGCGGTGTCCGCACTGATCAAGAATCAGTTACGTCGTTCGTGGCGCGGAAACGATGTGCCGATTCGAATGAACAAGAACCAGGACATTGTGTACCGAGTTGTCGGCAAGCCCGGTGTCGTCATTGTGTCGGAGGGTGTTCGCTCTCGAATCGCTCCTCTTGTCGAGGATGCCCGCAAAGAGGTTCAGCGCATCGTCCCCGGTGTTCCGGTTCATCTTCTCCACGTCGGCCCGGATGGCATGACGCTGAAAGAGTTCTTCCCCGCGCTCTACAAACTCAAGGGAAGCGTTCGCAAAGCCGAGATCATGGTCGTGTCGAACCGACTCAACTCGATTGCCAAGACTCCCGCGTCGATGATGCCCAAGGGCATCGACCCGACCAAGATGCGGGCACCGCGACCTCGCTAAAGCTCGACCGGTTGTAACATCCCCGAAACATTCGTGTGACGGTTAAGACACACATCCTCGGTACCGTGAATCAACTGTTAGAGCAGCATGACCCGACCAGTAGGAGGAAACATGTTTAAGACCCCAGCAGAGGTTCTTGCGTATATCAAGAAGGAAGACGTCAAGTTCCTTGACATTCGGTTCACTGACCTCCCGGGTATTCAGCAGCACTTCAACATCCCCGCGAGCACCGTGGACGAAGAATTCTTCTCTGTCGGACAGCTCTTTGACGGCTCATCCATCACGGGATTCCAGGGAATCGCCGAGAGCGACCTGCAGTTGATCCCCGACGTCACGACTGCGTACCTCGACCCCTACCGCGTTGAAAAGACGCTCATTCTCATCTTCGACATTTACAACCCGCGCAACGGCGAGATTTACCACCGGGACCCGCGCCAGGTTGCGAAGAAGGCCGAGAAGTATCTCGCTTCGACCGGCATCGCCGATACCGCGTTCTTTGCCCCCGAGGCAGAGTTCTTCATCTTCGACGACGTGCGTTACGAGGTGTCGAGCGGATCGTCGTTCTACCACGTCGACTCGGAAGAAGCCGCGTGGAACACCGGCCGAGAGGAAGAAGGCGGAAACCTCGCCAACAAGACGCCTTACAAGGGTGGCTACTTCCCGGTGAGCCCGGTCGACAAGCTCGCCGACCTGCGTGACCAGATCTGTCTCCAGCTCGCGGCGTCGGGCCTCCACGTCGAGCGCTCACACCACGAGGTGGGAACCGCCGGTCAGTGCGAGATCAACTACCGATTCGACACGATGGTCAAATCCGCCGACGACATCCTGAAGTTCAAGTACATCGTCAAGAACGAAGCCGACCTGCACGGCAAGGTTGCGACCTTCATGCCCAAGCCGCTCTTCAACGACAACGGCTCTGGGATGCA
Source organism: Microbacteriaceae bacterium (assembly GCA_044353905.1). Classification (GTDB taxonomy): domain Bacteria; phylum Actinomycetota; class Actinomycetes; order Actinomycetales; family Microbacteriaceae; genus MWH-TA3. The sequence goes on along the minus strand of JBILBA010000004.1, from coordinate 7,419 downwards.
CACCCACCAGTCTCTGTGGGCCAACGGGAAGCCCCTGTTCTACGACGAAAAGGGTTACGCGGGACTTTCGGACATCGCTCGGTGGTACATCGGCGGAATCCTCAAGCACGCGGGTGCGATCCTCGCGTTCACGAACCCCACGATGAATTCCTACCGACGTCTCGTGAAGGGTTTCGAGGCTCCGGTCAACCTCGTCTACTCGGCCGGAAACCGCTCGGCGGCGATTCGAATCCCGATCACGGGGACGAACCCGAAGGCAAAGCGAATCGAGTTCCGCGCGCCCGACGCCTCGAGCAACCCGTACCTCGCGTTCGCCGTGCAGATGATGGCTGGACTGGACGGAGTCCTCAACAAGATCGAGCCTCACGAGCCCGTCGACAAGGACCTCTACGAGCTCCCCGCTGACGAAGCGAAGCTCATCCCCCAGGTTCCTGGTTCGCTCGAGGAAGCGCTCATTGCGCTCGAAAACGACCACGAGTTCCTCTTGCAGGGCAACGTATTCACGAAGGACCTCATCGACGAATGGGTGAGCATGAAGCGCGCGATGGAAGTTCTTCCGTCGGCGCAGCGCCCGCACCCCTTTGAGTACGAGACCACGTTCTCCTGCTAACGAACGCTGCACGACGAGGCGTCACCTTCGGGTGACGCTTTCGTCGTTAGTTGGGGTAAAAAATTCGCTCGAACACCTGGCGACTCTGGCGCGTGATGCGCAAATAGTCATTCTCCAGATCCGCTCCTCGACCCGCCGGGTATGCAAGTATCCGGGCGATACCCTCGAGGTCACGCCGATCGACGGGGACGACATCAGACCCTTTGCCCGTGAAGAGAGTCGTGGCCGATCGAACTCGAGAGCTCGTGAGCCAGGCCTCTCGAAGGGCGGCGCCGTCGCTCTCTGACAGATATCCACTCGTGACTTCGGCGGTCAACGCTTCCAGCGTTGAGGGCGTCCTGACGTTGCTGTTTTCCGTTCCGTGCATCAACTGAATCAGCTGGACGAGCCATTCAACATCACTCAGCGAACCGCGACCCAATTTCGTGTGTCGAGAGGCGTCGGCTCCGAAGGGCAATCTCTCGGTCTCGACCCGTGCCTTGATGCGGCGAATTTCGCGGATTCCCTCCTCCGAAATCTCGGTCGTGTATCGGACGGAGTCAGCCATCTCGTCGAACGCCGCCAACAGTGCGGGATCACCCGCCACCGGTCGCGCCCGAATCAGGGCCTGCGTCTCCCAAATGTCGCTCCACTGGTCGTAATAGGCGCGGTACGCATCGAGGGAGCGAACGAGAGGACCGTTCTTTCCTTCCGGTCGAAGTCCCGCGTCAAGATCGAGCGGAAAGCGCAGGTCTTCGGTGAGCCGAATAACGGCATGAACAATCTTCTCGGCACTCTGGTGGGCGGATTCCCCAGCCCCGTTGTCGCGGAACACCCAGACGACGTCGGTGTCCGACGAGAACCCAAGTTCCTGTCCACCGAATCGCCCCATCGCGATGACCGCGAATTCGACGCCGTCAATCCCACGGCGAGCGAGTCGCGTGGCGGCTTCAATCGTGGCCGTCGCGATATCCGACAGGGCGATCCCAATCTGCTCTATGTCAACGAGATCGAGCACTGCGGCCAACGCGACGCGAAGCAGTTCTCGCCTCCGCGCGAAGCGAACCGCCTTCGCCGCGTCCTCCACGTTGGCGTGGCGGGAGTCGATTGCGCCGAACTCCTCCAACAACGTCTCGAGTGTTCTGGGTCGCAGGTTGTCGTCATCGTCGAGCCACGCGACGGAATCGGGCACCCGCTCGATCAAAGTGGCCACGTAGTGTGACAGCGAGAGCACGCGGCTGAGTCGCTGCGCGGCACCGACCGAGTCGCGCAGCATCCGGAGGTACCACGGCGAGTCCCCCAGCGAGTCACTGATGGTGCGAAACGCAGCCAGTCCGCCGTCCGGGTCGGTGCCTTCCGACATCCAATGCAGAAGCACCGGCAAGAGGTTCCGCTGGATTGTGGCGCTTCGAGAAATTCCAGCGGTCAGCGCGGCGATGTGGCGAAGTGCCCCTGCGGGATCATGAAAACCACTGGCCCGCAGACGCGCTTCCGCTTGCGCGCTCGACAACGAAATTGTGTCCTCGCCCAGGTTTGCGACGGCAGAGAGAAGAGGTCGATAAAACAGGCGTTGGTGCAGGGAGCGAACGTCCCGTTTGATGTCATTCCAGCGGGCAAGAAGTGAGTCACTGGTCTCGGCGAGACCTGATGATCGCGCGACCACTCGCAGTGTTTCGGGGTCGCGCGGCATGAGATGTGTTCGTCGGAGTGCGAGCAGCTGAACCCGGTGCTCGACAACCCGCAATTCTCGATAATGGTTCGAAAAAGAAATCGCCTCGGGGCGTCCGATGTATCCACCCTCTGACAATCGAGAAATCGCGGTCAGCGTGTCTCGGACACGAACCGTCTCGTCGTCCTTCCCGTGCACGAGTTGGAGCAATTGGACGGTGAACTCGACATCACGAAGGCCACCCGGCCCCAATTTGATCTGCACGTCTCTGAGTTCGGCGGGAATGTTCTCTGTCACCCGTTCGCGCATCTTCTGGACCGACTCGACGAACCCTTCGCGAGAGGAACTCGACCAGACAGCGTCAGAGAGCGCCGCCAAATAGTCACCACCAAGTTCCGCGTCCCCCGCCATCGGCCTCGCCTTGAGTAACGCCTGGAACTCCCAGTTTTCTGCCCAACGCTCGTAATAGGCGACGTGCGATTCGAGTGTTCTCACCAGAGCGCCTTTCGCGCCCTCCGGTCGCAAATTGTTGTCCAGTTCCCAGAGGGCCGGCTCGAGGCTCGGCTCGTTCACGGTCGCGACAATCGAGCGCGCCCATTTGGTCGCCAACGTCACTGCGTCGTTGTCCTCAATCCCTCGCGCGGCACACACAAAAATCACATCGACATCCGAAACGTAATTGAGTTCCCGAGCGCCCGCTTTTCCCATGCCGAGGATGGTGAGCGCCGTGTGGTCCTTGATCTCCGCTGGCGCATCGACGGTGGCTTGTGCCAGTTGCAGAGCTGAGTCGAGCACCGCTCCCGCTAGGTCGGCCAGAGCAGCACCCACGTCGTGGACGACGGCGGCTGCGTCCGGTTGCATCAGGTCCCACGCCGCGATGGTCAAAAGCTGTTCGCGATAGCGGATGCGAATCGCGTCAACGGAATGCGCGCCCGACAACGTTTTGCGGTACTTCGCTTCCGTCGGAAGTGATGTGGGTGGAAGCACTCGGTCAAGAGCATTCGGTTGTCGAACGAGGAATTCAGCGAGACCGTCACTGACCCCCAGGACTCTGATCAGAGCGTCTCGATGACGGGAATCAGCGAGAACCGCATCGAGCGGTTTCCGTGAGGAGTCCGCCAACCGACTCAACCAGCGCAGGGCGTTATCTGCACTCGCCGCCGACTGGAACCACTCGGGTCTGAATCCGTACGTTGCGAGAAGGTCCCGCGCGCCAGACAGATCAGAAAACCCGATTCGGGCCAAATCGGTAAGACTCGGGGCTGCGGTCATGCCTACAGTTGGCGGAAGTTCGTGTCCAACTCCCACGGCGTCACCTGGCGGCCGTAGGCGTTCCACTCCGCTTGCTTGTTCCGAATAAAGAAGTTGAACACCTGTTCGCCCAGTGTTTCCGCGACCAGTTCGCTCTCTTCCATATAGTGCAACGCGCGGTGAAGATTTTCGGGGAGCGGACGGTAACCAAGCGCACGACGCTCGGTTGCCGTGAGACTCGCGATGTCGCCCTCGGCTTCAGGCGGAAGTTCGTAACCCTCCTCGATCCCCTTCATGCCGGCCGAGAGCAGGAGTGCGTAGGCGAGGTAGGGATTCGCGGCTGCGTCCAAACCGCGATATTCGATTCGAACCGACTGTTCCTTGCCCGGCTTGTACATCGGGACGCGCACCAAAGCAGACGTGTTGTTGTGACCCCACGTGATGAAGGGCGGAGCTTCACCGCCTCCCCAGAGACGCTTATACGAGTTGACGAACTGGTTCGTGACGGCTGTGATCTCGTGAGCGTGAGTGAGAATGCCCGCGATGAACTGACGGCCGATTGTCGACAATTGATAGGGCTTGCTCGCATCGTAGAACGCGTTCGAGTCCCCCTCGAAGAGGGACAAATGGGTGTGCATTCCGCTTCCGGGGTGGTTGGCGAGGGGCTTCGGCATGAACGTCGCGTACACACCCTGTTCGATCGCGGCTTCTTTCACGACGGTTCGGAACGTTTGAATGTTGTCTGCGGTAGTCAATGCGTCGGCATACCGCAGATCGATTTCGTTTTGACCCGGACCCGCTTCGTGGTGGGAAAACTCGACCGAGATCCCGAGGTCCTCGAGATGGCGAACCGCATTGCGACGGAAATCGTGGGCGGTTCCGCCAGGGACGTTATCGAAATAGCCGGCTTCGTCGACCGGAACGAGATTCGCCTGGTTGTTGTCTTTGAACAGGTAAAACTCGATCTCGGGGTGCGTGTAGAAGGTGAAACCCTTCTCGGCCGCCTTGGCGAGCGCACGCCTCAGCACATAACGCGGGTCGGTTGCGGCCGCCTGACCGTCCGGAGTCGTGATGTCACAGAACATGCGAGCCGTGGGGTCAACCTGACCACGCCACGGAAGAACCTGAAATGTCGTGGGGTCCGGGTGCAACAGGACGTCCGCCTCGTACACACGAGTGAGCCCTTCGACTGATGAGCCGTCCACGCCGAGTCCTTCTGCGAAAGCGCCTTCCACCTCGGCCGGTGCGAGCGCGACGTTCTTGAGCGTTCCCGACACGTCGGTAAACCACAGTCGAACGAACTTGACACCGCGTTCCTCGATGGTGCGGAGCACAAACTCCTGCTGCTTTTCCATGGGACTCCTTCGACGCTTTCCCTGCGCTACTAGGCTACTTGTTATGTCGAGGATTCGGTTCGCGCTAGCCCAACTGAACCCCATCGTGGGTGATGTCACGGGTAACTCCCTCGCGATCATCGCCGCGGTGTCCGGCGCCTATTCCCGAGGTGCACGGGTGATTGTCACGCCAGAGATGTCGATAACGGGTTACCCCGTTGACGACCTCGCGTCGAGCATCGATTTCATACGTCAATCCTCAGCCGGAGTAACTACTCTCGCCGCTCGATTAGCAACAGACGGATTCGGCGACGCGGTCGTCGTCGTCGGCTATCTCTCTGAGGCCGCGGAAACCGAGTTCGGTGGTGCGCGAGCGCACAACTCGCTTGCCGTTCTGCACGACGGTCGAATCGTGGCCACGTACGCCAAGCGTCACCTTCCGAACTATTCGGTCTTCGACGAAGAACGCGTTTTCGTCCCCGGCGACGGAACTCTCATCCTTGACCTCGGCGGAGTCACAACCGGCTTTCTCATTTGCGAAGACCTCTGGCGTTCCGATGGCCCGGTTGCCGAACTCGCCGCCCGTGACCTTGACGCCGTCGTCGTCATCAACGCCTCACCGTTCGACACGGGGAAAGACGAGACGCGTTTCCCGCTGTTGGCAACGAGAGCCGCTGAATTCGGCGCGACGGTCGTCTACGTCAACGCAGTGGGCGGTCAGGACGACCTCGTCTTCGATGGGGACAGTGCGGTTCTCGACGCGGCTGGAACCACTCTGCTAAGGGCAGCGCGATTTGAAGCAGTCACCGAACTGATTGACATCCACGGGTCCGGGGTTTCGTCGGACGGCATAGAACTCGCAGAACCCACCGATGACATCACCCCATTCGTGGGGAACGATCTTCCCGACATCGAGGCGGTGTGGCATGCCCTCGTGCTCGGCGTGCGCGATTACGTCACCAAGAACGGTTTCCCCTCCATCGCACTGGGACTCAGTGGAGGGATCGACAGCGCGGTGTGCGCCGTCATCGCCGCCGACGCGATTGGTGCGACCCGGGTGTTTGGCGTGTCAATGCCGAGCAAGTATTCGAGCGACGGGTCAAAGGACGACGCTCGAGAACTAGCGACCACGCTCGGTTGTCACTTTGATATCCAGCCAATTGCCGAACTCGTGACTCCGTTCGAAACCCAATTGGGACTGACGGGCGTCGCCGCCGAGAACATCCAGGCACGCGCTCGGGGAATGATACTCATGGCACTGAGCAACCAGCACGGGCATTTGATCCTGACGACGGGAAACAAATCCGAAGTGGCCGTTGGCTATTCAACGATGTACGGCGACACGGTGGGCGGTTTCGCGCCCCTCAAGGACGTCTTCAAAACACTCGTCTGGGACCTGGCCCGTTGGCGAAACGCGTCCGCTGAATCTCGCGGTGAGACTCCGCCTATCCCCGTCAGTTCGATCACGAAGCCGCCGAGTGCGGAACTACGGCCAGACCAAACCGACCAAGACTCGTTGCCGCCATACGACGTGCTCGACGCGATTCTCGATCACCTCGTCAGTCGCCGTGATTCGATTGAGTCCGTGGTCGCAGCCGGATTTGACCGCGCAACGGTGGAGCGCATCGCGGGACTCGTCGCTGGAAGCGAATGGAAGCGTCGCCAAGGCGCTATCGGACCTCGAATTTCACGAATGGCGTTCGGACGCGAACGTCGCCTCCCAATCACGGTCAAGCACACTCCGGGCTTGGGCTAGAAAGCGCTCACCGGAACACCGACGCGTATTCGCCGACTAGTCGTCGGTGGCGTCTTCTTCATCCCGCCACGCCTGCGCGCGTTCCGCGGCAATCTGCGGTGCGCGTTCGGCTTCCTCTCGGGACTCGAACGGTCCGTCGCGGTCGCTGCCGAGAGACAACGGGCCCTCCTCGACTTCACCTGTTCGATGGTTGTACCACCACGCCATGAGTCCTCCCTCAGTAGAATGCCATTATCGCCCCAACTGGGCCCACCCGTACCCGGAGACCGACATGACACAAACCATTGGCATCGATATCGGTGGGACGGGCATCAAGGCAGCGATTGTTGATGTGGTGTCGGGCGAACTGATCGGCGAGAAGATCAAGGTCGGAACACCAACCGGAGCGATACCGGGCGATGTCGCTCGGGTGTGTCTCGACTTGGTTGAGCAACTGGACCCAAACGGTTCATTGGCGGTCGGTGTTTGTTTCCCGGCGGTAATCATCGACGAGGTCGCGTTCTCGGCATCCAACGTCGACCAATCATGGATCGGACTCAATGTCGGTGACCTCCTCGAGGCGACACTCGGTCGGCGCGTACACGTCGTGAATGATGCCGATGCGGCCGGTTACGCGGAATACAAGTTTGGTGCCGCCAGAGACGTTCAAGGGCTCGTCCTCGTGACGACGCTGGGAACCGGAATTGGCTCGGCGCTGATTTACAACGGCGTCCTCGTGCCCAATTCGGAACTCGGTCATATGACACTGCCGGGGCGTCGCGGCCGGACCGCGGAACAGCTCGCGGCGAATGTTGTTCGCATTCGCAAGCGCTTGTCGTGG
>JBILBA010000017.1:0-25687 GCA_044353905.1 Microbacteriaceae bacterium | reverse complement strand
GTTGCCGGAATCGCCATGGGTCTCGTCTCTGACGAGGTCGACGGTGAAACCCGTTACGCCGCACTGACCGACATCCTTGGTGCAGAGGACGCCCTCGGCGACATGGACTTCAAGGTCGCCGGAACGAAGGACTTCATCACCGCGATTCAGCTCGACACCAAGCTCGACGGAATCCCGGCATCGGTCCTCACCAGCGCGTTGACTCAAGCGAAGGCTGCTCGACTCGCAATCCTCGACGTCCTCAACGAGGCCATCGACGGACCGGACGAAATGGCACCGACCGCGCCTCGCGTGATCTCGGTCCAGATCCCCGTCGACAAGATCGGTGAACTCATCGGACCGAAGGGCAAGACGATCAACTCCATCCAGGACGAGACCGGTGCCCAGATTTCGATCGAAGAAGACGGAACTGTCTACATCGGATCGAACGACGGCCCCTCGGCTGAGGCGGCGCGTGACCGCGTCAACCAGATCGCGAACCCCATCAACCCCGAAGTTGGCGAGCAGTTCCTCGGAACCGTCGTCAAGATCGCGGCGTTCGGTGCTTTCGTGTCGCTCATGCCTGGCAAAGACGGTCTCTTGCACATCTCAGAGCTGCGCAAGCTCTCGGGTGGCAAGCGCGTCGAGAACGCGGAAGACGTGCTTTCGGTCGGTCAGAAGGTCCTCGTCGAAATCGCCAAGATCGATGACCGTGGCAAGCTCTCGCTTGTTCCCGTCGTCGACGGTGAAGACGGCGGTTCGGACGCGGCTGAGGCCGACGCCGACACCGAGTAATACTCCACGAAATGCGGGGGCGGGCTTCGGCTCGCCCCCGTTTTTTTGTCGGCGTTTTGGGCTACACATTTTCAGACGCAAACGATAGCATTCTGAATGCACGGGGAACGGTTCCCGTGTTAGGGGATCACCCCGGTGGGATGAACGCCACGAGTGTTCAGCCCGTTTTGAACGAAAGGCTTCGTGTGAACACGCTGTCCGGTCTTCTAGACAACACTCAATTCAATGTGGTGTACAACATGTTCTCGCTGGGTATCGCGAGCATGCTGTTCACCACCGTTTTCCTTTTCATCGCGCGCGAGCGCGTTGCCACCCGTTACCGCATGGCGGTTATGGTTTCGGCAACCGTTACCGCGATTGCTGCGTACCACTACTTCCGCATGTTTGACTCGTTCAACCACGCGTTTGCTGGTACCGAGGGCAACAACGCTGACGCCTACAACGTTGGCTACCGTTACGTTGACTGGCTCCTCACCGTGCCGCTTCTCCTCGTAGAAGCAGTTGCTGTGCTCGGTCTTGCCGTTGCAATCCAGCGTTCACTGTTGAACCGCTTGGTGCCTGCAGCAGCAGCCATGATCATCCTCGGTTACCCCGGAGACGCCAAGATCGATCTCTTCGGTCTCGGCGCCGAGTTCTGGCTGGTCGCTTCGACCATCCCGTTCCTCTACATCCTCTTCGTCCTGTTCGTCGAACTCGGCAAGAGCCTCGCGAAGCAGTCGGCTGAGGTCCGCAAGAAGATTTCTCTTCTTCGCCTCCTCCTTCTCGCAACGTGGGGCGTTTACCCCATTACGTACATCTTGGGCATGAGCTCGTCGGCATTCGATGCAGACGCGTTCGTTGCACGTGAGGTCGGATACACCATCGCGGACATCCTCGCGAAGTGCCTCTTCGGTCTCATGATCTTCTCGATCGCACGTATCAAGTCCGCAGAAGACGACAAGGAATTCGCAAAGGCGGAATTCCACGGCAAGTAGTCGTTCAGTAAAGGCGGGGGCGAGCTTCGGCTCGTCCCCGTTTTTCATTGGGCGGCGCTGTGTAGGCTCAAAGTCTCATGGCGCACATCGAACTTCCCCTCACCGAACCTTCTATCTCGTTCACCTCGACCGGCGACTGCGAGGTTCGCCGCACGGTCCACTCGAGCGGTCTGCGCGTTCTGACCGAGCGCGTGCCGGGGTCTCGGTCGGTGACTATCGGATTCTGGATCGGTGCCGGCTCGCGTGACGAGGACGCCGGACACCACGGGTCGACCCACTTCCTCGAGCACCTCTTGTTCAAGGGGACGAGCACGCGCGATGCGTTCACGATTTCCGAAACGTTCGACGCGATGGGCGCTTTTCACAACGCGCTGACCGCAAAGGAAAACACCTGTTACCTCGCGCGAGTGCGATCGAAGGATTTGGCGGCCGCGGTTCGTGTTCTGGGCGACCAGGTGTCGAACTCGATGCTGCGCCCAGACGACTTCGAGATGGAACGAACCGTCATCCTCGAAGAGTTGGCGATGGCGGCCGATGACCCGGACGACGTGTGCGCGGAACAGTTCTTCACCGCGATCTTTGGCGACTCGCCACTAGCGCGTCCCATCGGCGGAACGGTTGACGACATTCAGGGAGCGCAGCGTGACTCGGTCGTCGAGCACTACGCCGACCGTTATCAACCGCGCGACCTCATCGTGACAGCCGCGGGGGACGTGTCCCACGACGACCTGGTCGCCATGGTTCTGGAATCGCTCGTCGGTTGGACTCTTGATGACGGGGCGCCGGAAGCGCGCCGCCCGCAAGCCGAGGTTGCGATCGCGGATCGACACGACGTTCTCGTCACCAATCGGCCGCTCGAGCAGGTGGTTCTGATCATGGGAATTCCCGGAGTCGTTGCCAGCGATGTTCGCCGAAACGACCTCAACGTGTTGACGTCGATTTTGGGCGGAGGCTCGTCGTCACGGTTGTTCCAAGAGATTCGCGAAAAGCGCGGGCTTGCCTATTCGGTCGACGCGTTCCCCGTGATGTACTCGGACGCCGGTGCCGTCGGCATCGCCGCCGGGTGCGCGCCGCACGCGGTCACCGAGGTCGCACGTTTGATGCGCGACGGACTCGAGTCGATGACCACGGTCACCGATGCCGAGATGAACCGGGCTCGGGGGCAGATCCTCGGGTCGTCGACACTGTCGCTCGAATCGATGGACTCACGCATGAACCGTCTGGCGCGATCGGAATTCCTTGGTGAATATCGTGACCTCGACGAGGCCGAGCGCCTGCTCGCCGCCGTCTCGAACGACTCGGTCACCGAGCTCGCACACACCCTCATCGCCGAGCCCATGAGTATCTCTGCTGTCGGGGACATCTCGCCCGACACCTTCGCCTTCCTCACCCCGTAACCCCAGCACCCCTTGCCCCAGCAACCCCAGCAACTCCGGCAACCCCCAGCCCAAAAACTCATTCCACGTTTTTGGAAACCAAATCACCCCTTTCCCCCGTTTGTGGCAACCAAGTGAGGTTTTGGCTGCGTTTTCGCGTCGGGGAGCTTTTTCGTTTCCACGAAGTTTGTGATTCAACCAAACAGTTTCCATAAAGTCGCTGCGCGGATTCAAGAATCTGCGAATGTACCCAGTCGCCACACTTGAAGCGCAATCCCAAACTCGAGTCAGCCCCTAGTTCTTGCGATGAGTTCTCGGCTACAACAAAGCAATGGACATATTGACTGCCTTGCAAAAACACAACGGAGTCGCGCGAATGCGCGACCTCAAACGCTTTGGAATCGACCGGGGGACGATTTGGGCGCAGATCCGGGCACATCGAATACTTCGCCTGCGAAAGGGCTGGGTGTCTCTTCCAACGATTTCACCATCCGAAATCCGCGCGGTGGAAGCTCATGGCCTATTGACATGCGCCGCTGCAGCACGAGTTCTTGGCTATCCAGTGGAGAAAATTCATTTCCACATCCGAAGCAGGCGAGATGAAGTGAATGAGTTTCGAACAACACGTCGCAAAACCCCATCCCGGATTGGAGCATGTGTCGGGTTGGTAGAGATGGTGATTGATTACAGCACCTGTCAAAAAGCCGAGTGGACGCTGGCTTTGGTTGATCATCTCGAGCGCGTTCGAGCTCTGACACCGCTGGATTGGGAGATTGTGGAAAGGGCGACTCCGAAAGCTGCAGCGCGAATCGTGCAAATGCGTTCGAGCACTCCCGAATCAATACTTGAGTCGGTCGTGCGCTTCCGTTTGGCGCAGGCGAGGATCAACTACACAATGCAGGTTCCGATTGGTCGGTTCCACGCTGACTTTGTCCTCGGCCGGGGGTTAGTTGTGGAAACTCACGGTGCAGAGTTCCACTCAGAACGCGCTGATTGGGAGCGCGATCGAAGAAAGGTGGCGTGGCTCCGTGCTGACGGTTGGGATGTACTCGAAATCTCGTATTCTCAAGTTTTTGACGAGTGGGATTCGGTGCTCAGGACAATCAGGACAGCACTTTCGCGGCAACGGAATCGGCGGATTTGAGCGTTCCTGGGAACCAAATGACGCCGTGGTGACGGTCCTGCTTCGAATACCCACATTGGTTTCCACGAACGTCGGATTGAGCCGGTTTGGTTTCCAAAAACGTAAAGTGCGGGGCGAAGGGTGGGGAGGGAGGGAAGGGACGAGCCACGAGAGGGGGGCGGACGGATGGCACGGGCGAGCACACCGCGCGAATAGGCTGGAGGGATGAAGACGACCCGCACGATTATCGGCGTCGCCGTGATGTCGGCACTGCTCGCTCTGTACATCGTGTTCGCCGCCTACCAAGCCGCACTGCTGGTTGCCTCTGGACAGCCGCTGACCTTGCTGTTCGGGCTGGCGCTGTTTGTTGCCCCGATCATCGGCATTTGGTCGTTGTTCCGGGAACTTGTTTTCGGTCGCCAGGCTGGCCGCCTGCTCACTCGCTACAAGAAAGAGAACGGCGAACCGCAGGTTCCGATCATCAACCGCCGCGATCGCCCCGCTGTCGAGGCACTGTTGGCGTTGCCGATCCCTGCGACCTGGCAAGGCGCGCTTATTCACGGACTCACGCTCGACACGGTCGGCCGACGCCGCGAAGCGCGCTCAGTGGTCCGGGTCGCCATCAGGCTCGCCGCGCTAGACTCGCGTTCATGACGACGGCGAAATCTGGCGCGAAGGCGCTGTCGATCGCGTATGTCATGCCGGTCCGAAATGATGCGCGATACCTGCGCACCGCGGTCGAGAGCATCGTTGCTCAGAAGAACCCCAAGGGGACACAAGTCGTTGTCGCGATTGGCCCGTCGGAGGACAAGACCCGCGAGATTGCGAACGAACTCGCCGGCGAATTCCCGCTCATCATCGTGGACAACCCGTCGGGCAGCACGCCGGCTGCGTTGAACATTGCGATGTTGTCGACCAATGCCGACGTGATTTTCCGAGTCGATGCCCACTCCGAGCTCGAACCCGGCTACGCGAAATTGGCGGTGTCGATTCTGCAGGAAACGGGCGCGACGAATGTCGGCGGAATCATGGAGGCGCGCGGTCATTCATCGATCCAGAAGGCGGTCGCCTGGGCCTACGGGAACTTCATCGGGCTGGGTGGCGGACCAATCCACACGGGTGGTGTTGCCGGTCCGGCGGACACGGTGTACCTGGGGGTTTTCCGGCGCGAGGACGTTCTCGCGGTCGGCGGTTTCAACGAACTGCTCGTTCGCGGTCAAGACTGGGAACTCAACGCTCGCCTCCGCGAGCACGGCAATGTCGTCTGGTTCGACCCACGTCTCAAGGTCGGGTATTACCCGCGTCGTGACATCGTGTCGCTTGCGCGCCAGTTCCTCACGACGGGCAAGTTCCGGGCGTTCATTCTGCTCGCGAACCCCAAGCGCACTCGCGTGAAGTACCTCGTCCCGCCGACGTTCATCTTTTCCGCCGCCGTCGCGGTCGCCGGCTTCATCGCAACCGTGAACTGGTGGTGGCTCTTGCCGCTCTACGCGTATGCCGCAGTGGTCCTCGGAGGCGCGTGGTTGTCGAAGGGGCTCAGCCTCAAGTCCCGCATCGCGCTCATGGCCGTACTTCCGACGATGCACTTGTCGTGGGGCCTTGGTTTCTGGCGCGGAGTATTCACGTTCCGCGGCCGCGACACCGACGTGCCGCTCAACACGGCCGCCATCTCGGTGCACTCTTAACCCGACTCTCGGTTGGGTAAACTGAACCGTTAGCCTGACGGGGAAGGATTCCATGAGCTCGATCGTGGTGTGTTCGTTTTATACGGATGACGAGTATTACCGAAACGAAGCGAAGGCTCTGAAAGCGGATCTCGACAAGCTCGGTGTCGACTATGTGCTCGAGGAAATCGCCAAGAAGCCGGGCCAGGACTGGGCGGACATGTGTCGCCAGAAAGTCCCGTTCCTGCAATCGGTCTGCGAGCGTTTCCCCGACAAAAAAGTCTTTTGGATCGACGTCGATTGCCGACTGCTGTCCTTGCCCGATTTTGTTCGTCATTCGAGCGCCGACATCATCGGTTTCCAGCGCGGCTTTGGTTCGTCGCTGACGATCGGCTATCAGAACCGCACCCGTTTCTGGGAGCCGTGCTTTTGGGGCGTCGGCACGAGCGAGAACGCCCGAAAGATGATCGCCGACGCAGCGGCGCTCGAGGCGACGTCGGAACTCAAGGCGACGGACGATTATTTCTTTGAAGACGGTTGGCGCCAGAACGTCGATTCGCTCACGTTCCAGGTCATCCCGTCGGCTGCGGTGGTCGGCAAGGGTGACCCGTCGCTCAAGGTCGAGTCGTTCTTCGTGTTCGGGTCGTCGGGCAACGTCGCCGAGTTCAAGGGCAAGGTCGAACAACACAAGTCGGCCGCAAAGCCGTCGCTTCGAAAGCGCATCACGATTTTCGGCAAGAAGGTCCTCAGGCGACTTCCGAAGCCGGTCGCGCGTCGACTCGTCAACATCGCCGACCGGATCGGTGTCACCGCGATCCTCACGGGCCAGGGGACGGTGGGGAACACGCTCTCGCGTCGCGCCCTGACCTACAAGATTCTGCGGGCCGGTTTCGACGGGAACATGGCCGACCTCGAAAAGTATTCGAACGACCTCAACACGACGGGTGTGACGACGAACGAAGAACGCGCCACCATCGAGGCGTCCCACACGTTCGCCCACTATTCCGCGCGCGAATCCGAGAACCAGGTCACTCTGACCTGGTGGGCTCGACCGTTCCCCGGAAACTTCGGCGACTGGCTCAGCCCGCTCATCATTGGTAACTACACGACCGATCGAATTCTGTATCACTCGCCGACTGCGCCGATTGTCGAACACCACATCATCTCGACCGGGTCGATTGGTCGTTTCATCACGCCGTCGTCCATCGTGATTGGTACGGGGATTTCGTCTGACGATGTCGAACTGCACCCGAAAGCCGAATACATGTCGGTTCGTGGACCGATCACCGCGAAACTCGTCAAGGAGTGCGGCGGACCGGATGTCGAGTCGTTCGGAGACCCGGGCGCCGTGATGTCTCGAATCGTTCCACTCGTTCGCCCGAAAAAGACCAACGGCAAGACCGCGTTCGTTCGTCACTACACGCACAACAGCCTTCCGATGCGCCTGCCCGACAACTTCGAAGAACTCTCGGTGCTGATGTCGTCGCCGGAGAAAATCGCGGAATTCCTCGGAACGCTCATCGGTTATGACCGCGTTGTGACGAGCGCGATGCACGTCTTCATCGCCTGCCAGTCCTATGCCATCCCGTGCTCACTCGTGACGTTCGAGGGTTTCGAGGACGCCGTTCACGGAACCGGGCTCAAGTACGGCGACTATGCGATGGGTGTCGGGCTCGAAACAATCAGTCCCGTCACGGTGCCGCTCGACCTACGGACGTTTTCGTTCGCCAACATCGAGCGTGACGACTTCGTGTCCGAAGCCAAAAAGGACGAGATCATCGACGCCATTAAGCGCGGTCTCGCGGCTGAGGCACGATACCGTTAGGTCATCATGATCACCTTGGTGCTGCAGTTCCGGTCGGCGATGGCCGACCTTTTCCGCACTCGCCGCGACCGATTTATCGTCGTCGGGCTGGTGTCGTTCGGCGCTCTCGTGTCCGCCGCGGAACTTCTGGCCGCGCAACTGTTCGCGAACATCATCATCCCCGAAGCCGGGGTGGTCCGTCCCATGAACGACACCATCGTTTTGGCGGTCGTCTTCCTCGTCGTGTTCGGCGGACTTCGTGTCCTGAATTACGGTCAGAGCCTGTACCGCGTCAACGTGTTCGAAAAGGCTTTCCAGGGAAACTCGGCGTCACGCGCGGGGGAGTCATGGCGTTGGGCGACCGCGATGGAACTGACGTCGATCTTGACGATGGGCGCTCGAATCGTGGTCATCGGGGCCGCACTGTTCTTCTTGTCGCCGCTGTTCGGTCTCGCGAATCTGATCATCGCGCTGGCCGTCATTCAGGTGTTCGGCTTTTCGCTCCGCCGTCAGTTCGTCACCCAGCAGGGTTTCCGCGACCAACAAAAGGCGAAGGACCCCGCGTCGAGCGCCGACAAGGTGCGCGCTCGAATCAAGGCGGGCGAGCTCGCGTCGCTGATTGCGAGTATCGGCGTCATGATTCTCATGGCGGCGCTGATCGCGTTGACCGTCCTCGGCGAGGTCGCTGCCGGGGCCGCTCTTGTCTCGTTCCTCGCGGTTCGCATGATCGGGCAGATGTATTCGGGTATCGCCTCGGGGCTGATGCGGTTCGCTCGAGCGCGAGTGAACAGTGACTGAGCCGGCCCTCACAATCGCGTATTCGGTTCTCTCCGAGGGGCTGTCGCGGATCGTGTTGCCGCCCGCCAGACCCGACACCGAGATTCTGATGGTGGTGCAGGGCGCCGGGGGAGTCGCGCCGAAACGCAGTGACGTCCGTGTCATCCGCCTCGATTCAGTCGGTGTGACCGCCAGCCGCAACGCCGCGATTCGCGAGGCGGTGGGCGAGGTGCTCGTGTTCGGCGAAGAAGACGTGATCTGGTTGCCCGACGGGCTCGCGGACGTGGTCGCGACGTTCGAGGACAACCCGCGACTCGCGGTGTTTCTCGGCCGTGCCCAGGACGAAACCGGTGCACCGCGAAAGCGTTATCCGGCATTTCGCGAACCGGCGACGATATGGAACTCAGCCCGCGTCGGCACGATTGAAGTCGCGGTTCGACCCGCGCTGATTCGCCAGGCCGAGGTCTGGTTCGACGAGAACTTCGGGGCGGGAACCGCGAATTTCCTCGGAGACGAGTACATCTTTGTCTCCGACGCGAACCGCGCGAAACTCAAGTGCGACTATTTCCCCATCACGTTTAGCCAGCACCCGAAGGATTCGTCGGGCACCCGGTTCGGCACCGACGCCGATGCCCGAGCACGGTCGCGTGTGTTCGACCGCGTGTTCGGATGGTTCGCGCCCGTCATGCGTGGGGCGCTGTGGATTCGAAATCCTGGACGGTTCGGTTCGCTCGCCCGCGGCGTTCGGTTCGTTACCGGCGCTTTCCCGAGATAACCCAGCGCAGCGCCTCGGCGACGGTTCGGTGCTCGAACACGAAGCCGTCTTTTTCCAGCGCGGTCGGCGACACCTTTTGTGACCACAACAACAACTCGCGCCCAGCATCGCCCAGCAACCCGATGGCAAACGCGGGAATCGAGAACAGGTGGGGGCGCTTCATGATTCGCGCGAGTTCGCGCGTCACCTCGACGGAACGCGCCGGGGTCGGGCCGACGAGATTGACGGCGCCCGACAGTTTCGAATCGATGAGGTGCACGATGGCACGGACTTCGTCTCGGTGACTGATCCACGGCCACCACTGCTGACCGGAACCGACGCGCGCGCCAGCGAAGAACGACGTCGCGAGTCGAAGCGGAGCGAGTGCGCCGCCGTCACCCAGCACGAGTCCGGTGCGCAGGAACACCGTTCGACAACGAGCTTTCGACGCGTTGGACTCCCACGCCTCGACGACGTCCGCGAGGAATCCGGTGCCTCGCGCGCTCGTCTCGGACAAACCCTCGTCACCCCGCCCGCCGTAAATCCCCACGGCCGAACCGGACAGGAAGACCTTCGGGGTTGACTTTGCCGAGTTGATGGCGGTCACGAGGGTTGTCGTCGCCTCGCGGCGGGATGCCACGATCGACTCGCGAACCGACCGCGTCCACGGAATACGCGAGATGCTCGCGCCGGACAGATTGATGACGGCGTCAGCGCCCGACAGCGTGGCGGGGTCGAGGGTGCCGAACGCCGGGTCCCACGAAACCTCGTCGGCTCGGGTTGCGGGTCCGCGCACGAGACGCGTCACCGACCAGCCAGATGCCGTCAGTTCCGCGACGAGCGCGCGACCAATGAAACCGGACGCACCGGCGATGACTACACGACGACTCGACATCTCACACCTTCCTTCGGTGGTTCGAAGTCTAGATGTTGTGGTCGGATCCGACTCGTGTGGTGCGCGGCGTTCCGGGCTTCTCGAGCCCGAAGGTGATGCCGCGCTTGGCGAACACCAGGTAGATCTCGCAACCGAGGCAGTAGCCGAACGCGGCGTTGAGGAACGCGGCGACGAACGCGAACGCCGCGGCAACCGGAACGGCGGCGGGGATGCCGGCGAGGTAGAGCAGGACGCCGATGATGGTCACGATGAAACCGACCGCCTGCGAGAACGTCGGACCCGCGGGGCTTTCGACGAACTCGGGAGCCTTGAGGCGCGGGCGAACGAACTTCGCAAAGAACAGGCCGTAGGGCGACTGCTGGACTCCACCGACGGCGCCCCACAGGAAAATCGCGGAAAGCACAACGAGCAGAACGTACCCCGGCGCTTCAGTGTCGATGGGTGCGGTCGCGAGGGGAATCGAGATGAACACGTCGACAAGAAGTAAGACAGCGGTAATGGACGCGCCGAAACGCGGTCCGCGGGGGTCGATTCCGGTGGACTTGCTCATATGACGGTCTCCTCGGTTGTTGTGACAGATCGGGCGGGAATGGTGCCTTCGATGGCGTTGATGAACGTTTCGGCCGGGGCGATGCCGTTGATGCGCGCGCGAATCTCGCCGTCCGGGCTAACGATGAGAGTCGTCGGCGTCGAACGAATCGACAGCCGGTTCGCGAGGTCGAGGTGTTCGACCGCGTCGATGTCCCGATAGGCGACGTCACTGCGGAAGTTCGCGATCTTTTCGAGGCGCGGTTTCAACTGCGCGCACGGCGCGCACATCGAGGTCGTGAACTGAAGGATGGTGGTCTTGCCCGCTTCGCGATAGTCGAGCGAGATGGTCGAACCGCTCTGGGCAACAACTCGGCCCTGCCGGCTCTTCCAGACGAGACCGAGCAGCGTCGACACAACGAGCAGTCCTGCAACGATTCCGTACTCCATGTCTCCACGGTATTGACGTGTGCTCGTTACGACGAATTCCGATGACTTTTGTTACGTAACATCCCGCATTGTCCGCATTGTCCGCATTGTCGGGGGAAATAGGGGAATTATGCGGGAATCGGGCAGAATGGGCTTATGTACATCTCTGCTCGAGTCGATTACGCGATGCGCGCATTGCTCGAACTCGCGGCGGCCCAGCGCGAAAACCCGCGGGCGCTTCTCAAGGGCGACGCGATCGCCGAGAAGCACGTCATCCCAACCAAGTTCCTCGTCGGGGTGTTGACCACTCTTCGAACCGCCGGAATCCTGCAGAGCATGCGCGGTCGCGACGGCGGATTCCGCCTCGCCAAGCCCGCCGCCGACATTCGCGTCGCCGACGTCATGCGTGCACTCGAAGGTCCTCTCGCCGAGGTTCGCGGGGAACGCCCAGAGGAAACCGAATACCTCGGTGCGGCCGAGCACTTGCGCGACCTCTGGATCGCGACCCGGGTCGCTCTTCGCAGCGTTCTCGAGACCACGAGCCTCGCCGACATCGAAACCGGAAACTTGCCCAGCGAAGTCGCCGCACTTCTCTCGGCGCCCGGAGCGTGGGCACGGCGTTAGGTCGCCTGCAATCGGTAGGCTGAAGTCATGAGTGATGTGCAGTTCCGCAGCGACGTAACCGTCGAACTCGTTCGCTCCACCGCGAACGACCGCGACGTGTTGTTTGCCGCTCGTGTCTCGACCCAGGGCGAGCAGTCGCTCGAGGGCAACGAAGCCGACGCGACCGACCGCGACAAGGGACTCATCAACTATTTGATGCGCGACCGCCACGGTTCGCCGTTCGAGCACAACTCGATGACGTTCTATGTTCAGGCACCGATCTTCGTGTTCCGCGAATTCATGCGCCACCGCATCGCCTCGTACAACGAGGAAAGCGGTCGATACCGCGAACTGCGTCCCGTGTTCTATGTTCCCGGTGCCGATCGCAACCTCGTTCAGGTCGGCAAGACGGGTAGTTACGAGTTCACGCCGGGCACACCGGAACAGTCGCAACTCGTCGACACCGAAGTCCGTGCCGTTTGCACCGAGGCGTACGCGTCGTACCAGCGAATGCTCGAGGCCGGTGTCGCTCGAGAGGTCGCCCGAATGGTCCTGCCCGTCACCATCTATTCGTCGATGTACGTCACGATGAACGCGCGCTCTCTCATGAACTTCCTCAGCCTCCGAACGATGCGCGAGGGAACACACTTCCCATCGTTCCCCCAACGTGAAATCGAAATGGTGGCGGAAAAGATGGAACAATTCTGGGTCGATTTGATGCCCATGACGTCGGCGTCGTTCAACGCCAACGGCCGCGTAGCACCTTAGCAAAAAGGAGGCACCATGCCTCGAATCATCAGTGAACCGCAACCGCTCGAAACGGGTGCGCTTCGAATCATTCCCCTCGGTGGAATCGGCGAGATCGGCCGAAACATGACGGTCTACGAATTCGACGGTCGCCTGCTCATCGTCGACTGTGGCGTGTTGTTCCCCGAGGAGACCCAGCCCGGCGTCGACCTGATCCTCCCCGACTTCACGCCCATCCGCGATCGGCTCGACGACATTGTCGGAATCGTGTTGACGCACGGACACGAAGACCACATCGGCGCCGTGCCGTATCTGCTGCGACTGCGCGAGGACATCACGCTATACGGCTCGAGGCTCACGCTCGCTCTCATAGAGGCGAAGCTCAAGGAACACAAGATCAAGCCAGAGCTCAAGGTCGTGTCCGACGACCAGCGCCTGAACGTCGGTCCGTTCGACCTCGAGTTCGTCGCGGTCAACCACTCGATTCCGGATGCCCTCGCTGTCGCGATTCGCACTCCGGCCGGACTCGTCCTCGCGACGGGTGACTTCAAGATGGATCAACTGCCGCTCGACGGTCGCCTCACGGACCTGCGCTCGTTCGCACGTCTTGGTGAGGAAGGCGTCGACATCTTTATGACCGACTCGACAAACGCCGACGTGCCTGGTTTCACGCCGCTCGAGCGCGACATCGGACCGGTCATCGAACAGGTCATGCACCGCGCCAAGGGCAAGGTCGTCGTTGCTAGTTTTGCTTCGCACGTTCACCGCGTTCAACAGATCATTGATGCTGCCGTCGCGAACGGTCGCCACGTCGTGTTCGTCGGGCGTTCGATGGTTCGCAACATGGGAATCGCGTCGGAGCTGGGATACATGACAATTCCCGCGGGAACCGTTGTCGACCTCAAGGACGCGGTCGAGATGCCCGACGACCGGGTCGTCTTCATGTCGACCGGCTCACAGGGCGAGCCGATGGCCGTCTTGTCGCGCATGGCGAACCAGGAACACCAGATCGAGGTCGGCAAGGGTGACACCGTCATCCTCGCGTCGTCGTTGATCCCGGGAAACGAGAACGCGGTCTATCGCGTCATCAACGGGCTGATCGCTCTGGGTGCGAACGTCGTGCACAAGGGAACAGCCAAGGTTCACGTGTCTGGGCACGCCGCCGCCGGCGAGCTCTTGTACTGCTACAACATCGTCAAACCCAAGAACGTCTTCCCGATCCACGGCGAGGTGCGCCACCTGCACGCGAACGTCGCTCTCGCGATCGAGACGGGCGTTCCGGTTCAGAACACGCTGATTCCCGAGAACGGCACGGTCGTCGACTTGAAGGACGGCCGCATGAACATCGCGGGCCAACACGACATCGGCTTCGTTTACGTCGATGGGTCGAGTGTCGGCGAGATTACCGACGCCGACCTCAAGGACCGCCGCATCCTCGCGGAAGAGGGCTTCATCTCGATTTTCGTCGCGATCGACCCTCGGACGGGTGCTGTCGTCGTCGGCCCAGAGATTCACGCGCGCGGCTTTGCCGAAGACGAATCCGTTTTTGACGACGTCAAACCGCAGATCGTCGCAGCCCTCGCCGAGGCGGCGACCTCGGGAGTAAACGACGCCGGACAGTTCCAACAGGTCGTTCGCCGAGTCGTCGGCCGCTGGGTCAACACCCAGCACCGTCGTCGCCCCATGATTGTTCCGATCGTCATCGAGGCGTAACCATGATTCTCGCTGCCGGTGCATCCGAGTCGACAAGTGTCGCCTTGGCCGAGATCGGCATCATGCTTCTCGCACTGGGGGTGTTCGCTTACCTCGCGGTGCGCCTCAAGATTTCTGTCGTTCCGATCTACCTTGCCGTCGGGCTCGCGCTGGGTAACGGTGGAATCGCGCCGCTCGACTTCAGCGAAGATTTCCTCGCCATCGGCGCACAACTGGGCGCAATCCTCCTCTTGCTGATGTTGGGTCTCGAACACTCTGGGCCCAACCTGGTCGAAGGGTTCCTCGAACGGAAATCCACCGGACTCATCGACATCGCGGTCAACGGAATTCCCGGGGTCGTCGCCGGGTTCTTGATGGGGTGGGGGCCGATTGGGGCACTCGCGCTCGGCGGAATCACCTACGTGAGTTCCTCGGGAATCGCCTCCCAGATGATGCGAGAATTCGGTTGGAATCGATCTGAAGTGTCGCGCCGGGTCACCACGGTTCTCGTAATCGAAGACCTCGCCCTCGCGCCATATCTGCCATTGTTGGCGACACTGGTGGCGGGGCTCGGGGTTGTCGCGGGAGTGATCTCGGTGGGGGTCGCTCTCGTCGTCACGGCCGTTGCGCTCGTCATCTCGTTCAAGGGCCAAGACGCCTTCGGGCGAATTCTCAACACGAGTTCGCCGGGCGCCCTCTTGCTCACGGTGTTCGGAATCGCTCTCGCCGTAGCGGGATTTTCGGAAATGGTCGGATTCTCGTCCGCCGTCGCCGCGTTCCTGGTCGGGTTGATTCTGACGGGTGAAGTCGCCGAAGCCGTGCGATTGCGCCTCGCGCCCCTGCGTGACCTTTTCGCCGCAATCTTTTTCGTGTTCTTCGGTCTCGGCGTGGATCCCGCCGACATCCCGCCCGTTCTTCCGCTTGCGCTAACACTCGCGGTCCTCGGTATCGCCGGAAAGTTGTTTGTTGGCTGGTTCATCGCTCGGGGTATGTCGGACCCGCTTGCCTGGAAACGAGCCGGTGCGTTCTTGGTCCCTCGCGGAGAATTCTCTATCCTCATCGCCGCGTTGGCGGCGAGCACTGCGTTTGGCCCATATCTGCAGGCTCTCACGATGGCCTACGTGCTCATCACGTCGATCGCGGCCTCGTTACTGTTGCGATTCTTCCGAAGCGGACTCGAACGACGGTGAACCCGATTCGCGATTTTATCGAGCGGGCGGCGACAACACCCGAGGCGATCGCGATTCAGAGCGCGAAAGGCGAGTTCTCGAATTCGGTCTTTGTCGACACCGTGGTCCGCATCGCGGCGAAGCTGCGCGCCGACGGCATTCGGCCGGGGTCTGTCGTCGGGCTGCGAATGGACCCGTTCCTCAACACGGTGTTTCTCGCGGCACTCATGCACGAAGGAGCGGTGTCGTTTGTCGCACGAGGCAACATCGTCGAGGAATACGCGTCGTCGATTGACTCTCTGTATTCCGATGACCCCGTTTTTGCAGCTTGCGTGACCGGCGGAGTCCATGTCTCGCCAGAGTGGCTCGAATCTGCTGCGCGCCTCAACCCGCAAATCGAACCGAACGATTTCGCCGATGACAATTCGCTCGTGCACCTCGTGTTTTCGAGTGGCACGACGGGAACGCCCAAGGGTGTGCCCTTCACCCTGCGCGATCTCAAGGTTCGAACCGAGGCGGCCCGCGTCAACTGGATGCCGCACCTGCCGTTCTTGTCGGAATTGGGCCTCGACACCGCGTCCGGAATACAGACCTATTTCTGGAGCCTGTTCAACGGGGAAACGTATTTGCTGCCGGGCACCGCCGCCGAAAATGTCGCCCATATCGAGCGCGCGCGGGTTCAGGCGGTCAAGACGTCCCCTGCCAAACTCAACGATCTGGTCGAGGCCGTCCGCGCCAAAAACGCGGACGTTTCGAGCGTGAAAGTTCTCGAAGTCGCGGGCAGTCTGTTGAGTCCGCAATTGGCGGCGTCGTTCGCAGGGGTATTTGCCGCGGAACTTGTCTATCTCTATGGTTCGACCGAGGGCGGGACGGTAACACGCGCTGTCTATGACCCGTCCGATCCCCAGCGCGTCGGGCAGGTCTTTCCGACGGCACGCGTCGAAATCGTCGACGAGACCGGTGCCACGCTCGCATCGGGCGAAACCGGCGCGGTGCGATTGCAGTCCGATTATCAGGTGACGAGATATTGGCCGCCGACGGTGATACCAACACCGGGGTTCCGCGATGGCTGGTTCTACCCGGGGGACTCAGGTGCCCTCGACGCAGATGGAACGTTGGTTATCACCGGTCGAACCGACGAACTCATCAACGCGTCTGGGTTCAAGATCAACCCGGCATGGGTGGAGTCGCGGATTGGGGCTTATCGCGGAATCTCCGATTTTGCCTGTTTCGCCATGGCGACCGAAGGAGGGACGAGTGAGTTGGCGTTGGCATTTGTGTCCGAAAAAGACATCAATGTCAATCGGTTTATCACGTTCCTGCATCGCGAATTGGCCGAGAACGCACCACGCCACGTTTTTCGGGTTGCAAAAATTCCTCGGAATTCCCTGGGGAAAGCCGCTAGATTAGAGTTAGCCGCTTTAGTTTCTGTGGCGCGAAACTTAAGGAACCCTTCGTGAAAAACAACCTTGCCTTGAAAATCGGCGGTTTTACCGCACTTGTGTCGACCGGCCTCCTCGGTTCGACGACCGCCGCTACTGCGGCCAATGTCGACGGTTGCGGGCTTGAGCCGGACGGCGGTAATCTCGACAACAATGCGGGAGTCTGTGAACTGTGGTTTGAGGGCACTGGCACCCATTCCTGGAGCCTTCCCGCAGGAATTACGGGGCTCTACAGTGTGATTGTGGGCGCGGGCGGTGGGGGTTGGTCAAATGGATACAGCTTCGGGTACACCGGTGCAGGTGGCGACGTGGAATACATGGATTTAACAAGTTTTGCTGCTAATGACACTGTTGCGATTGTCGTTGGTGCGGGTGGCGCAAACGGCTCTAGCGTTGAGGGGGGGGACGGGGGTGACTCGTCCGTATCAGTGAATGGTGGAACTCCTGTCGTCGCAGACGGGGGAGCGGGTGCCATTCCGGCCATTTTCGCTTGGGGTTATTGCGATAACGGTAGCGCCGAGACCGTCGTCGGCGAGAACGTCGGTGCGGGTGTGGCCGGGTCGCCTCCTAGCGGAGAAGCGTGCAGCGGGGGCGGACCGGGAATCGTTCCCGATTCGGATCCTGGCGCACCCGCAATTTTCGATGGCTTCACCGATGAACTCGGGCATGGCGGAGGCGTCTACACCGACACGCCGCACACCCAATATATTGGAGAAGGTGGGAGCCAAACTGTCGACACCAACGGCGCCGCTGCCGACGACATTACCGGCGGCGTTGGCGCGGATGGAGCTGTGATTTTTCGTTACAACGCGTCCGAGTCGCTCGCCTCGACAGGTGGCGCACTTCCGACAACGTTTGCTGCCCTCGCTTCGGTCGCGATCATCGCAGCCGGAATCGGTTTCCGACCGTTCAACCGACGCCGTTCACGCGCGTCGCTCTAAGGACGAGTCCCGCGCAACCTTGCGGGTTTCGGGTGTCGCACCCGTGTTTTCGGGGTGCTCGCGGGTAGCCTCAAACCATGGCTGGACCGTCGCGCTCGAAACCGAGTAACGCGCGGAAAGCGGCACCCACACGTCCGCTTCCGCGGGCAACGGCGCGCCCGGTTCGTCCGACCGGCCCGAACTTCTTTGTCGTCATCTGGATGGGCCTCGCTCACGCGGCCGGCGCGACCTTCCGCCTGTTCCTCTCGGACAAGGTCGAAAAGGACGATCGCCGTGACGGGCTCCCGTTTTTCCTGCTGATTCTTGCGGGGGTTGGCGCCACGGTCGAATGGTTCGTCCCGACAGTTGAGTGGGTTCGCCTCGTCGAAGAATCAACGGTCGGCGGTTTGTTCGGCCGCATCGCCTATGGCCTTCCGGTCGTGCTCGTCTTGTTCGCCGCGTGGCTGTTTCGCCACCCGACGATTGATGCCGACAACCGTCGCATCGCGGTCGGACTCGGGCTGTTCGTCTTGTCGTGCTCGGCACTCGCTCACATCGCGGGGGGAATGCCGCAACCGTCGAACGGCATTCCCGGTATCGCCGCTGCGGGCGGGGTCATGGGCTGGGTCGTCGCGAACTGGTTGACGACCGCCGCGACCGCGTGGGTCAGCATCCCGCTGTTCTCGATTCTCATCCTCGTGTCCGCGCTCATCGTCACGAGGACCACTCCGGTCCGGGTCGTCGAGCGGATTCGCGAACTGGGCGTGCACCTCTTCGCCCACGAGCCGCGCACCGCAACGACGGCGACCGGATCGGTTCCGACCGGCGACCTGTCGAGCGTGACGAGCCACAGCGACCTCGGAGACGGCCGCCCCTGGTGGACGATTCGCAAGAACCCCAAGCCGAAACCGTTCGATACCCCCGTCGAATCGGATGCGTCGGCGACCGATTTGATCAAGGACATGTTCGCCGCCGAAGAAGCGGCTCGTCAGTTCAACGGGACCGGTCCTGCGGCGGGGGCAACTCCCGATGACGTCGCGACCGCCAAGATTCCGGTCACCGAGTCGACCGCACCTCTCGACAACGTCGCGACAGGCGACCACCCGCGTTCGACTCCGGTTCGAAAGGGCCGACCCTATTCGCTTCCCAAGGACACGATTCTCGTCAAGGGCGCGCCACCCAAGGGCTCATCGCCCGTCAACGACAAGGCCATCGCGGCGATCACGGACGTGCTCGTGCAGTTCGGGGTCGATGCGACCGTCACCGGCTTCACGCGCGGCCCTTCCGTCACTCGTTACGAGGTCGAACTCGCGCAGGGCGTGAAGGTCGAGCGGGTCACGGCACTGTCGCGCAACATCGAATATGCCGTCGCCTCGAACGAGGTGACGTTCCTCACTCCGATCCCGGGCAAGTCCGCAATCGGTATCGAGATTCCCAACACCGACCGTGACATCGTCACCCTCGGGGATGTGCTGCGTTCGCCGGCCGCCATCGCCGCGCGTCACCCGATGTCGATCGGTGTCGGAAAAGACGTCGAGGGACAATTCGTCATCGCGAACCTCGCCAAGATGCCACACCTTCTCGTTGCGGGTGCGACTGGTGCTGGAAAGTCGTCGTTCGTCAACTCGATGATCACCTCGCTGCTCATGAAAGCGACGCCGGCCGAAGTCCGCATGGTACTTATTGACCCCAAGCGCGTCGAGCTGTCGGCGTATCAGGGTGTCCCGCACCTCATCACGCCCATCATCACGAACGCGAAAAAAGCGGCCGAAGCATTGCAATGGGTCGTCAAAGAGATGGACATGCGTTACGACGACCTGCACTCGTTCGGGTTCAAGCACATCGACGACTACAACCGCGCCGTCGCCGAGGGCACGGCCAAAGTCCCCGCGGGCAGCGAACGCGTCCTGCGCGAGTATCCGTATCTTCTCGTGGTCGTCGACGAGCTCGCCGACCTCATGATGGTCGCACCGCGCGATGTCGAAGATGCGATCGTCCGCATCACGCAACTCGCTCGTGCGTCGGGAATCCACCTCGTCCTCGCAACCCAGCGTCCGTCGGTCGACGTCGTGACCGGGCTCATCAAGGCCAACGTGCCGTCGCGCCTCGCGTTCGCGGTGTCGTCGATGACCGACTCGCGGGTCATCCTCGACCAGCAGGGTGCCGAGAAACTGATCGGGCAGGGTGACGGACTGTTCCTGCCGATGGGCGCAGCGAAAGCGATTCGCGTTCAGGGAGCGTGGGTGTCCGAGGAAGAGATTCAGGCTGTCGTCGACCACGTCAAGAAACAAGCCGACCCCGAGTACCGCGAGGATGTCGCCGCGGAGTCGAGCAAGAAACAGGTCGACGCCGACATCGGTGATGACCTCGATGTTCTGTTGCAGGCCGTCGAACTCGTTGTATCGAGCCAGTTCGGATCGACCTCGATGTTGCAGCGCAAACTGCGGGTCGGGTTCGCCAAGGCGGGCCGGCTCATGGACCTCATGGAATCGCGCGACATCGTCGGTCCAAGCGAGGGGTCGAAAGCGCGCGAGGTGCTCGTGTCCGCCGACCAACTCGGTTCGGTGCTCGCGAAACTGCGCGGCGAAGACGTGCCTTCTGTTCCCGCGGCCGCCGCACCCGTCGTCGCCGCCGCGGCGGTTGAATCCGCGATCGACGCTGTTCCCGCCCCCAAGCCGGCCGTCTCGCACGTCGGGTACGACGACCTCGGGGTCGCGGGCGAAGACATCGGGGCGACTGCGCCACTCCCGACGCTCGACCCTCGGTATGACGACCCACTCGCGAAGTCGACAGAGGGGTATTCTGAGGATGACGGCGAAACCGACGAGGACGCCTGGAACCTCACCGGCAGGGAGTAAACGTGGCAGAGACCCGACGCGTCGTTCGCGCGGGTGACACCGCCGTCGCACCGTGGAACATCGCGAACCTCGTCACGATCGCGCGAATCTTGTGTGCACCTATATTTGTGTGGCTGATTCTGATGGACCCGAACGGTCCGCTTCGCTGGCTCGCTCTCGCGCTGTTCGTGTTCGGCACCGCGTCCGACGGAATCGACGGTTACTTGGCGCGTTCTCGAAATCTGGGGACGAGTCTCGGCGTTCTGTTGGACCCGATAGCGGACAAGGTGCTGATTGGCGCTGGGCTCGTCGTGCTGTCGATGGTGGGGGAGTTGCCCTGGTGGGTGACGATTGTGGTTCTCGTTCGCGAATTCGGAATCACGATCTATCGAATGCTGATCGTTCACCGCGAGATTCACGCCGCGTCGTGGGGAGGCAAGGTCAAGACGACCGCGCAGTCCATCGCGGTGTCGTTTGCGCTGGCGCCGTTCCCCGCGCTGCTCGGTGACTGGATGAACTGGTTCAACGGGTTCCTGATGACTGCGGCCGTGGCGCTGACGGTGTGGACCGGAATCGAATACGTGTGGAAGGCGATTCGCGCATGAATCTGTTGGACGATGACCTCGCCCACCGCGTCAAGGAACTCATCAGCCAGTATTCGAGTTTTGCCTACACGATTGCCCTCGCGGAGTCACTCACGGGCGGCCTTGTTCATTCCGTCCTAACAAATCCATCGGGCGCATCGAACGTGATGAAGGGTGGAATTGTCGCCTACAACATCGAATCGAAAGCCCAGCTGCTGAATGTTGACCGCCAACTTTTGGGCGAGCGTGGAGCAGTGAACGCCGAGGTAGCGATTCAGATGGCCCGTGGCGCGAGGTCGCGGTTCGATGCCACTTTCGGTGTTTCGACAACTGGTGAGGCTGGAATTTACTCCCAAAGTGGCGCAGAGGTCGGCAAGGTTTTCATCGCCCTTTCATCATTGGAAGGCGAGTCTGTCGAAGAGTTTCAGTTCGACGGAAGCCGGGATGAGATTCGATGGTCGACGATGCTCGCTGTCCTTCAAACATTGGATGGGTTGCTCCCGATTGTTGATCCCGATTTCGGCGCGATGGGAATGAGCGGTGAGGGTCGTCCGCCTCGATCTTGAGAATTCCCTAAGAGCGGAATAAACCACGCGACATTTGGGTTAGGTGGGTTGTACGATAAAAACCCGACGAAAAGGAGTTGCTCATTATGTTGATTCGCGAACAACTCGGTGGTGTCATGCGTGACATCCGCACGTCAAAGACGATGACCCTCGGAGACGTCCAGCGCGGCGCCCGCATCTCGGTCGCCCACTTGTCCGAACTCGAGCGCGGTCGCACCGAACCCTCGAGCGAAATCATCCGCACACTCGCCGACTTCTACAACGTTTCGCAGGCCGACATCTATCTCGAGGTCGGCGCGCGCATGTCCGCGAGCGACCAGCTCAACGGTCGCTTCGACACTCAAGACCTCACGACGCTTCTGTACGGTGCGCCGATTGACATCGGATTCGACCAGGAAGTCTCCCTCGAGTCGATGCCCGATTTCAACAACGTCATGCCGTCGGCTCCGGATCACCTACCGGACGAACTTGTTGCAGACGTCGACGTCGATTCTGACGCTCGCGCGTAGTCTCCAACGGTTGCGATTCGGCCGTAGTTGAGTAATCTTCCCTTGAAGGGGAGGTACGTAGAATGGCCGAATCAGACAAGGAATCCGAACTTCGGGACGAGCTCAAATCAGGTCGTCAGACCACGACTTTCGGGTGTCTGTTCGCTCTCTCAGGATTTCTCATCCCTATTGTGCTGTTCTCTATTCCAAGTATTTTTCCGTGTAACGGCGAATGCGGTATCGGGTGGGCCGGTGTCGGCTTCGCGATGGTGGGCACTCCGCTGATGGTGATCATGGGAATTGCTATTGCGATCATTGGGTTGAGCCGGGCGTCGAAGGCAAAGCGTGAACTTGGCCTGGATTCCGAACGTCCGAAGCATCTCGACTGGTAGCCCCGATACGCTGACTAGGTGAAGCATTCCGAATTCACCCTCGCGGTGACGACCGAGTTCGGCGAGCACTTCGGCCGCACCCTCGTGCGCGATGTGGTGCTGGACGAGTTCGGTGTTACCGCCGCCGAGGCTCTTGCTGGGGGGAATGCGCCACGCGATGTGTGGACGGCGCTGTGTCACTCGATGGACGTCCCCGAGCACCGGATTCACGGTGCCGGTCGTGGTGAGCCTAAGAAATAGCGCGCGACACGCCGCGACACGCCTCGTCCATGCCTTACGTTTTTGGAAACCGTTTCGGTGTTTCACCACCTTCCCGGTAACCGAACAGGGGTGGCGCGTCGAGGAGTGCTGCAACGCGGGGTTTGGTTTCCAGGAACGCGGGAATCTGAGCAATCGGTTTCCAAAAACGTGAGAAGGCGAGCAGGGTGGCGGGCGTGCGATCGCGCCGCTAATCCCACTGCCCCACGAATCCCACTGCCCCACGAATCCCACCACTCCGCTAATCCCGCGCGACACGCCGCGATAACGAGTATCGAACAAATGTTCGAACCCGAGTAGAGTCTCCACAAGAGAACTCAACAGATCGTTATCCACGAATGGAACCGAGCCGGGCACACGTGTCCGACCTCACACCTACCGTGGAAATCAATCAGGACAGTTCCCGCCTTGTCCCGAAACTGCAGGCCCGGTCTTATCGGCCCGCAGGTGAAAGACAGCAGATAGGCAGCAACCCACTACACAAGGAGACACCGTGGCTACATCCACAGACCGCGATAAAGCGCTGGAAACAGCACTCGCACAGATTGACCGTCAATTCGGCAAGGGCGCGATCATGCGCCTCGGCTCGGAAGAACGCGCGAAGGTTGCCGTTATTCCGACCGGTTCCATCGCCCTCGATGTCGCCCTCGGCGTCGGTGGGTTGCCCCGAGGCCGCATCGTAGAAATCTACGGCCCGGAATCGTCGGGTAAGACGACCCTCACACTTCACGCCATCGCCAACGTTCAGGCGGCCGGCGGAGTCGCCGCGTTTATCGACGCGGAACACGCCCTCGACCCCGAATACGCCAAGGCGCTCGGTGTCGACATCGACCAGCTTCTCGTCTCGCAGCCCGACACGGGTGAACAGGCCCTCGAAATCGCCGACATGCTCGTGCGTTCGGGGTCGATCGACCTCGTCGTCATCGACTCTGTTGCGGCCCTCGTGCCTCGCGCGGAGATCGAAGGCGAGATGGGTGACACCCACGTCGGTCTGCAGGCGCGTCTCATGTCACAGGCTCTTCGCAAGTTGACCGGTGGGTTGAACTCGACCGGCACGACGATGATCTTCATCAACCAGTTGCGCGAAAAGATCGGTGTCTTCTTCGGAAGCCCCGAGACGACCGCCGGTGGAAAGGCGCTCAAGTTCTATGCGTCGGTTCGCCTCGACATCCGTCGCATCGAGACCCTCAAAGAGGGCGCGGACGCCGTCGGAAACCGCACGCGCGTCAAGGTCGTCAAGAACAAGATGGCGCCGCCCTTCAAGCAGGCGGAATTCGACATTCTGTTCGGAACCGGAATCTCGCGCGAGGGCAGCCTTCTCGACTTCGGTGTCGAGCACAACATCGTACGCAAGTCCGGCGCCTGGTACACCTACGAGGGTGACCAGCTCGGGCAGGGCAAGGAAAACTCGCGCAAGTTCCTTCTCGCTCACCCCGAGATGGCAGACGAGATCGAGATGCGCATCCTCACGGCACTCGGTATTGGCGACGCGGTCGAAGAAGTGGCCGCCACCGGAACCGATGGCGCGCCCATCGACATCTCGACCAAAGCCGCACAGCGAAACGCCGACACCGACGGTGTCGACGCGATGCTCGCGGCCCTCGAGCCTGACGCCGAATAACCCATGACTGACATCGACCGTCCCGGGGAACGCCTGGCCACCGTCACGACGTTTCCCGGGGCGTTCGACCCCACCGACACCGAGGTCGACGACAACCCCGAATCAGCGGGCGAGCTCGCTAAGCGGGCCGAGAACATCTCGATGTACGCGCTGACTCGTCGCGCGGTGTCAATCCGCGAGATGGAAAAGCTTTTGAAGTCGCGCGACCTGCCTGACGACGTCGTTGCGACAGAAATCGCGCGACTCGAGGGTGTCAACCTCTTGAACGACTATGACCTCGCGACCGACCTCGCCGAGCGTTTCCAGCGCCGCAAAGGTCTGGGGGCAAGTTCGGTCAAGGCCGAACTGGGCAAGCGCCTCCTCGAGCCCGCCGCCATCGACGCGGCGATCGCCGAGTTGCCGGGCGACCAGCTCGAACTCGCGACCGAAGAGGCCCGCAAACGCCTCTCGCGATTGAAGGGTCTCGACAAGGAAACGCTGAACCGCCGCCTGTACGCGTATCTCGCTCGACGGGGGTTCCGTGGGCCGGAAATCTCGAACGCAATCAAAGCGGCGCTCGAGGAATCGGCCGACAA
This sequence comes from Microbacteriaceae bacterium, assembly GCA_044353905.1. Taxonomy (GTDB): domain Bacteria; phylum Actinomycetota; class Actinomycetes; order Actinomycetales; family Microbacteriaceae; genus MWH-TA3. The sequence goes on along the minus strand of JBILBA010000017.1, from coordinate 695 downwards.
CGTCACGCGCGTCACCTTTCGGTGACAACACGCCCATTAGGGCTGTAAAATCGAGGGTTATGAGCACGACACTCGACATTCCACGCACCTATGAGGTGCGAACAATGGGGTGTCAGATGAACGTGCACGACTCGGAACGTCTTTCCGGCTCGCTGGAAGCGGCCGGATACATCCCCGCGCTTGACGGCACCGAGGCTGACGTCGTGGTTCTCAACACCTGTGCCGTTCGCGAAAACGCGGGAAACAAGCTCTACGGAACGCTTGGACACCTCGCGTCCATCAAACGCGACCACGACGGAATGCAGATCGCGGTCGGCGGTTGCCTCGCTCAGAAGGACAAGCACGACATCGTCGCCAAGGCCCCCTGGGTCGACGTCGTTTTCGGTACTCACAACATGGGGTCGTTGCCGGCGCTGCTCGAGCGAGCCCGCCACAACGACGAAGCCCAAATCGAAATCCTCGAATCGCTCGACGTGTTCCCTTCGACTCTTCCCACCAAGCGCGAGTCGACCTACTCAGGCTGGGTCTCGATCTCGGTCGGATGCAACAACACCTGCACGTTCTGCATCGTCCCCAGCCTTCGCGGCAAGGAAAAGGACCGTCGCCCCGGCGAAGTCCTCGGCGAGATTCAGGCGCTCGTTGACGACGGCGCGATCGAAGTCACGCTCCTCGGTCAGAACGTCAACACCTACGGG
>JBILBA010000003.1:0-96646 GCA_044353905.1 Microbacteriaceae bacterium | reverse complement strand
ACGGTCGAGTTTGTGGGTAATGACCGCGGTGAGCTGACTGGGCTCGTCGTCGCCGAGACCGAGTTCGTCGACGGCACACGCCGACCCAAATCGGGAAGCGAGCATACGATTCCCGCTGACATTGTTCTTTTGGCACTCGGTTACACGGGAATCGAATCCGAGGCGATTGTCAGTCAACTTCAGATAGATCTGTCCTCTCGCGGAACCGTCGCCCGAAACCGCTCCTATGACACGAACATCCCTGGTGTGTTCGTTGCGGGTGATGCTGGGCGCGGTGCGTCTCTTATCGTGTGGGCGATTGCTGAGGGGCGAGCAGCGGCTGCGCGCGCCGACGAGTACCTTCGCGGTCGGACCACCCTTCCGAGCCCGGTTTCCGCCCACGACGCCCCGATACACTTCTAACGAAGTCCACCCGACACCACAAAGGACACCATGAGACGCGCAAAGATTGTTGCCACGCTCGGCCCGGCCACGAACAGTTACGACACTATTCGTGCCGTCATCGAAGCGGGTGTCGACGTTGCCCGTATGAACTTGAGCCATGGCACCTATGAGGTTCACGAAGAGGTTTTTGCCAATGTCAAGAAGGTCGCAGCAGATCTCGGGAAGCCAGTAGCCATCCTCGTCGATCTGCAGGGTCCCAAAATCAGGCTCGGGAAGTTCTCCGACGGCCCTCACGAATTGGCGATCGGTGACATTTTCACCATCACGACAGAAGACATCGAGGGCACTAAAGACATCTGCGGAACGACCTTCAAGGGGTTGCCGCAAGACGTGAAATCTGGAGACACACTTCTCATCGACGACGGCAAGGTCAACGTCCGCGTTCTCGATACCGACGGCGTCCGAGTTCGCACCGAAGTAGTTGTGGGCGGTTTCGTTTCGAACAATAAGGGGATTAATCTTCCCGGTGTTGCCGTGAACGTCCCCGCTCTCAGCGAGAAGGACGAAGACGATCTGCGCTGGGGTCTTCGCATCGGAGCTGATTACATCGCGTTGTCCTTCGTTCGGAGCGCGTCCGACGTCACCCGCGTTCACGAAATCATGGCCGAGGAAGGTATCCGCCTCCCCGTGATTGCCAAGATCGAAAAGCCTCAGGCGGTCGACGCGATTGACGAAATCGTCGATGCCTTCGACGCGATTATGGTCGCCCGCGGCGATCTCGGCGTTGAACTGCCGTTGGAACAGGTTCCGCTTGTCCAGAAGCGCACCGTCGAGGCTGCGCGTCGCATGGCAAAGCCGGTCATCGTTGCAACACAGATGCTCGAGTCGATGATCACGTCACCAGTCCCTACTCGCGCCGAGACGTCCGACGTCGCGAACGCGATTCTGGACGGCGCGGACGCTGTCATGCTGTCCGGAGAGACCAGTGTCGGCGAGTTCCCGGCAATCACCGTCGCCACGATGGCGCGCATCATCGAAAACACCGAGGAGCATGGACTCGAACGAATCCTTCCGCTCGGCACAAAACCGCGCACCCAGGGCGGCGCAATCACCCTGGCGGCGGCCGAGGTGGCGGACTTCGTGGAGGCCAAATACGTGTGCGTGTTCACCGAGTCCGGTGACTCCGCTCGCCGCATGTCACGACTCCGTTTCCGCATCCCGATGAAAGCCTTCGCAACTAACGAATCAATCCGTCGTCGGATGGCGTTGTACTGGGGGATTACGTCGTATCTGGTCGATCCAGTCACCCACACTGACCAGATGTTCACCGAGGTAGACGAATCCCTCCTCGCGGAGGGACTGGCCCAGCCTGGCGACAAGGTGGTTGTGATCTCGGGTTCCCCTCCAGGTATCGCGGGTTCGACGAACGACATCCGAGTTCACATCGTTGGAACCGAGATGCCGAAACACTAGAAATGTACAAAAGGGCGGGGGATTACCCCCGCCCTTTTCATGTGCCGGATGTGGGATTTGAACCCACACGCCCTTCCGGACAAAGCATTTTGAGTGCTCCGCGTCTGCCATTCCGCCAATCCGGCTCCAGGTGAAAACGATACCGTAGGCTGAAGCCGTGAGTGAAACCGTAGCCCGTCGAGTTGTGGTCGCTGAGGACGAAGCACTCATCCGGATGGATATCGTCGAAGTACTGCGCGAAAACGGGTTCGACGTGGTTGGCGAAGCCGCAGATGGAGAGGCGGCCATTGAACTCACCCGCCAACTATTTCCCGATCTTGTCATCATGGACATCACGATGCCGAAGATGGACGGGTTGACCGCCGCGGAGGCCATTGGCAAAGACCGCCTCGCTCCTGTCGTCATGCTCACCGCTTTTGCCCAGCCCGAGTTTGTCGCCCGAGCGGTCGAAGCCGGCGCAATTGCGTACGTTGTCAAACCGTTCACTCCCGAGCGTCTCTTGCCACAGATCGAGGTTGCGCTATCGCGTCACCAAGAACTTCTCGCGGTTGAGGCCGAGGTTACCGACGCGCTCGAGCGGCTGGAGACGCGAAAGACCCTCGATCGCGCCAAGGGACTGTTGCAGGAGAAGATGAAGCTCACCGAGCCAGAGGCGTTCCGTTGGATTCAGAAGGCGTCGATGGATCGCCGACTGACGATGACCGAGGTCGCGCAGGCCGTCATCGAGCAGCTCAACCCGTCTTCTTAGTTGTCGCCGGCGGCGATGTGCGGCATGTTACCGTAAGTGGCCGTGACTTCGGTCACGATGACGCGGTAGCCCTTGTACCAGCGGTCGACCTGGCTCTTTGCCGTTCGGTGATCGTCGAAACGTCCGAGTTTGGTGAGGGCAGCCATGTCGGTGAAGTAGTAGATTGCGTTGGTCGTGAGACCGTCCTCCGAGAACCATCGATCGGTTCCTAAAAACCCAGGAATTGATTTGGCATCATCATCAATCGAGGCGTCCAACTCGTGGAACTCGGCGTCGTACGTTCCCGGTTCGAAGATGAATTGTGCGGCAATCATATGTCGCGCAGAAGGTTCGTGATCCGGACCGTCGACAGTCGTTCACCTGCGTCGTTCGTGACGACGATCTCGTGAACGCAAATGGTTTTTCCGAGCGAAATTGCGGTGCAGGTGCCCGTGACCCATCCCTCCGCGATGCTTTTGGTGTGCGTCGCGTTGATATCAATGCCGACCGCGTATCGACCGGCTCCGGCGTGGACCGCGGCAGCGACACTACCCAGCGTTTCTCCCAGCACGACGTGTGCTCCACCGTGCAATATCCCTACGACCTGACGATTACCCTCAACCGGCATGCGCGCTACCGAGCGCTCGGCGGAGATCTCGAGGAGTTCGATCCCCATCTTCCGCGTCAATTCGCCACCGCCCGTCGAAAAGCGTTCCTGCAGTTCAGGGTGCAGGTTGTCGAGTACTCCCACAGTGCGATCCTTCCGTCGGCGGCGCTGGGTAGGCTAAAGCCGTGAGCGACACGGAAAAGCCTACCCTTCTCATTATTGACGGTCATTCCCTCGCTTTTCGCGCCTTTTACGCGCTGCCCCTCGAGTCGTTCCAGACTTCCGGCGGACAACACACGAATGCTATTCACGGCTTCCTGTCCATGTTCCTGACGATTCTGCAGGCCGAAAAGCCGACGCACGTGGCGGTCGCGTTCGACATCTCGCGGTATTCGTTCCGAACCGCGGAGTACCCCGAATACAAGGGCACCCGCGGCGAGACGCCTCCCGAATTCATCGGCCAGGTTCCACTGTTGCAAGAAGCACTTCGCGCGATGCGGATCGAGACGATGCAAATCGAAAACTACGAAGCGGATGACATCCTCGCGACGCTTGCGACAAAAGGAGAAGCGGCGGGTCTCGATGTGCTGGTGGTCTCTGGTGACCGCGACACGCTCCAACTCGTGACCGACAAGGTGACCGTGTTGTACCCCAGCGCGCGGGGTGTGTCTGAACTCAAGCGCTACACACCCGCGGCGGTCGAGGAACGTTACGGAATTCGACCCGACCAGTATCCCGACATCGCCGCACTCGTGGGCGAGACATCGGACAATCTGCCCGGTGTCGACAAGGTTGGTGAAAAGACCGCCGTCAAATGGATTCAGCAGTACGGCTCGCTCGACGAGGTGCTCGCACACCGCGACGAGATCGGCGGCGTGGTGGGAAACAACCTGCGCGAGCAGATCGGAAACGTCGAACGCAATGCGAAACTGAACAAACTCGTTCGAGATCTCGAACTGCCTGTCCCGTTAGAGGGATTAGTCCGTCAGCCAATTGAACCGACCGAAGTAGTCGAGGTCTTCGATCGGCTCCAGTTCAGGTCGCTCAAACAGAGGGTCTTGCAGTTTGGCGGGGTTTCTTCCGACGTTTCGACTGTGATAGCAGATATCGCTCCGAGCACACCTGTCCGTGAGCAGGTTCCCGCTCCGACGCCACGCCACATGGGGGATGAAGAGTTGGCCAAATGGCTGACAGACAACGCCGAATCGCGGATCGGCTTGTTCGTCGAACGGGCGGACGACGGGCTAGCCATCGGACTTGCGACCCATGAGGTCAGTGTTCGGTCGGTCCGGGTAAGCGGCTCGCTTGATCACGTCGCGTTTGACGCCTGGTTGGCTGGGCCGAGCCCCAAGCTCGTTCACGATGGCAAGGCTCTCGGACACCTCCTCGCGGAGTTCGACCTTATCCTCGGGGGAATCACCCGAGACACTCGAGTTGCCGCGTGGCTCCTCGATTCCTCTACGAAGTCGCTCGCGCTGGCTGACGTCGCTCGCTCGCTGACAGGACTTGACGTCCCCACCTCCGACCCGAACGAATTGGTACCCTCGGTCGATCCCGCCAGCACCGCGACCACCGCCTGGATTATCACCCAACTCGATTCGGAACTTGAAGGTCGACTCGACGAAGGTCAACAATCGATTGAGCGTGAGATCGAGGTTCCGCTGATTCCGATCCTCGTGGACATGGAACGAGCAGGCATCGCGATGGACGGCGACATCCTCGACGAGATCTACGGGCGACTGACGACAACCGCGGACGCCAAGGCGGCCGAGCTGTTCGCCATGATTGGCGGCGAGATGAACCTCTCGTCGCCGAAGCAACTTCAAGAGGTCTTGTTCGAGAAGTTGGGCATGCCCAAGACTCGCGCGACGAAAACGGGGTATTCCACGGACGCGGCGTCTCTCGCGGACCTGCAGGCCTCCAATCCTCATCCGTTCCTCGACGGTTTGCTTGAGCATCGCGAACAGACCAAACTCGCCCAGATTGTCGAAGTCTTGCGCAAGAGCATTCGGGCCGATGGGCGAATTCACACAACATTCGACCAAACCGGTACGACGACGGGTCGCTTGTCATCGTCCGAGCCGAACCTGCAGAACATCCCGATTCGAAGTGACGTCGGTGCCCAGATCCGTGCCGCTTTTGTCTCGGATTCCAACCACGAGAGGCTCCTAACCGCCGACTACTCGCAAATCGAGATGCGGATCATGGCCCACTTGTCCGGCGACGAGGGGCTTATCGAAGCATTCAAGTCGGGGGAGGACCTGCATCGCTTCGTCGGTGCGAAGGTCTTCAGTGTCGATCCCGCAGACGTCACCCCCGCGATGCGATCGAAGGTCAAGGCGATGTCGTATGGACTCGCCTATGGACTTTCCGCCTTCGGACTCGCGAAGCAACTCCGCATCGACAACAAAGAAGCGAAGTCGCTGATGTCCGACTACTTCGCGCGCTTCGGGGGAGTCCGTGACTATCTTCGCTCGGTTGTCGAACAAGCCCGAAAAGACCTGTTCACGACGACAGTATTCGGGCGGAAACGTCAGTTTGGGGACCTCGCGAGTTCCAATCGCATGGTGCGCGACAACGCGGAGCGTGCGGCACTTAATGCGCCAATTCAGGGGACGTCAGCAGACATCATGAAGATTGCCATGATTAGAGCCGTCGAAGCGGTCCGTAACGCATCGCTGTCATCACGACTTCTGCTCCAGGTTCACGACGAACTCATCTTTGAGGTGGCCCCGGGCGAAACGGATCGACTGAGAGTAATCGTGGAAGAGGCGATGGAACAAGCCGTTTCTCTCACCGTGCCGCTCGACGTCCAGATCGGCCTCGGATTGTCGTGGAAAGAAGCTGGTCACTAGGCTTCTGCCATGACCGAACAACGAGCTCAGAGCGCAATCGACCTAATCGCCGAACAATGGGTTGACACGCTGTGTGAACTGGATCCCGACGTTCAGATCTGGCTTGGCCGTGACGGGGACGTCACCGAATTCGCGGATTACTCGCCGAACGGTCACGCCGCTTACAACGCCACCGTCAGTTCGACACTGGCGGCTCTCCGTTCGACCGACCCTGTTGATGACATCGATCGGGTCACCAAGTTGGACCTTTCTGGTGACCTAGAGTTGGCGCTCGAACTCAGCGAGTCCAAGTGGCACTTGCGAGACCTCAACAACATCGCGTCGCCGGCACAGGGAATTCGCGACGTATTCGACCTCATGCCGACCGATGGTGTCGAGGCATGGGAAACGATTGCGAAAAAACTTGGCAATGTGTCGTCGGCCCTCAATGGCTACCGTCAGACACTCACGGAAGGGATTCAAGAGGGTTTCGTTCCTGCCCGCCGACAGATCCTCGAAGTGATTTCACAAGCGCAGCGAAACGGTGACCCCGAGGGTTTCTTCGTCGATTTTGCGACGAACACCGCTCCGAGCGACCTGCCAGAATCACTGCGCGCTGACCTTCGAACAGCTGCAGAAGCCGCACGCCTTGCGTACCTCGAGTTCGCTACGTTCCTTCGTAACGAACTCACACCGGCATCGCACGACCACGATGGTGTTGGTCGTGAGGTCTACGGTTTGCATTCTCGTTACTTCCTCGGAGCGACCGTCGATCTCGACGAAACGTACGAGTGGGGTCTCGACGAACTCGCGCGAATGAGGTCAGAGCAAGAGGCGATCGCGAAGCGAATCTCGGGAGGCTCGGTGGCCGACGCTGTAGCCGCACTCGACAACGACCCCGCGCGCAAGATTCATGGAACAGAGGCGTTACAGGCCTGGATGCAAAAGCTCTCGGACACCGCGGTTCGCGAACTGGGCAAAGATCACTTCGACATCGCTGAGCCGATGCGAAAGCTCGAGTGTCACATCGCTCCGACACAAGAAGGCGGAATCTACTACACCGGTCCCTCCGATGACTTCTCGCGAGCCGGCCGAATGTGGTGGAGTGTGCCCGAAGGTGTCACCGAGTTCGATACTTGGCGTGAAACCACAACGGTGTATCACGAGGGAGTGCCGGGGCACCATCTGCAAATCTCTCAAGCCGTGTACAACTCGGCCGAACTGAACACCTGGCGCCGTCAACTCGCTGGAACGTCGGGTCACGCAGAGGGCTGGGCGCTCTACGCCGAACGGCTGATGGCGGAGCTCGGATACCTGGACGACGACGGCGACCGGTTCGGCATGCTCGACGGACAACGCATGCGTGCAGCTCGTGTCGTACTCGACATCGGTGTGCACCTCGGAAAGAAGCGACCGGACGGCAACGGAATCTGGGACGCTGATTTCGCTTTCGACTTCATGCGCGACAACGTGCTCATGGAGGACGAATTCGTGCGTTTCGAGGTCAACCGCTATCTCGGTTGGCCGGGGCAAGCTCCGTCCTACAAGATTGGGCAACGCATCTGGGAAGACCTTCGAGCCGAATCGCAGCGCCGCGAAGGGAAAAATTTCTCTCTCGCCGCTTGGCACAAACGCGCCCTCGACATCGGCGGTACCGGTCTCGACACACTCCGAACCGCGGTGCTCGGCGACTGGTAGCGGTTGCGAACCCTCTCTAGCGGGCGTTAGACTTGAGTGTTGCCGTCCGGCAGCACATCCCTGTCCGCCGCCCGCGTGAAGAGATTTGCGTGGGCATTATTTATGCCCCACTGGAGCACCTAAACACATGACAACCAGCCAGACCAAACAGGTCGCGATTAATGACATTGGATCAGCCGAGGATTTCCTCGCCGAAGTTGAAAAAACGCTGAAATTCTTCAACGACGGAGACCTCATTGAAGGTACAGTCGTCAAAGTCGATCGTGACGAGGTTCTCCTCGACGTCGGCTACAAGACGGAGGGCGTAATCCCCATCCGCGAACTTTCCATCAAGCACGACGTGAACCCCGACGAGGTCGTCAAGGTCGGAGATGTCGTCGAGGCACTTGTGCTTCAGAAGGAAGACAAAGAAGGCCGCCTGATTCTTTCCAAGAAGCGTGCACAGTACGAGCGCGCATGGGGTGACGTCGAGAAGGTCAAGGAAGCAGACGGCATTGTCACCGGAACCGTCATCGAGGTCGTCAAGGGTGGTGTCATCGTCGACATCGGTCTTCGTGGATTCCTCCCCGCTTCGCTTATTGAACTACGTCGTGTTCGTGATCTCACGCCGTACCTCGGCCAGGAAATCGAAGCCAAGATTCTCGAACTCGACAAAAACCGCAACAACGTTGTCCTGTCGCGTCGCGCTCTTCTCGAGCAGACGCAGTCAGAGAGCCGCAGCCAGATCCTCGGCAACATCCAGAAGGGCCAGATCCGCAAGGGTGTTATCTCGTCGATTGTCAACTTCGGTGCATTCGTTGATCTCGGTGGCGTAGACGGTCTCATCCACGTCTCAGAACTTTCGTGGAAGCACATCGAGCACGCTTCTGAGGTTGTCGAAATCGGCCAGGAAGTCACTGTCGAGGTTCTCGAGATTGAAGAAGACCGCGAGCGCATTTCGCTCTCGCTGAAAGCGACCCAGGAAGATCCGTGGCAGGTGTTCGCTCGCGAGCACGCCATCGGTGAAATCGCACCGGGTAAGGTCACCAAGCTCGTGCAGTTCGGAGCATTCGTTCGCGTCGCAGACGGAATCGAGGGGCTCGTTCACATCTCTGAGCTCTCGGCCCGTCACATCGAACTCGCCGAGCAGGCTGTCGCGGTTAGCGATGACGTGTTCGTCAAGATCATCGACATCGACCTCGAGCGTCGCCGTATTTCGCTCTCGCTCAAGCAGGCCAACGAAGGCGTCGACCCCGAGAGCACCGAGTTCGACCCAGCTCTCTACGGAATGCCCACGGACTACGACGAGACCGGCGCTTACCGCTACCCCGAGGGTTTCGACCCCGCAACGGGCGAGTGGAAAGACGGATTCGACGAGTCGCGCACGAAGTGGGAGCACGACTACAGCGCCGCGCAGGCGCGCTGGGAAGCCCACAAGGTCCAGGTTGTCCGTATGAACGCAGAAGCAGAAGCCTTCCCCGAAGCGCCCCCAGCTGACGCGTCCTCTGCCGCACAGGCGAACGAACCCGAAGCCCCCGGCGCATTGGCCGAGGACGAGGCGCTCATTGCCCTCCGCGACAAGCTCGCTGGTGAAACCGCCGAGTAACGAAACGTATCGTCAGGGGGTGGTCGGAAACGACCACCCCTTTTCGTTACGCTGAACGAGTGCCACTCATAGCTCTCACCGGCGGAATCGCGTCCGGAAAATCGACGGTCGCGAACCGTCTCGCCGAGTTGGGCGCGGACGTCATCTCGGCAGACGAATTGGTTCGGTACGTTCAGCGCTCGGGGTCGCCGACGTTGACCGCAATCGGGAAGCGTTTCGGGCTCGGTGTAGTCGCAGCCGACGGTGAACTCGATCGTGCGGCGTTGGGCCGGTTGGTTTTCGACGACGCGATTGCGCGATCAGACCTCGAGGCAATCGTCCACCCTGCAATCGGAATTGAGTTCAGGGAGCGAATCGAGCGCATCACGGCAGAAAAGCCGGACGCGATCATCGTCTATGACATCCCGTTACTGGTCGAGACAAATCGTGCCGGAGAGTTCGACGCGGTCATCGTGCTGATGTGCGATCCGCAGATTCGACTCGAACGTTTAGAACGTCTGCGCGGACTATCAAAAGAAGAAGCACAGTCTCGAATCGACGCTCAAGCGAGCGAACAAGATCGGCTGGAGTTAGCCGACTGGACGATCGACACCAGCGCATCCATTGAGTCTACGATTCGGCAAACGGACTCGGTCTGGACTGAAATCGTCGACGCGTATCGCGTTTAGTCTGGATACATGGAACCGACTCGCGACGTAAGACCCTTCCGGGTCATCAGCGAGTACACGCCAAGCGGTGACCAGCCCAAGGCGATCGCCGAGCTCGCTGCTCGAATCAACGCTGGAGAGACCGATGTGGTCCTATTGGGAGCGACCGGTACCGGAAAGTCAGCTACTGCGGCCTGGCTCATCGAGGCAATTCAACGACCGGCGCTTGTTCTCGTTCACAACAAGACACTTGCTGCGCAACTCGCGACCGAGTTTCGAGAGCTGATGCCCGAAAACGCGGTCGAATACTTCGTCTCGTACTACGACTACTACCAGCCGGAAGCCTACGTCCCACAGACGGACACCTTTATCGAAAAAGACACCGCGATCAACGAGGAGGTCGAGCGTCTTCGTCACTCCACGACCAACGCTCTGTTGTCTCGGCGCGATGTCATCGTCGTGTCTACGGTGTCCTGCATCTACGGACTTGGCTCGTCCGAAGAATATCTCGACGCCATGCTCGCGCTGCAGGTCGGACAAAAGATTGGTCGCCAGGACATTGTGCGTCGGTTTGTCGGAATGCAATACGAGCGAAACGATATCGATTTCAGTCGCGGCAAGTTCCGCGTTCGAGGTGACACCCTCGAAATCATCCCTCAATACGAGGAGTTGGCCGTTCGAATCGAGATGTTCGGAGACGAGATCGAGGCGTTGTACCAGTTGCACCCGCTCACCGGCGAGGTCATCAAAACCATGGATTCGGTGAGCATCTTCCCTGCGTCGCACTACACGGCGAGTAACGAGACAATGCGCCGAGCAATCGTCGACATCAAGGCGGAACTGGCTGATCGGCTCGCGGTACTCGAGGGACAAAACAAGCTGCTCGAAGCTCAACGCCTGCGAATGCGAACCACCTACGACCTCGAGATGATGGAACAAATCGGTTTCTGTAGCGGTATCGAGAACTACTCGATGCACATGGACGGGCGCAAGCCAGGGGAGCCATCGCACACTCTGATTGACTATTTCCCCGATGACTTCGTTGTCATCATCGACGAATCCCACGTGACCGTTCCACAAATCGGCGCTATGTACGAGGGCGATGCGTCGCGAAAGCGGACTCTCGTAGAGCACGGTTTCCGGCTCCCCAGTGCTCTCGACAATCGTCCGTTGAAGTGGCCCGAGTTCTTGGACAGAGTCGGGCAAAAGGTTTACCTTTCCGCCACACCGGGTAAGTACGAAATGGGCGTTGTGGACAGCGTTGTCGAACAAATCATCCGTCCGACCGGACTCATTGACCCGCAGGTCATTGTCAAACCGACTAAGGGCCAGATCGACGACGTTCTGGAAAGCATTCGTCAGCGAGTCGCGAAAGACGAACGTGTTCTGATCACGACGCTGACCAAGAAGATGGCCGAGGACCTCACCGACTATTTACGGGGAATGGGCGTCAAGGTCGAGTACTTGCACTCCGACGTTGACACGCTGCGCCGCGTCGAATTGCTCACGGAACTGCGCGCCGGTCGATTCGATGTGCTCGTCGGAATCAACCTCTTGCGCGAGGGCTTGGACCTACCCGAGGTGTCACTCGTGGCCGTGTTCGACGCTGACAAACAGGGCTTCCTGCGCAGTGCGACTTCACTCATCCAGACAATCGGACGAGCGGCGCGAAACGTATCGGGCGAAGTTCACCTCTACGCAGACCGCGAAACAGACGCGATGAAGCAGGCTATTGGCGAAACGAACCGGCGACGCGCTACGCAGGTGGCCTACAACCTCGAACACGGAATCGACCCGACTCCGATTCGAAAACGAATTGCTGACATCACCGAGACGCTCGCGCGCGAGGTGTACGACACAGAAGGACTCACCGATCTCGACGACGACGTTGAAGTCGTTATCGACAAGTTGACCGAACAGATGATTGCTGCCGCCGAAGAACTCAAGTTCGAACTAGCCGCCCGCCTTCGAGACGAAATCCATGACCTCAAGAAACAGGTTCGCTCAGCTCGCGAACTTGGCAAACCCTAGGATTGACCAGTGTCGATAACGCCCATCACCGGAAAGAACGTCATCAGTATTAAGGGCGCTCGGGTGCACAACCTCAAGAACGTCGATCTGACGATTCCGCGTGATTCCCTCGTGGTGTTTACGGGTTTGAGCGGGTCTGGAAAGTCTTCTCTCGCGTTCGACACGCTCTTCGCCGAGGGACAACGCCGATACATCGAATCGTTGTCATCGTATGCACGCCAGTTTCTTGGTCAGGTCGATCGACCAGATGTCGATTTCATTGACGGCCTGTCGCCTGCGGTTTCGATCGACCAAAAGTCGACGAACCGAAACCCTCGTTCCACCGTCGGGACCATCACCGAGATTTACGATTACATGCGATTGTTGTGGGCGCGAGTCGGCGTTCCGCACTGCCCTGAGTGCGGTGAGGCAATTCAGCGGCAGTCAGCCCAACAAATCGCCGACCAACTCTCTGAGCTCCCCGCAGACACTCGATTCCAAATTCTCGCGCCGATTGTCCAGGGTCGAAAAGGTGAATTCGTCGAAGTCTTTGCCGATCTGCTTGGTCAGGGTTATGCGCGTGCGCTCGTCGACGGCGAAGTGATTCAGCTCTCAGAACCGCCGACCCTGAAGAAGCAGGTCAAACACGACATCTCGGTCGTTGTCGACCGACTGACCGCGGGTGGTGATCTGTCGCGACTCAACGACTCGGTGGAAACCGCGTTGAAACTTGGTCAAGGCGTGCTTGTCGCCAATTTCGTCGACACCAAAGAGGACCGAACTTTCAGCGAGAAGTTGTCGTGTCCAAACCAACACGTTCTGACCCTCACCGAGATCGAGCCGCGGACATTCTCGTTCAACGCACCGTTCGGGGCCTGTGTGACGTGTCACGGCATCGGCACGCAGTCGATGGCGGACGTCGAGCTCGTCCTTGACGACCACGATTTGTCCATCCGTCAGGGCGTTGTATTGCCGTGGAAGCCGGGCGGCAAGGAACTGATTTACCCATACTTCGAACGCTTAGCAGAGGGTCTCGCTCTGGACCTCGACTTCAGCCTCGACACACCCTGGAAGGACCTCACTGAAGAAGTCCAGAATGCGGTTCTCTATGGCAACAATCACGAGGTCGTCATCAAGTGGCGAAACCGATACGGGCGCAAGGTGTCGATGTCCCGTGGATTCGAAGGCGTTCTCACCTACGTCGAGCGCAAGTATTCGGAAACCGAAGGTGAATGGACCAAAGAGCGCTTCGGCGCGTTCCACCGAACTGTTCCCTGCGTGGGCTGTGAGGGACAGCGCCTCGCGCCCGCGGTCCTCGCGGTGACCGTGAACGATAAGTCGATCTCGGAGGTGTGCGGCCTTTCGCTGCAGGCTGCCCATGATTTCATGAGCACGCTGACCCTGTCCGACCGTGATGCTCAGGTCGCGTCGGCTGTGCTGCGCGAGATCACGGCGCGTTTGGAGTTCCTCCTGCACGTTGGACTGAGCTACCTCACGATGTCGCGCGCAGCGGGGACGCTCTCGGGTGGAGAGGCGCAACGTATCCGTCTTGCAACGCAGATCGGTGCCGGACTCACTGGCGTTCTCTACGTGCTCGACGAGCCGTCCATCGGTCTACACCAGCGTGACAATCGGCGTCTGATTGAGACACTCGTTCGCCTGAGGGACATCGGAAACACACTGGTTGTTGTCGAACACGACGAGGACACGATCCACGCAGCCGACTGGATTGTCGACATCGGTCCCGGCGCGGGGGAACACGGCGGCGAAGTCGTGCACTCTGGTTCACTGGCGAACCTGCTCAAAGAGAAGAAGTCGCACACCGCGGCGTTCCTCGCTGGTCGGGAGAAGGTCTCTGATCGCACCGAGCGTCGCCCCTGGTCCGCCGACAAAGTCGTGACCGTGCATGGCGCGACAGCAAACAACCTCGTTAACGTCGACGTCGATTTTCCGTTAGGCGTCTTCGTCGCTGTCACTGGCGTGTCTGGTTCAGGGAAAAGCTCGCTCGTCAACGACATCCTCTACAAGGTCATGGCGAACCGTCTCAACGGAGCGAAACAGACCCCTGGCCGTCACAAATCGGTGTCGGGTCTCGATCATCTCGACAAAGTGATTCACGTCGATCAAGCGCCGATTGGACGCACCCCGCGCTCGAATCCCGCCACCTATACCGGTGTTTTCGACAAGATTCGAACGCTTTTCGCCGAGACGGTTGAGGCCAAGGAACGCGGTTACGGACCCGGTCGTTTCTCCTTCAACGTGAAGGGCGGTCGCTGCGAGAACTGCTCGGGTGACGGCACTATCAAGATTGAGATGAATTTCCTCCCCGATGTCTACGTCGAGTGCGAGGAATGTCACGGGCAGCGATACAACCGAGAGACCCTTACCGTCCGATACAAGGGGAAAAACATCTCCGAGGTCCTCAACATGCCGATTGAGGACGCCGAAAAGTTCTTCGAGCCCATCACCTCAATCCATCGCTTCATGAAAACGCTGTGCGATGTTGGTCTCGGTTATGTCCGGCTCGGGCAGTCGGCTACGACCCTTTCGGGCGGCGAGGCCCAGCGGGTGAAGCTGTCCACGGAACTTCAACGGCGGTCAACGGGTCGCACCGTCTATGTTCTGGACGAGCCGACGACGGGACTTCACTTCGAGGACGTGCGTCGATTGCTCGCTGTCCTTCACACGCTTGTCGACAAAGGCAATACGGTCATCGTGATTGAACACAATCTCGACGTGATTCGATCATCTGACCACGTCATCGATCTCGGTCCCGAGGGAGGGGACGGTGGCGGACGCGTTGTCGCCACCGGGACACCGGAAGAGGTGTCGAAGGTAAAGCAGTCACACACCGGAACATTCCTGGCAGAAATTCTGAAATGACCAGCGACTGGCACCCTGAGCCTCGGTCGATACCGACCGACCCGGGCGTCTATCGGTTTTACGACGAAAACAATCGAATTCTGTATGTGGGGAAAGCGAAGGTGCTTCGTAACCGACTGTCGACGTACTTCCACAACCCGGCTGGGCTGATGGAACGAACAGCGCGGATGGTCAACACGGCTAGGCGTGTTGATTGGACTGTCGTGGGCAGCGAACTTGAGGCGTTGCACCTCGAATTCACGTGGATCAAGGAGTTCCGTCCTCCCTTCAACATTCAATTCCGCGACGACAAGGGCTACCCCTATCTCGCCGTGTCGATGGGCGAGGAATACCCGCGGGCGTTCCTCGCACGGACCCGCGTGAAGGACGGGACCAACTATTTCGGTCCATTCACCAAGTCGTGGGCTGTTCGCGAAACACTCGACCTTCTACTGTCGGTGTATCCGGTTCGGTCTTGCGAGAAATCGACCTTCGCCAAGGCCCGACGCGACGATCGGCCCTGTTTGTTGGGGGACATCGGCAAGTGCGCAGCGCCGTGCGTCGGTCGGGTCAGCACGGAAGAACACCGAGAACTCGCTCAGAACCTCGTTGGGTACATGACTCGCCAAGATTCCACCGTGATTGACGACCTCGGGTCCAAAATGAAGGACGCGTCCGATCGACGTGATTTTGAATCTGCCGCTCGGTTTCGAGACCAGCGAACCGCTCTGCGTTCAATCGCCGAGCGCTCTGCCGTCGTGTTGCGGGACGAACTGGACGTCGACATCATTGGGTTCGCGTCGAGTGAGCTGTCGGCGGCCATCGCCATTTTCCACGTTCGTGGCGGTCGAGTTCGCGGGACGCGCTCGTGGACAGTTGATACCGAACTCGAAATGGACCCGGCTGCGATTCTCGAGCAAGCGATTGAAAATGTGTACGAGCTTGACGCTCCGCCGACACTTATTGATGTTCCGTTCGAGCCCCAATCCTCAGACGTGCTGGCGGAATCGATGACGCTGAGGCGGCACACCGCCAAGCTCAAGGGCAAAGTGCGCATTGCGGTTCCCCAACGAGGTGACCGCGCCACGCTTCTCACTAGGGTGACCAAGAACGCGATGCTCGCGCTCGGAGAACACGAACTACACCGCGCACACGATTTCGTGGCGCGATCGCGCGCACTCGAGGACCTGCGCGACAACCTCGGATTACCGGAGGCCCCGCTGCGGTTCGAGTGCTGCGACATCTCACACCTAGGCGGCACCGACATTGTGGGCTCGCTCGTGGTGTTCGAAGACGGTCTGCCTGTCAAGGACGACTATCGCCATTACGGTATCGCTTCTGCTCGTGACGACACCGAAGCGATGTACCAATTGATTTCGAGGCGACTGGTGCGACTGGCGGAAGAGCGTCCAACAATGCGCTACCCGACGACCCTGATTCTGGTTGATGGCGGGCAACCGCAAGTCAACGCGGCGGCACGCGCGTTGCGAGAATTCGGTGTTGACGGTGTCGCGGTGGTCGGGCTGGCCAAGCGACTAGAAGAGCTGTGGCATCCCAACAGCGACTACCCCGTGATCCTTCCTCGCGATAGCGACGCCTTGTATCTGGTGCAACGTGCTCGAGACGAGGCCCACCGTTTTGCCCTTCGCTACCAGAAATCGAAGCGCACCAAAGTGTTGACGTCCACGCTCAATGAGTTGGAGGGGATTGGACCTAAACGGGTGCAAGCCCTCATCGCTCATTTCGGGAGTCCGACCGCTGTTCGGGCAGCAACGAAGGACGAACTGCTCGACGTCCCTGGAATCGGAGCAGATACCGCCCAGCGGATCCTTGATTCCCTGAACGCGAGTGAGACTCGCGGGTAGTCTGAAGACACCATGACCGACAGTGTTGCCCACATCATCATCGTCACCGGTATGTCTGGAGCCGGTCGTTCGACCGCTGCGAATGCGCTCGAAGACGGTGGCTGGCGGGTCATCGACAACCTGCCGTCGCAACTGTTGCCGTCACTCGTTGACATCGCAACGGCCGAGGGTTCGACGATGAACCGATTGGCCGTCGTAGTCGATGTCCGAGGCGGAGACAGCGTCGAGGAACTCGCTCCGCTCATCGAGAATCTTCGGACCGCAACGAATCTTCGGGTGTTGTTCCTCGATGCGACAGATGCAGAACTCATCAAACGATTCGAGAGCGTCCGTCGACCGCACCCACTGCAGGGCGACGGCACGTTGATCGACGGGATTCAGGCGGAACGCGCTCGGCTCGAGACCCTTCGCGGTCACGCGGACGTCGTAGTGGACACAACGGGGCTCAACACCCACCAAACCACCACGCTCGTTTTCGACACCTTCCGGTCCGACGACAGCGCAGAAGTCAACGTCGTGATTGAGTCATTCGGCTTCAAGCACGGGCTCCCCGCAGACGCCGACATCGTGGGCGATGTCCGGTTCCTGCCTAACCCGTTCTGGACCGAAAACCTGCGCGATGAGAACGGTTTGCACCCCGACGTGTCAGCTTTTGTCCTCGGGCAGGCAGACGTCGAACAGTACCTCGACGGTCTCGTGCTCATGCTCAGTGCAACGCTTCGTGGCTACGCCCGCGAGAATAAGCGGCACGCCACCATCGCAATAGGATGTACAGGTGGCAAACACCGCAGTGTTGCTATCGCAGAAGAACTCGCTAGCCGCGTAGGGGAAATCCCCGGAATAGCGGTCACGCGCAAACACCGCGACATTGGTCGCGAATAGAAAAGGATTTCCGCAGAATGTCATTGACGACGACCGTGAAGGACGAGGTGCTGGGGCTACCCGACGCGCCACCGTCAACGCGTCTCGCCGAACTGACAACGATTCTTCGCTTTGGCGGGGGATTGCACGTCGTCGGTGGGAAACTCGCGGTAGAGATCGAACTCGATCACGCAGCTTCCGCTCAGCGCGTCCGTCACTTGACTCACGCGCTGCTGGGGGTGCCGTCCACGGTGACGGTTGTTCCCGCCAACGCGAACAAAAAGGTTGAAACGGTTCGAGTCCGCGTCACCGAAGGCGCAGACCAACTCGCCTTGAACACCGGACTGCTGGACACCCGCCGCCGTCCCGTGCGCGGACTTCCCAACAAACTCACGACGGCTCCGATCGGAGACCTCGTCGGTGTTTTACGCGGAGCCTTCCTCGCCCGCGGGATCGTGTCCGACCCGGGTCGAAGCCAAACAATCGAGATCGTGGCTCCGACCAACGAAGCGGCAATGGCTCTGGTCGGCGCGTGCAGCCGCTGTGGAATCACGGCGAAGACTCGTGATGTTCGCGGCGGATTCCGCGTGGTCATCCGCGACGCCGAAGCGATTTCAGCCTTTCTTACCTACATCGGTGCGACGACGAGCCTCGAGAAGTGGAGTGAAGCCCGTGCAACCCGTGAGGTCCGAGCGAACGCCAATCGCCTCGTCAATTTCGATGACGCTAACCTTCGCCGGAGCGCTCAAGCTGCTGTGGCAGCGTGCGCCCGTGTCGAAAGAGCCTTCGAGATCCTCGGCACCGAGATCCCTGACCATCTGGCCTACGCGGGGCGCTTGCGTCTTGACAACCGCGAAGCCAGCCTCGACGAGCTTGGCCACCACGCCACACCCGTGATGACAAAAGATGCGGTCGCAGGTCGGATTCGCCGCCTTCTCGCTATGGCCGACAAAAAGGCCTCCGATCTCGGTATTCCGTCGACGTCCGACGGCATTCCCGATTTAGATGATTAACCCAAACCCCACGAAAGGACCGTCATGCCCGTTTATTCCCTCCCCAAGTTGACCTACGACTACGCTGCACTCGAACCGCACATTTCCGCTCGCATTATGGAGTTGCACCACTCCAAGCATCACGCCGCATATGTAGCCGGGGCCAATGCCGCCCTAGAGCAGATGGAAGAAGCGCGTGCGAACAGTTCGTTCGGAGCGATCAACAAGCTCGAGAAGGATCTGGCGTTCCACCTCGGTGGGCACATCAACCACTCGATATTCTGGACGAACCTTGCTCCTAACGCCGCAGACCGCCCGTCGGGTGAACTCGCCGCGGCAATCGACGAATTCTTCGGTTCATTCGACGCGTTCAAGGCCCACTTTTCGGCCGCGAGCCTTGGAATCCAGGGGAGCGGTTGGGGCATCTTGTCCTGGGATCCGGTCGGCGCACGGCTCATCATCCAGCAGCTGTTCGACCAGCAAGCAAATACCGCGCAGGGAACCGTGCCGATCCTGCAGCTCGACATGTGGGAACACGCGTTCTACCTCGACTACCAAAATGTGAAAGCCGACTATGTCACAGCGTTCTGGAACATCGTGAATTGGGACAACGTCGCACAGCGATTCGCCGCTGCACGTGACAATTCCGCAGGAATTTTGCTACTGTCATAGGTAGGTAGTGTTGCCTGTCTTGGCGCACTACTTTTTCTATTCCCCGGCTCAATCGCACTTCACGACAGGACAATCAGTGAGCGTCACAATCGGAATCAACGGCTTCGGTCGCATCGGTCGAAACTACCTTCGTGCAGCAATTGCGCAGGGCAGCAGCCTCGACATCGTCGCCGTTAACGACTTGTCGGACACCAAATCGCTTGCGACGCTTCTCAAATATGACTCGGTTAACGGTCGCCTGAGCGCTGACGTTACGTATGACGAGTCACACGTCATCGTAAACGGCAAGAAGATCAAGGTTCTCGCCGAGCGTGACCCCGCCGCGCTGCCCTGGGGCGATCTGGGTGTCGACATCGTGATCGAGTCGACGGGCCGCTTCACGAACGCCAAAGACGCTCAAAAACACATTGACGCTGGTGCACAAAAGGTCCTGATTTCCGCCCCGGGAACCGATGTGCACGGAACGTTCGTGATGGGTGTGAACCACGAAACGTACAACCCGAAGACAGACCACATCATTTCGAACGCGTCGTGCACGACGAACTGTCTTGCGCCACTGGCAAAGGTCTTCAATGACGAATTCGGTATCGAAAACGGTCTCATGACAACGGTTCACGCCTACACGGCCGACCAGAACCTGCAAGACGGTCCACACGATGATTTGCGCCGAGCTCGGGCCGCCGCCATCAACATCGTGCCGTCGTCGACCGGTGCAGCCAAGGCGATTGGCCTCGTTCTACCGG
Source organism: Microbacteriaceae bacterium (assembly GCA_044353905.1). GTDB lineage: Bacteria > Actinomycetota > Actinomycetes > Actinomycetales > Microbacteriaceae > MWH-TA3. The sequence continues at coordinate 76,686 of JBILBA010000003.1, read as the reverse complement.
AGCTAAAGGGCAAACTCGACGGTTTCGCGCTTCGTGTTCCCGTCCCCACCGGTTCAATCACCGACCTCACGCTCGTGTCGAAGAAGACTGTGACGATTGACGAAATCCTCGCCGCTTACAAAAAGGCGTCGGAGGGCTACCTCAGGGGGATTTTGGCCTACACCGACGACCCCATCGTCTCGAGCGACATCGTTGCCGACCCTCACTCGTCGATCTTTGACGCTGGACTCGTCAAGGTCATCGGGAACACGGTCAAAATCGCATCCTGGTACGACAACGAGTGGGGTTACTCGAACCGGCTAGTTGACCTCACCGAGTACGTCGCCGAACGCCTCTAATGGCCCTTCGCACACTGGATTCGCTGGGTGAACTCGGCGGCAAAACAGTCCTGGTGCGTTGTGACTTCAACGTTCCGTTGTCGGACAGTGTCATAACCGACGATGGGCGAATTCGAGCATCGCTGCCCACTATCCAGCACCTTCTGGCGGCCGGTGCAGCGGTGGTTGTGATGTCACATCTCGGTCGACCGGATGGCACTCCAGACGCTCGATACTCTCTCGCGCCCGTCGCGAAGCGCCTAGGGGAGTTGCTTGACGTCCCCGTTCACTGTTCGACGGATACCGTCGGGCCTGCTGCTCAGGGAATGCGCACTGCTCTTAAACCGGGTGAAGTTCTGGTCCTTGAGAATCTGCGTTTCGATCCGCGTGAGACATCCTCGGTGGAATCCGAGCGTGCCGAGTTCGCCACCCTGTTGACCCATGGCGTTGCGGGCCTCGTATCGGACGGTTTCGGAGTCGTTCATCGCAAACACGCATCCGTTTTCGAGGCGGCAAAGATGGTGCCCAGCGTGGCAGGGCTGCTAGTTTCCTCCGAAACAGATGTTTTGCGCCGGCTGACGACCGACACCCAGCGTCCCTACACCGTCGTCTTGGGCGGGTCAAAGGTCTCGGACAAACTCGGAGTGATTGAGCATCTGTTGCCTCGCGTCGATCGCCTGCTCATCGGTGGCGGGATGGCATTCACCTTCCTCAAGGCGATGGGGCACAACGTCGGTGCGTCACTGTGCGAACTCGATCGTCTGGACACCGTATTGACCCACCTTGCTCGCGCCAAAGAACTTGGTGTCGACATCGTTCTGCCGACAGACGTGGTTGTCGCGAGCCGATTCGCCGCTGATGCGGAAGTGGCCGTCACCGCGATAGATGCCATCGAAGAGACAGGCTTTGGCGCTTCTGGTCTCGGTTTAGACATTGGTAGAGAGTCTGCGAATACATTCGCTGCACTCATCGAATCGTCACGAACGGTCTTCTGGAATGGTCCCATGGGCGTCTTCGAGATGCCCGCCTTCGCGTCGGGAACCCGCGCAGTTGCCGAGGCGCTCACCAAGGTCGACGGGCTTAGTGTCGTCGGCGGTGGCGATTCCGCGGCTGCCGTGCGTGCCTTGGGATTTGATGAAAAATCTTTTGGACACATTTCAACCGGAGGTGGTGCCAGCCTTGAATTCCTCGAGGGCGCGTCACTCCCTGGACTGGAGGTACTCGGATGGTAACCCGTCGCCCACTCATCGCCGGAAACTGGAAGATGAATTTCGACCACCTGCGAGCTGTCGCTTTTGTGCAGAAAATCGCGTGGACTCTGAAAGACGCCAAGTTTTCTCCAGCGGAAGTCGAAGTGTCGTTTTTCCCGCCCTTCACGGACATCCGCTCAGTGCAGACCCTTATCGAGAGCGACTCCTTGGGCTTCGCATTCGGAGCACAGGATCTTTCACCGTTTGATGACGGTGCGCACACCGGTGACATTTCGGGTGAGTTCCTCAAGAAGCTGAACTGCCGTTACGTCATCATCGGGCATTCCGAGCGACGACAGGACCACCACGAAGATGACTCGTTGGTTGCCGCAAAGACGAAAGCCGCCCTCAAGCACGGTCTTATTCCCGTGATCTGCGTGGGCGAAACCAGCGAAGACCTCGAAAAGTTCGGCGCGAGTGCCGTGCCCGTCGGCCAACTTCGAGCAGTGTTGTCGGAAATCGCAGCGGACTCCGAGATCGTCGTGGCCTACGAGCCCGTCTGGGCGATCGGTTCCGGGCAGGCTGCGACACCGGCTCAGGCGCAGGAAGTCTGTGCTGCGCTCCGTGCCGTCATCGCCGAAACCCTGACACCAGACACGGCTGAGTCATCGCGAATCCTTTACGGAGGCAGCGTCAAGTCGACGAACATCGCGTCCTTCATGCGCGAAAAAGACATCGACGGTGCACTCGTTGGCGGCGCTAGTCTGGACGCTGAAGAATTTGCCAAAATTGTGCAGTTCCCCCGGCATGTAATCGCATAAACTAGGACCATCATGGAAATTCTCTACATCATCGTGCAGGTCGTTCTTGCAGTGACGAGCATCCTTTTGACGATGACGATTCTCTTGCACCGCGGTCGCGGCGGCGGCCTTTCGGACATGTTCGGTGGCGGGGTCACCTCGAATCTTGGCTCAAGTGGAGTCGCGGAGCGCAACCTCAACCGATTGACGATCATGATCGCAATCATTTGGTTCCTCGCAGTTGTCACTATCGGACTATTCACTCGGTTCGGTCTGGTCTAGGCATGGCTGGAGGAAGCGCAATCCGCGGCACCCGCGTTGGTAGCGGCCCGATGGGTGAGCACGACCACGGAAACCACGCCGAGCGTGTTGCGGTGTCCTACTGGGATGCTGAAGGCAACGAGACGGTCAAGCACTACGCGGCGGACGTTCCGGACGACCAGATTCCAGAACTAATCGATTCCCCAACTACGGGTCTCCCGGCCGGCCGCAACAAGAACAAGCCACCGCAGCTCGTCAAGAACGAGCCATATAAGACTCACCTTGCGTACGTCAAAGAGCGTCGCACTCTCGAAGAAGCGGACACTATTCTGTCGGACGCACTCGAGCGTCTTCGGACCACCGGCAAGCCCTAATCGGTTATTGCCGAGCCCGCGTCCGCATCAATCCAAACGACGGTTTCGATCACGCCCCGAAGGGCAGCCGCAGGAGTCTGTGATTCTGGAGAATCTGCGACGATTCTCGAGACCGCATCCGCCTTGTCCTTGCCGGACGCGATGATCCAGACGTGCAGGCCTCGATTGAGTGCGTCAAATGTCAGCGACAATCGTTCTGCTGGTGGTTTCGGAGAGTTCGACACCGCAATGACGTCCTCGCCTTCGCCGTGGGGGAATCCGGGAAACAGACTCGCGGTGTGTCCATCGGGTCCAATCCCGCTGAGCACCACATCAAAGGCTGGAAACCCTCCAACGTACTCGGCTAGGAATTCGTCCCTTGCTTGGTCAACAGTCTGTCCGTGGTCTGCGGGGAACGTGTGAAGGTTTTCGGCGGGTATGGCGACACGAGAAAAGAGCGCGTCCCGTGCCTGTTGCTCGTTTCGGTCTGCGTGCCCGGCCGGGACGAATCGTTCGTCTCCCCACCACACATGAATCCGGGTCCAATCGAGCGCAGAAACTTGTGTCGCTCGAGCGAGCGCAGCGAGCGTGCCGATGCCGACTGTTCCGCCCGTCACGACCATATCGGCCCGGCCTCGAGCGTCCAGCGCCGATTGCACCACCGTCATCAGTTCCGCCGCCACGCATTCTTCGAGGGCTGCGCGCGTTGGAAATATCTCGATTCGACGTTTCATCAGATGAGTTCCGATTCTGCAACTAGTAGCGGAATTCCCTCGGTTAAAACTCGACCAAAAACGATGTCGGCGTCGAGTCGACGAAGTTCCTCTGTCAGGCAATCACCAAGTCCGCGCAGAGGTAGTGAAATCGCGTGGTCAGGTTGTCCTGGCTGCGCGAGTCGGGCGAATCCTGGTTCCGTTCGTTCCAAAACAACGGATCCCGCGTCGGTCATCATCTCGACTCTAATGATGTTGCCCAGTTCGCTCTTTCCCTCGAGGACGAGTTCAACTGGCACTTTGAGCTCGCTTCGCAACCAGGCCGCGAGCAGGATCGGTGCCGAGTTGTCTAACGCACCAGCCACTGTGGCTCCCCGTATTCCCAGGTCGACTCCCGTGTCGAGGGTCGCAGCGAGAAGCGCTCGCCACTGGGTGATGCGTGTCCATCCGAGATCGACATCTCCGGGTTCGTAAGCCTCGGCGAGAATTCGAAGCAACTCGACCGGATTCGACGCCGTGATGGTATCCGCGATGCGATGACCAGCGACGCGTCCCAGTGATGTCTCGGACATCCGCAGGGGAGCAGCATCGGGCCACCACGCGACCATCGGCGCATCGGGCAACAAAAGCCCGTTGATGAGCGCCTGGGGGTCTCCGACCAATTCGTCGGAGGCGTTCAAGACAACCACTTCACTCGCGCCGGCATCTCCGCCAAGCCGCAGTTCCGCGTTGAGAGGCACGGTCTGGTTCGCGTCCGACACATTGTTGATCACGATGATGCGCATCGGATGCTCGCGTGACGCTTCGTTCGCCGCCGCAATAACCTTTTCCACCTTGTCGTCGGTTGTAGTGATGACGAGCGTCAAGACACGACCCAGAGCCACCGCGCCGCCATCTTCCCGAGCCTTTTGGAGCGCACGAAGAATGTCGGCCACGGTCGTGTTGGGAAGCGGGATGATCACGGGCGTCTCCATTCGCGACCGTCGCGGCGCATCATCTCGTGAGCCGACTCGGGGCCCCATGAGCCGGGGGCATACTGCTCTGGTTTGCCCGCCGACGCCCAAAATTCTTCGATCGGATCGAGAATTTTCCACGACAGTTCCACCTCTTCGTGCCGCGGGAACAACGGGGGATCACCGAGAAGCATGTCGAGAATAAGACGCTCATAGGCCTCTGGGCTTTCTTCGGTGAACGCGTGACCGTATCCGAAGTCCATGGTTACGTCTCGAACCTGCATTCCGGCACCCGGGACTTTCGAGCCAAACTTCATCGTGACTCCCTCGTCCGGCTGCACACGGATGACGAGTGCGTTCTCGGACAGGCTCGAGACCTGACTTTCCTCGAACAGGTACTGTGGCGCGCGCTTGAACACAACGGCGATCTCGGTGACCCGACGTCCGAGTCGCTTCCCAGCTCGCAGATAGAACGGGACACCGCTCCACCGTCGCGTGTCGATATCGAGCCGCATCGCGGCGAACGTCTCGGTCACCGACTCGGGGTTCATGCCCTCTTCGTCGAGGAAACCTGTCACCTCCACGCCGCCTTGCCAACCACCTGAGTACTGACCGCGCGCGGTCCCGGTCGACAAGTCCGCGGGCAGTTTGATTGCCGACAAAACCTTTTCCTTCTCGGCTCGAAGGTCCGCCGCGTCGAACGAGACCGGTTCTTCCATCGCCGTCAGTGCAAGAAGTTGCAGGAGGTGATTCTGAATAACGTCACGTGCCGCACCGATACCGTCGTAGTACCCTGCGCGTCCGCCGACCCCCACGTCCTCGGCCATCGAGATCTGAACGTGGTCGACGTAGTTCGAATTCCAAATAGGTTCGTAGAACATGTTGGCGAACCGGAGCGCGAGGATGTTCTGTACCGTTTCTTTCCCGAGGTAATGGTCGATTCGGAACACCGAATCGGCGGGGAAAACCGACTCGACGACCGCGTTGAGCTCACGGGCACTCGCTAAATCCGACCCGAACGGCTTTTCGATGACCACTCGACGCCACTGGTTGTCCTGTGGCGTCGCCAGACCGGAACGACGAAGTTGTTCCGTGACGAGCGGGAAGGAGCGCGGCGGGATTGACAGGTAGAAGGCGTGGTTTCCCATGGTGCCGCGCTCGCGATCCAATTCGGCGATTGTTTCGCCAAGTCGGTCGAACGCCGCGTCGTCGTCAAAGTCTCCTGCGACGAATCGAATGCCTTCGGCCAACTGGCGCCAGACATCTTCTCGGAAGGGTGTGCGCGCGTACTTCGTGACCGACTCGCGGACGACCTCCATGAAATCCTGGTTTTTCCACTCGCGCCGGGCGAAACCGACGAGGGCGAAACCCGGAGGAAGCAACCCGCGGTTCGCCAAGTCGTACACAGCGGGCATCAACTTTTTGCGTGACAAGTCGCCGGTCACACCGAAGATCACGAGACCCGATGGACCCGCGATTTGACCCAGTCGGCGGTCGTTCGGGTCTCGGAGCGGGTTGACGAACGTCACGAACTTTTCCCGTGTCGCCGAAGCGTGGCGACGAGTTCCGTGAGTTGGGTAAATCCGGACACCGTAAGCGTCAACACGGGGCGATTGTGCTGCGCGAGAACCGTTGCATCTCCGCGGGCCTGCGCTGCCAAAAGCACCCCGAAAGAAAAGGGTCGTCCTGGAACTTCTCGGTCGTTGATTGCGCGCTCGATGATTTGGATGAAGACTCCTTGCGCCGGCCCACCCTTGTGGTACTGCCCGGTCGAGTGGAGGAAACGTGGTCCCCATCCGAAGGTCGTTGGGCGACCTCCGCTTGCTGCAGCGAAGGTGTCACGAATTGTTTCGAGTCCGGACCCAGCTTCTCGATCCGCATAAGCGTGAACGGAAACATAGCCGTCTGTCGCGACAAGAACCAGAACCTCGCGCACCGCTTCCTCGACCGTCGTCGCGTTCGGTTGATAGCCGAGTGCGCTCATCTCGACCGCACCATCAATCGCGAACGACGCTTGTGCATCAGGGGTGGTGTCCAGGAACGTCCGCGCCGCTCTCTTGGCGGATTCGACATCCGGCTGGTCGAACGGGTTGATCCCGAGCAACCTGCCAGCAACCGCGGTCGCGACTTCCCAGGTGATGAGCTGGGCACCAAGGGTGCCCGAGACGGTAACCGAGTCTCCGGACGCATCCGATACCGAGTCGAGAATGTGGACGGGGAGAAGGTCCGGGGCTGAGAGATCCGGGGCGCCGGGTTCAAGAACGACGGGCAGTACACCAGTGTTGTTCTTCCCCGTCGACTCGGCCACGAGCTGTTCAATCCAGTCGCCAATTCCGACAATCGAGGACTTCGCTGACAGGATTCCCATCTTGTCTCGACGGGGTGATGTCCGCGCCATTGCCGCGCCAAGCACCAAGCCGGGGTTTGATTCGTCGTCGGCCAGAAGTGCGGGAAGTGCGGCGTCCGCATCATCAAGAAGCGTCTCGATGTCGACACCCGCGAGTCCACAGGGGACGAGTCCGAACGCAGTGAGAGCCGAGTAGCGACCGCCAACGTGAGGGTCGGCATTGAAAACGCGGTATCCGTCGTCCCGGGAAGAGACGTCCAGGGGCGAGCCCGGGTCAGTGACAATGACGATTCGCGTCGACGGGTCGATTCCCTCCGCCGTGAACGCGGCCTCAAAGGCTCGTTTGTGCGAATCCGTTTCCACTGTTGATCCAGATTTGGACGAAACCACTACGACGGTGGTCTCGATGCTCGAATCAACAACACGCGCGAGCTGGGAGGGATGAGTGGTGTCGAGAACGACGAGAGGGACACCCTCCGTTCGAGTGATTACTTCGGGAGCGAGCGACGAGCCGCCCATTCCACAGAGCACAATCCGATTCAGGCCGCGCGCGCGGAACTCGTCGCGCAACGCGAGAATTTCGTCGACCAATGGGCGCGAATCTCTGCTCGCATGCACCCACCCGAGACGAACCGCCGATTCGGGCTCTGCTTCGAAACCCCACAGCGTTGAATCACCTGCACCCAGCCTGGATGCGAACCGTTCGGTAACCAGAGCCGGCACGTGACGCGCGACGGCGTCGGCTGCAACTCCGGAGACCGAGACGGACGTCATCGAGAGGAGTCCATGGCGGCCGTGACGATATCCAACAGCTCGTTCCACGACACGATGAACTTGTCGACTCCTTCGCGCTCGAGCAACGTCGTGACCTCGACGATCGAGATGCCGTGGGCCTCGATAGCCGCCAGAGTTCCGCGTGCATCGTCGTACGTGCCCCGAACCGCGTCTCCGTGAACAGGTGCGTGGCTAAACGTCGCCTCGAGAGTCTTCTCGGGCATCGTGTTGACAGTGTCGCCTACAGCGAGCTCGGTGACATACAACGTGTCGGGAAGGGCGGGGTCCTTGACGCCCGTTGACGCCCACAGTGGTCGTTGCCGATTTCCGCCCAGAGCGAGCAGTGCCTGCGCACGGTCGCTGGCGAACTGTTGCTCGAATAATTCGTATGCGAGTCGAGCGTTCGCAATACCAGCTTTGCTCTTGAGCGATACTGCGTCGTCGGATCCGATTCCCGCGAGACGCTTATCGATTTCGGTATCAACGCGCGACACGAAAAAGGACGCCACCGAGTGGATGTTCGCGAGATTGTGCCCGTTTGCTTGGGCCTGTTCAAGCCCAGCGAGATAGGCGTCGATAACCTGCGCGTAGCGCTCAATCGAAAAGATGAGGGTTACATTGACGCTGATACCTTCAGCAATCACCGCGGTGATCGCTCCAAGGCCTTCGATAGTGGCGGGAATCTTGATCATCACGTTTTCTCGACCGACCCGTGCAAAGAGTTCCTTCGCCTGAGCGATTGTTGCCTCCGCATTAAACGCGAGTGTCGGCTCGACCTCGATCGAAACGCGCCCGTCTTGACCACTGGTTCGGTCGTACACGGGGCGGAAAATGTCACACGCGGCCGCGACATCGTCGGACGTTGCCGCGAACACCGCTTCGGTGACCGAGGCGCCGGCTGCGGCGAGTTCCGCTATCTGCGTGCCGTAGGTCTGACCGGTTGCGAGCGCAGAGGCGAAGATCGTCGGATTGGTCGTGACACCGACAACATTGCGGGTCGCAATAAGCGACTCGAGCGAACCCGACTGGATGCGGTCACGCGAAAGGTCGTCGAGCCAGATCGAAACCCCGATGTCGGAAAGTTCCTGGGTTGGAGTGGTCACGAGGTGTGCCTTTCGGTTGAGGACAGAAGCTTTTCCGCCGCGGTCACCACGGCGTCGGCTGTGATTCCGAACTCGCGGAACAGCGTTTGGTAGTCGGCCGATGCCCCGAAGTGTTCGATTGAGATCGAGGAACCGTTCGCGCCGACATACCGTGACCAGCCCAACGCAAGGCCAGCCTCGACAGAGACGCGGGCGGTCACAGCGCGGGGGAGGACCGATTCGCGATACGCATCGGGTTGTTCCTCGAACCATTCGAGGCACGGCGCCGACACAACACGAGCACCAATTCCCTTCGTGGCGAGAACCTCACGGGCCTCAACAGCGATGCTCACTTCCGAACCGGTCGCGATGAGGATCACGTCAAGGGTTCCAGTCGGGGAGTCGATGAGTGTGTACGCGCCTTTGGACGCGTGTTGCGCTGGCGCAAAATCGGTGGCACTCGCCGCGGAACCGCGCGGGAAAACTGGCAGGTTCTGACGCGACAGAGCGATGCCTGCCGGACCGAAACGTCGCTCGAGAATTGTTTTCCAGGCCCACGCCGTCTCGTTCGCATCCGCGGGGCGAACGATATCGAGACCGGGGATTGCGCGTAGTGTCGCGAGTTGTTCAATCGGCTGGTGGGTCGGACCGTCTTCGCCCAGCGCAACCGAGTCGTGTGTCCACACGAAAATGGATGGAGTCTTCATCAACGCAGCCAGTCGAACAGCGGGACGCATGTAGTCGCTGAAAATCAGGAAGGTACCGCCGTACGAACGCGTTGGACCGTGAAGGGCGATTCCGTTGAGGATCGCTCCCATCGCGTGTTCGCGAATTCCGAAGTGAAGAACCCGACCATAAGGGTCGCCGCTCCAATGCGCGGTCGAGTGTTCGGCGGGAACGAATGACTTCGCGCCGTCGATCGTGGTCAGGTTCGATTCCGCGAGGTCGGATGACCCACCCCATAGTTCCGGCATGACTGAGGCGAGAGCGTTCAGCACCTTGCCGCTTGCCGCCCGAGTGGCGAGCGATGTTCCCGTCTCGAACTCGGGGAGTGAGGCGTCCACGTCAGCCGGCAAGTCACCAGCGAGAAGCCTGTCAAGGAGGGTCTTGTGGGCTGGATTAGCCGATGCCCACGAATCGAAGGACTTCTGCCAATCCGCACGGTCCGTGGCGGCGCGGTCGCGAAGTGAACGCGTGTGTTCCAACACGTCGTCCGGCACAACGAACGATTGTTCCGGGTCCCAACCAAGCGCCAGCTTGGTCCCCTTCGCTTCATCCGCCCCAAGAGCAGAGCCGTGGATCTTGCCAGTATCTTGTTTCGTCGGCGCGGGCCAGCCGATGATGGTCTTGAGAATGATGAGAGTCGGTTTGGACGTTTCAGCTTTCGCAGCCTCGATTGCCGAGTACAACGCCGGCACGTCTTCGACGTAACCCTTCGGAGTGCGCCAGGACAACTCGCGAACGTCCCAGCCGTATGCACGATAGCGAGCCGCCACGTCCTCGGTGTAGGCGATGTTGGTGTCGTCTTCAATCGAAATCTGGTTCGAGTCATAAATCACGACGAGGTTGCCCAGTTGCTGATGACCAGCGAGCGACGAGGCCTCGGCGGTGACGCCCTCTTGCATGTCGCCGTCTCCGCAGATGACGTAGGTGTAGTGATCGAATGGTGACGGTCCTGACCCGGCGTTCGGGTCAAACAATCCGCGCTCAAACCGCTGCGCGTACGCCATTCCCACCGCCGACGCGAGTCCTTGACCGAGCGGGCCGGTCGTGATCTCGACACCGTTCGTGTGTCCGAATTCTGGGTGCCCAGGGGTGCGTGAACCCCAGGTGCGGAACGCCTTGAGGTCGTCGAGTTCGAGCCCGAAGCCACCAAGGAATAGCTGTGTGTACTGCGTGAGCGACGAATGCCCAATCGACAGAACAAATCGGTCGCGACCGAGCCAGTGCGTGTCCGCCGGGTCGTGGCGCATGACCTTTTGGTACAGCAGATAGGCGACCGGAGCCATCGACATGGCGGTCCCAGGGTGCCCGTTTCCGACCTTTTCCACCGCGTCCACGGCGAGCAGTCGTGCTGTGTCAACCGCTTTCGCGTCGAGTTCGGTCCAGTTCAGTGTGGTCATCAACTTTCCAATCTCAAACGATGTTTCCGAGCCTCGCCGCAACCCTCGGTGACGTCAATGGCACACGTTTACGCGCGCGGTGCTGGTGCGGTAAGTCTAGCGGGAAACGCCTCTCGCAGGCAGAGAATAGACTGGGCACGTGGCCACCTCGACCCCTCCCCGTCCCACACGAGGGTCGTCTGTTCTCACCCCAGCGTTGCGTCGAATCAGCGCCTTTGTCGCGCTGATGAAGCCTCGGGTCATCGAACTCCTTCTCGTCACCACAGCCCCCGTGATGGTGCTGGCAGCACGGGGAATTCCCGACGTCTGGCTCATCCTCGGAACGCTCGCCGGGGGTGCGCTGAGTGCTGGGTCGGCGAACGCGTTCAACATGTACATCGATCGCGACATCGACACGCTCATGGCCCGAACAAAAGGCCGTCCGATAGTCACGGGGGAAATCACTCCAGCTAAGGCGCTGACATTCGCGTTCGTGATCGGAGCTGCGTCTCTCGTCGTTTTGACGCTCGTGGCGAACCTTCTCGCCGCAGCACTGTCGCTGGCCGCAATTCTGTTTTACGTCTTTGTTTATACGCTGCTTCTGAAACGCCGCACCGAGCAAAACATCGTCTGGGGTGGAATCGCGGGCTGTTTCCCCGTGTTGATCGGATGGGCGGCCGTGACCGGCGAACTCTCGCTCACACCCTGGGTACTCTTCATCGTCGTCTTTCTCTGGACACCAGCGCACTACTGGCCACTCAGCCTGCGTTATGCAGACGATTACGCGGCCGCGTCGGTACCGATGCTCAGCGTCGTGCGCTCGAAAGCCGCAGTTGGGCTGCAGGTGATTTTGTACGCGTGGGCGACTGTCGTCGCGTCGCTCGTCTTGATTCCGGTGGCACCGATGGGACTGATCTACATCGTCGTCGCCGTGCTCGCGGGTGGCTGGTTCATCGTCGAGACCCACTTTTTGTATAGCCGCTCACTGGCCGGGCGTGACGCGAACGCGATGCGTGTTTTCCACGCGAGCAACACCTACTTGACGGCTCTCTTCGTCGCAGTCGCGATCGATCCGCTCGTCGCGCTCCGGTAGACCGCCGACGCCACAAGACAGGTCACGACCATCGCCGCCAGTACATGGATTCCAACGAGTTCAACCGGTAAGCCGGTCCGCGCCTGAACCAGACCGATTACGATCTGAAAAGCGAATCCCGCCCCCAGCGCGATCCATGAGCGTCGGGCGAGACCCGTCGACCGAATGATCGCGAGTATTACGAGCGCGACCGATGCATACGCGAACCAGGCATGAAAGTGCTGCAGTATCTCGGAGTTGAGTCCGTTGCGCGGCGCATCCGCGTCGCCCGCGTGCGGACCTGACCCGGTCGTTAACACACCGAGTACAATTGAAGCGGCGGTGGCAACACCGACCAGCCACGCCAGCATCGGAATCGAGCGGACATCGGCGACACGGTTGCCGTCGCGCACACGGAGGACAATCAGCATCGCAACAACGGTTGCGGCGACCGACACGATGAAGTGCAGTCCCACGAAGTACGGATTCAGCTGTGTCCACACGCTGATCCCGCCAATCACGGCTTGAACGGGGACCACGACGAGAAGTCCGACTCCCATCCACCACAAATCCCGCCGCTCTTTTCTCATCCGCCAGAAAACGACCAGGACGGCCACGGCGATGAGGAGGAGCGCGATGGTAAGCAGTCGGTTTCCAAACTCAATAACTCCGTGGATTCCCATTTCTGGGGTGTTAACGAGCGACTCTTCGGTGCACAACGGCCAGGTCGGACAGCCCAACCCCGATGCGGTTAGCCGCACAAATGCTCCCGTGACGGCGATTCCTGATTGAGCAATCAGCGACAGCCAGACGACAATTCGCACGGATCGGTCCTGCAAAGACGTCGGGAAAGGGAAGCGCATTGATGCCTAACGGGTAGGATGAGAGAGCGAGCTTGGCGGTTTCTAGTCTATGTTCGCACCGCACGCCGTGCGGTTCGTCGGCACGATGAACGTGTTGTAGACGAGAAAGGGAATCAATCATGGGCGACATCATTGTTGACCGACCGGAACTCGACGGACTCGGTCAGTACGAGTTCGGGTGGCACGACTCCGATTCGGCAGGCGCCAGCGCGCGTCGCGGCATCAATGCGGACGTTGTTAGGGACATCTCGGCTCGAAAGAACGAGCCCGAGTGGATGCTCGAGCGTCGCCTCAAGGCCCTCGACCTTTTCTTCACAAAGCCCATGCCGAACTGGGGCGCTGACCTGTCGGCGATCGATTTCGACAACATCAAGTACTTCGTCAAGTCCACCGAGCGCCAGGCGCAGTCGTGGGAAGACCTTCCGGAAGACATTCGGAAAACCTATGAGCGCCTTGGAATTCCCGAGGCAGAACGCCAGCGCCTCGTCGCCGGTGTCGCCGCGCAATACGAATCCGAAGTGGTCTATCACCAGATTCGCGAAGACCTCGAACAGCAGGGCGTGCTGTTCCTCGACACCGACACCGCACTTCGCGAGCACCCTGAGATCTTCAAGGAATACTTCGGAACGATCATCCCGAGTGGTGACAACAAGTTCGCCGCACTGAACACTGCGGTTTGGTCGGGCGGTTCGTTCGTGTACGTCCCCAAGGGTGTTCACGTCGAAATCCCGTTGCAGGCATACTTCCGAATCAACACCGAAAACATGGGCCAGTTCGAGCGCACGCTGATTATCGCGGACGAGGACTCGTACATCCATTACATCGAGGGCTGCACCGCGCCCATCTACAAGTCTGATTCACTTCACTCGGCCGTCGTCGAGATCGTCGTCAAGAAGGGCGCACGCGTTCGGTACACGACCATCCAGAACTGGTCGACAAATGTCTACAACCTCGTTACCAAACGCGCCGTGGCGCACGAGCGCGCAACGATGGAATGGGTCGACGGAAACATCGGCTCCAAGGTCACGATGAAATACCCGTCGATTTTCCTCGTGGGGGAGCACGCCAAGGGTGAAACCCTCTCGGTCGCGTTCGCCGGACCTGGGCAACACCAAGACGCTGGCGCCAAGATGATTCACCTCGCCCCAAACACTACGTCCTCGATTATCTCGAAGTCGATTGCTCGTGGCGGAGGACGTGCTGGTTACCGCGGCGAAGTGCGAATGGGCGAAAAGGCTCACCACTCGGCGAACACCGTTCGTTGTGACGCTCTTCTCGTCGACACCATCTCGCGAAGCGACACCTATCCCGCAATCGACATTCGCGTCGACGACGTACACCTCGGTCACGAGGCGACCGTCTCACGGGTCAGTGAAGAGCAGTTGTTCTACCTGCAGTCGCGTGGAATGCCGGAAGACGAAGCGATGGCGATGATCGTCCGCGGATTCATCGAGCCCATCGCGCGCGAACTGCCGATGGAATACGCTCTCGAACTCAACAAACTCATCGAAATGAACATGGAAGGTTCAGTCGGCTAATGACGGAAACCTCGACTAGTCCTTCCGTGGCGCCCGAATGGTCGGAAATGCCCGTTCAAACTCGTAACGAGCGTTTCGCGTCGGCACATCCAGAGGACTTTCCCGCGATTTCGGCACGACAACTCGAATGGCGCCTCAGCCCGATCGATGCACTCGGCGCTCTGGCCGACGGCGACTTGGACGGCGGGCATTACGACGTAACGGTGACCGGCGCGACTCACATCTGGGTGCCGATGGCCTCGATCGCCGGTAAAGCAGGGCTTCCCGAAGATCGCATCTCTGCTCGCGCCTGGTCAATGACCGAAGACGCCCTGCATGTTCGCATCGACGGAGAGGGCGACCCGGTTGTCATTGACCGTGACATTGACGGTGTTCGTGCCGCGCATCTCGTCCTCGAGTTCACTGCCAACACGCACCGTTCGGTGATCATCGCCAACACTGGAGCAGCATCCCTGGCCGAGAACGTCGAAATCATCGCGCACGACGGTTCCAACGCACGGGTGATTCATCTGAATGAGTGGGACTCCACCGCACTACACGCCTCGTCGCACTTTGTTCGGGTCGATAAGGACGCCCACGTCGACCACATTCTTATTTCGCTGGGTGGCGCCGTTCAGCGGGTCAATCCAGCCATCACCCTTTCGGGTGTCGGTTCGAGTGTCGAGTCCTACGGGTTGTACTTCGCCGACCGCGGCCGCCACATCGAACACCAAGTATTCGTGCACCACAAGGCGGCGCAAACGAAGTCGAACGTGTTGTACAAGGGCGCTCTGCACGGCAAGGGAACACGCACGGTCTGGGTTGGCGACGTCCTGATTGGTCCGGCTGCAACCGGAACGGACTCCTACGAGGCGAACCGAAACCTCGTTTTGTCCGACGGTGCCCGTGCGGACTCGGTCCCCAACCTCGAAATCGAGACGGGTGATATTGCCGGAGCAGGTCACGCAAGTGCCACCGGGCGCTTGGACGACGAGCACCTTTTCTACCTCCAAGCCCGTGGTATTACCGAGTCAGAAGCACGTCGACTCGTCGCACTTGGGTTCCTCGTGGAGATTGTCGATCACATCGGAATCCCAAGCCTGCAGGAACGCCTGACCGAGATCCTCGCAGAGGTCCTCGACGCCGTGGAGGAGAACGCATGACTCGCGAACTCGTCGCCACGCTCGATTCATTGGCGCCTGGTAAGTCCATCAAGGTCGTGGTCGATGACCTTCCCATCGCCGTCGTTCGCGAATCGACGGGCGAGGTCCACGCGATTGGCGACCGCTGCTCGCACGGCGACATCTCGTTGTCGGATGGTTTCGTCGAAGACGACACAATCGAGTGCTGGGCACACGGCTCCAAGTTCGGGCTCGCCGATGGAGCACCACGCAATTTTCCGGCATTCGAGCCGGTACCCGTCTACACCGTCGAAATCGACGGTTCAGACATTTACGTTGACACCACTACGCGAAAGTAATCATGGCTACCCTGCAGATCATTGACCTCCACGTCTCGATTGACGTCGACGGCGGCACCAAAGAAATCCTCACTGGTGTGACCCTGACGATTAACTCGGGTGAAACCCACGCGATCATGGGGCCAAACGGCTCTGGGAAGTCGACTCTCGCCTACACAATCGCGGGTCACCCTCGATACAAGGTCAGCTCTGGACAAATCCTGCTCGACGGACAGGATGTTCTCGCGATGAGCGTCGACGAACGCGCCCGTGCCGGCCTGTTCCTTGCGATGCAGTATCCGGTCGAGATCCCCGGAGTGTCGGTCTCGAACTTCCTTCGGACCGCCAAGACGGCGATTGACGGCGAGGCCCCCAGCCTCCGCACGTGGGGCAAAGAAGTCAAGAAAGCGATGACGGACCTGAAAATGGACGAGTCATTCGCTGGTCGAAACGTCAACGAAGGTTTCTCTGGTGGCGAGAAGAAGCGCCACGAGATCGTCCAGATGGAACTTCTCAAGCCCGTGTTCGCCGTTCTCGACGAGACCGATTCTGGGCTCGATGTCGACGCTCTCAAGGTCGTCTCTGAGGGCGTCAATCGGGTCAAGACGAACACCGACATGGGTGTTCTCTTGATCACCCACTACACCCGAATCCTCCGATACATCCGCCCCGACTTCGTGCACGTTTTCGTCAACGGGAAGATCGCCGAAGAAGGCGGCCCAGAGCTCGCCGACCGTCTCGAAGACGAAGGGTACGACCGTTTTCTCGTGGAGGCGTCGTGAGCGAACTCGCCGCTGACCGCTTCGACACGATTCTCGAAGCGCTCAAGGACGTCATTGACCCGGAACTCGGGGTCAATATCGTCGACCTCGGTCTGATTTACGACCTGAACTGGGACGACGAGAACGACGCGCTCATTGTGTCGATGACACTGACGAGTGCTGGGTGCCCTCTTACTGATGTGATTGAAAAGGAACTGGAAAACGCACTCGATAACGTCGTCGAGCGATTCCGAATCAACTGGGTGTGGATGCCGCCGTGGGGTGTCGACCGCATCACGGATGATGGGCGCGAAATGATGAGCGCGCTCGGTTTCAACCTGTAATGATCGACGTCTCAGACCTCGAGATCCGTGTCGGGGCACGAACCCTCATGTCCGAGGTCAGTTTCCGTGTCGACAAGGGTGACAAGATCGGTCTCGTTGGCCGAAACGGCGCAGGAAAAACGACCCTCACCAAAGTCCTCGCCGGAGACGTCCTGCCGAACGGCGGAAACGTGTCGATTCGCGGGGAACTGGGTTATCTTCCGCAAGACCCTCGAACGGGCGACCCGACCCAACTAGCGCGAACGCGCATTCTCGACGCCCGCGGACTCGGATCGATCCTCGTCCAAATGGAGGACGCAACAAAGCTGATGGGCGCCGACGACCCCGACATCGCAGCGGGGGCCATGTCGCGGTACGGCAATCTAACCGACCGATTCACGTCACTCGGAGGTTACGCCGCCGAGGCGGAGGCCGCATCGATCGCCAACAACCTTGGGCTTCCCGACCATGTCCTAGGGCAACCACTGGACACGCTGTCCGGTGGTCAGCGCCGGCGAATCGAACTCGCGCGAATTCTGTTCAGCGACGCCGAGACGATGATTCTCGACGAACCGACGAACCACCTCGACGCCGATTCCGTCGTCTGGCTGAGAAACTTTCTCGCCAACTACAAGGGCGGCGTGATCGTGATTTCGCACGACGTGGCCCTGGTGACCGAAACCGTGAACCGCGTGTTCTACCTCGACGCCAACCGTGAACGCCTCGACGTTTACAACATGGGGTGGAAGCACTATCTGCGTCAGCGCGAGGCGGACGAAGAACGGCGAAAGAAAGAGCGCGCCAACGTCGAGAAGAAGGCGACGACCCTGCAGCTCCAAGCAGCTAAATTCGGTGCGAAGGCGTCGAAGGCCGCTGCGGCCCACCAGATGGTCGCTCGAGCTGAAAAGATGCTGTCGGGCCTCGAGGACGTGCGCGCCCAAGACCGTGTAGCGAAATTGCGTTTCCCTGACCCAGCACCGTGTGGTCGAACACCGATCATGGCGCACAACCTGTCGAAGTCTTACGGGTCGTTGGAAATCTTCACGGCCGTCGATCTGGCGATTGACAAAGGTTCCAAGGTTGTCGTCATCGGATTGAACGGCGCAGGCAAGACCACCCTGCTGCGAATTCTCGCTGGGGTCGATGAGCCCGACACTGGGGCGGTAGACGCGGGGCACGGCCTTCGAGTCGGCTACTTCGCACAGGAACACGAAACGCTCGACATCAAGCAGTCAGTGCTGGCGAACATGATGTCCGCGTCACCCAATCTGGGCGAAACCGAGGCGCGCAAGGTGCTCGGGTCATTTCTCTTCACCGGTGACGACGCGACAAAGCCTGCTGGGGTTCTATCCGGTGGCGAAAAGACGCGACTCGCGCTCGCGACCCTCGTCGTGTCGAGCGCAAACGTCCTCATCCTCGACGAACCAACTAACAACCTCGATCCCGCCTCGCGCGACGAAATCCTTGGGGCGCTTTCTCACTACAAGGGGGCCGTGGTTCTCGTTAGCCACGATCCGGGCGCCGTTGAGGCGCTGAACCCCGAACGCGTCCTAATCATGCCGGACGGGCTCGAAGACCTGTGGAGTCAGGACTACCAAGAACTCATCGAGCTGGCGTAGCGTCCAGCGCCGCGTCTTCGATTTCCTCGTCGCTACGCCTCGCGCGAACCTTTCGCTCGGGAGGCACGTCGCCGCGGGCCTCTTTGCGCAGCGCCCAACCGTAACCGTAAAACCCCATCAGCGCGAAGACGTACCACTGGAGGGCGTAGGACAAATGCGGGCCCTCATCGAGCACGGGCTTTTCCCACGTTGCGCCGGATTTCGTCGCGGGGGACTCGGTCGCGAGTCGTCCATACCAACCGCGATACACCTCGGCGCTAATGCGCTCCTCTATGGTCTCCAAATGAATCGTCGCAATCTGACCGGCTGGTGCGTCGCGCCCCGAGATCTCTTGTTCGCCGGGAATCAAACGAACGGTCACAGTGACGGGCACAGACGGAACGCTCGGTGTATCAGCGGGCGCCGAATTGTCGCCGTTCGCGGGAACCCAGCCACGGTTGACGACAAACACCTCGCCCGTCGCGGTCTTCAATGGGGCGAGTTGCTCGAACCCAATCCCTCCCGGACCGGAACGAGTCCGCACATAGATGATGTCCGAGGCTAAGTATTCACCGGTGACGCGAACGGTTCGCCACTTCTCGGTGGCATCGTATTCGGCGGAATCACTGATGAGAGTCATGAGGTCGACCGCTGGCAGGTCGTAGTTCCCGTCCAGAAGCGCGATTGCCGCCTGCGCCTGCGCGCGACGATCAAACTGCCATTGCCCCAGTGCAACACAAACCACGGCGAATGCAACAGTAAAACCCAGAATGCCCCACCACCGCGGGGTGACGGCAAGCCGCCAGGGGCTCACGGCGTGAAACTCGTCAGACTCGGCACGTTGGATTCGCGGGTGCGCAATGATTTCGAAGCATTGGAGTTGACAGCATTCGCAAGACCGACCGCCAAAAGAGGCAGGACGATAACGCCGACCACGGGAAGCAGGATCCACCAACCCGGTGTGACGAAGCACAAGAACAAACAGACCAAGCGAAGTCCCATGGCGATTAGATAGTGACCCAACCGCGACTTGCGTTCCTCGTTCGGAGACACCGGTAGCGAGGTCAGCGATTGCGTCTCCAGAGTCATGCCTCAAGTCTACGCCCGCCACTACGCTGGTAACCATGACCACAGCACGCACCGTACTCATCACCGGCGGAAACCGCGGTATCGGCTTTTCTATCGCCGAAAAGTTCATCGAACTCGGGCACCGCGTCGCCGTGACTGCGCGTTCCGGAGAGGGCCCGAAAGGAAGCCTCACCGTGATTGCGGACGTCACCGACGGCGACTCGCTCACCGCGGCAATTGCCACGGTCGAAGAGAAACTTGGCCCGATTGAAGTCATCGTGGCGAACGCTGGCATTACGAAGGACACGCTTCTCATGCGAATGTCGGATGAAGATTTCGAGTCGGTCATCGACACCAACCTCACCGGCTCGTTTCGACTGGTCAAGCGGGGGATCACCTCGATGATCAAACAGCGGTTTGGACGCGTCATCTTCATCTCGTCGGTCGTCGGCCTTCTGGGAAGCGCCGGTCAAGTCAATTACGCATCGTCCAAGAGCGCGCTCGTGGGTTTTGCTCGATCGCTGACGCGTGAACTCGCTTCTCGTGGGATCACGGCCAACGTCGTCGCTCCGGGTTTCATCGAAACCGACATGACGGCATCGCTGCCCGCCGAGCAACAGGCCGAGTACAAGCGGACTATTCCCGCTGGCCGTTTTGCGACTCCGGCGGAAGTGGCTTCTGTTGTCGCGTGGCTCGCTTCCGACGACGCGGCCTACATTTCAGGAGCCGTCATCCCCGTCGACGGCGGACTCGGAATGGGTCACTAACTCGAGGTCAGCTCGCGCGTCGCCCGAAATACGATGCGACCAATGACAGGTCTCGAACGTCAATGTTGACCTGAGCGGACTCTCGGACGGCGGGCTTTGCGCAGAACCCGACCGACAGACCGGCAATGTTCATCATGGCCAAATCATTCGCTCCGTCTCCGACCGCGATCGTGTTCAACAGGGGAATGCGACGTTTTTTCGCATATGCCGTGAGGAAGTTCGCTTTCGCTGCGGCGTCGACTAACGGTCCGTAGGTTCGTCCTGTAAAGACTCCGTCGATGACTTCGAGCCCGTTCGCCACCCACGCGTCAAGTCCCAACTGAGTCGCGATGGGGTCGAGAATCTCTCGGAATCCGCCCGATACGGCGATGATGTAGCCGCCCGCTTCGTGAACGGCGTGCACGAGGGGGAGCGCACCGGTTGTGATCGTGACGGCTCCAAGAACGTCATCCAGCACCTTTGCCGGAGTACCGCGCAGAGTTGCGACCCTCTGCGCGAGTGACTCAGCAAAATCCAAATCGCCGCGCATGGCTCGTTCGGTTATGGCAGCAACTTCGTCTCTGGATCCCGCCGCATCAGCGAGGAGGTCAATCACCTCGTCATTGATGAGCGTCGAGTCGACATCACAGACGACGATGAAACGACTCACGCTCACTCCTTTTCGACGGGACTATAAGGATAACGCCTCATCAGGGCAGTCATTTCGGTTGCCAATCGCTCATCGCGGACTCTGAGCGCGTGCGCGTAGTCTGTAGACACCATGTCAGTAGTGAACTTCCGAAACGTCTCTGTCGTCCGTGACGGAAACCTCATCTTGGATGACATCGAGTGGGCGGTAAACGACGACGAACGTTGGGTCATCATCGGGCCGAACGGTGCTGGAAAGACCACTCTCCTCATGTTGGCCGCAGCACACGAGCATCCGACCGATGGAACCGTCACCGTCCTCGGCGAGACGCTCGGCGAGGGCGATGTCTTTGGATTGAGGCCGCGTTTGGGTCTCGCTTCTACGGCGATGGCGCGACTGATCCCGGCGAGCGAAACTGTTGTCAATGTCGTGATGACCGCCGCCTGGGCCGTGACGGGACGGTGGAACGAGCAATACGACGTCGTCGACGAAGAAAGAGCTCGTCGGGTTCTGGCGGAGTGGAAACTCGAGCACCTCGCCGATCGGACCTTCGGAACGCTCAGTGACGGCGAGCAGAAACGGACGATGATTGCCCGCTCGGTGATGACCGACCCCGAGATGCTGTTGTTGGACGAACCAGCCGCGAGCCTCGACCTCGGTTCACGCGAAGAACTCATGCATTTGCTGGGGGATTACGCGACGTCACCGAGCGCGCCCGTGATTCTCATGGTCACGCACCACGTCGAAGAGATTCCCGCCGGTTTCACACACGCCCTGGTGTTGAAGGACGGACGAGTTCACGCGGCTGGCCTCATCAGCTCGACCCTCAGCTCAGAAGTTCTGAGCAGCGCATTCGGTTTCCCCATCACCGTGTCGCGCGTCGCTGGTCGCTTCGCCGCCCGCGGAGATTAGCCCAAGCAATCCGCATCTGATACAGTTGAGTGTTGCGCACACGCGCCCCCGCATCTCAAAAGGACATCATGAAGGCTGAAATTCACCCAACGTACGCTCCGATCGTTTTTCGCGATCTCGCGAGCGGCGAAATGTTCCTCACTCGTTCGACGGCGACCTCGGAAAAGACCGTGTCGTTCGACGGAGCCGAATACCCCGTGATCGACGTGGAAATCTCGTCGGCGTCGCACCCGTTCTACACGGGAAAGCAGCGCATCATGGACTCGGCCGGTCGCGTCGAGAAGTTCAACAAGCGTTACGAAGGTTTCGGACAGTAAGTCCCGTCTTCGTCACAAAGGCCACGCGAATCGCGTGGCCTTTGTCGTTTAGCAACCGGACCTTTAGAGAATGACGTCCATCACCATTGGGCTGTCATCGTTTCGGAAAACGGGCCAGATGCCGTCGCCCACCCGGCGCGACGTTTCGCCCTTACCCGCGAGATAACGAGCGAAGGACTCTGCCTGAGCTTTGGCCCACGCGACCTGAGCATCGTGTAAATCGCCGGGTGACAGCTGCAGTTCCGGGGACTGTCCGAACTTCGCCTGAATCGCTTTGAATACGCGCCCGGCTCCGATCGAATCGGCCTCTGAATCGTGTGCCGAGCCGAGGTCGACGCCGTAGAGGTCGCAAGCCGCTTGCAGGGTGCGCGAGCCCTTTCGATAGGTGTCCACCTTCTTGTCGATGACCAGCGGATCGACGATGGGTTTCGGTGTGTCGAGCGGAGGGACACCATTGCGGAGCGCGTCGTGGTGCAACAGCGAAAAGTCATAGGACGCGTTGTAGGCGACGACGGGTGTACCTTCGGCGAACAATTCGCGAAGTCGCTCAACGATCTCGGAAACCACCTCAGCGGCGGGGCGTCCCTCGGTGCGGGCGCGTTCCGTCGTAAACCCGTGAACGTTGGCCGCGGCCTCGGGGATTTCGATTCCGGGGTCAGCGATCCACGCCCGCGATTCGATGAGTTCGCCGTTCGAGTCGAGGACGCCGACGAATGCGGTCACAATCCGGCTCTGTGTGACGTCCAGTCCGGTGGTTTCGAGGTCAAAGACCCCCAGTCGTTCCCATGTGCTCATGAGTTCAGCCTACGCGCGGGGCGGTCACGAAACCCTGAAGCGAATGGGTCGGCGTTCTACACTCAAAGGGTGATCGTGCCGAATCCCTATTCCAGTGATCTGGAGCCCCGAGTCGGAATCGAGCACGTCCTCCAGGTTGACAACACGACGACGCACTGGTGGGAATTCACCTCGTCCGCGAAAGCGAAGACATTGGTGTTTGTTCACGGCTTCCGCGGTGACCACCACGGCTTGCAACTGTTCGCCGACGCTTTGCCCGAATACCGAATTCTGATACCGGATATGCCCGTCTTCGGATCGAGCAGCACGTGGCCAACCGGGCTCTCGTCAATCGACGACTACGGTCGTTGGTTGCGTGCGTTTCTCGCGGCAACACAGAGTGTTGATGCCGTTGTGCTCGGCCACTCCTTCGGATCTGTCGTTGTGGCGAACGCGCTACGTGGTCCGAGAAAGACGCCCATCATCCTCGTCAACCCGATCTCACAGCTCGCATTGACAGGCCCGAAACGCGTCGCGGCAGCACTCGCGTCGCTCTGGTACTCCGTCGGGCGGATGTTGCCCAAACGTCTTGGTTCTGCGTGGTTGGGGAACCCCATCTTCGTTCGAGCGATGAGCGAGATGTTGACGAAGTCGCGAAATCCTGCACTACGCCGCTGGATTCACGAGCAGCACGCGCGTTACTTTTCGAGCTATTCCGACCGAGACTCGCTCGTCACCGCGTTCACCGTGTCAACAACCGCAACAGTCGCGGACTACGCGTCTCAAATTGACGCTCCCGTCTTGCTCGTTGCCGCAGACGAGGACGACATCACCCCTCTCACTGCACAGCGGGCGATCCAACGGGAGTTTCCCAATGCCGAGTTGCACGTCCTGGGGGACGTCGGGCATCTCGTTCACTACGAAAAACCAATTGAGACCGCGGCGGCAATCCGCGCATTCCTTGCCCGTCACCAACGATGACGGGTCCCGACACGTCGTGGGTCGGTGCGGTAGTCGAGCGAAGTAGGGCGGCCCTCGAACCGCTTTGCGATCCGTCCACAGCAAGTGGCGCACGTCGGTACATGAAAGACATCGCGCCATTCTTGGGCGTTAGCGCACCGAATCGACGTGCAGCGCTGCGGTCCTCGTGGGCGTCGCTCGACCAACCGACGAGTAACGAACTCGGATTAGCCGCTATCGCGTTATTCGGTGAACCAGAGCGTGATTTTCATTACGCCGCATACGACCTCATCGCCCACTGGGGCAAGGTCGCGGACGAAGATTTTCTGCCAACGTTCGGAGCACAGCTGCTCACATCCACTCCGTGGTGGGACAGCGTGGATGGGCTCGTCAGTGCAATGGTGAGCCCACTCTGTCGACGATTCGGACACGCGCACCTCGTCGATGCGTGGTCGGAATCGGGGGACCGCTGGCTCATTCGTGCGGCCATCGGCCATCAGCGAGGGTGGAAGTCGCAGACTGACATCGACCGAGTCTGCGAACTGGCGCACGAACACTGGCGCGACGAAGAGTTTTTCATTGCCAAAGCGATCGGCTGGGCACTTCGTGACTGTGCACGATTGAACCCAGCGCGCATCGAGCGGTTCGTCGTCGAGAACCTGTCACCTAATCCCGTCGCGATGCGAGAGATCCGAAAGGGTTTGGCTACCGCACACCGACGTCGAGAGGTTCGCCGCCCGTAATGCGGACAAGTTCCTCGAACGACGTGGGGTAGACGTAGTGGGGGTGACCGCCGGCCGCCCACACGACGTCCCAATTTCCGAGTGCCGTGTCGACGATGGTGCGCAGAGGTGCGGGGTGTCCGACCGGAGCGACCCCTCCGATTGGTTGGCTCGTGTGCTCGCGGACGAAATCAGCGTCGGGACGATGAACCGATTCCGCACCAATGTGCGCCGCGACGCGATCAGTGTCGACCTTGTGGCCGCCCGACGCGAGGATGAGCAAGGGCTTTCCGTCGGCGTTGAACACGAGCGAGTTGCACACTTGACCAATCTCGATGTCGAGTTGTTCGGCTGCTCGTGCAGCGGTGGGGGATGATTCGAGAGTTTCGACGATGTCCGTGTCGACACCGAGAGCACGAAGCGCGTCCCGAACGCGAACCCCGTTCGGGTGCGGCTCGTCGATGTTCTTCCAGCCCATTAGTCGCGCTTCTCCAGGGGTTGTTGGTCTTCAAAGTCGGGAAGAGTGATGTCGTCCGTCAGCAATTCGAGTGGATCGTTGAATTGGACGAGCTGCAAGCCGTCGTCGGAGTGATGGAAAGAATGCACGGAGCCGTTCGTGATTCGCTCGCCGAAGAACGCTTGACCCGTCGTCGATTGCAGCACGGCTCGAATGACACCGCCGTGGGCGACGATGATGACGTTCTTGCCCTTGTTCGCGGCGGCGATTGAGTGCATGGCCTCGAGGACGCGAACTTTCACTGCATCTCGAGTTTCTCGGCCCGGCACGGGAGTGTCGTCGGGATAGAAGGCCTCGAGTTCTGGACCGGTCATTCCCTCGGCTTCGCCATAGTGGCGCTCGACAAGTTCCGCGATTGGTGTCGGTTCCGGCAGTCCGAGTGCCGTTGCAATGAGGCTCGCGGTTTCCATGGCTCGGGACAGTGGGCTCGATGCGATGACATCCCATCGACGTCCCTGCATCTTCTCGCCGGTTGCAACGGCCTGTGCACGACCCGTCTCGTTGAGAGGAATGTCGGTTGACCCTTGGATGCGCCCGAGGCGGTTCCAATCGGTTTCACCGTGGCGGACGAGGAAAAAGTTTGTCATCGTGCGTTCAGTCTACGAGCCGAGGTGCGGGGATAATGGAGGCATGGCAGATACCGCTCGTCCCACTTTCGTTGATGCAATCGCCGACGGCTTCCGTCAATGGCGAAACACGTCGGGCTCCGCAACTCGTCCAACGTTCTGGTACTGGTTCCTGTTCACCGTTCTCGTGAGCCTCGTGGCAACGACCCTCGATTCCGTGCTGCTTCCGGCCTCTTCTCTGGTTGTCCCGGAAAACCTGGACACCTTCACGGGCAACCAGATCCGCGGCATCCTCGACACCACCCTCAACGAGACCATCTGGACTCTTGGAACTGCCGTCACAATGTGGTTGTTCATTCCCACCTTGACGGTGACAATCCGTCGCTTCCGAGAGGCCGGCTCCTCAGTCATTCTGGCCTGGGGCGTTCACCTCATCGGACCGTTCTCCGCTTGGGCGCTGTTCTCGTTGGGTTACGCGTCAGCGGACATGATCGATGCTGGTGTCACTGACGCCAACGCGGGAAGCCTCATGCTGATAGCGCTGACGATGTTGGCTCTCGCCCTTGCGAATCTCGCCGCCTTGATCATCTGGATTGTCGTCGCAGCGCGTCCCGCGAAGTCAATAGAGTCGCGTTAGCGGTGCGAATCGAATCCATCGACTCACTCGATGATTCCCGTCTCGCGTTTTTCACCAACCTGACCGATGTTTCCTTGCGCCGGGTGTCCGAACCGTCGTCCGGCTTGTACCTTGCTGAGTCGCCGAAGGTCATCGAACGCGCGCTGGCGGCGGGGCATCGTGCCGTTTCAGTCATCACGCTCGAGAAGTGGCTGCCGCGACTCGAAAAGCTGTTGGGGGACTCCGACGTTCCGGTATTCGTTGGTGACGAATCCGAGCTCGAGAAACTGACGGGTTTCCTGCTGCACCGGGGGTCCATCGCTGCGATGGAACGACCGCCCCTCGCGAGTGTTGCCGATATCGTTCGCGACGCGCGCCGGATTGTCATCCTCGAAAACATCATCGATCACACCAACGTCGGAGCCATCTTTCGCAGTGTCGCTGGGTTGGGAGCCGACGCGGTCTTGATTACCCCGGAGTGCGCCGACCCGTTGTATCGCCGCAGTGTCCGTGTGTCGATGGGGACCGTGCTGCAAGTCCCGTGGACACGGATATCGTCGTGGCCGGCCGGACTGCAGGAGCTCAAGGAATCTGGTTTCGTAGTCGCTTCGCTCGCGCTGTCGGATGATGCGGTGTCGCTTGCCGAACTTGCGGCCGAGAACCACGAGAAACTCGCAGTCGTTTTCGGAACGGAAGGTCACGGGTTGACGCCGGCGACGATCGAGGCGAGCGATCGCGTGGTTCGCATCCCCATGTCACACGGAGTGGACTCGCTCAACGTCGCCGCCGCCGCAGCGGTGACACTCTATGCGTTGACCAATACGCCGTAACGCCACCATCGCTCTGGACAATGGAGTGTGGGCAAACAGGATGGTTCTGGGCGTTGCGTCACAATCGGTGACGTGGACGACTCGGGCACGCCGTTTCTGCACCTCGACATGGATGCGTTTTTCGCGTCGGTCGAAGAACTAGACGCTCCGTCAATTGTCGGGAAGCCCGTCATCGTCGGCGGAACCGCTGGTCGAGGGGTGGTCTCGGCGGCAAACTACGTCGCGCGCACGTTCGGTGTCAATTCGGCGATGCCGATGTCGCTCGCGCTTCGTCGATGCCCGAACGCCATCGTTCTGAGACCTCGTTTCGACCGCTATTCCGAGATCTCGGAACAGGTCTTCGCGATTCTTCACGACTTCACTCCCAAAGTTCAACCGTTGTCCATCGACGAGGCGTTCCTGGATGTGTCGGGGGCTCGGGCGTTGCTCGGGCGTCCGCTCGACATCGCGAAGTCAATTCGCGAACGAGTGCGGCTCGAGGTCGGACTCGCCGCGTCTATCGGGGTGGCGTCGTCGATGTTCGTTGCCAAGGTCGCAGGGTCGCGCGCCAAGCCCGACGGGTTGCTCGTCGTTCCGGCGGGCGACACGGTCGATTTCCTCGCGCCCCTGCCAATTACGGCTCTGTGGGGCGTCGGAGCGGTGACGGCCAAACGCCTCAACTCGTTCGGTTTGTCCACGGTCGGAGACGTTCAGCGCTCCGAGATGGATTCGCTCGTGTCAATCCTGGGAGACCGAATGGCCCACCACCTTCACAACCTGGCCATGGGTATCGATGATCGGACTATCGAGGACCGCAGTATCGAGCGCAGTATCGGCCGGTCGAACACATTCGGCACTGACCTCACTGACGTGACCGAGATGCATCGCGAAGTGCTGAGGATGGCGACCGACGTCGCCGCTCGAGCCCGCACCCGAAACTTCCTCGCCCACACCGTCACGGTGACCGTTCGGCTCGACGATTGGTCGACGGTAACGCGTTCGCACACGTTCACCGATCCGACGCACGCGACGAAGCCCGTTTCGGCCGAAGCGGTTCGGTTGTTCGATCGCGTCGAGCGCCACGGGCACCCAGTTCGCTTGATTGGGGTTCGGCTCGAGAATCTGGTGGGCGAGGGCGACCTCGGTTTGCTGTGGGAGGACGAGGACGACGGGCATCACATCGACGACATCGTGGATGCTGTTGCTGGTCGATTCGGGTTCGGTACGGTTCAGCCAGCGTCGCTTGTGCGAAAGAAACGTCCAGACCACAACGGTTAGCGATAGTCGCGGGAACGGTGAGCGCCCGCGAATTCGAGTGCTTCGAGTTTGTCGGCGACGATGGACAGCACACCGTCGACGGACCGTTGCAGAATTCCGCGAACAATCAACGCGGCACTCTCGCGGGCGACGGGTCGAAACGCCTTCCAGAGCCCGCGCGAACACACGATGTTGACGACTCCGGTTTCGTCTTCGAGGTTGAGGAACGTGATGCCCTTCGCGGTTCCGGGGCGCTGTCGATGCGTAACGAGACCGGCGACTTCGATTCGGCGGTCGGCTTCGGCGGTACGCAGGTCGGTGACGGATAAGACCCCGCGCTGACGGAGGTCATCCCGCACGAATTGGACGGGGTGCAGTCCGGGTGACACTCCGGTCGCCCAGCGGTCTTGGACCATGGTGTCGATCTCACCCATCTCGTTGAAGAACGGCAGTTGAATCGTGGGTGCGATGTTGGGCAGGTATTCGGGGCGGCTCTCGGCTGCGTAGCCCGCTTCCCACAGCGCTTCGCGGCGACTGAGCCCCAGAACGTCGAACGCACCGGCGGTGGCGAGGGCTTCGAGTTGCACGCGTTCCAGTCCGGTCCGACGAACGAGGTCGTGCAGGTCACGAAAATCGCCGTTCGCGTCGCGTTCGGCCACAATCGCGGTCGCCACTTTTCGCCCAATCCCGCGCACGTCCGCGAGTCCCATGCGCACCGCAAAGTTCCCGTCTCGTCGGTGACGAGCCGTCTCGTCCGGGGCGTTGGGGTCGAACGGCGGCACGGGCTGGTCGTTGTGCTGAAGGCACGCATCTATTCCGGTCGGTCCCTCGTCGATTCCCATCGCCTCGAGTCCTGATTCGACGCCCGACCGAGCGATGCAGGGGACCCGGATGTCGACCCCGTGTCGTTCGGCGTCGGCGGACAGGGTCGCCGCGGAATAGAACCCCATCGGCTGTGACCGCAGTAACCCGACGAGGAAAGCAGCGGGGTAGTGGACCTTGAGCCACGACGACACGTACACGAGCAACGAGAACGCGATGGAGTGCGATTCGGCGAACCCGAAGTTCGCAAAGGCCTCGAGCGTGCCGTAGATCTTGTCCGCAGTCGCACCGGTGATACCGTTGGCCGCCATGCCGGCGTAGAACTTTTCTCGAATCGTTGCGAGCCGTTCGATGCCGCGTTTCGACCCGATGGACCGGCGAATGACGTCGGCGTCGGCTCCGCTGCACCCACCGACCGCCATCGCGATCTGCATGAGTTGTTCTTGAAAGATGGGCACGCCCATGGTTCGTTCGAGAACGGGAATGAGGTTCGGGTGGTCGTAGGTGATGGGCTCTTGTCCCGTTCGACGGCGAATGAACGGGTGAACGCTTCCGCCTTGAATCGGGCCGGGACGAACCATCGCGATTTGGACGACAAGGTCGTAAAAGCGCCTTGGG
This sequence comes from Microbacteriaceae bacterium, assembly GCA_044353905.1. Classification (GTDB taxonomy): domain Bacteria; phylum Actinomycetota; class Actinomycetes; order Actinomycetales; family Microbacteriaceae; genus MWH-TA3. Next base: position 46,848 of record JBILBA010000003.1, on the reverse strand, counting down.
CGAAGGCGGGGGAGCAACCCCATTTGTGCCCGCGATTCGATTTGGAACACACCGATGACGTCCGCCCGACACATCGCGTCGTACACCGCGGGTTCTTCGCGCGGAACTGTACCCAAATCGAATACTTCGCCGAATCGTTTCTCGATTTCGACAAAGACCTGGTTGATGGCTCCTAACATTCCGAGCCCCAGAAGGTCGAACTTGACCAACCCCATGTAGGCGCAGTCGTCTTTGTCCCACTGCAGGACTGTTCGCCCCGGCATGCGGGCGTGTTCGATGGGGACGACTTCGCCGACGGGTTGCTCGGTGAGGACCATCCCGCCCGAGTGGATCCCGAGGTGTCTCGGCAACATCAAGGTTTCGTTGGCGAGCCGCACGATGTGTTCGGGAATCTCGGAGGTTTCCGACGGGTCGAGTCGACGCCACCGTTCGACAAGCCTCGACCACGTGTTCTGGTCGTCGATCCCGTGTCCGAACGCGCGGGCGATGTCTCGGATGGCGTTCTTGGGTCGATAGGTGATGACGTTGGCAACTTGGGCGGCGTTTCGCCGACCGTATTTCTCGAAAACGTATTGGATGACTTCTTCGCGACGGTCGGTGTCGAAGTCGACGTCGATGTCGGGCGGTTCGTCGCGCAGTGCGGACAGGAACCGTTCGAACGGTAATCCGTACGCGATCGAGTCGACGGCGGTGATTCCGAGTGCGTAACAGACGGCCGAGTTCGCGGCGCTGCCCCTTCCCTGGCAGAGGATTCGGCGCGAGCGTGCGAATTCGACGATGTCGTGAACGATGAGGAAGTAGCCGGGGAAGTCGAGTTCCTCGATGACGGTGAGCTCCCGTTCGATTCGTTCGGTCACGTCGGGTCCGGCGTTCGGGTACAGCCTCGGGACGGCCGCCCAGACGAGTTCCCGCAATCGACCCATGACGGTCTGTCCCTCGGGCAGGTCGAATTTCGGAAGGTGTGGTGTTGCTCGTTTGAGCTCGAATGCACATTCGCGCGCGATGCGGACGCTCTCGGCAACGGCTCCGGGGTATCGACCGAACATGCGGTCCATGTCGGCGGGGGGTCGCAATCGGTTCGCGGGACCGGCGGGCAGATATCCGTCGTGGTCGTCGAGCGACCGGCGACTGCCGAGTGCGGCGAACGCGGTGAACAGTTCGTATTCGGACGGTTCCGCGTAGTGCACGTTCCCCGTCGCCACAACGGGCAGTTCGCGTTCGCGCGCGAGTTCGGCGAGGGCATCGTTGTGGACGTCGTCGAGTGGAACACCGCGGTTCCACAGTTCGACGACGACGGAATCCCGTCCGAACCGTTCAATCAGTTCGTCGAGGGCAACCCCGGCACGGCGAATGTCGGCGGCGGACGGCAGTGAACCCTCGGGCAGGTGTGTTCGAACGGGTCCGCGTCGGCACCCGGTCAGAACAATCCACTCGCCGTTCGCACGTGCGGTCAGATCGTCGAGGTCGTATCGCGGTTCGTGTTTCGCGCCACCCGACAGGTGTGCTTCGGTGATTGCGCCAGCAAGCCGGTGATACCCCGCCTGTCCGCGTGCGAGGACGAGCAGGTGTTGGTCGGTGTCGCCGCGCAGTGTGAGTTCTGAGCCAAAGATGGTCGGCAACCCCGTTCCCTCGGCGGCTTCGGCGAAGCGGGCGGCGCCGTGAAACCCGTCGTGGTCGGTGAGGGCGAGTCCAGATAGACCCAGTCGCACCGCTTCGGTGACGAGCCGTTCCGGTGGGGATACTCCGTCGAGGAAGCTGAAGGCGCTGTGTGCGTGTAGTTCGGCGTACTCGACCATCAGTCGTACCGCGCTTCGATGGTCCAGGTGTCACCGTCGGACAACAGCACCCATGCGCCACCGCGATCGTCGATGACTTGCAGTCGGTATTGCAACGTCCCACCCGTCCACCACCGTTCGGCGATGGGCCACGGTCCGCTCCATTCGACGATGTCGCGGGTTCGCCCTTCGAATTCGAGGACTCGCGGTGGTTCGGTGAACACTTCGGCGGGTGGAATGACGGCACGCCCGCGCACGCTCACGGTCGGTCGATCGTGATACACGGTGGTCGGTAGTAACGCGGCGAGATGTCCGGGCCACGGTTCGGTGGCACGGCGTTCGATGACGGGTTTGTCGCCCCACGGGCTTAGGACTTCGCGGTCGATGAGGGTTCGCCCGCCGGTGACGGTTGCAGTGAGCACGCCCTCGTGTCCGAGGATGCTTTGGACGCGGGACAGGACCGAGTGGATTCGATCACCGGCGGGTTCGCCCCACAGCGCTGGTTCGTATCGGCTGATGTGGGCGAGTTGGTCGGGTGCGATTCGAACGCGCACGATTCCGTCGCCCGCGAAACCCTCGGTGCTCGTGTCGGTCGTGAATCGGGCAATGGAATCGAGCTGCCAGCGAACTCGGTCGACGACGTCCGCCGCGGTGAATGACCGCGGGTGTGCCCAACAGCGTTCGTGTTCGTCGCCGCGTTCCGTGGACAGCGTCACCCACACCGCGGTGCAGACGAATCGCGCGCGGGCGAGGGTGTCAATGAATTCGTCGGCGACAGCGCGCACGGTGAACGCGAGTTCGTCGGCGCGAACAATCGCGGGTTCGCAGTCGATGACTCGGGCGTAGTCGACGGGAACATCGCGGGGGATGACGGGGGAGTCGTCGTGGCCGGCCGCCGATCGGTGCAGCAGTTCACCGGCGACACCGAATCGGTCCCGCACCGCCACGGGGTCGAGTGCCGCGAACGCCCCCAGTGTCGTGATACCGAGTCGTCGCAACAGGTCGACGAGGTCGGCGTCGCCCACGCGGTCGACCGACAGCGGCGCGAGGAATTCGTCCGAGCGATCAACCGGGACGATACACACGGGGTTCGCTCGGGTTGCCGCAGTAACAGCGGTGAACAGTCCGTCGGCAATGCCGATGCGAGCATCGGGGTGAACGGCTCGTAGTGCCTCGGCGGCGAGGTCTTCGCCCCGGTAGTAGCGCGCCGGTCCGCGTGCTCCCATCGCGATGCGCCCCGGTTGCAGCACCCTGACCAGAGGAACGGTGTTCTCGACGGACACGATGACGGGGTCGAAGTGGCGAACGGCGGCGGCTTCGTCGTCGAATCGGCCGGACCACCCGGGAATATCGACAACGAGAACCCGGGTCATGACACGACTCGCAGTCGTCGAACGGGCGCAACACTGTCCGCCTCGCGGTCGAGCGGCCACGGCAAAATCCCCGTCTTGACGACCCCGCGCACCGACGCCCGCAGATGAATGTCGCGTGATGACAGCACGCCATGACCGTCGCCGACACCGTGGTTCACGACGCTCGTGACGTCGATTCGGGCGGTCGCGCCGGGCCAGTCGCCGAGTACGACGAGCACCGCCCCTGTGCGGTGTGCGAGGGCCGTGACGCGTGCGGCACTCGTGGGGGACAATCCGTGTGGCGACCGAGCGAGAACGACGCTGAAGCCGTCACAGACGGCCCCGACGACCGTCGCCCAGTGTTCCTTCGGGTTAGGAATCGACACGAAGCGTTCGAGAGCGATGCCGCTGTCACGGACCGCCTCGATTCCGAGGTGGGGGAATCCGATCGCGGCGCACCACCCCGATTCCCGCACCGATTCGACCGCGAGACCCAACGCGAGGCTCAGTGAGCGGGAAATCGAATAGACACCGCCGGGTACGAGCCCGCCCCCGATCAACGGGGACAGCGCGGGGTGCACGGGAAGTCGGGGGACGACTTTCGTCCCCTCCATCTCGCGAATCTTGTCGCGCAGTGCGGCTACCTCGAACATATGTTCGAATGTACCTCGTGCTGCCGACATTAATCAAACGGCAAAGAAAAAGACCCCGAACCGTTTCCGATCCGGGGCCATCGCGTGCGCGAAGGGGGACTTGAACCCCCACGCCCATAAGGGCACTAGCACCTCAAGCTAGCGCGTCTGCCATTCCGCCACCCGCGCGCGAGTCGCATTGCTGCAACGAGTCACCACCATACCAGCATTCGTTGTTCCACAAAAACGCTACGGTGGAGGCGTGACCGACCACCACGAGGAACTCTCCGAGACCGCGCGCATCGCCCGCGACCTCATCCGGTTCGACACCTCGAACTGGGGGAACGGCGTCGCGAACTCCGAGACCGAGGCGGCCCACTATGTCGGCGATTACCTCGAGTCGATCGGGCTGACTCCGACCTACATTGACTCCGAGCCCGGCCGCACATCCGTCATCACGCGCGTCGCCGGTGCGAACCCCGAACTTCCTGCCCTCGTCGTTCACGGACACCTCGATGTCGTTCCCGTCGACCCTGAGCACTGGAGCGTCGACCCGTTCGCGGGCGAAATCCGCGACGGCATGTTGTGGGGACGCGGTGCGGTCGACATGAAGGACATGGACGCAATGATCCTCACGGCTCTGCGCGAAATGCACGACACCGGCCAGAAGCCGAACCGCGACCTCATCGTCGCGTTCTTTGCCGACGAAGAAAACGGCGGAAAGTACGGGTCGCACCACGTCGTCACCCAGCACCCCGAGCTGTTCACTGGCGCCACCGAAGCCATCAGTGAGGTCGGCGGGTACTCCGTCACCATCGGCGAGCGCCGCGCGTATCTGTTGCAGACGGGGGAGAAGGCTCTTGTGTGGGCGACCCTGACGGCTCATGGAACGGCCGCGCACGGTTCCCGCGTCATCGCCAACAACGCGGTGACGAAACTGGCCGAGGCGGTCGTGAAGCTGGGCCGAGCGGAGTGGCCCGTTCAGATGACGAGCACCACCACCGCTCTTGTCGCCGCCGTTGCGGAGATACTGGGACTGGACCCGGCGGGTGACCCGCGCGACATCATCCGCGCGACGGGACTCGCCGCTGGTTTCCTCGTGCCGTCGCTGTCGACCACGTCGAACCCGACCCAACTGAACGCGGGCTACAAGCACAACGTCATTCCCGACACCGCGAGCGCCGCCATCGACATTCGCCCTCTGCCCGGTCACGAGGACGAGGTGTTGGCGCGGGTGCGAGACATCGTCGGTCCGGACATCGAGATTTCGATCGCGACCCAAGACATTGGGCTCGAAAACGCCTTTGATGCGCCCATTGTTGATGCGATGGCGAAGGCTCTGCGCGCACAGGACCCTGGGGCGACGATGCTTCCGTATTTGTTGTCGGGCGGGACGGACAACAAGGCCATGGCGCTCCTCGGTATCGCTGGGTATGGCTTCGCGCCGCTGCGATTGCCAGCCGACCTCGACTTCCCGTCGCTCTTCCACGGTGTTGATGAGCGTGTGCCTCTCGACGCGCTCGATTTCGGTCACCGCGTCCTCACCGATTTTCTGCTCGACTACTAGAACAATGGGGGTATGTCACCCCTGGACTACGCGAACCTCGTTCCCGCGCTGATCCTCGGGCTCATTCAGGGGTTGACCGAATTCCTGCCGATTTCGTCGAGCGCCCACCTGCGTATCGCGGGATTGGTACTACCCGGTGCGGAAGACCCGGGCGCGACGTTCACCGCCATCACCCAGATCGGAACGGAACTGGCGGTCCTGCTGTATTTCCGCAAGGACATCGCGAACATCATTCGTTCGTGGTTCCTGTCCGTTTTCTCGCGGCGCCGCGGCGCCGGTCGCTTTTTGACCCCCGAGCAGCGTGTTCAGGCGCGTCTCGGCTGGTTCATCATCGGCGGAACGATTCCCATCGCCGTCCTCGGTTTGGTCTTCCAGGACACGATTCGCGAAACCTTCCGGTCTCTGTGGCTCATCGGGGCCGTGCTAGTGATTTTCGGTGTCATCCTGTGGCTCGCGGACACGCTGGCGCGCAACGACCGTGTCCTCGCCGACATGAAACTGTCCCAGGGCGTCGCGATCGGCATCGCGCAGGCCCTCGCGCTGATCCCCGGCGTCTCGCGCTCCGGTGCCACTATCTCAATGGCCCGTGCACTTGGCTTCAACCGCGCCGCCGCCGCGCGGTTCGCCTTCCTTCTGGCGATACCCGCCGTCCTGGCGAGCGGCATTTACGAGACCTACAGCGCCATCAAAGACCAGATCACGGGCGAGACGACGATTCCCGCCATCCCGTTCACCTGGTACGAAATCGGTGCGGCCACGGGCGTCGCCTTCGTCGTCGGGCTCGGCGTTATCGCATTCCTCATGAACTACCTCAAGAAGCACAGCTTCCTGCCGTTCGTGATTTACCGAATCCTGCTCGGCGGGACGATTCTCGTCTTGCTGACGATGGGCGTCATCCAGCCCTAGGGGCCTTTCGGGCCTTCGTCGCTCTTGCGCAAAAACTCTTCGAACTCGGCGGCAATCGCGTCGCCCGACGCCTCGGGGCCCGTCGCCGCATCGCGGTCTTCTTCGAGTCGCGCAATGTAATCGCTCATGTCCTCGTCGCCCTCGGCGATTTCGTCGACCGACTCTTCCCACTCCTTCGCCTGCGCCTCGAATTCGTCGAGGTCGATGTCGAGATCGGCGATCGAGTTCAGTTCGGTCACAAGCGACAGCGTCACCTTGGGCGACGGCGAGTGAAGCGCATAGTGGGGGACACCCGCCCACAACGACACTGTGGGAATGCCGACCTGCTCAGCGAACTGCGCGATCACCGTCGTGATGCCGATGTGGCCCTCGTACTGCGAACGCTCGCAGTCCAACGTTTCGCGCACCTGCGCGTTGTCGCTCGTCTTGCCCACCTCGATTGGGCGGGTGTGAGGAACTTCGGCGAGCGCCGCCCCCACCACAATGACACCCGTGATGTCGGCCGCGAGCGCTTCGTCGAGGAACGTCGCCGCGAACGTGGGCCACGACCGCGACGGTTCGGTTCCGAGCAACACGTGGACGCTCGTCGAAATGTCGGTGGGGGAGAACAGCGTTGCGGTCGGCCAGTTGATTCGACGCCCCTCGTCGGGCGTGAATTCGATGGTCGGACGGACCTGCTGGTAGTCGTAGTAGACCTCGGTGTCGACCGAGAACGTCGAGTCAAGCGCGTAGCGTGCGATGACCGCGCGAACCGCGCTCGTGGCGGCGTCTCCGGCGTCGTTCCAGCCCTCGAAGGCAACGATCAACGGACGACCCGTTTTCGCAGAGAACACTGACATCGACGACCTTCCTGTACATCATTAACAATAGACGCGTCTAGACTCAACGACGTGAGTGCGACGAACCCCCAGGCCGTGTTGTGGGACCTTGACGGGACGATTGTCGACTCCGAGCCGTACTGGCTGTTGTCCGAGCAGCGCCTCGTCGAAGAGTTCGGTGGCACGTGGTCCGAGGCCGACGGTTTCGCCCTGATTGGTGCGGGTTTGACCAATGCAGCGGAACATCTGCAGAAGTGCGGTGTTGACATGTCCGTGGACGCCATTGTCAAGCGCATGGTCGACGAGGTCGACGTGATGAACGCGCAACAGATTCCGTGGCGACCCGGAGCGCTCGAACTCATTCGCAGCATCCACGACGCGGGGATTCCGCAGGTCATCGTGACGATGTCGTATCGCACGACCGCAAACTTCGTTGCGGACGAGGTGGGCCTTTTCGCTGGGGTCATCTGCGGCGAAGACGTGACGCATTCGAAACCGCACCCCGAGCCCTACCAAATGGGAGCCGCGCTCGTCGGTGTGTCCCCGCGCGATTGTGTCGCAATGGAGGATTCCGTGCCGGGAAACGAGAGCGCTGTTGCCTCGGGTGCTGTCACTATCGCGCTTCCGCTGCACGTCCCTCTTCCCGAGAGCGAGAACTACACCATCTGGCACACGATGGTCGGCCGTGACGTGTCTCACATCCGCGAGGTCTTCGCTAAGGCGCGTGCGTGAAACGACCTCGCCGTGGTCCGTTCCAGTGGGGCGACCGCGTCCAACTGACCGACGAAAAGGGTCGTCATCACACCGTCTCGCTCGTCGAGGGCGGTGAACTGCACTCCCACCGGGGCGTGCTGGCGCACGACACCATGATCGGGCTGACCGACGGTTCCGTTGTCGCCAATTCACACGGCACCGAATACCTCGCATTCCGCCCGTTGTTGACCGATTTCGCGATGTCGATGCCGCGCGGTGCCGCAATTGTGTATCCCAAGGACGCAGCGCACATCGTCACGTTCGGTGACATCTTCCCAGGCGCGGTCGTCGTCGAGGCCGGCGTCGGTAGCGGCGCCCTGAGCCTGGCGCTGCTGCAAGCAGTGGGGGAGACCGGCTCGGTGACGTCGTTCGAACGCCGCGAGGAGTTCGCCGACATCGCAGCATCCAACATCGAGGCGTATTTCGGCGACAAGCCGACCAACCACCGCATCATCGTCGGGGATCTCGTCGAGTCTCTGCCCAGCGCATTCGCCGCGGGCGAGGTCGACCGAGTCGTGCTCGACATGTTGGCTCCGTGGGAGTGCGTGGATGCGGTTGCCGAGATTCTGGCACCCGGTGGCGTCATGGTCTGTTACGTCGCTACCGTCACGCAGATGTCCCGGACCGTCGAAGCAATTCGCCACCACGGCGGTTTCACTCGCACTGAGTCAACCGAGACGCTCGTTCGCGGCTGGCACGTTGAAGGGCTCGCTGTTCGCCCGGACCACCGCATGGTCGCGCACACCGGCTTCCTCGTCACGAGCCGCCGCTTGTCGCCCGGAGTCGTCCCGCCGAAAGCACAGCGCCGAACCAAACCCGAATTCGAGGATTCCGACATCGAAACGTGGACTCCCGGCGCGGTGGGCGATCGCGAACAGTCCGAAAAGCGCTTGCGCCGTGCCGTTCGTGATGCCGAAGCGCTTGCCGAGAACGCTCGGCGACTCGGCGAATAGACTTACCCTGTCGAAAGAGGTCCCCGTGCGTTTCACAGCTCGTCCCGTTGCTTTGGCACTTGCCGCCAGTCTGTCCGCTGTCGCCCTCGTTGGGTGCTCACCCGCGGCCGGCTCGTGCGCAAACCCGTTCGGTGATGGCTCGGCGAACCTTGTGTCGGTGTCCGGACCCTTCGGCTCTACACCGATTGTCGATTTCCCCACGCCGTTCGTCGGCCGTGACGCGAGCACGTCAACGGTGACTCCGGGATCGGGTGACGTCATCGAATCGGGTTATTACGTCGATTTCGAGGCGACTGTATTCGGCTCAGAAAAGGAAGTCCTCACCGCCACGGCTTATGGGGCGAATAATGCTGCCTCACAGCGAATTCCCGTCACGGCAGGGTCGAGTGCACTGAGCGACGCGTTCCTGTGTCACCGAGCTGGTGAACGATTCACGCTGACCGGTACGGCCGGAGAGATTTTCGACGCCACCAGCGGCAGCGGCACCGATCCGAACACCACCGTCGTTGTCGTGTTCGATGTCATTAACGCTTATCCGGGTTCGTCTCGGGGACTTCCGCAGTTAGCCCAGGACGGCATGCCCGCCGTCACGAGCGCTCCGGGCGGTCGCCCCGGCATCGCGGTGCCCGACATTGCTCCTCCGACCGAATTGCGTATCTCGACACTGACCAAGGGTGACGGGCCTCAGATTTCCGAAGGCCAGACGGTCGTCGCCCACTACACGGGTGTTATCTGGGGTGGCGCAGTTTTCGATTCCTCGTGGGACGCGAACCAACCAGCGGACCTCGTTGCGCAGTCCTTCGTCGACAACGCCGGCGTCGGCGTTGTACCGGGCTTCGCCAAGGCGCTGATCGGACAGACAATCGGATCTCGTGTGCTGGTAGTGATTCCGCCGTCGGAGGGTTACCCGGCCGGACAGGAACCATCGAGCATCCCCGCCAACGCGACAATGATCTTTGTCATCGACATTCTCGGAACAAATTAGTTTCGCCACAAGGAAATGTCACGATTTGGCGAGTTGCGCCAATTAGAGTGGCGTTGTGGTGGACAGATTCGACGCGGTGGTCTCGGCAGAAGAGCGACTCTTCTGCCTTCTCCTCGCGCTTCTTCCGTCCGACCGCGGAATGTCCAAAGCCGACATTTTCAAGAACGTTCGCGGTTACCGCGACGAGTTCGGTGAAACCGGCGCGACCGACTCGCTGAACAAAAAGTTCGAGCGCGACAAAGAAGAACTCAAGTCGATGGGCATCCCGCTGAAAACGTCGGAACCAGAGAACCCCGCGGACGCGGTCTATTTCGTCCCGTCCGACGAATACACGTTCTCGTTCAGTGCCGCCGAATTGTCCTTGTTGACCGCGGCGAGCGCCGTCTGGAGCGAAAGCGCACACTCGGTCGAAGCGAGCGAGGCTCGACTCCGACTGTTGGCGGCCGATGGTGTCGATTCCGCGGCAGCCAACCTCGCTCCGCGCATCGACACTCACGATGCGGCATATCCGAAGATTGCAACGGCGATTACCAAGAACCAGGTTGTTCGCTTCCCGTACCTCAAGCCCGGCCAGGCGAAATACGAGGTCCGAACCGTCACACCGCTGTCGGTTGTCAACTACGACGGTCGCTGGCACTTGCTCGCGTTCGATCACGACCGCGCGGCGGAACGCACCTTCCTTTTACGTCGCATCGTGGGCAAGGTGTCGCCCGTTTCGCAGGCCACGCCCGCGCAGAAACCGGACACGCGTGCAGCTGGGCTGTTCATCGAGCACCTCAACGAGCTCTGGGATTCCCTCGAGGCGACGATTCGTGTGACGCCCGGCACCAAAGCGTCTGTTGCCCTCTCGAACCGTCGCAGCACCACGATTGACGGCGACACCTACACGATTCACTATCTGGACGAAGCGGTCCTTGCTGACGAACTCTGCGAATACGGCGCCGAAGCGATTGTGTTGTCGCCGTTGTCGTTGCGTGACGCCGTCATCACACGGCTCGAAAGGCTGGCGGACGATCATGCCTAGGCCAACCGGAGATAGCGCTCGTGACCGCCTCAACCTGTTCCTCGCCATCGTGCCGTTCGTTCTTCTGCGCGGATCCGTCACCGTCGCCGAGGTTGCTAAACAATTCGGCACGACGCCCGCGAAGGTCACCGATGCGGTCGAAACCATCGCCTGTGACGGTGGGGCGAACGAGGCGCGTTACAACTTCAACACCGAACTCTTCAACATCGACTGGGCAGAGTTCGAAGAGAACGAGGTCATCATCCTCACCGTCGCCGAAGTCATGCACGTCCCCGCTCCGTTCAGCGCGAAGCAGCGCGCGGTCTTCCTCGCGGGTCTTGAACTGCTCAAGGCGCACCCCTACTACCGACGGATCCCCGAGTTCGACGGACTGGTCGCCAAACTGCGCGGTACCGACACGAACCAGGTCACGGACGCCTTCGCTGTCGAAATCGATGCGGACAACCCTCGCGCCAACCGCATCCAGGACGCGATCGAAAAGGGCGTGCGCGTTCGTTTCACGTACACCAGCAACCGCGGTGAACGCGAGGTGCGCGAGGTCGACCCGTACCGCCAAGACCTCGATGGTGGGCAGCGTTACCTTAAGGGGTATTGCCTGCTGCGTGACGACATTCGCACGTTCAACCTGGACAGCATGGAAGACCTCGAATTGCTCGAGGCCCTCATCGAACCGCGGTCGATCGACGCCCTGACGCTGACGTCGTCCCTTTTCAGCGAGAGCGAGGACGACCTTCTGGTCGACATTGTCATCGACCCCGAGTCCTTGCCGCTTATCGCCTCGTATCTGCGCCCCGGAGTCAAGCAGGTCGAAACCGGCGGTCGCAAGCGACTGACCCTCCCGTTTTCGCACGAAGGAACAGCAATCCGCATGATCAGCGTTCTGTCGGGCATCGCCGTTGTCGAGGGGCCACGGGACGTGCGCTCGGCCGTGGCCGGCTTCGCACGTAACGCTCTCGACGCGTACGCCAAAAACGCCTAGTCAGCGATAGACTGTCACCACAACGCAAGGAGTTCAGCATGCTCGGCAACCTCAACGGATGGCACTTCCTCATCCTTCTCGTCGTCATTCTTCTCGTATTCGGAGCGCCCAAGCTCCCCGGCCTCGCGAAAAGCCTCGCCGAGTCGTTGAAGATTTTCCGGAACGAGATGACGTCCCCCAAGGACGACGACTCGAAGAAGACGCCGTCTAAGTAACAATGGCTCGAAACTCCGAGAGGCGCATGTCGCTCGGCCAGCATCTCGTCGAGTTTCGAGGTCGGCTCGTCAAGGCGGCACTGGCAATCGCCGCCGCATCCGTCGGTGGGTTCTTCGTCGCGGATTTCGTCTGGTCGTTGCTCGCCGCACCTCTCATGGATGTCGCGAACGACAGTGGCCGTATCGCGCAGATCAACTACACCTCGATTTCCGAAGCATTCGACACCAAGATTGCCATCGCCATGACCGTCGGCATCGTCGCCTCGAGCCCCATCTGGCTCTGGCAAATCTGGTCGTTCATCACGCCGGCGCTCGTCCGTCGCGAACGGCGCTTCGCGTTCGGATTTCTGCTCACCGCGATTCCGCTGTTCCTCGCGGGCTGTGGGACGGGCTGGTGGCTGTTTCCCCACGTCGTCGAGCTGATGACCGGTTTCGCGCCAGACGGGTCGACCACCCTCCTCACCGCGAAGTACTACCTCGACTTTTCGATCAAGTTCGTTCTCGCCATCGGAATCGGTTTCGTCCTTCCCGTCTTCCTGGTCCTGCTCAACTTCACGGGAGTGCTGTCGGCTAAGTCGATCATTAAGGGTTGGCGGTGGGCCGTCGTCGGCATCACGGCGTTCACGGCGCTGGCAACCCCTGCCGCCGATGTCGTCTCGATGTTCCTTCTCGCAATACCGATGTTGGGTTTGTACTTCCTCGCCGCCTTCATCGCGTGGATTCATGACAAGCGCCAGGCCACAAAAGCGGCCAAGGCGCTGGCGTAGTGTCGGTCACCCTCGACGAATTCCGTCGCTCGCAACCGTTCCCACTCGATCCCTTCCAGATCGAGGCGTGTGAATCGCTCGACAAGGGGAGGGGAGTGCTTGTCGCCGCGCCAACCGGTGCCGGGAAGACGATTATCGCCGACTATGCGGTGTATCTGTCTCAGCAGACGATGACCGACAAGACGTTCTACACGACTCCGATGAAGGCGCTGTCGAACCAGAAATTCCAGGACCTTCAGGCCATCTACGGTGTCGACGAAGTGGGTCTGCTGACGGGCGACACGAGCATCAACCCGACCGCGCGCATCGTCATCATGACGACCGAGGTGCTGCGAAATATGCTCTACGCCCAAAGCGACCTGCTGAAAGACCTTCGTTTCGTCGTGATGGACGAAGTGCACTATTTGGCCGACAAGTTCCGCGGACCCGTCTGGGAAGAAGTGATCCTTCACTTGCCCCAAGACGTGTCGATCGTGTCGCTGTCGGCGACCGTCTCGAACGCGGAGGAATTCGGCGAGTGGCTGGCCGCTGTCCGCGGACACACCGACATCATCGTGTCCGAGGACCGACCCGTCCCACTGTTCCAGCACGTGTATGCGCGTGGAGAACTGTACGAACTGTTCGAGCCCGGCGGCGAATTCCAGAACCCACCGAGAATCCATCGTGACGTGCAGGGTCTCGGACGTGGGCAGCAACGATTTGGCGGAAACAACGGCGGCGGCCACGGTCGTCGATCATTCCCTCGAAACCGTTCCCGCCCGGGTGATTCCCGCGAGCGCCGCTCGGCACCCGTCGACATCGCGTCAGTTCTAGACGATCACACGATGCTTCCCGCGATTTTCTTCATCTTTTCGCGAAAGGGCTGCGACAACGCCGTCCGCGATGTGCTGTTTTCGGGTGAGGTTCTTACCACGGTTGAAGAACGGGACGAGATTCGGTCGGTGATTGAGAATCGCACCGCGCACTTGTCCGGCGACGACCTGTCGTCTCTCGGTTTTCACGAGTGGGAGGACTCGCTCATGGCGGGAGTCGCCTCGCACCACGCCGGATTGATCCCTGTGTTCAAAGAAATCGTCGAACACTTGTTCCGTCGCAAGCTCGTCAAACTTGTCTTCGCGACCGAGACGCTCGCTCTCGGAATCAACATGCCGGCCCGAAGTGTCGTTCTCGAGAAGTTGGACAAGTACAACGGTGAATCGCGCGTCGCCATCACGCCGGGGGAGTACACCCAATTGACGGGTCGAGCCGGACGCCGAGGAATCGACGTCGAGGGTCACTCGGTGATTGTCTGGCGCGACGGCATGAACCCTCACGCGCTGGGCATGCTCGCGTCGCGCCGCTCGTATCCGCTGTATTCGAGTTTCGTGCCGACCTACAACATGGCCGTGAACCTCATCGAACGCTACGGTCGCAACGCGGCGCGCGACATTCTCGAACAGTCGTTCGCCCAGTTCCAGGCCGACCGTGCCGTGGTGGACCTCTCGGTGACGGTCAGGCAGAGCCAGAAGTCGCTCGCAGAGTATTCCGAAGCGATGGACTGCCACCTCGGGGACTTCCGCGAGTATTCCAAGATTCGGCGCGAACTGACCGACCTCGAAGGCAAAAACGAGCGAGGCGGACACACACCTCACGCGGTCGCCAAGAAGCGCGCGGACCACATCGAAAAGTTGCGCGGGCGCATGCGCAAACACGCGTGTCACCCCTGTCCCGACCGCGAGAAGCACGCGCGATGGGGGGAACGGTTCTGGAAGCTTCAGAGCCAGACCGATCGCATCGCGAACCAAATCAAGAACAAGACCGGAGCCATCGCGAGCGTTTTCGACCGCGTGTGCCGGGTCCTTCACGCCCATGGCTATCTCGTGCAGGACGGCGATGACTACACGTTGACCGACGCCGGAGCAGCACTCAAGCGCATCTACGGCGAGCGCGACCTTCTCATCGCGGAATGTCTGCGGGCGGGGCTCTGGGAGGGGCTCGACGGGCCGCTTCTCGCGGCAGCCCTTTCGACCGTTATGTACGAATCGCGTCGAGATGACGACAACAACATCAACATGCGAATCCCCAAAGGCTCGTTCAGTGATGTCACGACGGCGATGGAGCGCATTTGGGATTCGCTGAGCAACGCCGAGACCGCGGAGGACCTCGAGATTACGCCACCGCTCGCGTTCGGACTCGCGCTCGGAATTCAACGCTGGGCCAAGGGTCAGCGGCTCGATGATGTTCTTCGCGAGTGCGGGCTCGCAGGCGGAGACTTCGTTCGGTGGGCCAAACAGGTCATCGACTCGCTCGACCAGATTTCACATGTTGCCGAACCCGCCCTCGCGGCAATCGCGCGCGACACCATTCCACTCATTCGTCGGGGTATCGTCGCCGATTCCGCGACCCTCTAGCGAATAGGCTGAACCAGTGAAAGCCTTCGTCCTCCGACTTGTTCAAGCGGGATTCGGCGCATTCATCGCGAGCCTCGCGTTCCCGCAGCCGGGAATCTGGCCGCTCCTGTTCGTTGGCGTTCCCCTCATGGTGTTCGCGTTCCGACGCGCCACCGTCGGGCAATCGATCATCCTCGGTGCTGTCACGGGTTTCGTCTACTACGGAGCCGTTGCTAAATGGGTGTCCGTTTATCTCGGGCTCGCACCATGGCTCGGCCTCGTCGGCCTGCAAACTGTGTTGTTCGCGGTCGGCGGTATCGCGATCGGCGCGGCCTGGCGCGGGGTCGACACGTTGAACCTTCACACTGTTTCAGGCCGTCTGCTCGGTGGATTCTTTGTCGCTGCCGCCTGGGTCGCTCGCGAGGCCATCGCCGCCCAGTTCCCGTGGGGAGGCTTCGGTTGGGGACGGGTGAGCCACGGACTAGCGGATTCGCCGTTTCGATACCTCGCCACGCTGTTCGGCCTGACCGGGGCCAGCGCCGTCGTCGTTCTCGTCGTCGTCGCTTACGTGTTGACCTGGCAAAACGTCTCGATAATCAAAGGCAAAGCGCTACACCTCTCGGGAATCACGGTCGGGTTACTGGCGCTTTTGCCGTTCCCGTATCTTCTTCTCGCATCGGCGCCGTCCGGCACGGTTCGCGTGGCTGCAGTTCAGGGCAACAGTGATTCGGCACTATTTTCGAGCGCACGTCAGGGTGATGCCATCTCGAAACACGTCGCGGCAATGGGCAATGAGGACATCGGCGACGTCGACGTGGTGATTTGGCCAGAGAACGCGATGGATATCGATCCGCTCCGCTCGGGCGACGCCGCGGCCCTGGCCGACAGCATCTCGCTCGCGACCAACGCACCGTTCATCTTTGGAACAATCACGGTGGACGGAGACAAAACTTTCAACTCGGTGTTGAAGTGGCAAGCGGGAGAGGGCGCTGTCGACCAGTACGACAAGGTCCACCCGGTTCCGTTCGCGGAATACTTGCCCAACCGAGACTTTTTTTATCCGCTCGCTCCGTCCATGTTCGACATGGTCCCGCGAGATTACACGCTCGGCACACGCGACCCGGTAATGACCGCGGGGGAAGCCATCGCCGGAATCGCGATTTGCTATGACATCGTCGACGACGCCCTCTTCCGTGGAATGCTCGCCGAAAACGCCAACGTGATCTTTGCACCGACAAACAATTCCGATTTTGGGCGAACGGATCAAGGCATCCAGCAACTCGGAATTGCCCGCATGCGCGCCGTCGAGACGGGACGCTCGCTGGTTAACGTGTCGACCGTCGGCGTGAGTGCCGTGATCGCACCGGACGGCAGCGACCTCGACCGCCTCGAACCGTTCACTGCGGGGGTCATGGTGGCGGATGTTCCACTATCGACCGTGGTCACACCGGCAAGTGTGATTGGGCTTCCACTCGAGTGGGCACTCATCGTGATGGGTGTCGTGCCGATTATCGGGCTTCGACGAAAGCGGTCGGCGTGAGCGACGCGCTCATCATCGTTCCGACCTACAACGAACGCGAATCGCTCACCACTGTTCTGGATCGGATTTTCGCATCGTCACCCGGTGTTGATGTTCTCGTCGTCGACGATAACTCGCCGGACGGAACGGGATCGCTGGCCGACAAATACGCGTCGGCGAACCCCCAGGTTCACGTTCTTCATCGCGAACGCAAGGCGGGATTGGGCCCGGCGTACATCGCGGGCTTCCGCTGGGCGTTCGACCGCGATTACGCCTGGGTGGTCGAAATCGACGCCGACGGCTCACACGACCCCGCTGTCATTCCGACGCTGTTGGGGATTGCGCGTGGTGTAACCGCCGATCTCGTCATCGGTTCGAGGTGGGTTAGAGGAGGTCGAGTCGACGGCTGGAACCTCGCGCGCGAAATGATTTCGCGGGCGGGGAACGTCTATGCGCGACTCGCGTTACGGTCGACGATCAAGGACATGACCGCGGGTTTTCGGGTCATCCGCGTCGAGAAACTACGACAAATCCACCTCGAGACCATCGCGTCGAGTGGTTATTGTTTCCAAATCGAAATCGCTGACCGGGTCGAATCAGACGGGGGAACAATCATCGAACACCCCATCACCTTCATCGAACGCGAGGTGGGGACGTCGAAGATGCACCTCGGAATCGTCGTCGAGGCGTTCGCCCGAATCACGGGCTGGGGCGTCGGCCGCTGGTTTCTCGGTCGTCAGGCCGATTTACGCAACGGACCGAGATCGAGCTGACCGCTTTCGCGCATCGCGTCGATTCGTTCCTGCAAAATCACTTCGAGTTCCTCGATTGTGCGACGCTTCATCAACTGCTCCCAGTGGGTCACGGTTGGCGGAGTCGGTGCCGGAGCATTGGGGTCATCGCCCTGAATCGACTTTCCCTTGGCGTCGAGACGCCGACCAATGTTGCTCGACCGCGGCGAGCGCCAGTCATAGGGGAGTTCAACTCCGGTCATGAACGTAACGACAAATTCCTCGCCGTCCTCGGTGCGGAAGGTCACGTTCTGGCGATCGACGAAGTCGACGCCCTCTTCGCTTTCGGAACTAATCGATCCGAGTCGCGTTCCCTGCATGCGCTTGTTGCTCATAATCTTCTCCTTCGGCTTGTGGCCTACCTCTTATAAAGCCAGAACTCGCCGAGATATTCCTGAGCGAAGGTAAAGAATTGGCTATGAATTGATGACAGCCAGCGCGATGTCAGCTCGATCCGTGACAATTCCGTCAACGCCAATCCCGAGTAGGCGACGCATCGTTTCTTCCTCGTTGACCGTCCACACGTGAACTTCGAGCCCCGCGCGGTGGTAACGCTCGACCATTCGTTCGTTCACGAAGGTGACGCCATTTGCCTTCTCGGGAATCTGGAGCGCGTGAACAAGGGGGAGGGGAGGGGTGATACCCAGGCGAGCCGCGGTCGCGATGACGAGAAATTCGGTCGCCGACGGGCTGCTGGCCACTCCGGGGAGTCGGGCGATTGTCGCGCGGCGGCGCTGTGCATTGAACGACGTGATCAACACTCGATCCAGCGCTTCGGCGTCGGTCACGGCTCGGACAACACCGTCAATCGCTGTTTCGTCTTTGACATCAATGTTGAACCGCGCGGTCGGAAACAGCTCGAGGGCCTGGGCGAGCGTCAGAAACCCCTCGCCACCTAGGTCGATGTCGGCGAGTTCCGCGGCGGTGTGGTCGGAAACGAGTCCCGTCCGAGTCGATACGCGATCGAGAGTCGTGTCGTGCGAAATGATCGCCAACCCGTCTTTTGAGCCCACAACATCCGTTTCGATGAAGGTCGCTCCCGCTTTGATTGCCGCCCGGAACGAGCTCGCCGTGTTCTCGGGCACGTCGAGGTGAAGACCGCGGTGAGCGAACACGCGGGGAGCCGACCCCGCGAAATAGGGGTGCTCGGCGGCGCGAAACGTCATGCGGGCACGGTATCACGCCGAGATTGCGTGATAGTTTTGCCCCATGAGCGCAAACCCCTTATCGTCCGGCCAACTCGCGGGGAAAACCGCCTTCGTGACGGGTTCATCCCGCGGAATTGGTGCGGAAACCGTCGGATTTTTCGCCGAAGCAGGCGCCAAGGTCGCGATCAACTTTCGTGACAAAGAGGTCCGCGCCGAGAAGGTCGCGGCGGGTATCCGTGAGAACGGCGGGGAAGCGATCGTCGTCGGCGCCGACTTGACCGATTACGACTCGATCACGGCACTGCGCGACACGCTGCAGAAAGAGTTTGGCGGGCTCGACATCCTCGTCCTCAACGCCTCAGGCGGCATGGAAGCCGGCAAGGGTGACGACTACGCGATGCGGCTCAATCGAGACGCGCAGGTGAACGCGTTGCAGACGCTCCGCCCACTGCTTCACGCCGGGTCGCGGATTGTGTTTGTCACCAGCCACCAGGCTCACTTCATTCGCACCGTCGACACGATGCCCGAATACCTCCCGGTCGCGCTGTCCAAGCGCGCCGGCGAAGACGCGCTTCGCGACATGATTCCGGCGCTCGAGGCGGACGGTATCGGTTTCGTCGTCGTGTCGGCCGACATGATCGAAGGAACCGTGACCGCGACGCTGCTGGACCGAGCGAACCCCGGAACCATCGACGCTCGTAAAGAAGCGGTGGGGAAGTTGTACAACGTGTCGGAATTCGCGGCGGAAATCGCCCTCGCCGCCGTCGAGCCAGTTCCCGCTGACAACACGCGACTGGTCGGCGACACCGGATACTTCGGCGAATAGCCGACCTCGTGGCATCCATCGATTTCCCGAAACCACTCGTTCTGGTTCGGCTTATCATCGGGCTGTATCTGTTCGGGCTGGGAATCGCTTTTCAGATTCGAGCGACGTTGGGGCTCGCACCGTGGGATGTATTCGGTCAAGGTCTCGCGAACATCACGGGACTCAGCTTCGGGCTGGCAACCGTGCTTGCCAGCGCCATTATTTTGTTGTTGTGGATTCCGCTCAAGCAAAAGCCCGGGCTCGGAACTGTCTTTAATGCGCTTCTCATCGGTCCTTTTGTCGATTTGTCCCTGCGTTTCGTTCCGTCCGCGGCCGATTGGGGGATTGTGGGTCAGATCGGGTGGTACGTCCTCGGAATGGCGATTATCGCCCTGGGAACGGGCATTTACATCGGTGCGCGACTCGGACCGGGTCCGCGCGACGGGCTGATGACGGGTTCCGTCAAGAAGTTCGGGAAACCCGTCTGGATCGTTCGCACGGTGCTCGAGGGTGGGGCAACGCTCATCGGAATCGCGCTCGGCGGACCAGTCGGGTTGGGGACCCTGTTGTTTGTCGTCGGAATCGGGCCAATGGTCCAGGTGTCGATGCGTGCCTTCGGATTGGTCGACAAGGGCGGAAAATGAACCACCCAGAGGGGCGAACACACGTCTTGCACCGAGAAACCGCTCGAATCGTGTTGCACGACGGTCAGGGCAAGTTTCTGTTGATGCACACAAAGTTCGACCACCGAGTCGGCTTGCCTCCGCGCTGGATCACGCCCGGAGGCGGAATTGACGACGGCGAGACGCCACTCGAGGCCGCCGTTCGCGAATTGCGCGAGGAGACCGGGCTAATCGTGGAACCAGAAGCACTGGGAGAGATGCTTGACGCCGTTGACGGCTACTGGGATTGGCCGGACGGGAAATACTTCCATTCCTACGTTGATCATTTTTTTGCGCTTCGAGTTGACGAATTCGAGCTGGATCGTTCCGGTTGGATGGAATCCGAACACCACGACGTCATTGACATTCGTTGGTGGACGCTCGACGAAATTCACGCAGAAGCGCCGTTTATCGGTCCCGAACGGTTGATTGAGGTTCTGGAGCGCGTTTCCTAGCGGGTCCCAGTTATTCCGCGCCACAGGCTTTATCCGATAATGTACATTATGTCAGAAAGTCTTAAATCGGGACAAATAGCGTCCTGATCGCCACTTCCCTAGTTGGTTGCGGCGACCCAGGCATCGAGTTTCACGCTCGCCGCACCCGAATCAATCGAGTGTGCGCAGGCCTCGACGGCCTCGGCCATTCGGGCGACAAACGACCGATCGCGTTCCGCTGGGTTGTTCGACAATCGATGCGCGACGATTCCCGCAGCCGAGTTCAACAGGATGATGTCACGTGCGGCGTTTTTCTCCCCCGCGAGAACCGTTCGAGCCAACGCTGCGTTTTCTTCCGGCGACCCACCACGAATGTCGTCGATGGACGAATACGTGAATCCAACTTCGCGCGGGTCAAAATCGTGCTCGGTGACGCTTCCGCGACTGACCTCGAACACCTTGGAGTGTCCGGTCGTCGTGATCTTGTCGATACCGTCTTCGCCTCGGTACACGAGAGCGGTCGCTCCTCGCTGTTGGAAAAGTCCAACCGCCAACGGGATTCGGGCGGGGTTAGACATCCCCAACGCGTTGGCCTCTGGGCGTGCCGGGTTACAGAGCGGTCCGAGCACGTTGAAAATCGTCGGAATCGCCAACTCCTGGCGAACCGGCCCGGCGTTTCGGAATCCAGGGTGAAACACCATTGCGTTGATGTATGTGACGCCGATTTCGGCGAAAACGCGGGCGACACGGTCGGGTTCGAGCGAAATGTTGATTCCCAACGCCGTCAGAACGTCGTTTGCACCCGATTTCGAGCTCGCCGCCCTGTTTCCGTGTTTGATGACGGGAACACCTGCCGCCGAGACCACCATTGCTGCAATCGATGACACGTTGATGACCCCGATCGGGTCTCCTCCCGAGCCCACGATGTCGACGGCATCGGTCGACACGTCGATCGGAAGCGCGGCGGACAGAATCGCGTCGCGGAAGCCGACGACCTCGTCGACGGACTCCCCCTTGGCGCGAAGAGCGACGAGAAACGCGGCCAGCCGCGCATCGCTCACGTCACCGTTCATGATGTCGGTCATCGCTCGGGACGCCCCGGCCACCGACAACGAACGACCCTCGAGTAGGTCGCTGAGGAGGGCGGTCCAGTTGTCGTTTGGCACTCCCCTACCCTATCGCTCGCGCACGCGCAGAAAACGACAGTTTCTTGCGAAAATCCGCATGAAAACGCCCCCAAATGGTCACGAGCACCTCATAAGTTGGGCATAATAGAAGTCGTGACTAGCGCCTCGACAATCAGACCCCATTCGGTTGTGAACCGGCCCAATTCAGTGGCTGTTGGAACGATCGTGTGGCTCGCGAGCGAGGTGATGTTCTTCGCCGGTCTCTTTGCGATTTACTTCTCGCTCCGTTCGATGGCCCCCGAGATTTGGGCCGTTCAGTCAGAAAAACTGAGCATCCCCTTCTCGGCGATGACCACGACAGTTCTCGTGCTCTCGTCCGTTACGTGTCAGATGGGCGTCTTCGCGGCGGAACGCCTCCAGCCGCGTCGAACCGGTTGGGCTCCGTCCAAGTGGGGCGTTGTCGAATGGTTCTGGCTCACCTACGCAATGGGAGCGTTCTTCATCGTTGGCCAGGTTTACGAATACGCCGTGCTCACCAGTGAATGGGTCATGCTCAACAGCGACGCCTACGGTTCTGCTTTCTATCTCACGACCGGCTTCCACGGACTACACGTCACCGTCGGCCTCATCGCGTTCCTGCTCATGATCGGTCGAATTCAAGCGCTCAAAGTGTTTACCCACCGCGACGCAATGTCGATGGTTGCCGTGTCGTACTACTGGCACTTCGTCGATGCGGTGTGGATCGGCCTCTTCCTCGTCATCTACATACTGAAATAGCGAAAGAACCCCATGCCCCGAAACCTCAATCGCAAAGGTCGCCGCCACCCGCTCTCGTCCCTCGTGCTGATCCTCGTCGGGCTGTTCGTCTCGGGCGGCGCCTATGCTGCGGTGACCGGTTCAGCCAGCGCACAGGACGCTCCCGTTTCGGCAACACAGATTGAGGACGGCAAGAAACTCTTCGCCGCCAACTGCGCGTCGTGTCACGGACTCAGCGCGGAAGGTTCGGCGGCTGGACCGTCCTTGATTGGTTCGGGCGCGCTCTCGGTCGAATTCCAAGTCGGTTCTGGGCGCATGCCGATGTCGGGTAGCGGTCCGCAGGCCGAAAAGAAGCCCGTGCAGTTCACGCAACCCGAAATTGACGCGATGGCGGCGTGGGTTGCGAGTCTGGCTCCTGGCCCCGGTGTACCCCAGGCCTCCGAACTCACGGGCGGTGACGCGTCCAATGGCGCCGAACTGTTCCGCATCAACTGCGCAATGTGTCACAACGTCGCGGGTGCTGGTGGCGCTCTGACGGAAGGCAAGTGGGCCCCCCATCTCAAGAACATCGATCCCGTCCACGTGTACGCGGCGATGGTGACAGGCCCCCAGAACATGCCTGTTTTCTCGGACATGAACATCACGGCTGAAGAAAAGAACGACATCATCGCCTACCTCAAGTTCCTCGACGAGAACCCCTCGGTCGGCGGAATGGACCTCGGGTCTCTCGGACCTGTCTCGGAGGGTCTCTTCGTCTGGATTTTCGCGCTCGGCGGCCTCGTTGCAATCACCATTTGGCTGAGCGCCAAGTCGAACTAGGTTTACAGAAAGGTTCATCCCATGGCTGACAAGAAGTCTGACGTCGTCACCAGCGCAGGAAGCGCGGTGTCTCGTCCTGATCGTCTGCAGAATCCAGGGTTCGAACCCGAGCACAAGCGCGTCCACGACAAGTCGCCCGAGCGTGCTCGTGGCGCGGAACGTGGCATTTCACTGTTGTTCGCGTTGTCCGGCATCCTCAGCGCCTCGGCTTTCGCGCTCAACTTCATCTTCCCCATCGTCCCCGGCGACCTCATGTCAACCCGATACAACAACATGTTTGTCGGGCTCGCGATTGCCGCGGGGCTGCTCTGCCTCGGTGTTGGCGCCGTCCACTGGGCCAAGGCGCTAATGCACGGCCATGAGCTTGTGGAAGAACGTCACCCAACGCGCGGAGACGACGCTACTCGTGCCCGTGCCGTCGAAATCTTCCAGGAAGCGAACAAGGAATCTGGCTGGACTCGACGTCGCATGCTCCGAAACTCGTTGATCGGCGCGCTCGTCGCCATCCCCGTCCCCGCGGTTGCGCTCTTCCGTGACCTCGCACCCGCCGGCACCCTCGAGGAAAGACTCGCGCATACGATTTGGGCCAAGGGTGTTCGTCTGACACGTGACCCGAACGGTGTTCCGATCAAAGCAAGCGATGTGACGATCGGCTCAGCGTTCCACGTGATTCCCGAGAACCTCCTCGAAATCGAAGAGGACTTCCTCAACGAGAAGGCAAAGGCAGCCGTTCTGGTGATGCGCCTGCCTCTCTCTGCACTCAACGAGGCTGAAGACCGCAAGAGCTGGTCGTATGACGGAATCGTCGCGTATTCAAAGATTTGCACCCACGTGGGCTGCCCGGTGGCGCTGTACGAACAACAAACCCACAACCTTCTGTGCCCGTGTCACCAGTCGCAGTTTGATGTATCGAACCACTGCGCCGTGATCTTCGGACCGGCGGCGCGCCCACTCCCTCAGTTGCCAATCACGGTCGACGCTGAGGGATACCTCGTCGCCCAGAGCGACTTCCTCGAACCAGTTGGACCTAGCTATTGGGAGCGTGAACGATGAGCGTCGCAACACAAAAGAAGAGCTCGACACCGACATCGAGCGGTGCCGGCATGAAGTTCGTCGGTGGTGCGGCTAATTACATCGACGAGCGAACCAGCATCTCCGGAGCCGTCAAGTTCCTCGGCCGCAAGATCTTCCCCGACCACTGGTCGTTCATGCTCGGCGAAATCGCGTTGTACTCGTTCGTCGTCATTCTTCTGTCCGGAACGTTCCTGACCTTCTTCTACGACCCCTCGATGGTCGAGGTTCACTATGACGGCTCGTACGTGCCGCTCAAGGGAATTCACATGTCCGCGGCCTACTCCTCGACGTTGAACATCACGTTCGACATCCGGGGCGGACTTCTCATGCGTCAGGTTCACCACTGGGCCGCGTTGTTGTTCATTGCGGCCATCGGCCTCCACATGCTGCGCGTCTTCTTCACCGGCGCCTTCCGCAAGCCCCGCGAAATCAACTGGGTAATCGGATTCGTTCTCTTCATCCTCGCGATGGCCGAGGGATTCACGGGCTACTCACTCCCGGATGACTTGCTCTCGGGTAATGGTCTTCGCATCATCGACGGAATGATCAAGGCAATCCCCGGAATCGGAACCTGGATCTCGTTCCTTCTGTTCGGCGGTGAGTTCCCCGGAACCGACGTCATCCCGCGTCTGTACGTCTTGCACATCATGCTCTTGCCCGCACTTGTCATCGCGTTGATCGCGATTCACATGGTGCTTCTCATCATCAACAAGCACACCCAGTTTGCGGGACCGGGTCGAACCAACGACAACGTCGTGGGGTCACCCATCCTTCCCGTTTTCGCGGCGAAGGCTGGCGGATTCTTCTTCCTCGTCTTCGGAATCATCATGCTGATCGCGTCGCTCTTCACGATCAACCCGATTTGGAACTACGGCCCGTATGACCCCTCCCCTGTTTCGGCGGGAACACAGCCCGACTGGTACATCGGCTTCGCCGACGGAATGCTTCGGTTGATGCCACCCGGGTTGGAATTCGTCGTCAACGGGTACACCTGGTCGTTGAACCTCTTGATTCCGATTGTCGTGCTGATGCTGTTCATCGTCATCGTCATGGTCTACCCCTTCATCGAGACGTGGGTCACGGGCGACAAGCGCGAGCACCACATCGCCGAGCGTCCTCGCAACCAACCCACTCGTACCGCGATTGGAGCTGCCGGCGTGACCTTCTACGCGGTCTTGTGGGCCGGAGCGGCGTCCGACCTCGTCGCCACCCACTTCCGCACCACAATCGAGGGGGTCATTCTGACCCTCCAGATTCTGCTGATCGTCGGTCCCATCGCCGCATTCTGGATGACCAAAAAGATCGCACTGGCTCTGCAGCGTAAGGACCGCGAATTGGTTCTTCACGGATACGAGTCGAGCCGCATCGTGCGTTTGCCTGGCGGCGAGTACCGCGAAATCCACACCCCGCTCGATGAATTCGAGCAGTGGAAGCTCGTGTCGTTCGACGAATACGCGCCCGCGCAATTGCGGCCGAATTCTCGTGGAAAGATCACGATCGGTGCTCGAATGCGTGCTTCCGTCTCGCGTTTCTACTTCGAAGACCGCATTGCGCCGGTTGTTGAGAAGGAACTCGAGTCAGTCAAGCACTAGTCTCTACAAACAATTGGGGTCTCGCCGAAAGCGAGGCCCTTTTTGTATGCGTTGAAAACGATGCACGCGGCGCGCTAACGCGAAAACGAACCGACGATGACTAAAACTATGGCGAGGATAACGACCCCGGATGCGAGACAACTACAGCCCGAGAAAATCGAGGACACGCATCCCCCGCGTTGTTTGCCCACAACGTTGATCACGAGGTTCGTATTGGGTGGGACCTCAAACGAAACAGGTTCACCGGGCGTGAGGTCAACCTGTTTGATCTCGGGTTCCCCCGTTGCTCCGTCGCCACCCGTGTTCGGGTCAGAGTTAGGTTCTTCCGGTTCGGGTTCAAGTCCACGAGATTTGGTCACGTCTCCACACTAGGTGCACGCGCGGACATCAAATGCGCAACCAGCGACTGCACGGCCAGTTAGGCGGGCGTCTAGCGGCGGTACGCTCCGCGAACCGGCTCAAAGAACCAACCGATGAACGTGATGAGGACGAGCCCAAGAGAGAACAAGGCGAGCCAGATGCCGACGCTCATAGCAAGCATCAACAAACCACCAGCGGCTCCGGCGAACATCGGCCACCACGACCACGGCAAGAAATAGCCTAGGTCGGTGTCTCCGTCATCGACGTCGGCTACGACGTTGTCCTCCGGTAGGACTCCCCCAGCTTGGCGACGAAGGTTGAGGTAAAGGAAACCCCACAACATGAGGAACATCACCATTGTCAACGGAATCCCGATGGTTCCGACCCACTCGATCGGAGCGCCGGAAAAGAAAACCCAGGTGGGGTAAATCGCCGACAGGGCAAGGAAGAACACGGCGAGCCAGAAAAACAGTCTGGTGTTAACTTGCATTGTCCGTACCCTACTTGTCCGTGTACCCGGGAGGTGCAACCTCGGGGTGGTTCAGGTCGAAGGCGGGAGATTCCGATCGAATACGCGGGATTGAGGTGAAGTTGTGGCGGGGCGGTGGGCTCGATGTCGCCCATTCGAGCGAGCGACCGTAACCCCAGGGGTCGTTGACTCCGACCATTGGCGCGTTCCGCTTGGTCCACCACACATTGAACAAGAACGGAATCATCGACACAGCAAGAATCATCGAGCCGACGGTCGACAACTGGTTCATCCAGGTGAAGCCGTCCTCGACCAGATAGGTCGCGTAGCGGCGGGGCATGCCCATGACGCCGGCCCAGTGCTGGATAAGGAAGGTCATGTGGAAGCCGACGAACAGCAACCAGAAGTGCAACTGGCCGAGGTCTTCGCGCAACTTAGCGCCCGTCCACTTGGGCCACCAGAAGTAGAAGCCCGCAAACATGGCGAAAACGACCGTACCGAAAACGACGTAGTGGAAATGCGCTACGACGAAGTAAGTGTCAGAGAGGTTGAAGTCGAGCGGCGGCGAGGCGAGGATTACCCCGGTCAGACCACCGAACACAAACGAGACGAGGAAGCCGAGGGTGAACACCATCGGGGATTCGAACGTGATTGACCCACGCCACATCGTCCCAATCCAGTTGAATATCTTGACCCCCGTTGGAACAGCGATCAACATCGTCATGAGAGCGAAGAACGGTAACAGCACGCTTCCGGTCACGTACATGTGGTGAGCCCATACCGTCATCGACAGTGCTGCGATGGCGATCGTGGCAAACACCAGAGTCTTGTAACCGAAGATCGGCTTGCGCGCGAACACGGGGATGATTTCCGAGACGATTCCGAAGAACGGCAATGCGATGATGTACACCTCGGGATGGCCAAAGAACCAGAAGAGGTGTTGCCACAAGATTGACCCACCGGTGGCCGCGTCATAGACGTGTGATCCGAAGACACGGTCCGACCCCAGGGCCAGCGCCGCAGCGGCGAACACGGGGAAAACCATGACGATGAGCAGTGACGTGATGAGCGTGTTCCACGAGAAGATCGACATACGCCACATCGTCATTCCCGGTGCGCGCATGGTGATGATGGTCGTGATGAAGTTGACCGCGCCCATGATGGTCCCGAAGCCGGACAGACCGAGACCGAATACCCACATGTTCGCGCCGACACCCGGCGTGTAGGTCGCCGACGATAACGGCGCATAGGCGAACCAGCCGAACGAGGCAGCGCCCTGCGGTGTGAGGAAACCTGCGGTTGCGACGAGCGAGCCGAAGAAATAGAACCAGAACGCGAGGGCGTTGAGCCTCGGGAACGCGACGTCCGGCGCGCCGATTTGAATTGGCATCAACACATTGGCGAACGCCGCGAAAAGCGGGGTGGCGAACATGAGGAGCATCAGGGTTCCGTGCATCGTGAAGAGCTGGTTGTACTGCTCTTTCGTCACGAGGTCCATGCCGGGCTGGAACAGCTGGGCGCGGATGATGAGTGCCATGACACCGGCGATGAGGAAATACACAAACGACGTAACGAAATACATATACCCGATGGTCTTGTGGTTCGTGGTCGTCAAGTAATCAAGGAACACGGATCCCTGACGGCCCGCTGCTGGTGTGCTCGCGCCTTCCGGAATTGCTGGCGCTGCTGGGCGTGGTGCGGTAGTTGTCATGACTGTGCCTTAGCTGTCTGTGTTGCCATCGGTGCCGGGAAGGTTCTGATTCGCGTTGTACTCGGGACCGAGTCGGCCGGTCATGTCCTGATCGCGAAGTTTCTGCATTTGTGCGTCGTATTCAGCCTGGGAAACAACCTTAACCGTGAACAACATGAGCGAGTGGTACTCGCCACACAGCTCGGCGCACTTTCCTCGGTATGTGCCCTCTTTTTCAGGAGTGACATACCAGTGGTTGGTCTTTCCGGGGATCATGTCTTTCTTGTACAAGAAGTCGAGGATCCAGAAGGAGTGGTTCACATCGCGTGACTCGATCGTGATTTCAACCGACTTGCCGACAGGTAAATACAGAATCGGGAGCGAGTTGATGTCAACGGTCTTGTCTTCTTTTTCCCGCGCCTGGACTCCCGAGAAGTGCACGTCCTCTGAAAGGTAATTGAAGTCCCACGCCCAACGCTTGCCGAAAACTTCAACTTTGACGTCGGGGTTGGGGTTGACCTGCTCGATAATCGCTTGGTCACGAGCGGTGAAGGCAAAGAATCCGAGCACCAAGATCAGTGGCACGACGGTGAAGAACGTCTCAATCGGCGTGTTGTAGCGAAGTTGCGACGGAAGTCCCGTGTCGGTCTTTCGACGTCGGTACGCAAGGGCCGCCCAGATGATGAGTCCCCACGTGATTGCGCCAACAATCAGGAGAACGATCCACGAGGTGGCCCACAATCCGATGATGCGAGAAGTCTGATTTGTCACACCTTCTTCGGACGGAAGGAATCCGCGAAGCTCTTGCGCGGTGCAACCCGAGAGCGTCAGTGCTGCAGCGACCGCGGCAGTTGCTGCGATCAAGCGGAAGAAAATCTTTGGCACTGGGAACCTCTCGATATACCTGTTGCTGTGTTTGTAGTCTATGTCACTCTGCGGCGGCAATTCGCCCATTTGACGCGAAAAAACCGCGAAAATCGGCGGATTTTGCGCGGTTCATTCTGTTGGGCGAAGGTTAGTTGAATGAGTCTCCGCAGGCACACGTGCTGGCCGCGTTGGGGTTGTTGATCTGGAAGCCTGACGAGTGGAGTGTGTCTTCGTAATCGATTGATGCGCCCTCGAGATAAGGAGCACTTTTCTTGTCGACAACGACCTCGACACCGTCGAAGGCAACGATTGCATCGCCGTCGTTGTCGCGTTCATCGAAGAACATGTCGTACTTGAATCCGCTGCAACCGCCGGCCTTGACGACCAGTCGGAGGCGCAAATCGTCACGCTGTTCACGTTCCATCAACGCTTTCGCCTTGACGACGGCCGTCGGGGTGAGCACGACGCCGTGGGATTTTTCGGTCACGGTGGTTCCGGTGATTTCGGTCATAATTCGATTTTACCTCCTCTGTGGGTCAATCGCGTTCATTCAGTCGAACGAGAAAGAGTGCCTCTGCGAGGATGGCCCGGCGAAAAACAGTGAGAGACAGTGATTCGTTCGGGCTGTGTGCGCGGGACTGCGGGTCTTCGACTCCCGTTATCAGAATCTGCGCGTTCGGGAAACGTTCGACCAAATCGGCGACGAACGGAATCGAGCCGCCCACTCCGACCTTCACCGGGTCAGCGCCATCCCACGCGTCACGGAGAGCCTCGATTTCGAGCGTCGCGGCGCTCCCCGACGAATCCACGAGGAACGAGTTGCCCAGATCGATCTGGCTGAATTCGAGATGGGCGCCCCACGGGACGGTTGCGCGAAGATGCTTTTCGATGTGCGCGAATGCGTCAGCCGAGGTCTGCCCCGGGGCGATGCGCACCGAAATCTTGACCGTGACGGACGGAATCAGGGTGTTGGATGCGTTCTGGACTGTGGGTGCGTCGATTCCCGTGATGGAAATCGCTGGCTGGAACCACAAGCGCGACAGAATCGGACCCGTTCCGATGTCGCTAACCCCCTCCTTGAGTCCTGAGTCGTGAACCAGTTCGTCACGAGTGAACTCGGGCACCGGCGCGTTGTGCGTGCGGAGCCCGTCAATCGCAACCGACCCGTCCTCGTTGTACAACCTGGCCAACAGCGTCGTCGCCGCCATCATCGCATCGGGAACGGCTCCTCCGAGCATCCCCGAATGCGACGCGTGTTCGAGCGTTGACACGGTGAGCGAGAACGCGACATTCCCGCGCAAGCTCACGGTCAACGACGGGATGTCAACCGATCGGTTGTCCGAGTCGGCGACCACGATGATGTCGCTCTGCAGAATCGAGGCGTGGCGATCGAGAACGGACGTGAACGAACGAGAACCGAATTCTTCCTCCCCCTCGATGAACAGTGCGAGCCCGATTTTCAGATCGTCGCCGAGGATTTCGGAAATTGTCTCGAGAGCGGTCAGGTGAACGACGACCCCGGCCTTATCGTCCGCGGCCCCACGCCCATAAAGTCGCCCGTCGCGTTCGGTTGGTTCGAACGGTTCGCTCTCCCACGCCTGCGCGTCGCCGGGCGGCTGAACATCATGGTGGGCGTAGAGCAGGACCGTCGGGTAGCCGGGCGCGGGATCCCGACGCGCGAGCACGGCGGGTTGCCCATAACCCGGCGCATCCGCGAACGGCTCGGTGACTATGTCGACTTTCTCAAAAATCCCTAACGCGCGTACTCGATCGGCGACGAACTCGGCGGAGCGACGGACCTCTTCGGCCGGAAACCCGTCCCAGGACACACTCGGAATACGCACCAACGACTTGAGCGTCTCGAGGGATTCGGGAAAGGTTGCAACAATTCGTGAGTGAATTTCGTCACGAGAGCGAGAGGATTGCGTCATAACGGTAATCTTAGAAGTACCAATCGAGAGGAACCGCCGTGACCGACTCTGCCGACACGTCACCCGCCACGGGTAAAGGACGAGCCACACCGAGCCGCAAAGAGCGTGAGGCCGCCAATAAGCGCCCGCTGGTCGCGACGCGAACCAAGACCAAGTTGACGAAAGAAGACCGTCGCAAGCGTGCCGATGAACGACTCGTTGCACGTCAGGGCTACGAAGCCGGCGACGAGCGCTACATGCCCGCTCGGGACAAGGGTGCCCAGCGCCGCTTTGTCCGCGATTACGTTGACGCTCGATACACCGTCGGAGAATTCATGATTCCGCTGATGTTCGCGGTGATCATCGCGACGTTCCTCCCCCAATACAGTGCGACGGATGGGTCTGGCGCCAGCCTTCAACTCACGGTTCTCATCGCGATGTACGGCTTTTTCTTCATCGCCGTCATCGACGCCATGGTCTTCAGTCGGAAAATGCTTCGAGTGATGACCGAAAAATTCGGCGCATCGAGCATCGAAAAAGGACACCGCTGGTATGCATCGACTCGCGCATTCCAGTTCCGCCCGCTCCGAGTTCCCAAGCCTCGGGTGACGCGCGGTCAGCACCCGTCATAGCGAGCGCGGAGAACCCTTCGCAAGGCGGGCCGCCCAGAATGGGCCCTCATACAGGAATGCCGTGTATCCCTGAACGAGTGTCGCGCCTGCTGCAAGTCGGTCGGCAACATCGGCAGGTGTGGTGACTCCCCCGACCGCGATAATGCAGAGGTCTGCGCCGACTCGGTCACGCAACCGACGGACGATGTGCGCTGAACGTTCCGCGAGTGGCGGACCCGACAAACCACCCGCCCCCATCGCCTCAACCTCCGTCGCAGGAGTCGCCAGTCCGTCACGCGACAGCGTGGTGTTCGTTGCGATAATGCCATCGAGCCCAACGAGGAGAACGAGATCAGCGACTGCGTCAATTGCTTTGTCCGCCAAGTCCGGTGCAATCTTTACCAGCACGGGAGTTTTGCCCGCTTCGGCTTTCACCTCGCGCAAAAGTGGCTCGAGTTTGTCAATCTCTTGAAGCCCCCGAAGCCCAGGCGTGTTGGGCGACGAGACGTTGACAACCAAATAATCGGCAACCGGAGCTAACAGTCTGGTTGACGCGAGGTAATCGCCACGCGCGTCGCCCACATCCACCGCCCGACTCTTGCCGATGTTGACACCCACGATCGGACCTCGGCGACGACGAAGCCTGGGTGCAACGGCTTCGGCACCATCGTTGTTGAAACCCATCCGATTGATTAGCGCCTGATCGGACGGAAGCCGGAACAAACGTGGTCGCGGATTACCCTCTTGGGCATGTGCCGTGACGGTCCCGACTTCGATGTGGCCGAAACCCAATCCCCACAGGATTCGATACGCGATCGCGTTCTTGTCAAAACCTGCGGCAAGTCCAAAAGGAGATTCGAAGTCAATACCCAATGCGCGAACACGCGCCGAGCGGGGCGGTCGCGTGAAAACCCGAAGAAGCGGAGTGAGCCCCAGACGTTGGCCCAAAACCAAGAGCGACATCACGAGCTCGTGCGCGTGTTCGGCGTCCATCCGTGCGAAAACGAGCCGGAATATGGCGCGATAGATCACGCTGGGTCGCCTTTTGATTCCTCTTCCGCTCGGAGCACGACTATGGCCGACTCGAAGTCGTTGAGGGAATCGAATGCCTGATAGACACTCGCGAATCGCAAATAGGCGACAAGGTCGATGGTGCGAAGCTCCGGCAAAATCGAGAGCCCTACTTCGTTTGCATCTATTTGGGAAACACCCGTCGCTCGGATGTTTTCCTCGACCCGTTGCGCAAGGCCAGCCAAATCCGCGTCCGAAACGGGTCGGCCCTGACACGCTTTGCGGACACCCGCAACGATCTTCTCGCGAGAAAAGGCTTCGCTTACGCCATTGCGTTTGATGACCGAGAGGCTCGCGGTCTCGAGAGTCGACCAACGACCGCTGCACTCCGGGCATTCGCGTCGACGGCGCACGGACAGTCCGTCGTCCGAGGTCCGCGAGTCAATCACTCGCGTGTCCGTATAGCGGCAAAAAGGGCAAAACATGGAGTCACCTTTCGATTCGGGCGAAAACCGCGTTGCCGTGTCGTTCCATGTTACCGTTCGGGAATAATGGTGACGAGAAAGCCATTGAGAGGATTGTGACCATCGTGACGCCACAGGAGGCTTTCCTCGCAGCATTCTCTTTGCATCCCGCTGGCGTTGCGGTGATCACGGGGCAGCTTGATGATGGGTCGCCCGCCGGTTTCACGGCGACATCCCTCGCGTCGTTTTCCGCTACTCCCCCGCGCGCCACTGTCAACATCGCGCAACACTCCTCGTCGTATCCCGCGCTTGCGTTGGGCAAAACAGTAATCCTTCACTTCCTCAGCAACGACCAAGTTGGAATCGCGCAGACCATGGCTGCAGACTTCGCGAAACGCTTCGCCGGTGACCACTGGTCGCCTGGGCTGGGTGGACTCCCCCAGCTCCACGGCGTGAGAGGCGCGCTTCTTGCAACGGTGTCCGCGGTCACCGAGGTCGGTGACAACGCGGCAATCGTCCTCGATATCAGCGACGGTGAGACCCACCCCGAAAACCAACCGCTCTTATACGTCGATCGCCGCTATCACGGCGTCGGCGACATCATGGTCGACTAGACGAAACAGTTGGGTCCGAGTACCCGTTTGAGCTCGCCATAGAGCGGTCCGCTCACCGTGACTCGGTGGGGCAAGGTGAACACCTGAACGCCCGACGCATGTCGAAGTCGGAGTTCCACCTCGGCGTCGCCCGGGTATCGCTTCAGGACATCGTCCAACTCGGCAATGACCGTCGATGTCGAATGTTCCGCGGGAACCTGGACGCGAATGATGGACACCTCTGAATCGAGGGAAACCTCGAGGTGTTTCACGTTCCGAACCATCATCGAGAGGAACTGTTCGCGAAGCCGAACACGCCCGCTGATTGCAACCAACGAATCGTTCACCAGCAGGGGTCGAAGATCTTCGTAGGCATTTCCGAGGATCGACAGATCGATGGAACCCGACATGTCCTCGAGTACAGCCGAGGCGTATTGCTTTCCCGAGGCACGCGCCGTCCGATGTTCGATGTTCCGCAACAGCCCGGTGAGCGTGATCACGTCGTCTTCCGACGCTCCCTGTAACTCCCACTCGGTCTCTTCGCCCTCGTTTTCCGCGACTTTGGGAACCGCGATCAGGTCACTGACGTACAAGGTTCGGTGGCGCTGAAGTACCACCTCTTGCCCGTTCAGGGGGTGGTCGGAAACGTACAAGCCCAACATTTCGCGCTCGAATTCAAGTTTGGTCTTCCGGGGCCATTCGGGGCGATCCGGAATCAACTCCACCGGCTGGTCAAAGAGTTCACCGAAATCAAAGCCGACGTCGCCCTTCGACGCGTCCTTCTTTTCGCGGGTTGCATCGTCGACAACCTTTTCGTGGACTTCGATAAGAGCGCGACGCGTGTGGCCAAAACGATCGAACGCGCCTGACTTGAACAGCGATTCAATCGTGCGTTTGTTGAGTGCGGGCAACGGAACGCGGCTGACGAAGTCTTGCACCGAGGTGTACTCGCCGCCTGACGTACGTTCGGCGGTCACGTGAGCAACCACGTTTTCCCCAACGTTTTTGATCGAACCGAGACCGAAACGGACATCATCGCCGATCGCCGTGAAGTACAGGTCGGACTCGTTGATGTCCGGGGGCAACACGGTGACACCCATGCGACGCGCCTCGACAAGGTAGCCGCCAAGCTTGTCGCGGTCGTCCCCCACCGACGTGAGAAGTGCCGCGATGAATTCCGCGGGGTAATGCGCCTTCAGGTACGCCGTGAAATAGGCGATGACGCCATACGCGGCCGAGTGCGACTTGTTGAACGCATAATCCGAGAACGGGACGAGGATGTCCCACAACGTCTTGATGGCCGGTTTGGTGTATCCGCGCTCCAACATTCCGGCAGAAAAGAGCGGGAATTCCTTGTCCAGCGTTTCTTTACTCTTTTTACCCATCGCGCGACGCAGGTTATCTGCCTGACCGAGCGAGTATCCCGCCACGCGCTGCGCGATCTCCATTACCTGTTCTTGATAGACGATGAGCCCATATGTCGGCCCGAGGATGTCGGCGAGCGACTCCGCGAGCTCACGATGGATGGGGGTGATCGCCTGTTGTCCCTGTTTGCGCATCGCATAATTCGTGTGTGACTTCGCACCCATCGGGCCCGGTCGATACAGAGCGAGCACGGCCGAGATGTCCTCGAAATGGTCGGGGCGCATCTGTTTGAGAAGCTGTCGCATCGGGGGCGAATCGAGTTGGAAGATTCCGAGCGTCTCGCCCGTCGACAGGAGGTCGTAAACACCTTTGTCGTTGAAGTCGAGCTCTTCGAGGACGAGATCAATGCCTCTGTTCCGTTTGATGTTGACAAGCGCGTCATCAAGGATGTCGAGGTTTCGAAGCCCAAGGAAGTCCATCTTGATGAGCCCGAGCTTTTCGCAGGTCGGGTAATCGAATTGCGTAATGATCTGACCGTCATTGTCACGCATCATGAGCGGCACGATGGCGGC
The DNA here is from genome assembly GCA_044353905.1 of Microbacteriaceae bacterium. GTDB lineage: Bacteria > Actinomycetota > Actinomycetes > Actinomycetales > Microbacteriaceae > MWH-TA3. The sequence goes on along the minus strand of JBILBA010000003.1, from coordinate 11,114 downwards.
CAATGGCGTGTCCGACATGATGACACCGGCAGCGTGGACACCCGTGTTTCGCTTGATGTTTTCAATCCCGAGTGCTGTCTCGAACACCGCCTTAGTGTCAGCTGATTCCTCGATAACTTCCCGGAACTGTGCCGCTTCCTTGAATCGGGGGTTGGTGGTGTCATACATCTCGCCCAGAGACATGTCCCGACCAGCCACCATCGCCGGTACCGCTTTGGACAACTTTTCACCCATCCCGTAGGGGAAACCCATCACGCGCGATGCGTCTTTCAACGCTTGTTTCGCTTTGATGATGTTGAACGTCGCGATTTGCGCGACGCGGTCAGATCCGTACTTGCCGGTCACATAACGCTTCACGTCGTCGCGTCGTCGCGTCGAAAAGTCGATATCGAAGTCCGGCATCGACTCACGTTCGGGGTTCAGGAACCGCTCAAAGAGCAAACCGTGTTCAATCGGATCGAGGTCGGTGATTCGCATCGCAAAGGCGGCGAGAGAGCCGGCGCCCGAGCCACGGCCTGGACCAACGCGAACACCGTTTTCGCGGGCCCATTTCACAAAGTCCGCAACGACGAGGTAATAGCCAGGAAATCCCTTGTTGGTAATGACCTCGATCTCGTACTTCGCGCGTTGCTCTATTTCCGGTGTCAACCCGTTCGGGTAGCGAAAGGCGAGCCCCGAAATCACTTCGCGCTCGAAGGCCGCTGCTTCGGTATCCCCCGCCTCGACGGGAAATTGAGGCATGTGGCTCACTGATGTGTCGAACTCGACGTTGCACCTCTCGGCGATGAGCAGCGTGTTGTCGGCAGCTTCGGGGTGGTCAGGAAACAGCGAGCGCATCTGGGCTGCTGACTTGAGATAGAACTCGTCCGCATCGAACTTGAACCTGTTTTCGTCCGACAGGGTCTTGCCGGATTGAACACACAGCAGAGCGGCGTGCGACTTGGCGTCGTGAGCATGGGTGTAGTGCAGGTCGTTTGTCAGAACGAGCGGTAGGTCAAGTTCCTGTGCGAGTCGCAGCAAATCCTTGATTCCACGGCGTTCGATGGCCAGCCCGTGGTCCATGATCTCGATGAAGAAATTTTCTTTGCCGAGGATGTCGCGCATCGTCGAGGCGGCGAGTTTGGCGCCGTCGTAATCACCCAGCCGGATCTTGGTCTGGATCTCGCCAGAGACGCACCCGCTCGTGGCGATGAGACCTTTGGAGTGCGTGCTGAGCAGATCTAGGTCGATTCGGGGCTTGTGGTAGAACCCCTCGATGTACGACGACGTCGACATGGAAAAGAGATTGTGCATTCCCTCGGTCGTCTCACTGAGAATTGTTAGGTGCGTGTAAGCGCCGCGGGCGGAAACATCGTTTTCGCTGCCATCGGCCCACTGCACCGGCTTTTTGTGGTGCCTGCCCTCTGGTGCGAAATAGGCCTCGAGCCCGATAATCGCCTTGATGTCGCGGTCCTTGGCTTGTTTCCACATCTCGAACGCGCCAAACAGAGTCCCATGATCGGTCATCGCAATGGCCGGCATCTGCTCTGCCACCGTCGCGTCCAACAGACTGCCGATTCGTGCGGCGCCATCGAGCATCGAGTTGTCCGTGTGAACGTGCAGATGGACGAACGAACTCGACACGGACTCTCCTTCTCGCGGTTGCGGACTTTCAGTTTAGGTACAACGGCGGACGCGACCGTGAGGCGCGTCAGAGAGTCGCGAGAAGTTCGAGCGAATCTGCCAAGTCCGGCGCGTAGTCGCTCGTGATTTCGAGTTCCTCCCCGGTCGTGGGGTGGTTGAACCGAAGTCGGACCGCGTGCAACCACTGGCGCGTCAGCCCCAGTCGCGTCGCGATGGTGGGGTTTGCTCCGTACAACGAGTCACCGACAAGCGGATGTCGTTGAGCGGCCATGTGAACCCGAATCTGATGAGTGCGACCCGTCTCGAGGCCGACCGACAGAAGGGTTGCAATCGGATAATTGGCGAGCGTGTCGAAGTGAGTGATCGCGTTCCGACCGTCGTGGGTTACCGCAAATTTCCAGGCCGACCCAGGGTGGCGTCCAATCGGTGCATCGATTGTCCCCTCCGGCGGAACCATCTCGCCTTGAACGAGCGCATGGTATTCCTTGACGACTTCCCGTTCTTTGAATTTCCGCTTCATGACGGAATAGGCAATCTCGCTCTTCGCCACGATCATGAGTCCGGATGTACCGACATCGAGCCGATGCACGATGCCCTGGCGTTCCGGTGGACCCGACGTCGCGATTCGATAGCCCGCTCCGGCGAGCGCGCCCAGAACAGTGTCACCCTCCCATCCCAACGAGGGGTGTGCCGCGAGGAACGGGGGTTTGCTCACGATGACGATGTCGTCATCGTCATAGACGATTTGCATGTCCGCAATGAGAACCGGAACAATCTCGGGTTCGCGCGGGTCGTCCCAGACAATCGACATCACGACGTCCGGGGACAGTCGATCGGACTTTCGCGCCACCCGACCGTCCACCTCGACACCACCGCGTTCGACGACGTCACCCGCAAAGGTCCGAGAGAAGCCCAGAAGTTTTGCGACGGCGACATCGACCCGCTCCCCGACGAGGCCGTCAGGTACGGGAAGTGAACGATGCTGAGGCATCGCGACTAGAAGGAGTTGGCGGATTCCTGACCGCTGTTGGCCAGATCCGCAAGCTGCTTTTCGAGGTGCTGCTTGAGGTGCTGACGATATTCCTTTTCAAACTGCTTGAGGCGTTCGATCTCGCGCTCGACCGCGATTCGCTGCTGGTCGAGAACATTGATTTCGTTGCGCTGGCGAAGTTCCGCTTCTGCGAGCATGCGCGTCACGTGGTTCTTGCCCTCTTCGATGATCCGGTCGCGCTCGGTGTATCCCTCTTGGATGTGCTGGTCGTGCAGTTTGCGAGCGAGCTGAAGCAATTGGCTCGATGTGCCGGTCTCAGCGCCTCCTGCAATCGGAGTGGCGGCGGCGATTGGCCCTCCGCTGCGCTGAAGCTCTGCAACACGAGACTCGGTGGCGAGCACCTTTTGGTTGAGCCCATCATTCTCGATCTGGATGCGGCGGAGTTCCTTGACGACCTCGTCGAGAAAGTCATCGACATCATCGGGGTCGTAACCGTCGCGTTTCGTCTTGAATTGTTTGTTAACAATGTCTTCAGCGCTCAACATTGGCCGACCTCATTCCTTGGGACAACCGCTTTATCGGTTGACAACACTTTACCGCGAACCCTAAACAACCAGAGACATTGCAATATACGTGCCGAAAAGCAACAAAGTCCACGACAAGTCAATCGCAACCGCGCCGATGCGCAACGGTTTGATGAATCGGCGAAGAAAACGGAGCGGCGGATCTGTGACGGTGTACGTCGCTTCCGCGATGATCAACAGCAAACCGCGCGGGCGCCACTGAGGAGCGATTTGCTGAATCCATTCCAGAATGAATCGCGCCCACAGCAATGCAGAGAAGACCCACAGAATTACCCAGAGAATGTTTCCCAACCCTGGCATGGACTATGCCAGGAGTTCTTCGTCGTCGCTCGTCTGGAGGCTGTTCTGGTCGAGTTCGTCATCAAACTGTTCGATGCCCGCAGGGGTCAACATGAACACCTTGACGGCGACGCGTCGGATAGTTCCGTCGAGTCCCTTGACAAGTCCCGACATGAAGTCGATGAGGCGGCGCACGTCGGCCTCTTGCATCATCGACAAGTCAACGATGATCGGCGAGCCGTCGGCAAACGTCTCGGCGATTCCCGACGCGTCCGACGCGTAACGGCGAGGTCGCATGGTGTGAATGACCGAATAGGACGGCTCGTGGCGTGAACGGTTCATCGAACGCACCGGGGCGACGACGGGACGAGGCCCTGACGCACGCGGAACTTCGGGACGAACGCTCGCGCGCTCACGTGGCGTGTGGGATGACGATGCAACGAAACCCAAGTATTCAAGTGTTTTCCTCATGACGATGTCCTCTCCTTGAGGTTTTCATCAGATTAACGCGGTGTTGGGCGTTTTCCCGTGATTGACGTGCCAATCCGAAGGTGTGTCGCGCCGTGCTCAATGGCCTGCTGCCAATCAGCACTCATCCCCGTCGAGATGTCGGTCGCGTTCGGGTAGGCCTGCCGAAGGATCTCGGACATCGTTGCAACGTGTGCGAATGCCTCGCCCGGGTCGGCATCCTGAGGAGCCACCGCCATCACGCCGCGCAGGTCGATTGTGCCGGCGCCGAGGATTCTCTCGGCGAGTCTCAGCATCTCGTCGGCTGTCTGCACTCCCCCGCGCCCAGGGTCGTCCGTCAGATTCAGTTCGATGAAACCCGCGACCCGATGTTCAGACGTGGCGAGGGCGTCGACGACGGAGTCCCGATCGAGCGAATGGATGACCGAGGCGTAACGCGCTATCGCCCGAGCTTTGTTGGACTGAATCTGGCCAACGAAATGCCAGGTCAGATCTCGTCCCGCGAGAGCGTCGACTTTTGGTGCTGCGTCCTGATGCCGACTTTCACCAAAGTGTCGAGCGCCGGCTTCGAGGAGTTCCTCGATCACCGATGGGGGGTGAAACTTGGTGACCACGACAAGAGTGATGTCGTCGGGGCTTCGTCCCCACCGGGCACACTCCGCATCGACATCGGCCCTCACCGACTGCCATCGTGCGGTTACGGTCGGCAACGGACTATTGAAGGAACTCGGGCAGGTCGTATGCGTCCGAGTCGGCAAACTGGTCGGTCAAAACCGGAATGTCCGTCGTTGTTTCCGAACGGCCGAATTCGCTGTGTTGCAATTCCTCGTCGAGAGTTTGGAACGACGCAACGGTGCCAATTCGGTCGGGGCGGATGGTGTCACGCTCGTCAAATCCGGCGGCGATAACCGTGACCCGCACCTCATCTCCAAGAGTGTCGTCGATTCCCATACCCCAAATGAAGTTGGCTTCGGGGTGGATGACGTCCGAGATCAGCGACGCCGCCTCGTTGACCTCCATGATCGACAGGTTCGAACCTGCCTGGAACGACAACAGCACTCCGTGAGCGCCATTGATCGTCTGATCAAGCATTGGCGACGCGATGGCCATTTCGGTGGCCTTGATGGCCCGCTCGGCGCCGCGTGCACTTCCGATGCCCATGAGCGATGTGCCCGCGCCGTGCATGACGCTTCGCACGTCGGCGAAGTCGAGGTTGATGAGCCCGGGGTTTGTGATGAGGTTCGTGATGCCCTGGACCCCGGCGAGAAGTACCTCATCGGCGATCGCAAACGCTTCGGTAACCGAAATCGTCGGGTCAGCAAGTTGAAGCAAGCGATCGTTGGGGACGACAATCAGCGTGTCGACTTCTTCACGAAGACGCGCAACGCCGGCTTCCGCCTGTTCGCGGCGGCGACGCGCCTCGAATCCGAACGGTGTCGTGACGACGCCGATCGTGAGCGCTCCGATTGACTTGGCGATGCGTGCAACAACGGGTGCGCCACCGGTTCCGGTTCCGCCACCTTCGCCCGCGGTCACGAACACGAGGTCCGCGCCGGCAAGACTTTCTTCGATTTCCGTCGCGTGATCTTCCGCGGCGCGACGACCGATTTCGGGGTCGGCACCAGCACCAAGACCTCGGGTCAGCTGTCGCCCAACGTCGAGTTTGACATCGGCATCGCTGAGAAGCAGAGCCTGCGCGTCGGTGTTCACCGCGATGTATTCCACGCCCTTGATGTTGGCGTCAATCATTCGATTGACAGCATTGACACCACCGCCACCTACGCCGACAACCTTGATGACGGCGAGATAGTTATTGTTTGCGGATGCCATGGATTCCTCCAACGTTCAGGCTCAACTTGAAGTCGAGACTTTTTCTGCCCTCTCAGGCATCCACACGGTAGTCACCCCCGGGCGCAGAAACCGTAAGCAGTGTCGGCGTGTCGGAATTCAGCCCAACGGCTGCAAAACGATGTTGTCTGGCGCGGAGACGTCAATCTCGAAAACGTCATTCGACCGATTGGCAACTCGAAGCGCACGCTCCATCACCAACACCTTGACGGCGGAGTTATCGGGCGAACCCCAGACGATTTCGTGACCGGTCCCACGGAGCGTGAACCGAACGCTGTCCCGTGTCTGTGCTGACATCGATGCGACTTTCGATCGAATGTTGCGGGGCAGCGCAACCAGCGTCTCGGCCATGGCGCTGAATGCTCTGTCCGTGGTTGAGCCGACAAACATCTCGGGAATACCCGAAGGCTTCTCCGAAACCGTGTCGATCACAACGCCCGCAGCGTCGACAACCACCCACTTCGACTTCAGCGACATGAAACCGATTGCCCGCCGCTCGACGACTCGAATGACGAGGGTATTGGGAGGCTGAATTTCCGTTGTGAATGACTGAATGCGCGTGACAGAACTCAGCCGCTCGCGAATCGCATCGAAATTGAGCGCGACGAGCGGCTGGCCAACCTGATCGGAGGCTGCGCCGGCAATTACTCGCTCAGGAACATCGGTGCGACCCTTCACAACGATTTCAGTCAAGGTGAGCAGCGGCGACATTACAATTCCCGTGACCACAAGAGCGACCGCTACGAGCGCTCCCCCGCCCATCAGCCAGGCTCGGCGACGGCGTCGACGCCCAGCCGTGAAACGGCGTTCGTCCGAATCACGCCGAGGGAGGCGATCGCCTGGTACGCCAATCGATGGCAGGCCTACTGTGCGGCGAACCGGACGGCTCGAACCTCGCGCCCCAGGGAGTTCAGGGCGCTTCACGAGATGTCGAGCTCCGCAACAACTGCCGGAATAATCCGATACACGTCACCGCAGGACAATGTCATGATGATGTCCCCCGAACGAGCATGTTCCGCCGCGGTTTTGGCCGCAACCGACCAATCAGGACAGTACGACACCCGCGTGTGATCGACAAAAGCATCGGATACGAGTGCTCCCGTCACTCCTGCGATCGGATCCTCCCGCGCCCCATACACATCGAGAACGATGGTGAAGTCGGCGCCCTTCTCGTATTCGACCGCGAAATCCGAGGCCATGTCGCGAGTGCGCGAATACAAATGAGGTTGGTGAATCGCGATTACGCGTCCCTGTCCCACCACGCTCCGGGCCGTCGCCAGCGCCGCTCGAACCTCTCGCGGGTGGTGGGCATAATCGTCGTACACCTGGACACCACGAACTGTGTTCATAAGTTCAAAGCGGCGACCGGTGCCTGAAAAATCGCTCAGCGCGGTGGCAGCCGCGGCGAGGTCGACTCCGAGCGCACACAACACCGCGATTGCACCCGTCGCATTCAGGGCGTTGTGAGCACCAGCAACTCCCAGACGAAGTGCCACGACGTCGGTGCCGTGTGTGATTTTCGCGGTCACACCTTCAGCTGACGACACAATGTCGCTCACGCGATAATCGACGCCGTCCGATTCGCCGAAGGTCACCGTCGGCGTCTGAATTCGGGGCATCAACCGTTGGAGGGTTGGGTCGTCCCCCGAGACCACAACGACCTCGCGACAACCGTTCGCAAAAGTCACAAAAGCGTCGTCGAACGCCTCCACCGAACCGTAATGATCGAGGTGATCGGAATCGATATTGGTGATGAGACCGACCGACGTTGGATACACCAGGAAAGAACCGTCCGATTCATCAGCTTCGATTACGAACTCGGGATCGGTTCCTCGAGCAGAAGAAGCGCCGAGCGACGACACCACGCCACCGTTCACGAACGACGGCGAGCGGCCGACGCCGAGAAGCCCCGTCACCAGCATTGCCGTGGAGGTGGTTTTGCCGTGAGCCCCTGCAACGGATACAACGCGGTGGTCGCGAACGAGCCACGCCAGCGCGAGCGCGCGGTGAAGTACACGGATGCCATGGTCGATCGCCCAGCGATACTCAGCGTTGTCCGCCCACAATGCACCCGTGACAACGACCGTGTCGGCGTCTCGCACCGAGGCCGGCTCATGTCCAATCTGAACATCAATTCCGTCGGATCGGAGGTCCGCTACCGTTTGTGAATCCGCGCGATCGGAGCCCGTGACGACCATTCCTTGAGCGAGAAACATGCGCGCAATCCCGCTCATTCCGCTTCCACCAATTCCGATGAAGTGGACGCGACCGAGCTCGGCAGGCAGATCAACGGTCAGGTCGGGCGCAATCACGACTCAACCCTACGGCCAGTAATCTTCTACCGCCTCGAGCACCATGTCGGTGAGGCGCTCGGCGCCATCACGAATTCCCGAGGCGGATGCTCGGCGTGCCATGGTCGTGCGTTGTTCGCCGTCCGACAAGAGGGGAATCAGCGTCGTTCGGACCCACTCCCCCGTGAACTCGGCGTCGGGGCAGAGAATCGCCCCTCCCACCGCCACGAGGTCTCGTGCGTTCAATTCCTGCTCCCCGTTACCGACGGGATAGGGAACGAACACCGCGGGGATTCCCAAACCGGCCAATTCACACACGGTCGCAGCACCGGAACGCGCAACCACGAAGTCCGCCGCGGCCAACGCGAGGTCCATGCGATCGCAATACGGCAAGGCGTGATAGCCCACGATTTTCGGATCCGTGAAGTCTCGAGTTTCGCCCACCGTGTGAATAATCTGCCAACCCGCTGCGATGATGTCTCGGGCGGACTCGGTCACCGTCGCGTTGATACGTTTTGCGCCTGTTGACCCGCCCGTCACCAGTAACACGGGACGCTTGGCGTCAAGTCCAAAGTGACGGAGCGCCTCGGCGCGAGTGGCGGCGCGATCGAGGGTCGCGATTTCGGCTCGGAGCGGCATACCCGTTCGCTGCGCGTGCGGGAGTGCGGTGTCGGGAAAAGTCACCGCGACGTGGCGCGTAAGACGAGCACCTAACTTGTTCGCGATCCCCGGGAGCGCGTTCGCCTCGTGGACCACCATGTCGCGCCCAGCCCGGCGTGCCGCAAGATATGCGGGAGCCGCGGCGTAACCGCCGAAACCAACCACAATGTCAATCTCTCGAGTTGTAATGAACGTTGTCACGCGACGGACCGCGCGCAGGAATCGAAAGGGGAAAGCGAGAGCAGAAAGGTTGACGCGGCGCGGAAAGGGAACGCGGTCTATGGTGAGCAACTCGTAGCCCCGTTCGGGAACCAACCGCGCCTCGAGCCCCTCGGCGGTGCCCAAAACCAGAACGGTTGCGTCGGGCTCTCGTGCGCGAATTGCGTCGGCCGTCGCCAGCAACGGATTGACGTGACCCGCGGTACCACCACCGGCGAGCAGGAAAACGGTCATCCGTAGCGCTCCTCGTGCCGAACACAACTTATGACCACGCCGATGGCAAGGAAATTGGCGACGAGTGATGATCCGCCGGCCGAGATGAACGGCAGCGGCACTCCGAGGACCGGAAGCACGTTCAGCACCACGGCGATGTTGACGAAGGCTTGCCCGATGATCCAGACGAAAACGCCCCCGATCAATACTCGAGTGAGTGGTTGAGGAAATTCCCGGACGAGTCGGATGAGCGTCACGGCAAGGGCGAGGAAGAGCGCGATCAAGGCCATCGCACCGAACATTCCCAGTTCTTCGCCCACAATCGCAAAAATGTAGTCGGAATCCGCGTGCGGGAGCCACGACCATTTTGCCCGTGAGCTACCCGGGCCCAAACCGAATAGACCTCCGGACGATAAGGCCCACAGCCCGTGCATTGTCTGCCAACAGACGGTTTCATACTGTTCAGGTGTGCACCCCTGAAACCACGCGACGAATCGGGCGACTCGGTTTGATCCGCCGACGTTGAGCAACGCGAATACCGCCAACACCGCGATCCCGGCAAGTGCCCAGATCGTCCGAGCAGGCAAACCCGCAAACGCGAGCATTCCGAGAACGATGAGCCCCATGATGGTTGTCGTTCCGAGGTCTCCTCCGAGCCCGACAAGTCCAATCGGGAGTCCGACCCAGAACAACGGTTGAACCCAGCGTTGCAGTGGTTCGTCCAGCATGAATTCGTTGTCGTGAATCCACGAGGCGAACCAGACAATCACCGCGAGTTTGAGGAACTCGGAGGGCTGGAACGAGACAAAACCGAGATCGAGCCAGTTGCGGTTGCCTCCGTATTCCGTTCCGACGGTGAGCACCGCGAGTTGAAGCAGAATACCGCCACCGACGAAATAGTTTCGGAAGCGACTCCAGAACGACAGCGGGAAACGCGCCACGATCAGACACATTGCTCCCCCTGCAACGGCCCACCCTGCTTGCGTCAACCCCTCAGCGAAGAAGTCTCCCTCGTTGTTGAGACCGCTGGTCACGGACGATGCCGAGAGAACCATGAACATCCCGAACAACGCCAGGAGCGTCGTGACAGAAATCAGCATCGTGACAATCGGCGAGTCCGTGGCAAACGGGTTTCGCAGTCGCAGAGGAGCGGGTCGAACTCTACTCATCGGTCAATCCCGCGTGGGCTCGAACAGCAAGCTGGAATTGCCGCCCTCGGTCGGCGTAATCCGTGAATTGGTCCATCGAGGCGGCAGCGGGCGCTAGCAACACCGTGTCTCCGGGAGAGGCGTGTTGTGCCGCTGCTTCCACCGCAGCATCCATCACGTTGTCCGAATCAATCTCGATAAAGGGAACATCAGGCGCCCATGCCGCCATGACGCGACGGGGCTCATCGCGATCGACTCCGATTGCGATGACGGCGCGCAATCGGGAAAGGTGTGCCTGGACCAGCTCATCGATTTGGGTGCCCTTGAACATGCCGCCGACAATCCAGACGAGGGAAGGAAAGGCGCGAAGCGACGCATTCGCGGCGTGGGCGTTGGTCGCCTTCGAATCGTCAACCCACGTCACTCCGCCGTATTCGGTCACGGTCTCGCATCGATGGTGGTCGAGCTCGAACGTATCCAGCCCGGTTGCGACATCGACTGCAGCGGCACCCACAGAAAGTGCCATTCCCGACGCGGCGAGGACGTTAAGAATCATGTGCGGGGTTGCGAAACCGAGCTCGGCCAAATGGTCGACCGTCGTCAGCTCTTGGGCGTTGTTTCGTCGATCTGCCACAAACGCTCGGTCGACAAGCAAGCCGTCAATTGTTCCCAATTCGCCGGTGTCAGGGGTGACGAGGCCGAATCCAATCGCCTCGCAACCCTCTTCGACATTCGCCTCTCGGACGAGAGCCTCGGTGACCGGGTCGATTCGGCTATAAAACACGTTCTT
>JBILBA010000053.1:0-26698 GCA_044353905.1 Microbacteriaceae bacterium | reverse complement strand
AAAGTAATTTGATCCCCAGACGCGATCAATAATCTGACCTCGGGTCAAAACGCGATTCACGTTCTCCATCAATAACTCAAGGAGTTCAAACTCTTTGAGTGGCAGAGTTAGCGCATTTCCGTTTAGTGTCACCACGTGGCGATCCGAATCCAACCGAAGCTCACCGGCAATCAGTACGGAGCCAACTGTGAGCGGAGGCTCCACCTGTCTTCTGAGAACAGCTTTGATTCGGGCAAGAAGTTCCCTAGTTGAGTAAGGCTTGGTGATGTAATCATCCGCTCCGATTTCCAGACCAACAATCTTGTCAATTTCAGAGTCTTTGGCGGTGAGCATGATGATTGGGACATTTGAGCTTTGTCTGATCTGTTTGCAAACCTGGTTACCATCAATTTTTGGAAGCATTAGATCCAGAAGGATTATGTCAGCACCTGATTTCTCAAAAACCTGTATTGCTTCTTCTCCATCTACTGCAACCGATACGTCGTGGCCCTCCTTTTCGAGGAAAAAAACCAGAGCCTCCCGAAGGGACTGCTCATCTTCAACAACCAAGACTTTGGCCATTACTTTCCTTCCCTAACTAGGTCGATGGTGCCAGTTGCCGGATCCGAGGCTGTTGCCAGCGGAACTCTAAGGGTGAAGGTAGATCCCACGCCCACCTGAGAAAACAGCTTGATTTCTCCACGGTGAATCTTGGCGACGTGCTTCACGATGCTAAGACCAAGACCGGTACCGCCGGTTTCTCTTGATCTTGAAGGGTCGGCTCGGTAGAAGCGTTCGAAAATTCGTTGCTGGTTTTCAGGGGAAATACCCGCGCCCGAGTCAGTGACGGTGATTTCAGCAATGGATTCTTTGGCACTGCAGCCAATTCCAACACTGGTTCCAGGTTCTGAGTAGCTGATGGCATTTTCAATAAGATTTTTTACTGCAGTAATCAACATTTCTTTATTGCCAAAAACTTCAAGCTTTGGCGCCTGCTCTGAATTCAGTCGAATTTTTCTACTGGCTGCGAGCTGTTCGTTACGATCAATTGCCTCAGCCATCACATCATTTAGGTCCACAATTTCAGCGGAGGCCAGAACCTCTTCAGACTGCAGCCTGGAAAGTTTAATAATGTCTTGGACCAGAAAGGTGAGCCTGCTTGATTCTTTGTTCAAGCTAGAAGCGAACTTGGCAACAGCTTCACGATCATCGCCGGCTTCTTGAATTGCTTCAGACAGCAAAGCAATCGCTCCGATAGGCGTTTTTAGTTCGTGGGAGATGTTTTCAATAAAGTCACGTCTAGTTTTGTCCAAGCGAATGTCACTTGTCCTATCTTCTAGAACGAGCACCACATAATCACCCTCAACCAGTTTTGCTTTTGCGGAAACCGAGACTTTTTCTTGCGCGAGTCCAACTCTTAGAACCCCTTCGAAGGATTCAATGTTTGATCCCGAACGCGCACGTTTGGCCAAATCGGCTATCTCAGCATGAACAAGCAAGCCGCGTGCAACGAGACCAAAAGATTCAGCCCAGCTGTTTGTGCCGACGACTCTATTGGATCCGTCGAGCACAATCCCTACTGAACCCATCAACTCGAGAACTTCTGCCACTAGGTCTGGAAATGAATCTGGTTCTGCCTCGATAACCCGTGACGTTCTTTTTCCAAGAAACCATCCAAAAGTAGCGCCGACCGCTAGGGCCACGACTCCACCAAGGGTGATTACCTCAACGCCCAATGTGTTCACATTGTTAACCATATGACCCGTGAAACCGCTCAAAGTGCCAAAAACCTCCAAAATAGAGGTAATTTTGAAGTGGGTTTGGTGTTTATTTGGCTCCCGTTAACCATCGGGTGGGATATTCACTAAGTAAATCCAAGAAGGGAAACAGCAATGCGCGAGGTATTTCAAAGCGAACTCCAAGAGGTTCAGGAGCGCCTGGTAGAGATTTCCCAGTCGGTAGCCATAATCATCGAGAAGGCAACCAAGGCTTTCCTCACAAACGACGTAGCCCAAGCCGACGAGGCTCTAGCCCTGTCGGAATCAAATGAAGAACAGGCTCTAGCTCTTGATGAGCTAGTCATCAAGATTCTTGCTCGGCAGTCACCTGTTGCCAGGGACCTCAGGATTCTAGTTTCAGCACTTCGAATTAGTGCAAGCCTGGAGAGAATGGGTGCGCTAGCTAGCCACATTGCTTCCATTGCTCGTTACCGCTACCCCGGATCTGCTGTGCCAGACTCTCTACGAAAGACTTTTGAAGAGATGGGTGCATTAGACATCCAGCTTGCAAAAAAGCTATCTGAGGTTTTGCAAAATGCCGATGTTGAGCTAGCTCGAGCAATCAAATCCGAAGACGAGAGAGTTGACGAATTACACAAGAGCGTCTTCGATGTCGTTTTGGCAGACAACTGGAAAGAGAACGCCATGTTCACAGTTGACGTAACTTTGGCAAGCCGTTACTTCGAGCGCTTCGCGGACCACGTCGTAGACATTTCAGCCAAAGTCACTTACCTAACTACAGGTGAGTGGAGCGACACTGAATAGTAGCTTTTACTTTTTTCCTTGATTAGCAACGGCGGCCTGTCCAGCTGATGCAGCTGCGGGATCTAGATACTCTCCACCTTTAACCACGGGCTCGAAGTTAGCGTTTAGTTTGTATAGCAAGGGCATTCCAGTTGGAATGTTTAGCTCAGCGATGTCTTCATCAGAAACCCCATCAAGTAGCTTCACAAATGCCCGTAGCGAGTTTCCGTGAGCGGTAACCAACACAGTCTTTCCTGCACTTAGGTCCGATTTGATTTCTTCCCAGATTGGAAGAAATCTAACCAAAACGTCTTTGAGGCATTCGGTGCGAGGAAAGTCGCTCCCTAAATCTTTGTAACGCTTATCGCCTGACTGCGAGTACTGGTCCCCATCCTCTATTGGCGGTGGTGGAACATCAAAGCTTCTGCGCCACAGCTGGAATTGCTCAGGGCCATAGGTCTCCAGAGTCTGAGCCTTGTCTTTTCCCTGCAGAGCTCCGTAGTGGCGCTCATTTAGTCTCCAAGAGCGCTTGACTTCAATCCAGCCTCGATCGGCGGTATCCAAAGCAATGTTTGCGGTGTTGATGGCGCGCTTCAATAAAGAGGTATAAAGAAGATCTGGTTCTAGGCCCGATTCGGCGAGCAGTTCTCCCGCTCGTTTGGCTTCTTGCCTGCCCTGATCACTAAGGTCAACATCAACCCAGCCGGTGAACAGGTTCTTTTGGTTCCAGGTGCTGTTACCGTGACGAAGAAGTATGAGCGTGTGTTGAGTAGTCATTATTCTCCAAGTTTAGGCGCTTTGCTTGCGCCACCTAGTTTGAGTCTAGGAAGTTTGGGAACCTCAACCACCTTGCCGGCTGACTGCGGAACGATGACCTCTTGAGTAGCGGCGATCATTCCCCCGCTGGAGCTAACTTCTAGGGAGGCATCCTCAGCTACCGAGCGAGAGATAACCGCCAAAGCAATCGGGCCCATTTCAAAATGCTGCGCTGCTGAGGTTACCTTTCCAACAACTTTGTCTTCGCCAGTCACTCTGACCTCATCGCCAACATCCGGCAGTGAATGCTCCGAGCCATCCAGGTGCAAGAAAGTCAGTCTTCGTGGCGGATGGCCTAGGTTGTGAACCTTTGCAACCGATTCTTGACCTCGATAGCAACCCTTGGATAAATGCACAGCAGTTGCTAAGAGATCCAGTTCATGGGGAAGTGATTTCTCGTCTATCTCTGATGCTGCAAGCGGGCGGCCAGCCGCTACACGAAGTGCATTAGCAGCCATGGTTCCAGCAAGGCTTGCCTGAGACAATAAGTTATCTAGCTGGCTAGCTTCAACAAGGTGTTCAAACCATGAGTAGCTAACTTCCCTAGTCGAGTATCGATACCCACCGAGGGTGACACCTGGCCATCCATCTTTCCAGACCATAGGTTGAGAATTTGAAACAAAGGCCAGCTCTGGCTTTGGGTTGGTAGCACCCACAAGAGTAAAATCGGCGGAGCGATCAGTTAGCTCGACTTTTATGCGAAACACCATCTTGGATAGCCAATCAAGAAGTGGTGCGGTGTTTTCCTTATTCACCATCAGCCAAGTTGTTTCGCCGTCGTCGATGACTTTGATTTGCTGTTCGATGTGACCCTGCGGGTCAAGTAGCAATGCTTCGGCGGATTCGCCAGGCTTTAGGTTCTTGAGGTTTTGGCTGAGAAGTGAATGTAACCAGGTCAGTCGATCCGCACCAGAAACGCAAATGATCCCAGCTGGATCCATTAGGCACACCGAATCACCTTCGAACAGACTGCGCTGCTCGATCATTGGATTGCCATAGTGCTGTTTTACTTGCACCTACTGGGCCCTTTCGAGTCTGGCTGAAGCATGAGAGGCCATTGGGTTTCCAAGGGCTGCGATATCCCAGACCCAAAGCAGCGCACCTTCGACAAGGCCAAACATCCGAGTTGCTGCTCGATAGTCCTTGGATGACTGTGATCTCAAAACCGCATCGGTTGCAAGGTCCACTCGAGCGCCCTTGATTTGACCGATGTATAGCTCGCTAATTCCACTCGGGTGCAAAATCGATGCTTCTACGTCGAAGCCGCCTTCTTTGTTCCGAAGAGTTTCGAGTTGCTCGTGCGTGGTAATCAATTTCTCTCCAGTTCCTGGAAGAAGTCCTGGTCCGTGATCGGAAGACTCTGGGGTCTTTGCTAGTCGCCAGAAGCCAACTTCGGTTGGTAGCGAAGTTCCATCGCTAAGGGTGGGTTTTGATACATATCCCAAGACAGATTGGTTGTCGTAAGAAAACTCCACAGTTTGAGTAAATTCCTGGTCAGATTTTTCAGCGCTGTGAGTGTAGGAGATGACTCCCGAACCGGACCACTTTCCTACCAGGAAGGCGAAGGGGGTTAGTTCCAGGGGTAAGCCCTCTGGCACAACCAACAACTATTTTTGTCCTTTAAATAATTTGTAAAGAACCAAAATAGAAACCGAACCTATGGCCAAAGATGCTAAAACCAAGAGGCCGGTGAAAAAGATTTCAAGTGCAAGCATGTTTCTAGTCTAACTTGCCAAAAACACGTAGGCAGTAGCGATGGCCAGGATCAGGTAGCTTCCGCCGCCCACGTAGACCAGCTTGCGAACAATCCCCTCAGGCTTGGCCCGAAACAAGTGGTACATCGAGACCAAAGCAACCGAGCCGGCAAGGATTGTGCCGAACCACTCTGGAGCCGTGAGTGCCACCTGGGATGCGATTGCCCAAATTGCCAGCACGGCAACAATTACCCAGATGCTTAGGATTTGACCCCACTGTTTGGACATATCTCAATCATGCCTTAGCCACCTGCCGTGAGGGCTAAACTTGGCACAAAGATTTGGGGTTTGAGATGGCACAGCTACTGGTTTTGACTTCAGGGTCAGAACAAGAAGCCCTGCCTGCCCTGTCGCTACTGAGTCACCGAGTTAGATACATACCCGCCGAACCCGCGAGTCTGGTCAGTGCTCCAGAGTATGACTTGGTTTTTCTTGATGCCAGGACAGACCTATCTTCTGCAAAAGCCATGGCGCGAATTCTGATCTCAACTGGAATCTCGGCACCGCTAATTATTGTTTTGGCTGAGGGTGGCCTTGCTGCGATGAATCACGAGTGGGGTTCGAGTGACATCATTCTGAACTCTGCCGGTCCTGCAGAAGTTGAAGCACGTATCCGACTTGCAATAGCAAAATATCGAGCAGAAAAAGATGTCGGGACAATAAATTCTTCGGGGGTAGTAATCGATGAGTCAAGCTACTCTGCAAAAGTTCACGGCAAGCCACTTGATCTGACCTATAAAGAATTTGAATTGTTGAAATTTCTGGCTCAGCACCCAGGCAGAGTCTTTTCAAGAGATCAGCTATTGAGTGAAGTCTGGGGTTATGACTACTTCGGGGGTAGCAGAACCGTAGATGTCCACATCCGAAGACTAAGAGCTAAATTGGGTGACCTTGAGGGGCTGATTTCTACTGTTCGAAATGTGGGTTACCGCTTTAACCCAACAGATTCGGACCTTGTGGACGCTTAGTTCAAAAAGATTTAACCAATAGGACAGCTAGCCGTGACAATATTGGGTTATGTCCGAAGAAACCATGGCTATTACCCTGCCCGCCTCACCCGATGGCTTGGCGCCCGATCGCTACCTTGATCGTGAGCTAAGCTGGCTGGCATTTAACCGTCGTGTTCTAGAAATGGCCGAAGATAGCTCAATTCCGCTTCTTGAGCGAGTAAATTACCTAAGCATTTTTGCCTCCAACATGGATGAATTCTTCATGGTTCGAGTTGCTGGTCTTCAGCGTCGACTGGCAACTGGCCTTGCAGTTAGAAGCCCTTCAGGTTTATCGCCTAAAGAAGTGTTGAGCGGTATTTCGAAGGAAGCTCACGATTTACAACTTCGCCACGCACAGCTTTTTCTGGATGTGATTGAGCCCGAGCTAGAGCAAAACGGAATTCATCTTGTGCGCTGGCCAGAACTTCGAGACTATGAAAAGCAGCATCTGCAAAGTTACTTTGAGGATCACATTTTTCCAGTTCTTACTCCGCTAGCGGTGGACCCAGCTCATCCGTTTCCATATATTTCTGGCCTCTCGCTAAACCTTGCGGTTGTGCTAAAGAAAGCAGGAAGTCCAAGTGAGCACTTTGCGAGAGTGAAGGTGCCTCCGCTACTTCCAAGATTTGTTTTGATTCCTTCCAAGACAGACTCCACAGAGGTGCGCTACGTTCCACTGGAAGATGTCATTGGTGAATTCATATCTTTGTTGTTCCCAGGCATGGAAGTAGTTCAACACCACAACTTCCGAGTCACTAGGAACGAGGACTTGGATGTGGATGAAGATGAAGGAGAAAACCTTCTACTCGCTCTAGAAAAAGAGTTGCTGAGAAGGCGCTTTGGTCCTCCTGTTCGACTTGAAATTGCCGATGACATGAACCCGCAAGTTCTTGAATTGCTTATTCGGGAGCTAGACATTTCTAACCAGGATGTTTACACCCTGCCATCGCCACTAGATCTCACTGGATTGCAGGACATCGCATCGCTTCCAAGACCTGAGCTTCGCAATAAACCTCATCAGGTACTCACCAACAGATACCTTCGCCCGCGAGATGATGAAGAGTTAGATATCTTTAGCGTGCTGAAAAAGCGTGAGCTTTTGGTGCACCACCCCTACGAGTCCTTTTCCACCAGCGTTCAGGAATTCCTGGAGCAGGCAGCCCAAGACCCGGACGTGCTAGCAATCAAGCAAACCCTGTATAGAACCTCTGGTGACTCTCCTGTCGTTGACGCACTAATCCAGGCTGCTCAGGCTGGCAAGCAGGTCTTGGCTCTAGTTGAGATCAAGGCAAGATTTGACGAACAAAACAACATCACCTGGGCAAGAAAGCTAGAGCAGGCTGGAGTTCACGTTGTCTACGGAATGGTTGGTCTAAAGACTCACTGCAAGCTTGCCCTTGTTATCAGGCAAGAAGCAGGGCAGCTGGTTCGCTACTGTCACATCGGAACCGGAAACTACAACCCGAAAACAGCAAGGGTATACGAAGACTTTGGGTTACTGACTTCCAGAGAAGAAGTTGGCGAGGATCTCACCAAGTTGTTCAATCACCTCTCTGGTTATGCTCCAGAGGCAAAGTTCAAGACCCTGCTGGTTTCACCGGTTGGCGTAAGAAAGGGTCTAACTGAGCTTATTGACCAAGAAATCGAGCATCATGCTGCCGGTAAAAAATCGGGAATTGATATCAAGGTAAACGCTTTAGTTGACGAAGGTATCATCGACTCGCTCTATCGAGCCTCCCGCGCGGGTGTCCCGGTTCGCGTCTTGGTTCGAGGAATGTGTGCTCTGAAGCCAGGAGTAGCGGGCTTATCTGAAAACATTCGAGTGCGCTCGATCTTGGGCCGCTACCTTGAGCACAGCCGCGTATTTAGTTTCGAAGGTGGCGGAGAGCCAAAGATTTTCATTGGGTCAGCAGATATGATGCATCGAAACCTAGATCGTCGCGTTGAGGCGCTGGTTCGCCTAATTGAACCCGAGCACATCGACCGCACTCGAACCATGTTCTCTCTAGCCATGGCAGAAGACATGGCGGGTTGGGATCTAGATGCTAACGGCGCGTGGGTCAGGAAGCAGTTTGATCACTCAGGTATCGCCCTCAGAGATTTCCAAGACGCTGTTATGCGATCCATAACCGATCGTCAGGTTAGCTAGTTTCGTGGATGTTTACGCTGCTGGAGCAGTTTGTTGGCGCGAGGAAAAAAGCAGTCTCCTTGTAGCACTCGTTCATCGAGTTAGGTATCAAGACTGGACCTTCCCAAAAGGAAAGGTAGATCCCGGTGAGACGCTAGCCGAAACTGCTGTCCGCGAAATCAAGGAAGAAACTGGGTTAAAGATAAAGCTCGGTGTTCCGCTATCAACGATGACCTACCCGCTCGATAAATCCAAGAACAAAGTAGTGCACTACTGGGCAGCCAGAGTCAGCGATAAAGCTCTGTCAAGTTCCAAGTTCAAGCCCAATGATGAAATCTCCGAGGTAGTTTGGATCAAAACTGATGAGGCTTTTTCAAAGCTGAGCTACAAGCATGACCGCGAACTGCTTCAGGAAGTTGTGGATTTTCGAAAAAAGGGAATGCTAAAAACTAAGCCCCTGATTATCCTTCGCCACGCTGCCGCCACCCCAAGAGCCGACTACGTTGGTGAGGATGGCAAAAGACCCCTGCTGCCAGATGGCAAGAAGCAAGCCAAAGAACTGATTCGTTTACTGAGTGCCTATGGGCCTAAAAGGGTGTTTACAAGCCCCTGGAGAAGGTGCAAAGACACCATTAGCCCATATGCCAAAGCGCATCGATACAAAATTATCGAGCGCGGCGAACTGTCCGAAATGGGAAACGCGAAGGGGCCGGCAAGGACTACTAAAGTCGCTAAGCAGTTGTTCTCTGATGCTAGGTCATCGGTGCTTTGCACCCACAGGCCGACTCTTCCAACAATTACAGAAGTTCTTGCAAGTTACGCCGAGCCAGCCCTGGCTAAGTTAATCTTGGAAGCAAAAACCCTAAAGCCTGCAGAGTTTGTGGTTTTGCATCTAACTACCTCTGGAAAAAAACCAAGACTTGTTGCCGTTGAGCACCAAAGTCTTTCAGAGCGGCTTTAGCCGAATTTACCGGTCACGTAATCTAAGGTCCTCTGGTCCGAAGGACTTGAGAACATAACATCAGTAACGTCGTGCTCAACCAAAGTTCCAACCCTGGAACCTTCTCCGCGGGAGGTGTCTACTGTGAAGAAAGCTGTTCTGTCTGCTACTCGAGCGGCTTGCTGCATGTTGTGAGTCACAATAACAATCGTGTAGTCCTTCTTTAGCTCGAACATCAAGTCTTCAATCTTGAAGGTAGATATCGGGTCAAGTGCCGAGCAAGGCTCGTCCATCAAGATCACATCTGGCTTCACAGCAATCGCTCTTGCAATGCAAAGACGCTGCTGCTGACCTCCGGACATACCAAAGGCATTGTCTTTCAGTCGATCCTTGACGTCATCCCATAGGGATGCTGACCTCAGAGCGCTCTCGACGATTTCGTCCATGTTGCCCTTCATGCCAAGAGTTTGCGGACCGAAGGCGATGTTGTCATAAATCGACTTAGGGAAAGGGTTTGGCTTCTGGAACACCATGCCCACAAGCTTTCTAACCTGCACAGGATCTACATCAGGTCCATACATGTCCTGCCCGTGGTAAAGCACCTCTCCAGAAACTTTTGCTCCTGGAATCAGGTCGTTCATGCGGTTCAAGCTTCGAAGCACTGTTGACTTACCGCAACCAGAGGGTCCAATCAGGGCAGTGATCTCGTTCTGATAGATAGGTAGGTTTACACCTGCGACAGCGAGGTTCTTGCCGTACTCAACGCTCATGTTCTTGAGTGAAAATACTTCGTTCAGTGCGGTTGTTGTCATTATTTATTCCTACCAGGTTCTCTCATAGCGGGCTCGCAGCCAAACTGCGATTGAATTTATAAAGAAAAGCACAACAAGCATTACCAAAATACCTGCTGCGGCTAGGGTGTGAAACTCCTCTTGCGGTCTTCCGGCGTAGTTGTAGATCATTACCGGCAAGGCAGAGTAGCTGTCATTCCAGAAGTCTGGATCAAAAGTTACGAATGTCGCAGCACCAACAAGAAGTAGTGGTGCAGCCTCACCAATTGCTCTAGCTACAGCCAGAATCACTCCCGTTAGCATTCCAGGTGCTGCGGAAGGCAAAACCAACTTCCAAACCGACTGCCACCTAGTTGCACCCAGTGCCAGTGCTCCATCCAGAAGGGATGATGGTACGGCTCGAATAGCTTCACGCGAAGCAAGGATAACGGTAGGCAACACAAGAATCGCGACCGTTGCGGAACCCGCTGCGACCACGAAACCAAGATCAAAAATTCCACGAACGATGAAAGCAAGACCTAGGATTCCAAACACGATAGATGGAACACCAGCAAGGTTTTGGATGTTGAGCTCGATAATTCGGTTGTACCACTTGGTCCGGTCCGCAAACAGTTCAAGGAAGGTTGCGGCGGAGATACCTAATGGAACAATAATTGCGATGACACCGAGAATGAGCTGAATGGTTCCAAGGATGGCTGGGCGATACCCAGCAGTTTCCGGTCTAAAGGAAGACGGGTTGTTGGTGAAGAGCCCAATGTTGACTCTGCTACCACCTTCTACCAATGCCCAGGCAACAATTGCACCAATCATGACTAGTGAGATTGTTAGAGCAGACAGTAAAACCAATCTAAAAGCAATGCCTTGAATTTCAGCCTTGTTGTTAGCGCCTTTATAGATAGTTCGGGTCACTGCAGCAGCAGTGGATGCTGCTCCTTGGGCCCTACGGGGTATCTTGTTCGCCATTAGTCATACACCTCACGGAACTTATTGACGAACCTGATTGCAATCATGTTCATCGTGAGGGTCATTAGGAACAAGAGGGTTCCCACAGCAAAAATCGAGTAGTAGTCAATGGTTCCTTGTGCAATTTCACCGGTCGCGCGAGATGCAATAAAGGCCGTCATTGCTCCAGCGGGCTCGGTGAATCCAATCTTGAGCTGTGGTGATCCTCCTCCGGCCACCAATAAAACAACCATTGTTTCACCAATGGCTCGGGAGGCTCCCAGCACGAAAGATGCAACAATTCCTGAGATAGCTGCGGGAACCACAACAGTAATTGCAACTCGCATCTTGGTGGCCCCAAGTGCATAAGCACCTTCACGAAGAGCTGAAGGGACCGCGCGCATCGCGTCATCGCTGACAGAGGCAATCAGTGGAATAATGATGATTCCTACGGTGATTCCTGCTACTCCGATTGAGAAGGGGCTAGTCCAACCAAGGTCGGGAGTTAGCTCCTGGATAAGAGGCTTGAACCAGAAAACTGCAAACAAGCCCACTGCCACAGTTGGAAGTCCCTCAAGAACTTCAAGCACTGGCTTGATAATTTTTCTAACTGGGTTGGAAGCATATTCCGAAAGATAAATTGCTCCACCGAGTCCAAGTGGGATTCCAACTAGGGAAGCGTAGAAAACCACTTGCAGAGTTCCTGCGACGAGCGGAAGAACTCCAAAGGATGCGTCGGTAAAAGAAGGGGCCCAAAGGGTTCCACTTAGAAAGCTCCAAAGATCTACGTATTCGAAGAATCCAGGAAGAGGCGAGAACAGGGCGATAACGATTCCGATTGTTACTGCAACAGATACGGCGGCAGCTCCAAAAAGAAGGCCGATGATGATTTTTTCCCCAATATGAGGGTTGGTCGCCCGAAGTGGGTTCCTTGCGGAATCACCTCGGGCGACCTTGACAGCAGAGCTCATGGGTCTGTACTTCTCCCTATCTCAACTGTCGAATTGTTCTTGTTTTTACTTTAGTACTTACTGGATTAGTGACTCGATCTTGGCAAGCGCCTCAGTCTGCTGCGCAGGGGTTAGGCCTACGTAACCAGCAGTTGAGTTGATTAGCTCGGTCTCTTCAACAAGGAACTTAGCGAATGCTAGTACCTCTGGACGAGCCAAAGCGGTGCTTGCAAAGTAGGTGTAGAGACCGCGACCAAGAGGTGTGTAAGTACCTGCCTGAACGTTCTCAACAGTTGGAGCAACGCAGCCTGATCCACCGTCAACCTCAAGAGCCTTTAGCTCGTCAAGGTTTTCCTGGTAGTAGGAGAAAGGAATGAAGCCCATTCCACCTGCGGAACCAGACACACCCTCTACTGCTAGTAGGTCGTCTTCACCAATGTTGATGTAGTCGTTACGGATGTTACCCTCTTCGCCGTTGATTTCATCTGTGAAGAAGTCGAACGTACCAGAGTCAGTTCCTGGACCGTAAAGTGCAAGCTCTACGTCAGCAATCTCGTCTGGCATGCCATCAACGTCGCCCCAGGTCATGATTGATCCTGCTGCGTCTGCGTTCCAGATGGTAGCTAGCTGCTCGGTTGTGATGCAAACTAGTGGGTTGTCCTTGTTAACAACAACAGATAGCGCATCGTTAGCAACTGTTACGAAGTCGTACTTGATTCCGGCTGCGTCACAAATAGCTGCTTCTTCTTCCTTGATTTCGCGAGAAGCGTTAGATGCATCGGTCTCACCGTTACAGAACTTCTCGAATCCTCCACCAGTACCAGAGATGTTTACAGCTACGCGAACTCCGGAGTTAACCTCCATGAATAGCTCAGCTGCAATTTCTGATGCTGGACCTACGGTTGATGACCCATCGATAAGGATTGAGCCGGATAGTGCTTCTGCTTCTGGTTCTTCAGGTTCTGCTGCACAGCCTGCTAGAACTAGTACAGATGCCGACATTAGAGCGGCAACTGAAATTAGTTTCTTTTTCAATGTATTTCTCCTAATTGGAATTGATAAAGGCAGACTGCCTGCCTCTCTAGAAAGAATCCATTAAGGACCTAAATAGCAGTAATGGATTAGGTAAACAGAAGGTGAACCATCTCTGAAAATCTAAGAACCTTCAGGTTTTGGTTGAGGTCTGAGTATCGGGCTAACTGCGTGTATTCTCTTGTGAATAATGACCAAAACTACCTGGGCTGTCCTATCGCTTGTTTTTGTGACCATTGTTTGGGGCGCAGCATTTGTGCTCATGAAAGACGCCATAGACGACCAGCCGGTTTTTGACTTCTTGGCAACCAGGTTCACGCTTGCAACATTGGTCATGATTGCCATTCGCCCGCAAGTTCTGTCCGCAATAAACAAGCAGACCCTATTTAGAGGTTCGGTTCTTGGCATCATGCTGGGCCTTGCCTACATCACCCAAACAATTGGTCTTGATCTCACAACCGCTGCTATCACTGGCTTCCTCACAGGGCTGTATGTTGTCTTCACGCCCTTACTGTTCTGGTTCGTATTCAAGAAGAAAGTAGAGAAGAAGGTAATTGTTGGCACCACGCTGGCGCTAACCGCATTACTTTTCATTTCTTTTAACGGGATCTCTTTTGATCCAGGTCAGGTTTGGCTTATTGCCTGTGCGCTATTGTTTGCCGGACACATCATTGGCCTTAGCTTCTGGAGCAATCCCAAAGACATTTACCCACTGACCGTTGTCCAGTTAGGAGCCGGTTCGGTTGTTTGCTGGATGGGTGCTGTGCCAGATGGCTACCAGCCACCTCCCAATGCTTTTGTTTGGGGAACTGTTGTATTCACGGCGGTGTTTGCAACCGCTATGGCGTTTTTGATTCAAACCTGGGCTCAGTCGATCATGGACCCTTCCAGGGTGGCGATCATCTTGACCGGTGAGGTTGTCTTTGCGGCAGCAATTGCAGTTGCTGTTGGTCAAGAGGTGCTGTCAGCAAGAACAATCATCGGAGGAGTTTTGATTGTGATTGCAATGCTGGTTGTTGAGTGGCCCAATAAGAGAAGCAAGAGCCCGCTGGATCAGCCCCACTTCACCTAAAGCTTTGCTAGCCTTTGGCCATGGCAATCTTGGCTATCGATGCTGGCACCACAGGGGTTACGGTCCAAGTTGTTTCAACCCAAGGCAAAGTGCTAGCCAGAGGTTACCGAGAGTTTCTGCAGTACTTTCCTGAGCCTGGGTTAGTTGAACACGAGCCCGAAGAAATCTGGCAGGCAACCCTCGCGGCAGCCAGCGAAGCCATTTCCCAAACCGCTGAGTCGCTTGTTGCAATCGGAATCACCAACCAGCGCGAAACGGTGGTGCTCTGGGACAGCAAAAACCTAAAGTCTCCTCGCAAGGCAATTGTCTGGCAAGATCGCAGAACCGCTGATCTTGTTGCAAAGCTCAAGGTTCAGGGGCTTGAGGACAGAATTCATTACATCTCAGGCTTGAAACTTGATCCGTATTTTTCCAGTAGCAAGCTGTTGTGGCTGTCGCAAAACGAAAAAACTATCTGGGGCGATGTAGTTTCAGGAAAAGTCAAAATCGGCACGGTGGATTCCTACCTTGTTGCGAGAATGACGAGTGGTAAGAGCCACATCACCGATGCCAGCAACGCCTCAAGAACACAGCTGATGGACATCAGAACCGGTGCCTGGAGCAATGAGTTGCTGGAGATATTCAATGTGCCAGCTAGTGCTTTGCCCCGCATTGTCCCAAGCTACGCAATGTTGGCAACAACAGACCCGGCGAGTTTTTTGAATCTGGAACTTCCGATCGCGGGAATTGCAGGAGACCAGCAAGCTGCGCTATTTGGACAAACGGCATTTGAGGTTGGTGAAAGTAAGTGCACCTATGGCACCGGAGCATTCATGCTCACCAATACCGGTTCAACAATTGTCCAGAGCAAAAACAATTTGCTGACAACAATTGCCTGGCAAGAGCCAGATGGAACAATCACTTATGCCCTGGAAGGGTCGGTGTTTGTTGCAGGTGCTGCGGTCCAGTGGCTGCGAGATGGCCTTGGAGTGATTGAGAGCGCAAATGAGATAGAGGAGCTTGCTTTGCAAGTGCCAGATAGTGGAGGAGTTGTATTTGTTCCGGCCCTGACAGGACTCGGAGCTCCGCACTGGAATCCAGACGCTAAGGGCACGATTTTGGGTATCACCCGCGGTACTACAAAGCATCACCTAGCGCGGGCCACCTTGGATGCAATTGCTTTTCAGGTGAGAGATTTGGTGACAGCAATCTCAGCCGACACCAACGTTGGACCCAAAGGTCTTCGAGTTGATGGCGGAGCGGCTAGAAACAACTTGCTTATGCAGCTGCAGGCTAACTGCCTCGGTGTGCCAGTAATAAGAGGTAAGGATCTCGAGTCCACAGCCTTAGGGGCCGCTTTCCTGGCAGGCCTTGGGGTTGGAGTGTGGGGCTCCAAAGAGGAACTAAGAAACGTTTTCGAACTCGAGAGAACGTTTAACCCTGAGCCCTTTGATGAGCAAATCTTTGCAAGCTGGAGCACCGCTGTGAAGCTGAGCTCCAATTGGAAGTAATCGGGTAAATCCCACAGTTGCTACAATTAGGGGACGCCTTGGCGTCGCTAGGGCCTCTAGCTCAGTTGGTTAGAGCAACGGACTTTTAATCCGTGGGTCGTCGGTTCGAATCCGACGGGGCCTACTTAAATGTCCACTTGCAAAGAGGCTTTGACAGGTTTTTACTGCCCTTCCTCCAAACAAGAACGGCTCACATTGATAGCAGGGGAGGTTAGCGTTGACACAAATAACCAAATGTCGACAGATTTCGACATGCCAATGGGGCCTATTTGGGTCAAAAAACCACGTTTCCAACCTTCGGTTAGGTGACAAAAAATATGTTTGAAAACACTTTCAAGAATGTAGATGACATCCTTCGCAAGGATGCGGGTTGTGGTTCCGAGCTCGACTACGTCGAGCAATCCTCCTGGGTACTGTTTCTTAAGTACCTGGATGACCTTGAGTTTGAGCGCGAGATAAAGGCCCAACTCTCTGGAAAAGACCACAAGAGTCTTTTTGCACCTGAATACCAGTGGCGCAACTGGGCTGTTCCCAAGACCTCGGCTGGGAAGGTTGATTTTGACAACATCAAGACGGGAGATGACCTCACACAATTTGTGAATTCAAAGCTTTTTCCATACCTTTCGGGCTTCAAGCAGACCGCAACTTCGCCAAACACCCTTGAGTACAAAGTCGGTGAAATCTTCTCTGAGATAAAGAATCGTGTGCAGAGTGGGTACAACCTCCGTGAAGTTTTAGACCACATTGATTACCTAAAGTTTCAGACTGCCGAAGAGCTTCATGAAATGTCGTACCTTTACGAAAACAAAATCAAGAACATGGGAAATGCTGGTCGAAATGGGGGTGAGTATTACACGCCTAGGCCTCTAATCAAGGCCGTGATTGAGGTTGTGAATCCTGAGATTGGCAACACAATTTATGACGGAGCTACTGGTTCCGCTGGCTTCTTGTGTGAAGCATTCAATTACTTGCTAACTTCCAAGAAACTTACTGCAGAAGACATTGAAGTACTGCAAACCAAGACTTTCTTCGGGAAAGAAAAGAAATCGCTTCCTTATGTCATGGGGGTGATGAACATGATTTTGCATGGAATCGATGCCCCGAACATTCTTCACACAAATACCCTGGCCGAAAACATCTCTGATTTACAAGAATCAGACAAGCGAGACGTAATTCTTGCAAATCCACCATTTGGTGGAAAGGAGAGAAAAGAAGTTCAGCAAAACTTCCCGTTCAAGACAAGCGAAACAGCTTATCTTTTTATGCAGCATTTTATGAAGGTGCTTAAGGTTGGTGGGACAGCGGGAATCGTCATCAAGAACACATTCCTCTCAAATAACGACGCAGCGGCTATCGGGCTTAGACGAGAACTACTTGAGAACTTCAACTTACACACGATTCTTGACTGCCCTGCCAAGGTTTTCCAAGGTGCGGGTGTTCGCACCGTCGTGCTATTTTTCAAGAAGGGCGAACCCACTAGTAGCACCTGGTATTACCAGCTGGACCCCCAACGCAGTCTTGGCAAGACAAGTCCTTTGAACGATAACGACATGGCAGAGTTTGTTGCTCTTTCCAAAACGAGACAGGAAACAGACCTGTCTTGGCTAGTGAGAGTCGAAGACATCCCCACGGAGACTTATGACTTGACCCCCCGTAACCCAAATAGAACACACGAAGTTAGCTTACGGAGCCCCAAGGAACTCATTGAGGAATTGCAGGAGCTTGATAGCGAAACGACCAGTTTGATGACTCAACTTCGAGAGATGGTTTGACGTTGACTCAAATAAAGCGTCTCGACGAAGTAGCTAATGTAAATTACGGGACACGCGTAACGAGAAAAAGGGATGGTGGAACCATCTACCCCGTTTACGGTGGAGGTGGCGAGACTTTCCGATTGGATACCTACAATCGTGAGGATTGCACAATTGTTTCTAGGTTTGCGATGTCAGAAGAATGCGTTCGCTTCGTAGAGGGTAAGTTCTTCCTAAACGACTCTGGGCTAACCGTTGAGACGAAGACAGAAGCTCTTCTGCAGGAGTATCTCGACAAGTTTTTATTCAGCCAAATGCGCAAGATTTATTCACTAGGCCGCGGTACAGCTCAGAAAAATCTTGAAAGTGATGCCTTCAAGAAGATGGAAATCCCAGTTCCATCGCTTGAAAGGCAAAGGGAAATTGTTGAAAAAGTCTCTGAAATGCAAATCATAATTCTTGAAATCAGGAATTCGTTTGTACGAAAACAACAGATTTTGAACGAATTGAACGAATCTGTACTAGAGGCGGCATTTTTTGATGAGGTACCAAATGGCGTTGAATGAAGCCGACACCCGCGCTCAGTACATTGACCCTGCCCTAGACCTCGCAGGCTGGTCAGGGGCAAATGTAAAACGCGAACTTTACTTTACGGCGGGACGCATTCTTGGCGGAGGCAAGAGAGGTAAGTCACTGAAAGCCGACTACTTTCTCCGTCATGAGGGGAAGCGACTAGCGGTTATCGAAGCAAAGAAGTTCGACGCTAACTACACAGAGGGTCACGCGCAGGCAATAGATTACGCTACCAAACTTGATGTTCCGTTTGCCTTTGCAACCAATGGTCGAAAAATCCGAATGATTGACATGCGGTCTGGAAAAGAGTCGGACATTTCTGAATACCCTTCGCCTAAAGCACTTTTAGGCATGTTGAATGAAGAGCCAAATGAGTGGCTACAAAAATTTGAAAAGTATCCGGACGAGAATCGCCTAGGAGAGAGTCGTTATTACCAATCAATAGCTGTGGAGAGGGCTTTGGCTTCAATAGCTAAAGGTGAGAAGCGACTACTTCTAACTTTGGCCACTGGCACGGGTAAGACACGAATTGCCTTTCAAATAGCATGGAAACTTTTTCACACGCGTTGGAACCTCAAGGGAACAGATAGACAACCGCGAATACTATTTCTGGCAGATAGAAATGTGCTGGCTGACCAAGCTTTCAATGAGTTCTCTGCTTTTCCTGAAGATGCACTGGTCAGAATCAAGCCAAACGAAGTAAGTAAAAAAGGTCGGGTGCCTACCAATGGTTCTATCTTCTTCACAATCTTTCAAAGCTTTATGACGGCCAGCCCCAGCGGTGACTCCGAGTTCAATTTCGGGGATTACCCAAGAGATTTCTTCGACCTCATCATTGTGGACGAATGCCACAGAGGTGGCTCCCGTGACGAAAGTTCCTGGAGAGGAATTCTTGATTACTTCGAACCAGCAGTGCAGATTGGGTTAACAGCTACACCAAAGCGCAAAGACAACGTAGATACCTATGCGTACTTTGGAGAGCCAAAATATTCCTACTCCCTCAAGGACGGAATCAATGACGGCTTCCTCACCCCATTTAGAGTCCGAAAGTACCAAGGGACCATGGACAACTACGTCTGGACTAGCGATGACACTGTTATTGAAGGTGCCGTCGATACTCAAAAGGAGTATGAATCTAAGGAATTCAACGTCTCGATTGAGATTCGCGAACGCGAGAAGCATCGTGTTCGTGAGTTCCTGAGGAACATGAATTCAAACGAAAAAACAATTGTTTTCTGTGCGTCTCAAAACCATGCTCTCGTCATCCGGGACATCATCAATGAACTGAAAGATAGCTCAAATCCTCAGTATTGCGTGCGAGTCACAGCGGATGATGGTGCTATTGGAGACCAGTATCTTGAGGCGTTTAGGGATAACGAGAAAACAATCCCCACAATTCTTACTACGTCACAAAAGCTCTCGACTGGTGTCGATGCTAGAAACATTCGCAACATAGTGATTTTCAGGCCCATAAACTCAATGATTGAGTTCAAGCAGATTATTGGACGTGGTACACGACTATACGAAGGAAAAGACTTCTTCACCATTCACGATTTCGAGAATGCTTCCGCACTGTTCCATGACCCAGATTGGGATGGGGAGCCAGAAGACCCAACTCCGTCAGAACTAACAGATGCGAAGGTTCCTAAACCTAATGAAGGAGAACCAGCTGATGGAGGTGAAGAACCAACTGGACGCCGCGAGATGATTCGCATCAAACTTGCAGATGGTAAAGAACGCCAGTTGCAAAGTATAAGCAGCACCATGTTCTATTCGGTTGATGGCAAGCCAATGTCTCTCGTTGAGTTTATAGAGAGCCTGTATAACACCTTGTCACTGCCAGACTTCTTCAAAGACGAAGACGAACTGCGCTCAATTTGGTCAACTCCGGCGACCAGACAGAAGCTATTAGAGCGGCTTGAAGGAGTTGGCTTTAGCAAAAGTGACTTAGTCGAGATTCAAGCGCTCATTGATGCAGCTGACAGTGACTTGTTCGATGTCTTGGAATACATTCGCTTCGCCCTTTCCCCAGTTAGGAGGAGCGAGCGCTCGCAGTTATCTATTCAGAGGCTCCCCGAACTAACGCCAAACCAGGAATCTTTTGTCAGCTTTCTAGCTGAACAGTATGTGGCCCGAGGTGTTGATGAACTTGAAGAGCAGAGGCTTGAGAGACTCATCGAGGCAAAGTACTCCAACGTTGTTGAAGGAGTCACAGCTTTAGGTGGAGTAGAGATAGCTCGAAAACTTTTTCTTGATTTCCAGAGGAATTTGTATCTTCCCCGCGTCTTGTATTCATAGTCGCAACTAATGACTAGTGACGGTCTGCAATCTGAGACCAATTCTCAAGATACTTATCCATCCAACCATCCTGTTGGCTAGAAGCTTTAGGCCTTATTCGGCGCATCAGGCTCGGATTGTGGGCCTGACCTTTCTTACCTGGGGTGTCTAACCAGATTTGATGGTCTTTCTGAACAACCTCAGCTACAACTGCGGCAGGTATTACGTGGACAGTTGGCAACTCGGGTTCGAAATTCACAAAGCAAAAGTAAAGGTCCTCTTCGGTTTGCGACTCATGCTTCTCTGACATATGCCAACCGCCGTCAGAGCCAGATTGCCTGGACTTAACTTGAATAAGAGCGGGGCTTCCTCCGTCTAGGAAGTTCACAAGAATGTCGGCCTTTCTAGCTCCCCTAGGTGCTTGAGCCGCAAGAATTCCCCTTGACAGCAATCTTGAAAGTACAAGGTGCTCACCTGCAGCTCCCGTCAACGATGTATCAATCTTGTGTGGCATACTTCCCCATTCCAATCACTTATGGAAACACTAATCGAGTACGGCCTAATCAGTTACTGGTGTGAGAGGTGTGCTACATTTCCACCCAGTTCTGACCGCTGAAAAGCTGGTTAAGGTACTACGAAAGTAGCCTCCTCTTTCCATTAACAATGGCATGACCCCTTATGTACAATCGGCCCAAATTAGTAAGGGGTTGGCCTAAGTGACCAACCCCCCACATTGCTCTCAATTTGCTAAAAAGTGAATGTTCGTTGTGCCATTTCTCTTCCAGCTACCACGTGCCTTCAGAGTGTCTTCGAGTACTTTTTGGGACTCAGGCGTCGATGTTTCAAACTCAAAGCCCATGTCTCGCTTGAGCCCGACTGAAAATTCGATTCCAGCCAAGGTGTGGTTGGCTAGAGCAAACTCCGAGGGACGTCCAGCCATGGTGCGTATCCAAACCGACGATGTGTTAAGCGTTCTCTTGAAGTTTGCGCCCGAGAGGGCCTTTGCGTTCATGGATGACTGGTGTGTCTTGCTGACAGCAATCTCTATAACAGCCTGGTTGGTTTCTGAATTCGAAGGAGAGACTTTCGCCGTCAGTGCTAACCGATACTTATCTCCGTTGCGTTCCCAAATTCGCAGTTTGTATGCCTTTCCGGCTTCGTTTACGGCAATTAGAAGTGCCTCGTACTTTAGGGCAAAGTCATCAGCAAACTTAAGCACGGGCAACCATGCTTTTGGGGTTCTTTCGTCGGCCATTAGTTTCCGTCCTTAGTTGAGTTCAAGGCGTGGTACTTTTTCATCTATTTCTCTTTCTTTTCCATTGTTTCTTCTTTCGCAATCGACTCCAGGGCGGAATCGATTAAGGGTCTATATCGACTGGACAGCTTGCCGGCTAATGCGCCGATGGTTGCAAGGTTCGATGGATGACCTGGAGGGAGCTTTAGGTCATAACCGACTTCGGGCGCCCATTTACGGAGTCTCTTGCCAACTCTTTCGATTGCGTACTCTGCCTTGGTTTCATCAGCGGCCCCCATTCTCAATCCGAGTAATGCTCCGGACTTTCCGGCTTCTTTTCTCGCAGCGGTGTTTTGGGCAGTACGAATTGCCTTATCCATGTCTCGGCTGTGGTCTATTAGGTGGCCAGCTAGATGCCAGTCTTCAATCACTAAATTTGTTCGGCCGTCCAACGCCGCAAGTACGCAAGCTATCTTGGAACGCTGCAAAACTTCATGTGAGCGACCTCTGTCGTGAGTGCCTTCACTAGCCGCGAGGTCTTGCTCTTCTTGAGCTGCTTCCATTTCTGGAAGAGACCTGAACTGAGGAGTTGCTCTGTCGCCGACTCCCCCAAATCTCGGAATGTCAAAAGGTGCCGGCTCCAGTTGACCCTTAACTTGCTCAAGGTCCTTTCGGGCGTTGGGGTTTGTAGAACTGACAGTCAATACTCGACTTGTTTCACCGGAGTATGAGGCGACATCGCTTCTAAATGGGTCGTTCTCGAGCTGAGAGTGAAAAACAGATACTGCTCGGTAAGAGTCTGCTTCTACAGTTTTACCTTTCCCTCCAGCAAGCGCACCTCCTAGCATTTCGCAGGACCACAAACTCAAAAAGACTGATGCCAAAGTGCTGGAGTTTTGTCTTTGTTTTCCGTTGAAGAAGAGGACTTCGTCGTAGAAAAAAATGACGGCATGGTTCAGATTTATCCATTCGTCTTTCCATGTTTCAGTCCCATCCGCATTGGAGACCTTAGTTCGTATGTAGAAAGAGTCACCTACGGACTCACCCGAGCGTGGTTGCACCAAGGGAACGGCGCTCCAGTAAGTGCCCAAGAAGTTCACAATCTTCCCTAATGATGCAAGTTTTCGTGCTGCCGTCTTTCCTGTCCCTGTGTTTCCAGAGATAACGAACGTAAGATTCAGAGAGTTTCCGCCGACTTTAGTGACGTATTGAGTTTCATAAGGAATTCGAGACAGCATCTGAACCATCACCCAGGCCAAGATTGCGTATGGGCTTTTTGTCAAATAGCTAGACCACCATTTGATTCGTTGCAGAAGTGGACGCGCTTTCCAAAATTCATCCGCTGAGTAAGTTCTATCTGGAGTTAGCTCTGAATTTGACAAGGTGAAAAGCCCTCTCCTGCTACATATCGGACAATGTCAAAAAGCTCCTTTAATGGTTCAAGCTCGTTGGTGTTCAGGAGGTATGTCTGGGCGATTACCTCAAAGACTTTGCGAGCGCCGCGCTCGCCCTTCGAAAACTGAAGCCAATTCAACTTGCCAATTAGGCTCAAGAGCTCGTCATGGCCTACGTGGGTACTTGGTCTTTGCAAGAACTCCGAGAGAAGCAGGGACATTGACCAGGTCATCTCAGAGTCATCCAATGCATTAATCCAGTCATCTGCGGGCCCTGCGTAAGGGGAATGTGGATTGCTTAATCCAGAAAGCCCTGTACGCCTCGTACGAGCCCCTAACTGTTTTGTGCTTGTCATCAGAGGGGCATACCACTCTTCGGGCAGCAGTGATATATCTGAAGGCTTAGGAGGGAAGCATTCTCGGCCGTCTTTGTCATACCACAGGTAAGTGTTTCCTGTGCCGGGATGAACCGAGGGCCAAACGACCGCGTAGCGATGGTGATGCTGAACAATTTCAACGTCTTTGTAAGGCGCTGAATTGAAGCGAACACCTTCCTTGACCTGGTAGAACAAGATTCTGCTCGGCTGTCCAGAACCCCTGGAGGTTGAAGAATAAGTGGCCGGCAAGTCTCCAAACCTTACAAAGTCCGGAAGGATGTTTTGGTAACCACGCTTAGGGCCCCCGGCTTTCCAATACTCGTCGATGTCAACGCCGATGAGGCCTGCGGGCATTCTTAGCAGGCAGTTCCGTTCTGGAAACTGCAGTTCCCAGGAATCCATTAGGGCTTCTGTTGCAAACGGGTTGCGCCCGAAGACTCCAGAAATCCCTTCTGCGGGTTTCTTTGATTCCGGGTGTTGCTTTCCCGGGGTTACTTGGGGCCAACCCAGTTCTCTGTAGAGGCGGGAGGCATCCGCATATTTACTCATGTTTATCTTTCTTCTTGGGATTTGGCCAAATGGTTTTTTGGCCATAGGTCATGTGGAACGCTGATTTACCCGATTTGATAAGAAATAAATGAAAATTCTTCTTACTCTTTAGGGGTAAATTGCGCTCCTCTGGACACTGGCCAAAGTGGCCAAAGTGGCCAAAACGCTTGTCCAGGTGTAATTCCACAAGAAGCAACCACGTGATATAATTGGTTGAGCAACTTGTGAAATGTACTTGCCGTATGTTTTATCTATTCAGTTGTATGGAGAGGTTCTGGTTACAGCCAGGGCCTCTCTTTTTAGTTGAAGACGTTTTTGCGCTCTTCTAACCACGTATCCAAATCTTCTTTGCTGACACGGAAATGTCTTCCAATTACTTGGGTCCTTGGTCCATTGCCTTGCTTGCGAAGTCGATACATAGTGTTGAGCGGAATGTCTAGTAGTACCGCTAGTTCTTGGTACTTGTACTGTTGCTTGTCCATACACCTCCTTCCAAATTTCCAATCTTTTGAGTGCCACTTAAAACTTGCCTAATAGGGCACGAGGTCGGTGATAAGGCTCCTCTGCTGAGCGCTTCGGAGAGCATTTGTTTCGGCTTGGAGCTGTCTTCGAGCTAAGAAGCCTTCGAGTTCGGCCCTTGACCAATAGACGTTCCCGTTCTCGGTGTAACGAATTGGGGTTGGGCCGTCCAAATTAGTAGGGAATGAGATTCGATTGAGGGTCCTCTCAGAACAATTCAAAAACGAGGCCGCTTCCTTATTGGACAGAATTGAGTCCTGGATGGGCACGCTTACTGGCAGCTGTTCGCGGAGCTCCTTTGCCAACAATCTCCTCTGGAAATTGCCTTTTTGAGTTGCCATAAATTCCTCTTTTTCTCTCAAATCGTGAGTTTGACTTGACATCAGTTCGTACCTAGTTTAACATGCTATTAGGTACTTTATTCCCTCGAAGAAAGGAAAGTCAATGGGCAAGGAGAATTTCGTGGTTATCCACAAAGAGCTCGACGGTAATCTCGTGCTTTCTGTAGTACTGACCCAAATGGAGAACGGCGACAGCCAACTTCATACTTTGATTTGCTTGCTCGCGCCCCATGGAAAGCAACCGCATAAAGGGTTGGACCAACTAGTCGGCTTGGGTGGAATAGTCGATGAATCCCTAACTCCAATCTCTTACACAACATCAGCAATTTTTAAGGCACCGCTGTTGTCAAGTAAGGATGTGACTAGCGATTTGTTGGAGAGCTGGGCGTCAAACGGTGGAATAAAAATTGATGCCTACATTTCAAACCTTAAGGTTTCCGCACAAGCGCTTCACAAGCAACTAGGAATAGCCAGGGTTGGAGGAGTTCTAATTCCTTCACTCTCAGTTCGTGAAGCTCTTATCTCCGGAGTGATAGCCGCGTGGGGTTTTGCTGTCTTCAATGGAAAGATGCCGAGACAGTTAGGGTCACGAGTGGGTTTCTACTTCGCACTAGAGCCCTTCTTTTCATTGATGGAAATCGAGAACAACATCAAGGTTTACTCCAACGCTTTTGGATTTAGTCGAGAAAAGGCACACAAAGATGTCCGAACCTTCCGCTTAACTTATAGAAAAGAAGGAGCAAACTAATTTGAATAGACAGGAGCTTGAGAACCTAGAGACTGGAATTAAGCGCGACCCAAAGTCGAAAGAACTAGTTGCTGATACCAAAGTAAAGATTGGCACAGACTTTCAGAAAATTCGTCGAAACTTCCCTGGCCTAAAGGAAAGCCTTAATGCAGCCCGGGTTTGGCGAGTCACGGTAAAGGACCAGCATAAGAGGAAGCACCCTACTCTCCGCTTGCGAACAAACGGGACTTGGATGGTCGATTTACCGAGCACTGACAAATTCCCTCCCCTGTCTCGTGATTTCGGATACGACTTTGATAGCGCTCAAGACTGGGCAAAACAGACCTTTGAAGAACGCCAAAAGGGTAGATGGCAAGATGAGGAGAAGAGTCTTCAAACCGTCTGGGAATGCTACCTAAATGACGGTACCTCTCGTATCAAAGCTGCAACTCTTTTCCGCTACCAGCAAATTTGGGACAAAGACCTCAGCGATTACTGGGGTGGCAAACTTGCCTCAGATGTTCACACAAAAGACGTTCAAAGATGGATTGATGATTGGTCTGACTCCATCCCAAAACTGGACCACGCCCGACGTGTTTTGAGCATCGTATTCAAACACGCAGTTGACGAAGGAGTGATGAATTACAACCCTTGTTCAAGGCGCACTATGCCTGAAAGACAGAACACTAAGAGCTTCGCTTTGACTGTTGAACAGATAAAGACCTTGAGAAGCCACCCGGCAAGGAAGTCCGACAGACTGGGATTGAATCTGGCTTTAGAGACTGGCCTGCGGTGGTCAGAATGGTCACCTCTTCGAGTAAAAGACTTGAATCTGAGAGATGGAATCGTGACTGTGTCTCGTCACTGGACTCAAGACTCAAAGGGGAGAAAAGTTCTTGTAGAAGGTCACAAGACAGGCCTAGATGAGAAGACTGCGAACATCAGTGAGCCACTCGCACTAGCGTTGGAAGACTACATAGAAGAGATGGGACTTGAAACAGAGGGTCTCTTGTTCCCTGCCCCCAAGGGTGGTCTAATGAGCTACAACAACTATAGAAACCGAATATGGGAGCCCGCTCGTTTGGCTGCCGGCATAAAAGCGGTTCCATACAAGACCGGAACTCACACAACGAAGCGCACTGCTATTACTCAAGCTCACGAAGCCGGACTAAGTGATGCCACCATCATCGGGCAAACAAAACACTCCAACACAAAAATCATCCACGACTCATACATTCAGACTTCCGAGTTAGCAGGTAAAGTTGTGGCAGACAAAATTTATGAGCGCCTGGGCATTGTCGATTAGGTTTTGGGGCATATTTGGGGCCAAGTCCAAAACTTTATCGCCAGAAAACACTCCTCTAACACCTGGATGGCAAGTAATTTAAGGGGTTCAGCCAGGGTCTCAACATGGCAGAGTCATAAACTTTTAATCCGTGGGTCGTCGGTTCGATCCCGACGGGGCCTACCAGCAGCACTTCAAATTACTTCGATTGCCTGTGGCAATCAGCAAAGAACTCCTATGAGTTCTTTTTGTTGGCAGCCTTGGCC
>JBILBA010000002.1:0-100965 GCA_044353905.1 Microbacteriaceae bacterium | reverse complement strand
TCGGCAAGAACGTCTTTGCCTACAAGTTGCAGGTTCTCATCATCGGTGGTGTTCTCGGTGCTCTCGGCGGCCTCATGCTCGCTTTCTCGACCAACGTCAACTCATCGGTGTACGTGACCTCACTCACGTTCTTCCTCTGGACCGCGTTGCTGTTGGGTGGCGCGGCAACGGTGTTCGGTCCGCTCGCGGGCTCGATCATCTTCTGGGTGCTGCAGGCATTCCTCGGGTTGCTCTTCCCCGCGCTCGCGGACGCCGGACTGATGCCATTCACCACCATCCAGGCAGCGCAGATCAAATTCATCATTGTCGGTTTCGCGCTGGTGCTCCTGGTGGTCTTCCGGCCTCAAGGTCTGTTCGGAAACAAGAAGGAGTTGACCTTTGTCAAGTAACGTACCCTCCTCGTCCCCCGTCAAGTCCACGGGCTTGCATGTTGGCGCAATCAAGCCCGGTGTCGCCAAGAAGGACCCCATTCTGGTCGCGGACGGCGTCCACCGCCAGTTCGGTGGACTGGTCGCCGTCGACGTCGAGCACGTTGAGATCCCCCGCAACGCCATCACGGCGCTGATTGGACCCAACGGTGCGGGGAAGACAACCTTCTTCAACCTGCTCACCGGGTTCGACCAGCCGGACAAAGGTTCGTGGTCGTTCAACGGTAAGTCCCTGGCAAAGCTCGCCGCCTACAAGGTGGCGCGCAGAGGACTCATCCGCACATTCCAGCTTACGAAGGCGCTGGGACTTCTCACGGTCATGGACAACATGAAGTTAGGAAGCACCGAACAGTCGGGCGAAAAACTCAGCGCGAGCATGTTCCCCTTCCTGTGGAAGAAAAAGGAAATCGAGATCGAAGCAAAAGCGCTCGAGATCCTCACGCGGTTCAAACTCGACACCAAGCGCGATGACTTCGCGGCGTCGCTCTCTGGCGGACAGCGCAAGCTGCTCGAAATGGCTCGCGCGTTGATGACCAACCCCGAACTCGTCATGCTCGACGAACCGATGGCGGGGGTCAACCCGGCGTTGACACAGTCGCTGCTTGACCACATCCTCAACCTCAAAAAAGAGGGCATGACCGTCCTCTTTGTCGAACACGACATGCAGATGGTTCGCCACATCGCGGACTGGGTGATTGTCATGGCCGAAGGAAAGGTTGTCGCTGAGGGCGCACCCGACGAGGTCATGAAAAACCCTGCTGTGATCGATGCGTATCTCGGGAGCCACCAGGATGTCGACCTTGGAGCCGTCACCAGTCGAATCACGCTTCCAAAGATTGCGAAGGAGAAATAATGGCGACGAAGAACGAAATCCCCGTCGTCGAGACAAAGGACCTGTTTGCGGGATACCTTCCCGGTGTCAACATCCTCAACGGGACAAACCTTTACGCCAACAAGGGCGAACTCATCGGAATCATCGGCCCCAACGGTGCCGGTAAGTCGACACTCCTCAAGGCGATCTTCGGCTTGGTCAAGGTCCGCGAAGGATCCATCACCCTCAACGGTGACGACATCACTGGCCTCAAGGCGAACCAACTCGTCGCGCGCGGTGTGGGTTTCGTCCCGCAGTCAAACAACGTGTTCCCCAGCCTCACAATCGAAGAAAACCTGCAGATGGGCTTGTACCAGAACCCCGGCGCCTACAACGAGCGCCTCGAGTTCGTGACCGGTATCTTCGCCGAACTGGGCAAGCGACTCAAGCAGCGTGCGGGCTCGCTCTCGGGTGGTGAGCGCCAGATGGTGGCCATGAGCCGTGCGCTCATGATGGACCCTGCTGTGCTGCTCCTTGACGAGCCCAGCGCAGGCCTGTCGCCCGTGCGCCAAGACGAGGCATTCATCCGCGTTTCCGAGATCAACAAGGCCGGTGTGACGACCATCATGGTCGAGCAGAACGCACGTCGTTGCCTTCAGATCTGCGACCGCGGCTATGTTCTCGACCAGGGCAAGGACGCTTACACCGGAACGGGCCGTGACCTTCTGAATGACCCCAAGGTCATCGGGCTGTACCTCGGCACCCTCGGCGCCTAGACACTCACGTCAGAGCGGGGTCGACCTTCGGGTCGGCCCCGTTTCTCGTTTAATCGGAGCGGGCAACAGAAAAGGCCCCGGGCGAACCCGGGGCCTTCCCTTGAGTCAGCGACTCAACACAATCGAATTAACCTGCGTAAGGCACCGAAGTGTTGTCGTTGATGAACTCGTATACCTGGATTGATGCTTCGGTGGGGTCTCCAACTTCGTTGAAGGTGATGGGGCCCGAGACACCGTCGTAGTCTGCGGTTCCGCCACCAATGATGATGTCGGCGCATTCTGCGTACGTGGTGCACTTGGTTCCGTCACCCGAACCACCGGAGACTTCCTGGAGCTTCGCGGCCATGTCAACACCCTCAACCGAACCGGCTTCGAGTGCTGCGAGAGCGAGAAGAACGACTGCGTCGTAGGCCTCAGGACCGTATGCGAATACGGCTTCGAGGTCAGCGTTGCCTTCGGCAACCCAGTTGTCGTTCATCGCCGTGGTGAAGTCCGCGATGGTTTCGAGGTTCAGTCCGGGGACCGTTCCCTTTGCACCTTCGAGAAGTCCGGGCTCGAAGTCCTCGCTGTAGTTAGCAACGTTTCCGTCAACAAGGTAAACCTTGTCTGCGGGGAAGCCGCCACCGATGAGCTTCGGAGCAATGGTCTTGAGCTCTTCGAACGTAACGAGAACGATCGCGTCGGGGTTGGCAGCCGTGACTTCAGCAATCTGAGAGTCAAAGTTGACGTCACCCGTGTTGAACGTGGGCTGTGCAACAACTTCTCCACCAGCAGCAACGAATGCTGCGGTCGTGAAGCCAGCGAGACCGCTGATGAAGTTGCCGTTGTCGTCCTTGGCTCCGTCGCCGTTTCCGTACGAGTCGTTGAGGACAATCATGCCGAGGGTCTGAATACCGTCAGCAGCGATCAGGTTTCCGAGAACCTCACCCTGGAGGACGTCCGAAGGAGCGGTACGGAAGTACAGTCCCTTGTCGTCGTAGGTGGTGAGAGCAGCCGAAGTGTTTGCCGGCGAGAACTGGATTACTCCAGCGCCAACAACCTGGTCGATGAACTGAAGCGAGGTACCCGACGATGCAGCACCGATGATGGCCGTAACTCCAGCGTCGAGAAGACGCGGAACTTCGGTCTCGTATGCCTTGTTGTCGGTGTCGCCCGAGTCACCCCATGTGACCTCAACGGTGACGCCCTTGGCGGCTTCGTTGATGTCCTTGATGGCGAGTGCTACACCGGCTTCTTCGGGGGGTCCGAGGAATGCCAGGCTTCCGGTCTGAGGAAGAGCAGTACCGATCTTGAGGGTCAGGTCGCCGACGGGGCCACCAGCGCCACCGGTGCCCGCTGCACAGCCGCTCAGCACGAGTGCCGAGGTACCAAGCATTGCGAGACCACCGAGAAGCGATGCGACCTTACGGGAGGCCGAAGCCTTCGCAAATGCGCCCATGTTTCTCCTTGATTTGTTTGATGGAGCGACGAATCGGACGATTCGCCACATTATTTATAACGCTACCGAACTGTGCAAGGGTTGAGCAACTCATGCGGTTACAAGCGTGTAACGCTTTGTCACACAGTTTTGTGCGAATCCCGCGCAATTTCAGACGGTTTGACGCCGATTTCGCGCGACGGCGTCAACCATGAGAATCAACAAACCGACCCACACCAACGCGAAACCGAGCAGGCGAATCGGGGGCATGGGTTCGTTCATGACAAAAACGCCAATGAGGAATTGCAGTGTTGGTGCGAGGTACTGCATGAACCCCATCCACGAGAGCGGAACCTTCGATGAAGCAAAACCAAAGAGCAGAAGTGGGATGGCGGTGACGGGGCCGAGACCGATGAGGAGGATCGTGGTCCACACGTCGCCATCACCGAAATTCAGAGTGCCCGCGACCGCTTCCACGCTGACGAACACGAGAGCGACGGG
Source organism: Microbacteriaceae bacterium (assembly GCA_044353905.1). Lineage (GTDB taxonomy): Bacteria > Actinomycetota > Actinomycetes > Actinomycetales > Microbacteriaceae > MWH-TA3. Next base: position 97,032 of record JBILBA010000002.1, on the reverse strand, counting down.
AACCAGCCACACCGTCTCGAGAGTCAGACTCTGGGTGGCGTTGAGGCGGCCGCCGAGTCGGTTTTTGACAAAACCGTAAATGGCGAATGACCCAGCGAGAATGAATGCGAACCAGGGGAATTGGCCATACCCGGCGACAAGAATTGTTACCGCAACGGCAGCAAATCCCATCGCCACCCACTGCAACGGGCGAAGTTTTTCCCCCAGTACGAGCACACCCAACAAGATCGTGACGAGCGGGTTGATGAAGTAACCGAGCGAGCCTTCAACGATGTGCCCGGTCAGGTTCGCGATGATGTAGAACTGCCAGTTGATGTAAATCAGGACGCCTGCGGCAATTGTGTAGAGGACAATTTTTCGGTCGCGGAACAGAGCGGCGGTTGCCGTCAGTTGCTTTGTCACCGCGAGGATGCCGACGCAAAACACCAACGACCACAGGATTCGCCAGGACACGATTTCCCACGCGCCGGTGCTTCCGAGAATGACGAAGTACAGAGGTAGGAAGCCCCACAGGAAGTAAGAACCCAGTCCGGCTGCAACGCCGCTGGTCCGCGTGGGGGTGTTCACCGTTTCACACTACTCGCCAACGCGAGAGGCCCCCGCGACGTACGCGGGGGCCTCTCGATGGTTTAGTTAGCGCTTGACGATTGCAAGGACGTCGCGAGCCGAGAGCACGAGGTACTCGACCCCGTCGTACTTGACTTCGGTTCCGCCGTACTTCGAGTACAGAACGACATCGCCGACGGCGACATCGATGGGAACGCGGTTTCCGTTGTCGTCGATGCGACCGGGGCCGATTGCGACAACTTCACCCTCTTGGGGCTTTTCCTTGGCCGAGTCAGGAATGACAATTCCCGACGACGTGACCTGTTCAGCAGCGAGCTGCTGAATGACAATGCGATCTTCGAGCGGCTTGATAGCGACCGACACGGTTGACCTCTTCCTTTGTGGACGATGTGAGCGCACGGTAGCGTGCGTTCCCTAGTTTACCGCGCGAGTTAGCACTCTCCAAACGCGAGTGCCAATGTGAGTAACTGCGAGAATGAACACATGGACCGCGCGGACGCCGAATTGCTTCTCACGAGCGAGGCGTTAGCGCTACTCGAGAGTCTCCCCCCGTACCGAACGACCGACAACGTGGTTCAGGCAGTCTCCGCGTTGCGCGACCGAGGGGTTTCTCCAGAGATGACCCGCGTTGTTCTCCGACAGCGCCGACTGCGCGAGCAGGCGAAGCCGAAGTTTGGCGATTTCGCCGCGCGAATGTTCTTCACCGAGAGCGGACTGCAACAAGCAACACGACTCGACGTCGCCGCCCATCACGCTGCGCGCTTTCGCACGCTCGGTGACGTCACCGTCGGCGATCTCGGATGCGGAATCGGAGGCGACGCGCTCGCGCTGGCTGGACTCGGAATCACTGTCATCGCAGTTGACCGCGACGAATCCACCGCCGCGATCGCGACCTACAACCTCGCACCGTTCGACAATGCGAGCGTCGAGCAGGGTGACGCCGAGAGCGTTGACCTTGCGCGTTTCGACGCGTTATGGTTCGACCCCGCTCGTCGCTCGAACGACAAACGGCTGTCCAATCCTGCTGACTGGTCGCCTTCACTCGAGTGGGTGTTCGATGTGGCGATGCGGATCCCCAGCGGAATCAAGTTGTCTCCCGCCATCGCCCACGACCTGTTGCCCGACGGCGTAGAGGCGCAGTGGGTTGAGGATTCCGGCGACACCGTCGAATGCGTTGTCTGGACCGGCGCACTTGCACGCCCCAACATCGCGCGAAGCGCCTTGGTTTTGGGCAGCGTTACCGCCGAACTCACCGCGAGCGAACCCGACTCGCGGGTCGACGTCGGAGGCATCGGCGCGTATGTGTACGACCCGAGCGGTGCCGTCATCCGTGCCCAACTGTTGGGGACGCTCGCGCGCCAGCTCGGCGCACACACCATTGCCTCGTCGATTGCGTATTTGTCGAGCGACACGCTTGTCGCCACCCCGTTTGCCCAAGCGTTTCGCGTGATCGACATATTGCCTCTGGATATTCGCGCAATCACGACCTACTGCCGTGACGCCAGGATTGGCACTCTCGAAATCAAAAAACGTGGCGTAGACATCGATCCGGCGACGTTCCGAACCAAACTGAAGTTGAAGGGCTCTGGCTCGGCGACCTTGATTCTGACCCGGGCGGGCGAGGGACGAGTCGCCATTGTGGCGGAGCGAGTCCGCTAAACGCGAACGGTTTCGACGGGCAATGTCGAATCGACGGGGAAATCTAGTTCCGATGGCTGGACGCCGCGCGCGACGAGGTGCGCACCAAGGGCGGCAATCATCGCGCCATTGTCGGTGCACAGCGCGAGGGGTGGAACGCGCAATTCGATGCCGTTCTCTGCGCAACGTTCGGCTGCCAACGCTCGGATTCGCGCATTCGCCGCGACTCCGCCTCCTAAAAGCAATCGGCTGACCCCGTGTTCGACACACGCCGCGACCGCTTTCTTGGTCAGTACGTCGGCGACAGATTCGCGGAAACTCGCGGCGATGTCCGGGACCGAGGGGTTCTCGGTCGTTTCGACATACCGAGCGACGGCGGTCTTGAGCCCCGAGAACGAGAAATCGTAGCGATGGTTGATGAGGTCTTTGGGCAACGTCAGCCCGCGCGGGAAGCGAATCGCGGCGGGGTCACCGTCGACGGCAACGCGATCGATGTGCGGGCCTCCGGGATAGGGAAGTCTCAGCAGACGTGCGACCTTGTCGAACGCCTCCCCCGCCGCGTCGTCGATTGTTTCGCCCAACAGAACGACGTCCGTCACGAGGTCTCGGACAAGCAAGAGCGAGGTGTGACCGCCACTCACCAAGAGCGCGACGGTGGGAAGCTCGATTTCGCCGCCGTCTTCTCGCAACACGTCTGCACCGACGTGCCCGACGAGGTGGTTGACCCCATACAGCGGCTTACCGAGAGACACGGCGAGCGCCTTCGCGGCTCCGACCCCGACCATGAGCGCTCCCGCCAGCCCCGGGCCTGCCGCGACAGCAATCGCGTCGAGATCCTCGAGCCGAATGTTGGCTTCGGCGACAGCGGCGTCGATTGTTCCCCGCATCGCTTCGAGATGAGCCCTGGCCGCGATTTCGGGGACGACACCGCCAAAGACCGCGTGTTCATCCATGCTCGACGCAATGACGTTCGCGAGCAGCGTCGTGCCACGAACGATTCCGACGCCGGTTTCGTCGCAACTCGATTCGATTCCGAGTACGAGCGGACCACTCATGCGGACACCTCCCGTCGCATGACGAGAGCATCGACGCCGGACGGCTGGTAATACTTGGGTCGCGTCGCGATGACCTCGAAACCACGCGAGGCGTACAAGGATTGGGCAACGATGTTGTCGTCGCGAACCTCGAGCATGATTGCCGACGCACCCTTTTCGACGGTCCACGAGACGAGGGCGTCCAACAGCTCGGCCCCGACACCGCGTCCACGATGCGACTCGATGACGGCGATGTTCTGGATGTCAGCGACATCGTTCCCCGTCAGGTGCTGGGCAATCGCGTATCCGACGATACGGTCCTCGTCGACCGAGACGAGAAAGTGGGCATAGGGGCTTCGCAGGTCGTCGTCGAGTTTCTCGAAGGGCCATGCGTCGTCGGGGAAAAGGACCTGCTCGAGTCCGTGGACGATAGTGAGGTCGGCTTCTGTCGCGGGTCGAATCATCATCCGCTCACCCGCTTCGGCCCATTGTTGGGCGTCGCGTCCGGCGCGCGCAAGTAAAGCGGACGCAGGCTCGATAGGTCGTCCCCGCGGTCGAGTCGAATCTGAGCAGCGGTCGCGAGAAGTGCGGCCGAAATCACGTCTGCTCTGACCTCGGGAAACGCGCCGAGGTCGGCGTCGGTTGCGAGCGTCGCCTCAGTCGTGAGCCCGGGACCCGCAATCGCGATGCCATCGCGATATGTCGTCCACGCCAGTTCGCGTCGGCGGACATCCGTCACGATCGTGCAGGCTTCTCGGCCCACTGCTGCCGCATCGTGACTCGGAACGCCGTAAATGGGAATTCCGCGACCAACCGCAAACGCGATTCCCGCCGCGATTCCGACTCGAAGTCCCGTGAACGGACCTGGTCCGATTCCCGTGACCACGGCGGTCACGTCGGACGGGGTCACCCCCGCATCGGTCAGGACGCGATTGATGAACACCCCGATGTGTTCAGCGTGGCTGCGCGTATCGGCCGTGGCGGCTTCAGCAACGATTCCGTCGCCGACCAGGGCCACGCTCGTGCCGGCCGATGTGTCGATTGCCAGAATCACGCGAGCTCGTTTCGTCCAAGCGCATCGGCCAATTCGTTTCCGCGCGGACCGACGGCGTGCAGGCTCACGGTTCGCGTCTCGTCGTCAGCGCTGTGCGAACGGTCGATGACAATCTCGAGCCACTCGTCGACGATGGTGTCCAGCATCCCGTGTCCCCACTCAACGACGGAAATGACGTTATCCCAGTCGATATCCAAGTCTTCGAGCTCCGCCGGACTTTGCAGACGGTAGGCGTCGATGTGCACGAACGGCACGCCGTCGGCTCGGGGGTGAGTGCGGGCAACGACAAAGGTGGGGCTGGTGACGGTCCCGCGGACCTGAAGTTCATGCCCCAGCCCTCGCGTGAATGTCGTTTTGCCGGCTCCCAATTCGCCCGTGAGACAAACGACGTCGCCGGCGCGGAGAAGTCGGGCCACTCGCGCACCGAGGTCAGCCATGTCCTCGGCGGTCGGTATCGACATCACGGGATGTCGATTCGAGTGACGCGGTTCCCGATTCCCGTCACGATGTCGTAGTTGATGGTGTCGGCCCAATCGCCCCATTCAGAGGCACTCGGCGTTCCGTCGGACGGGTCACCCCAGATCCCGACCGGGTCACCCGCATTCACACGCGAGTCGCCAACGTCCACCACAATCTGGTCCATCGCGATCCGCCCGACAACGGGGTACCGATCGCCGGCAATTTCGACCTCAGCGTGACCGGTCGCGGCACGCGGAATCCCATCGGCATAACCGGCCGCAACCAGCGCGACGGTCGTTTCCTTCGGGGCTGTCCACACGAAGTTATACGACACTCCATCACCGGCGGAAAGGCGCTTGACATTGACAATGGACGACTCGAATCGCATCGCGGGCGTGAGCGCCAAATCGCGATGGGACGACGTTGGGGCAAGGCCGTAGGCCGCGATTCCAAATCGCACCATCGTGAATCGCAGCGACGGGTGATCGATTGCCGCGGCGGATGCTGCAATGTGCACATGTGTTGGCGTGACACCCAGGTCCGCAAGACGGTCATGCGCGCGAACGAAAACCTCGGCCTGAGCGAGGTCGGCCTCGCGTGAAGTTCCCGACACGTGCGACATCAACCCGTCGACGACAAGGTCTCCGCGCTCGTGAAGCGCTGCCGCGGTGTCGAGAAATTCAGCGAGATGTTCACGCCCGGCACCGTTTCGACCCAAACCTGTGTCGATCTTGAGATGGACCGTCCCCCCGCCGGCGCGGGCAGCGGCATTCAGATGTGCGATGGTCGAAATGCCGAGCGTCACGTCGCGCGCGATTGCCTCGATGAAATCCTCATCCGCCGCGTGAAGCCACGCGAGAACTGGTGCGGTGATTCCGACGTCACGCAGGTACAGTGCCTCGTCGATGTCCGCAACACCAATCCACGTTGCTCCGCCCGCGAGTGCGGCGCGAGCGGCCAGTTCCGCGCCATGCCCATACCCGTTCGCCTTCACGACAACCATGGCGTCTTTGGCAGGCGCGAGTTCGCGCAATCGTTCGACGTTCCGCTGGATGGCGGATGACGACACCAGAACTCGCCGGAGCGGCGTGCTCATCGTTCCTCGGCGATCACACTGGCCACGGCCATTCCGGCATCGTGGCTGATGGAAAGGTGTAGCACCAGCCCCAATCGCTCGATTCGGGCAGCGATGGCACCACTCAATCGGAATTCGGGTCGACCCTCGCCTCGCAGGATTTCAACATCGACCCATGTCACGTCGTCACTTCCCCCTAGAGCTTTAACGAGTGCCTCTTTCGCCGCAAAGCGTGCGGCCAACGATTCAACGGGAAGGTCGCGCTCGGATGGCGCGAACAAGCGTTCACGCAGTTCCGGTGTTCGGGTGATTGAGGCGTCGAATCGAGCAATGTCGACGACATCGATTCCATGCCCGACGATTGCCACGGCTATTCCACCGTGACGGATTTGGCGAGGTTGCGCGGTTGGTCGACGTCGAGCCCCTTCGCCGCAGCAAGCTCCATCGCAAAAATGTGCAACGGCACGACAGCCAAAATCGGCTCAATGAAACTGGACGCAAGCGGAATCGGAATGACCTCATCGGCGTAGGGGAGAACGGCTGCGTCACCCTGTTCGGCGATGGCGATGACCCGCGCACCGCGAGCTCGAATCTCTTGAATGTTCGACACCACCTTCGCGTGAAGCGAGTGCGGATCGCGCGGGCTCGGAACGATGACGAACACAACCTGGCCCGGCTCAATCAGCGCGATGGGTCCGTGCTTGAGTTCACCGGCAGCAAACCCTTCGGCGTGAATGTAGGCGAGCTCTTTGAGCTTGAGCGCGCCCTCGAGTGCAATCGGATACCCGACGTGACGACCCAGCAACAAGATCGCTTGCGTGTCCGCCATCCATTTCGCGAGTGTCTTGATGCGTTCACCGTGCTTGAGCACCGTTTCGAGCATGACGGGAGTTGCTTCAAGATCGCGAACAACGGCGGCGAGGACCTTCGGGTCGCCCTTGCCGTTCGCTTGCGCGATGGCGATTCCCAGAAGGTACAGCGCGGTGACTTGCGCCACGAACGCCTTCGTCGACGCGACGGCCACTTCTGGCCCGGCGTGCGTGTAAATCACCGCGTCCGACTCACGCGGAATCGTTGCACCCTGGGTATTGCAAATCGACAGCGTCCGCGCACCAACCTCGCGCGCATACTTAACGGCCATGAGCGTGTCCATCGTTTCGCCCGATTGGCTGACCGAGACAATCAGGGTTCGATCCGAGATGACGGGTTCGCGATAGCGGAATTCGTGGCTGAGTTCCACATCGACGGGAATTCGCGCCCACTGTTCGAGCGCGTACTTGCCGACGAGCCCGGCATAGGCCGCGGTTCCACAGGCGATGATGATAATCCGGTCGACATCGGTGAACGAGGACGGCTCGAATCCCTCAATGTGGACCTCGCCATTCTTGATACGGCCTCGGATTGTGTCGGCAACCGCGGCCGGCTCTTCGCTGATTTCCTTGGCCATGAACGATGGCCAGCCACCCTTGTCAGCGGCGGACACATCCCAGGTCACAGTGAATGGTTCGGGCGTGACGGAGTTTCCGTCGAAGTCGATCACGGTGACGTCGTCCTTCGTAATGGTGACGATCTGGTCTTGGCCGATTGCCAACGCGTCGCTCGTGTATTCGACAAAAGCGGCGACGTCGCTTCCCAGGAAGTTCTCGCCCTTCCCGAGCCCGATCACGAGCGGAGAGTTGCGGCGAGCGCCGACGACGACACCGGGCGAATCCTCGTGCACGACCAGCAGGGTAAATGCGCCGTCCAGGCGGGCGACGACCGCACGCATTGCCTCCGTGAGGTCCGAAGTCCGATGGTACTCGCGGGCGACCATGTGGGCGGCGACCTCGGAATCCGTCTCGGATGTGAATTCAGTTCCTTCAGCGACGAGTTCGGCCTTGAGGTCGGCAAAGTTCTCGATGATTCCGTTGTGAATCAGGGCGAGTTTGCCGCCGTCCGCGAGGTGCGGGTGGGCGTTGACGTCGGTCGGTGCTCCGTGGGTCGCCCAGCGCGTATGGCCGATTCCGGTGTGACCGTCGTCGAGTGGGTTGGCGACGAGTTCGTCGCGAAGAGTCTGGAGTTTGCCTGCTCGCTTACGCGTCTGCAGGTCGGTCGAGATGATGGCAACACCCGCCGAGTCGTATCCGCGGTACTCCAAGCGCCCGAGCCCTCCGAGAAGGACCTCCTGCGAACCACGAGGACCCACGTAACCGACGATGCCGCACATAGGGGCAAGTCTATCCACCCCGCGAGCGGAGTATCGTTGAGGCAATGGGTGACAGTTCTAACGGTTTGACGCCGTTCCACGAGATTCCTCGGCATCGGTGGTCGGCACTAGCGTCGTCTTTGGCGTCCCCGCTTTCGGAAAAAGAAATCGAGCGCATTCGCGGACTCGGCGACAGCCTCGATATCGACGAGGTCGACAGTATTTATGTTCCACTGACAAACCTGCTCTCGCGCTATGCCAAGGCGGCGCGCGCCACGCACGCCGACACCGCGTCGTTTCTCGGAATCACCAAACCGCACACCCCGTTCGTCATCGGTGTCGCGGGCAGCGTCGCGGTCGGCAAATCCACCGTGTCTCGACTGTTGCGCGAATTGTTGTCGCGCGACCCAGAGACCCCCAACATCGCTCTCGTCACGACCGATGGTTTCCTGTACCCCAACGCGGAACTGATCAAACGCGGAATCGCGAATCGCAAGGGTTTTCCCGAATCGTATGACCGACGCGCGTTGCTTCGGTTCGTTACCGAAATCAAGTCCGGGGCGGAAAAGGTATTCGCACCGGTCTATTCCCACCTGTCCTACGACATCATCCCTGGCGAGACGATCGAGGTTTCCAGGCCCGACATTCTCATTGTTGAGGGACTCAATGTCCTGCAACCCCCCACCGCCGGGCAAACGGTCGCCCTGTCGGACCTGTTCGATTTCACAATCTATGTCGATGCGCGGACCACGGATATCGAATCCTGGTATGTCAACCGGTTCCTCGCGCTTCAGACCAGCGCGTTCGCCGACGAGCGATCCTTTTTTCACCGATACGCCGCATTTTCCCGCGACGAGGCAATCGCCGAGGCGACAGGTTTCTGGAGAACCATCAACGAACCAAACCTGGTCGAGAACATTGCCCCGACTCGATCACGCGCGAAACTGGTCCTGAAAAAGGACCGCGATCACACCGTGTCCACAGTGTTGTTGCGCAAAATCTAGAGGGACAGTCGCGCGCGCACGATGTCCGCCAGCCGTGTGGCGACGCTCTCGGCGTGTTCCTGTGTCGCCGCTTCGACCATGACCCGCACGAGCGGCTCGGTGCCCGATGAGCGGAGCAGGATTCGACCCGAATCGCCGAGCTCGGCCTCGAGTTCCGACTGCAACGCGGCGATTTCGGTGTCCGAGTCCAGGTTGGTGTGGTCAACATCTTTCACGTTGACGAGGATCTGGGGCAACGCGGTCATGACGGTCGCCAGTTCGGCAACGGTCTTGCCGGTTCGCACCATCTCGGCTGCGAGGTGAAGTCCCGTGAGTAGACCATCGCCCGTTGTCGAGTGATCCGCAAAGATGATGTGCCCCGATTGTTCGCCGCCAAAGTTGTACGCGCCAGAATCCATGTCCTCGAGAACATAGCGGTCACCGACCGCCGAACGACGCAAAGAGATTCCCTCGCGATTGAGGGCAATCTCGAGCCCGAGGTTGCTCATGACCGTTGCGACAACCGTCGAGCTCTTGAGCAAACCGCGGTTGTTCATCGACACGGCAAGAATCGCCATGATGTGATCGCCGTCGATGACGTTCCCCGACGCGTCGATGGCGAGGCACCGATCCGCATCACCGTCGTGGGCGATTCCCAGGTCGGCTCCGACGTCGACAACAGTTTTTTGCAACAGAGCGAGGTCGGTTGAGCCGCATCCCTCGTTGATGTTGAGTCCGTCCGGGTCGCTACCAATCACGGTGACCTGTGCGCCTGCGTCCTTGAACGCGCGTGGCGATATTCCGGCCGCGGCACCGTTCGCGCAGTCAATAACGATGTGCAATCCGGCCAACGAGACGTCCATCGTCGCGAGGAGGTGCAGCACATACCGATCTTCCGCATCGGCAAAGCGGCGAATTCGTCCGACTCCCGCGCCCGTCGGTTGAAGACGGGGTCCTTCCAAAGCCTTTTCAATCCGCTCCTCGACGACGTCGGGAAGCTTCGTTCCGCCGAATGAAAAGAACTTGATGCCGTTATCCGCGGCGTGGTTGTGCGAGGCCGAAATCATGACCCCGAAGTCCGCCTGAATGTCGTTGACGAGAAATGCCGTCGCGGGGGTCGGCAAAACGCCGGCGTCCAGGACATCGATGCCGGAACTCGCCAGCCCAGCCGAAACCGCTGCCGTCAGGAACTCGCCAGAGATTCGCGGATCGCGGGCGACAATCGCGCGCGGTTTGCGACCTTCTCGGCGCACTTCGTCGGCGTGCCGACCCTGTGTCAGAACCTGCGAAGCGGCCTGCGCGAGGCGCAGGGCCAAATCGGCCGTGAGTTCGTCGTTTGCGAGCCCACGAACACCATCGGTCCCAAAGAGACGCGACATCGGAGAATGTCCGATTAACGCTTCGAGTACTGGGGAGCCTTGCGGGCCTTCTTGAGACCAGCCTTCTTGCGCTCCTTGATACGGGCGTCACGCGTGAGGAAACCGGCCTTCTTGAGGGTCGGTCGGTTGTTCTCGGTGTCGATCTCGAGGAGGGATCGAGCGATGCCAAGACGCAGTGCGCCAGCCTGACCCGAGGGGCCTCCGCCCGAGATGCGCGCGATGACGTCATACACGGACCCAAGCTCGAGAACCGCGAACGGCGACGTGATGAGCTGCTGGTGGAGTTTGTTGGGGAAGTACTCTTCGATCGCGCGACCGTTCACGGTCACGACACCGGTACCAGGAATGAGTCGCACGCGGGCGATCGCTTCCTTGCGTCGACCGACGGCTGCGCCGGCGACCGAGAGAGTGAGCTTCGGTGCCTTGGCTCCCGATGCGGTGGTTTCGCTGATTTTTGCCACTGTTCTAATCCTTCACTCGGCGCTTACTGCGCGACCTGGTCAAATGTGTACGGCTTGGGCTGCTGTGCAGTGTGGGGGTGCTCGGCACCCGCGTACACCTTGAGCTTGCGGAACTGGTCGGCTCCGAGCGAGTTCTTGGGGAGCATGCCGCGGATCGCCTTCTCGACGGCGCGCGTGGGGTGCTTCTCGAGGAGTTCCGAGTACTTGACAGCCGTCAATCCACCCGGGTATCCCGAGTGACGGTAGGCAAGCTTCTGGGTCAGCTTCGAGCCGGTGAGTGCGACCTTTTCAGCGTTGATGATGATGACGTGGTCACCCATGTCCATGTGCTGAGCGAAGGTCGGCTTGTGCTTGCCACGAAGCAAAACAGCGGCGTGGCTTGCGAGACGGCCGAGGACAACGTCTTCGGCATCAATGATGATCCATTCCCGCTGGATGTCAGCGGGTTTTGGTGAGAATGTACGCGTCACAGTCGTAGCGCTTTCGGTTAAAGTGTTCGTGAATCCCGCTCCGGTGAGGCTTTCTAAGGAAAGAACTCGGTGGAGGGCTCAACCAGGCACCCGGGTCGGGCACCAAGGGTCAACTCTACAAGGGATTCAGTGTCTGGTCAAACCGATTCACGGCGAGCACGCGACAGTTCAGCTCGTTCGCCCACCTCGTCGTTCGCTGGATAACCCACCTCGACGAGAGTGAGTCCGTGAGGCGGAGTGACGATGAACGCCGAGGTGCGAGTGCGTTCCTCGCGGAGCGCGACCGCATCGCTCACGGTGAGCTTGCCACGACCCACCGCGATACACATCCCGACAAGGTTTCGAACCATGTTGTGGCAGAACGCGTCGGCCTGCACCTCGGCGACGAGTGTGCCGTCGTTCTCACGTCGCCAGCGGAATATCTGCAGTTCGCGGACGCGCGTGGCTCGGGGGCGAGGCTTGCAATACGTGGTCCAGTCGTGAAGACCCAGAATCGAGGTCGCGGCTGCGTTCATCAAGTCGATGTCGAGATGATCGTCAACCCACAGTGTGAAATGTCGCGTTCGTGGATCGCGATTTCCGACGGCATCGGACACGCGGTATTCGTACCGACGGAACATGGGCGAATAGCGAGCATCGAACCCGGGTGGGGCCACGGTCACTCGATGGATGTGAATCGCGACGCCGGACAGAATCGAATTGAGTTGGCGCCATAGTTGCTCGGGCTTCACCGAGTCATCGACGTCAATGTGAGCGGTTTGTCCCGTCGCGTGGACACCCGCGTCCGTTCGCCCAGCGACTGTCGATTGAATCGTGTCCAGTCGAAGAATTGTCGCCAACGCGACGTCGAGGGACCCCTGCACGGTGTGCAGACCGGGTTGTTTTGCCCAGCCAGAGAAGTCCGTGCCGTCGTACGAGAAATCGATGCGGAGTCTCATGAATTCTCGCCAGAACCAACACGAAACCCGAGGAAAATCCCCGGGCCTCGCATCATGGAATTACTTTTCGTCGCCCTCGGGTGCAGCGTCGTCGGCTGCTTCCGGTGCGGCCTCGGGTGCAGCGTCGTCCGAGGGAGCGTCGGCGGCTTCGTCAGCCTCGACTGCGTCGGGCGCTTCGACGTTTTCGACAACTTCGGTCTCGACAACTTCGGTCTCGACAACCTCAGTTTCGACAACCTCGTCAACCGGAGCATCGACAACAACGTCGTCGACGATGTCCTCTGCAACAACTGCAGCGGCGGGCTTCGGAGCCGGCGCAGCGGCAGCCGCAGCAGCCGCGGCAACCTTCTTAGCCGACTTGGGCTTCGGGTTGACGGGCTCGAGGACGAGCTCGATCTGTGCCATCGACGCGTTGTCGCCCTTGCGGAATCGAGTCTTCGTGATGCGGGTGTAACCGCCCTCGCGAAGTTCGACCAACGGCGCGATCACGGTGAAGAGTTCGTGCGTTGCGTCTTTGTTACGAAGAATCCCCAGAACGCGGCGACGAGCGTGGAGGTCTCCGCGCTTCCCGAACGTGACGAGGCGCTCGGCGAGCGGACGGAGGCGCTTGGCCTTCGTCTCGGTCGTCTCGATCGACTTGTGAGTGAACAGTGCAACCGCGAGATTCGCGAGAAGCAGACGTTCGTGGGCCGGGCCTCCTCCGAGGCGGGGACCCTTTGTGGGCTTAGGCATGTGTTGGTTCTCCTGTCAGATGCGAGCGCGACGGCACCCGCAGTGTGATTAGTCTTCGTTGGCCTCGTAGAAGTAAGCCGAATCCGCTCCCGGAACGCCGTCCTTGAGCTGCAGACCGCGCTCGACGAGCTTCTCGAGAACCTCGTCGACCGACTTCTGTCCGAAGTTGCGGATGTTCATGAGCTGGTGCTCGGTGAGGTTGACCAGCTGAGCGAGAGTGTTGATTCCCTCGCGCTTGAGGCAATTGAACGAACGGACCGTGAGGTCGAGTTCTTCGATGCGAATGTCAAGACCTTCACCCGTAACGACTTCTTCGAAGCGGGGTCCGATTTCGATGCCTTCGGCTTCGACGTTCAATTCACGAGCGAGCCCGAACAGTTCGACGAGCGTGCCACCGGCCGACGCGACAGCGTCGCGAGGAACGATTGACGCCTTGGTCTCGACATCGACAACGAGCTTGTCGAAGTCGGTGCGCTCACCGGCACGAGTTGCCTCGACGCGGTAGGTGACCTTGAGAACGGGCGAATAGATCGAGTCAATCGCGATGGTGCCAATGGGGGCTCCAGCGATCTTGTTCTGCTCAACCGAGACATATCCACGACCGCGCTCGATGGTGAGCTCGATTTCGAGGTTTCCCTCTTTCGACAGCGTCGCAACGTGCAACTCGGGGTTGTGAATCTCGACTCCGGCAGGAGCGGTGATGTCTGCTGCGGTCGCAACGCCTGCACCCTTCTTGCGGAGGTACGCAACAACCGGCTCATCGTGTTCGCTCGAGACCGTGATGTTCTTGAGGTTGAGGATGATTTCCGTGACGTCTTCGTGAACACCCGTGAGCGACGTGAATTCGTGCGGTGCACCGGTCACACGAAAACGAGTGACGGCGGCGCCGGGGATGGACGACAGGAGGGTACGGCGAAGGGAGTTGCCGAGTGTGTAGCCAAAACCGGGCTCGAGCGGTCCGATGACGAACTGTGAACGCGTGTCGGATTCGGTGATTTCGGTGAGCGTGGGGCGCTGTGCAATGAGCACGTGGTTTCCTTTCGGTCAGTGTCCGCTATATGACACTTCTCTGAATACGAATGTTGAATTGTTGGTGTGCGGTGACCGGGTCTCCCCAATCACCCCGTTAAATCCGTGGTGCGTTAGACGCGGCGACGCTTGGGCGGGCGGCAACCGTTGTGCGCTTGAGGCGTCACATCGGTGATCGATCCGACCTCGAGGCCAGCGGCCTGAAGTGAACGAATTGCCGTCTCGCGACCGGAACCCGGTCCCTTGACGAACACGTCGACCTTCTTCATGCCGTGCTCTTGCGCCTGACGGGCTGCCGATTCGGCGGCCAGTTGTGCGGCGAATGGGGTCGACTTACGCGAACCCTTGAAGCCGACTCCACCCGACGACGCCCACGAAATGACGTTGCCGGTCGGGTCGGTGATGGAAACGATGGTGTTGTTGAACGTCGACTTGATGTGAGCTTGGCCCACGGCGATGTTCTTCTTGTCCTTACGACGAGGCTTACGACCCGCGGTCGCTTTCGGTGATGCCATGATCTAGTTCCCTTTCCTAGGGCCGCGGCTAGCGGCCGGCCTTCTTCTTGCCGGCGACAGTGCGCTTCGGTCCCTTGCGGGTGCGGGCATTGGTCTTCGTGCGCTGACCGTGAACGGGCAGACCACGACGGTGACGGATTCCCTGGTACGAACCCAGTTCCACCTTGCGTCGAATGTCGGCCTGAACCTCACGGCGCAGGTCACCTTCGACCTTGAAGTTGGCATCAATGTAGTCACGCAACGCGATGAGTTGTTCATCGGTGAGGTCCTTGACGCGGATGTTCTTGTCGATCTTGGTCTCGTCGAGAACCTGAACCGAACGGGTACGGCCAACGCCGTAAATGTAGGTGAGTGCGATTTCCACGCGCTTATCGCGGGGAATATCTACTCCAGCGAGACGTGCCATGAGGCTGCTCCTAGTGATTGAAGAGGTCTGTGCCAACATCGTTCCCGAGCCTCTTACTCGGGTGGTCCCCCACGAATGGGTTGTGATGCGGCGAGGTTATGTATTGAGTTGTCGGTGTGTTCGTTAGCCCTGGCGCTGTTTGTGGCGAGGGTTTTCGCAGATCACCATGACGTTTCCGTGGCGACGAATGACTTTGCACTTGTCGCAAATCGGCTTGACGCTGGGGTTGACCTTCATTGTGTTCTCCTGTTTCGCTGGCGTCGTACCCGGTGAATTCCGGGCCGTTCCTTCTGCGTGGTTACTTGTAGCGGTAAACGATGCGACCTCGCGAGAGGTCATAGGGGCTAAGTTCCACAATCACGCGGTCCTCGGGGAGGATACGGATGTAGTGCTGGCGCATTTTTCCCGAAATGTGTGCGAGGACCTTGTGGCCGTTCGCCAGTTCGACCCGAAACATTGCGTTGGGCAATGCTTCTACGACCGAGCCTTCAATCTCGATAACGCCATCTTTGTTAGCCATGTTTCCGTTCGTTAGCTGCTCGAAACCACACGTCGTGCGGTCGGTGAGACATGCCACGGGGGCACGACACACCAAAGTACGACAATACGCCACAAATGGCGGTTTTGCAACTGCAAATCAGGCGCTGAAGCCTCGAAGAGCGAGCGCAGCGACGATTCTCTGTGTTACGTCGTCGATTGCGCCGATTCCATCAACGCTGACAAGAACCCCGCGGTCACCATAAACCTCGATGAGGGGAGCGGTTTCGCGCGCATAAACCTCGAGTCGGTTGCGCACAACGTCTTCAGAGTCGTCGGTGCGACCCTGCTCGGTTGCGCGAACGCGAATTCGACCGACCACGATTTCCGGATCGACCGTGAGTTCGACCACCACATCGAGTTGGTTTCCCTGTGACGCAAGGACCTCATCTAGCGCGCGAACCTGGTCGAGTGTTCGCGGATAACCATCGAGCAGAAATCCGAGCTCGCAATCCTTTTGTGCAAGACGATCAGCGACCAATGCATTCGTGAGCGAGTCGGGGACGTATTCGCCCCGATCCATAAACCCCTTGGCTTCGACGCCGAGAGGTGTTTCGTCACGGACGTTGGCACGGAAGATGTCTCCCGTCGAAATTGCGGGAATCGAGAACTCTTCAGACAAGAGAACCGCCTGAGTCCCCTTACCGGCCCCCGGGGGACCAACGAGGAGCATACGGACCATTAACCGAGCAGTCCTTCATAGTGACGCTGCTGCAGTTGTGCGTCGATCTGTTTGACGGTTTCGAGTCCCACACCAACGATGATGAGGATCGACGTTCCGCCGAAGGGGAAGTTCTGGTTCGCTCCGATTGTCGCCAGAGCGATGAGCGGGATAAGTGCGACCACTCCGAGGTAGAAGGCGCCGGGAAGCGTGATGCGTGACAACACATAGTCAAGATATTCGGCGGTCGGGCGTCCGGCGCGAATTCCGGGGATGAATCCGCCGTACTGCTTCATGTTGTCGGCGACCTCGATTGGGTTGAACGTGATCGCAACATAGAAATAGGTGAATCCGACAATGAGGAAGAAGAACATCAAGGTGTAGAGCGGCTGGTCGCCACTGGCCAGGTTCGCGCTGATCCACAACACCCAGTCCGGCGCGACGGTGCCGGCAGCCGGCTGGTTGAACTGGGCAATAAGCGCGGGAAGGTACAAGAGCGACGAGGCGAAGATAACGGGGACGACACCGGCCATGTTGACCTTGATGGGAATGTAGGTGCTGGTTCCGCCGTAGGTTCGCGTTCCGACAACACGCTTGGCGTATTGGACCGGGATGCGGCGCTGTGACTGCTCGACGAAAACGACGGCCGCCATGATGACGATTCCAATCGCGATGACGAGGAAGAAGATGCTGTTGCCCTCGGTGCGCTGGATTGCCCAGAGCGAGGTGGGGAAGCCGGCGGCGATGGACGCAAAGATGAGGATCGACATTCCGTTGCCGATACCGCGCTCGGTGATCAATTCACCGAACCACATGATGAGACCTGTTCCCGCCGTCATGGTGATGACGATCAACAGGATCGAGTACCACGCGTCACTCGTGATGAGCTGCGTGCACTCAGGGATGCTCGAGGACGAACCAAAGAGCTGGCCGCTTCGCGCAACCGTGACGAGGGTGGTTGATTGAAGGATTCCCAAACCGAGAGTGAGGTAACGGGTGTACTGCGTCAGCTTGGACTGTCCGGCCTGGCCCTCTTTGTGGAGGGTTTCGAAGTGCGGGATCACGACGCGAAGCAACTGGGTGATGATCGACGCCGTGATGTACGGCATGATTCCGAGGGCAAAAATAGACAACTGAAGGAGAGCGCCACCCGACAGCATGTTGACCAGTTCATAAATGCCGTTGGTTCCGGCGCTACCAGCGAGACACGTCTGAACGTTCGCGAAGTCGACGAACGGGGCGGGCACGAACGAACCGAAACGGTACAGAACAATCATCACGAGGGTAAAGCCGATCTTCGTCCGAAGATCGGGGGTCCCCATGATTCGACGAATTGCGCTGAACACTGGTCCTCCTGTGACAGGCCTAACGGCCAACTCTCTAAATCTAGTAGAAAACAGGCCGAGGAGTACCCCGGCCCGTTTCACTGACTATTTGATCGAACCGCCCGCGGCGACAATCTTTTGTTCTGCGGACTTGGACACCTTGTCCACCGTGACGGTGACGGCGACTGAAATGTCCCCATTTCCCAGAACCTTGACCTTCTCGTTCTTGCGAACGGCACCCTTTGCCACGAGGTCGGCGATGGTGACATCTCCGCCCTTCGGGTAGAGCTCGGTGATGCGGTCGAGGTTGACAACCTGGTACTCGACGCGGAACGGGTTCGTGAACCCACGAAGTTTCGGCGTGCGCATGACGAAGTTGAGGTTTCCACCTTCAAGTCCGCGACGAACCTGGTAACGAGCCTTCGAGCCCTTGGTTCCACGTCCAGCGGTCTTTCCCTTCGAGCCCTCACCGCGACCAACGCGAGTGCGGGCTTTCTTTGAACCCGGGGCGGGACGGAGGTGGTGCAACTTCAGAAGTTGAACCTTCTCGCCCGTTTCCGAGGTCGCAGGCTTTGCCTTCGCAGGCGCTTTCGCAGCGGGAGCCTTAGCAGCAGTAGCCTTTTCGGTCACGTCGGCGGCCGGCTTGGCGGCAGCTTTCGGTGCCGCGGCCTTGGCCGGGGCCTTTGCGGGGGCCTTTGCGGGGGCTTTCGCGGCAGCAGGTTTCGCGGCAGCGGCCTTCGCAGGAGCTTTCGCAGCAGCCGGCTTAGCGGCGGGCTTCTTTTCTTCAGCCATTACTTCACTTCCTCAACAGTGACGAGGTGCGCAACGGTGCGAACGTAACCCCGGTTGACGGAGTCGTCCGGACGGATGACCGTCTGTCCGATGCGCTTCAGTCCGAGGCTGCGCAGCGTGTCACGCTGGTTCTGCTTCTCGCTGATCTTGGATTTGATCTGTGTGACCTTGAGCTGACCCATTAGGCACCTGCCTTCGCGGCGGCCAAGGCATCAGCCTCGGCGCGGATGAGACGCGCGGGTGCGACCTGCTCGAACTCGAGACCACGACGTGCGGCAACCGCACGAGGCTCTTCGAGTTGCTTGAGAGCGGCAACCGTTGCGTGAACGATGTTGATGGTGTTCGACGAACCGAGCGACTTGCTCAAGACGTCGTGGATACCGGCGCACTCGAGAACGGCGCGAACGGGACCACCAGCGATAACACCGGTTCCAGCCGACGCCGGACGAAGCAAAACGACACCGGCCGCTGCTTCACCTTGGACGGGGTGAGGAATGGTGAGTCCCGAGCGAGGAACGCGGAAGAAGTTCTTCTTCGCGTCTTCGACGCCCTTCGAGATCGCGAGGGGAACTTCGCGGGCCTTGCCGTAGCCGACACCGACGAGTCCGTTACCGTCACCGACGACGACGAGAGCGGTGAACGCAAAGCGACGACCACCCTTGACGACCTTGGAAACGCGGTTGATCGCAACGACCTTCTCGAGGAAGGGGCTCTTCTCAACCTCGCGGCCACCGCGGTCATTACGACCACCGGTACGTCCGCCACCACGGTTGTTGCTGTTGTTCTCGCCACGGCGACCGCGCGGAGCGGTCTCCTCGGTCGTTGTTGCTTCTACCGCCTCAGGGGCAGTCGTCGCTTCTACGGCCTCGGGGGCAGTGGTTTCTTCCGACACAGTGTTGTCCTTCGTCTCTTCGCTCACAGGGTCAGTCCTGCCTCGCGGGCGCCGTCAGCAACTGCTGCGACGCGACCGGCATAACGGTTGCCGCCACGGTCGAAGACGACGGTTGACACGCCGGCCTTCTTCGCACGGTCTGCAACGAGTACACCAATCTTTTTAGCCTTGGCGGTCTTGTCCTCGGTGGAGGCGCGGAAATCCGGCTCCATCGTCGACGCGGATGCGACGGTGATTCCCTTGGTGTCGTCCACGACCTGAACAAAAAGGTGACGCGCCGAGCGGGTCACGACGAGGCGGGGGCGCGCTTCGGTTCCGTTGACCTTCTTGCGAAGACGGAAGTGGCGGCGCGCACGCTGCTCGGTCTTTGAGGTAGTAGCCATGGTTACTTACCAGCCTTTCCGGCCTTACGACGGACGACTTCGCCCTCGTAACGAACGCCCTTGCCCTTGTAAGGCTCGGGCTTGCGGAGTTTACGAATGTTTGCAGCGACCTCACCGACGGCCTGCTTCGAGATTCCCGAAACAATGACCTTGTTGTTGCCTTCGACGGCGAGGCTGATGCCGGCCGGCGGGTCAACGGTGATGGGGTGCGAGTAACCGAGAGCAAATTCAATGCCCTGGCCCTTCGCAGCTACTCGGTAACCGGTACCCACGATTTCAAGAGCCTTCGTGTATCCGGTGGTGACGCCGACGATGTCGTTGGCGATAAGCGTGCGAGTGAGCCCGTGAAGCGAGCGCGAGGCGCGCTCGTCATCCGGACGCGTCACGACGACCTGGTTGTCCTCGACCGACACCGCGATGGGGTTTGCGATGTTGACGGTGAGTTCACCCTTGGGTCCCTTGACGGTGACGACGGATTCAGCAACCGAAACGGTTACGCCCGACGGAATCTCGATGGGGAGACGACCAATACGCGACATGGCGGGTTACCACACGTAGGCGAGGACTTCCCCACCCACGCCTTTCGTCTGTGCTTCGCGGTCCGTGAGAAGGCCCGACGAGGTGGACAAAATGGCAACGCCGAGTCCGCCGAGAACCGTGGGGATCTCGGTCGACTTTGCGTAAACGCGAAGACCGGGCTTCGAGACGCGCTTGAGGCCGGAAAGGGCCGCCTTGCGCTCGTTTCCGTACTTCAACGTGATGGTCAAGCTATTGCCAACGCGTGCGGGTTCAACCTTCCAGTCCGTAACGTAACCTTCGCGCTTGAGGATCGCAGCGATTCCCGCTTTGATCGTGCTCGATGGCAACGTGACGGCGTCGTGGTGTGCACTCGACGCGTTACGCAGACGGGTCAGCAAGTCTGCGACCGGATCTGTCATTGTCATTGTTGTTTTTCCTGTTCTCTGTCTGGTTTCGACTCCCGTTACGCGAGCGCCGACCTTGTCAGTGGGTGGCTTATTCGGCTGGTGTCTTCGAGATGAAGGGGAAGCCGAGTTCACGCAGAAGCGCGCGTCCTTCATTGTCGGTCTTGGCGGTTGTGACGACAGTGATGTCGAAACCACGGACGCGGTCAATCTTGTCCTGGTCGATCTCGTGGAACACGGACTGTTCCTGAAGACCGAAGGTGTAGTTTCCGTTTCCGTCGAACTGACGAGGCGAAAGGCCACGGAAGTCACGGATACGAGGAAGTGCGAGCGACACGAGGCGATCGACGAATTCCCACGCGCGGTCGCCACGAAGCGTGACGTGTGCACCGATGGGCATGCCCTCGCGCAACTTGAACTGTGCGATGGACTTGCGCGCCTTGGTCACGACGGGCTTCTGTCCCGTGATGAGCGTGAGGTCGCGAATGGCACCATCGATGACTTTCGAGTCACGAGCGGCTTCACCGACACCGGTGTTGACGACGACCTTGACCAGCTTGGGGATTTGGTGAGGGTTCGTGTAACCGAACTCCTTGGTCAACGCGCCAACAATGTCGGAACGGTACTTGGCCTTGAGGCGGGGCTGGATTTTGCCAGCCGCTGCGGCAGTAGCGGTCATTAGACTTTTTCACCTGACTTCTTGGCGTAACGAGTACGCACGATCTTGGTCTTGTTGTTCTTGAGCGTGACCGTCTCGACGCGGAATCCGACGCGAGTCGGCTTCTTGGTCTTCGGGTCGACGAGTGCGACGTTGGACACGTGAATGGGGGATTCCATCGTCTCGATGCCACCAGTCTTGGTTCCGCGGTTGGTTTCGCCAGCCTTGACGTGCTTGGTCACCATGTTGATGCCCTTGACGAGGACCTTGTTGGCCTCGACGAGAACCTCGAGAACCTCACCGGTCTTGCCCTTGTATTCGCGCTTTCCGCTGATGACGATGACAGTGTCACCCTTTTTGATGTTCTGCATGGAACTAAATCACCTCCGGTGCCAACGACACAATCTTCATGAACTTCTTTTCGCGGAGTTCGCGTCCGACGGGCCCGAAGATACGGGTTCCGCGCGGCTCGCCTTCCTTGCTCTTGATAAGGACCGCAGCGTTTTCGTCGAACTTGATGTAGGAACCGTCTGCACGACGGGTTTCCTTCACGGTGCGAACGATAACGGCCTTGACGACCTCACCCTTTTTGACGTTTCCGCCGGGAATTGCGTCCTTCACGGTGGCAACGATGATGTCGCCAATACCCGCATAACGACGGGTCGAGCCACCGAGCACGCGAATCGTGAGCAGCATCTTGGCGCCGGTGTTGTCGGCGACCTTAAGTCGGGATTCCTGTTGAAGCATGTTGTTCTCCTAGTACGAGAGGCGAATTACTTCGCCTTCTCCACGATCTCGACAAGTCGCCAGTTCTTCGTGGCGGACAGCGGGCGGGTCTCGGCGATGATCACGAAGTCGCCGATACCGGCGGTGTTGTTCTCATCGTGTGCCTTAACTTTGGACGAGCGGCTCATGACCTTGCCATACAGCGGGTGCTTGATGCGCGACTCAATCTTGACGGTGATGGTCTTGTCCATCTTGTTGCTGACGACGAGTCCACGACGAACCTTGCGGTACGGGCGGGCTTCTGCGGTAGCAGCCTTGTTCTCGGTTGCCATTACTTGGTCTCCTCAGCAGTTTCGTCTTTCGCTTCCACGGCGTCCTTCGCCTTGGCCTTCGGTGCTGCCTTGGCGGCTTTCACCACCGCGACCTCTACCTTGCGGAATCCGAGTTCGCGTTCGCGAATGATGGTGTAAATACGGGCGATGTCGCGCTTGACGGCACGGACTCGTCCGTGGCTCTCGAGCTGGCCGGTCGCCGACTGGAAACGAAGGTTGAAGAGTTCTTCCTTCGCCTTCTTGAGCTCGGCGACGAGAAGCTCGTCCTCGAACGTGTCGAGGTCAGCGGGCCTCAGGGTCTTTGTTCCGACAGACATTAGGCGTCTCCCTCTTCACGCTTGATGATGCGCGCCTTGAGCGGCAACTTGTGGATGGCACGAGTCATGGCTTCGCGAGCGAGTTCCTCGGAAACACCGGCGACCTCGAAGAGGACGCGACCCGGCTTGACGTTGGCAATCCACCACTCGGGCGAGCCCTTACCGGAACCCATTCGGGTTTCCGCAGGCTTCTTGGTGAGCGGGCGGTCGGGGTAGATGTTAATCCACACCTTTCCACCACGCTTGATGTGACGCGTCATGGCGATACGAGCCGACTCAATCTGGCGGTTCGTGACGTATGCGGGCGTGATCGCCTGAATACCGAATTCACCAAACGAGACCTTGGTACCACCGGTCGCGGCACCCGTGCGCTTGGGGTGGTGCTGCTTGCGGTGCTTGACTTTACGTGGGATAAGCATGGTTTACGCCTCAGTTCCTGCGGTAGCGGCCGGAGCCTCGGTGCCGCGGGGTGCAGCGCCACGACGAGGACCACCACGGTTTCCGTCGCGTCCGCCACGAGCTACTTTCTGGGCAGCCTGTTCGCGGGCAAGTTCTTTGTCGGTGATGTCACCCTTGTAGATCCAGACCTTCACACCGATGCGACCGAACGTCGTGCGAGCCTCGTAGAAGCCGTAGTCGATGTTGGCGCGCAGAGTGTGGAGAGGAACGCGTCCCTCACGGTAGAACTCAGAGCGCGACATTTCCGCACCACCGAGACGACCGGACACCTGGATTCGAACACCCTTAGCGCCTGCGCGCTGGGCTCCCTGGAGTCCCTTACGCATCGCGCGGCGGAACGCCACACGTGCCCCGAGCTGCTCGGCGATTCCCTGAGCAACGAGCTGTGCGTCGGCCTCGGGGTTGAGCGCCTCAACAATGTTGATGATGACGACCTTGCCGGTCAGCGCGAACGCTTCTTCGCGAAGACGGTCAAGACCGGTTCCCTGGCGACCGATGGCGACACCGGGACGAGCGACGTGAACGTCAACCGTGACGCGGTCACGCGTACGACGAACGACCATGTGCGAAACGCCAGAACGGTCGAGCTTGTCCTGGAGGAAACGGCGAAGCGTGATGTCCTCGGCGACATAGTCGGAGTAACGCTCTCCGGGCTTGGTCGAGTCCGAGAACCACTGCGAACGGTGGTCCGTCGTGATTCCGAGGCGGAATCCGTATGGGTGTACTTTCTGACCCATTTCTACTTACCTGCCTTCGCGGTCGGGGCCTTCTCGGCGGCCTTGGGGGCTGCCTTCTTTGCCGGCGCAGCCGAAACCTTGGCTTCGGGGGTGCTGAGCACAACGGTGATGTGGCTCGTGCGCTTGAGGATCTGGAACGCACGACCCTGTGCACGAGGCTGGAAGCGCTTCATCGTGGGACCTTCGTCAACGAAAATCTTTTCGATGACGAGTTCGGCCTCGTTGATGGCTTCGTTGGTCTTGTCGGCAGTAACGCGAGCGTTAGCAACCGCCGAGGCGACGAGCTTGAAAACGGGCTCTGATGCACCCTGCGGGGCAAACTTGAGGATTGCGAGTGCTTCCTCGACCTGCTTGCCACGGACCATGTCGATGACTCGACGGGCTTTCTGCGGGGTAACCCGGATGTTCTTGAGCTTGGCGATGGATTCAACCATGATCTGTACCTTCTCGCCGCTTAGCGGCGACGACCCTTCTTGTCATCCTTCACGTGTGAACGGAAGGTACGGGTGGGTGCGAACTCGCCGAGCTTGTGGCCGACCATCGTCTCGGTGACGAACACCGGGACGTGCTTGCGGCCGTCGTGGACGGCGATCGTGTGACCGAGCATGGCGGGGACGATCATCGATCGACGTGACCACGTGCGGATAACGTTCTTGGTTCCGGCGTCGTTCTGAGCAACCACCTTACGGAAAAGGTGGTCGTCGACGAAGGGACCCTTCTTGAGACTACGAGGCATTCCGGGCTCCTACTAACGCTTCTTACCGACAGTGCGGCGACGGACAATGAGCTTGTTGCTTTCCTTCTTCGGACGACGCGTGCGTCCTTCAGACTGACCCCACGGGCTGACGGGGTGACGACCACCAGAGGTCTTGCCCTCACCACCACCGTGCGGGTGGTCAACGGGGTTCATCGCAACTCCACGAACGGTCGGGCGAACGCCCTTCCAACGCATGCGGCCGGCTTTACCCCAGTTGATGTTCGACTGTTCGGCGTTTCCGACCTCACCGACGGTTGCGCGGCAGCGCGCGTCGACGTTGCGGATTTCGCCCGAGGGCAAACGCAGCTGAGCGTAGGGGCCGTCCTTGGCAACGAGACGCACCGAGGCACCGGCCGAACGAGCCATCTTTGCTCCACCACCGGGACGGAGTTCGATCGCGTGGATCACGGTTCCGACTGGGATGTTACGAAGAGGCAGGTTGTTGCCGGGCTTGATGTCAGCCGAGGGACCCGACTCAATGATGTCGCCCTGGCTGAGCTTGTTCGGAGCGAGGATGTAGCGCTTGGTTCCATCCACGAAGTGGAGGAGAGCGATGCGCGCGGTGCGGTTGGGGTCGTACTCGATGTGAGCGACCTTGGCGTTCACGCCATCCTTGTCGTTACGACGGAAGTCGATGAGACGGTACTGGCGCTTGTGGCCACCACCGATGTGACGCGTGGTGATGCGACCAGCGTTGTTGCGACCACCGGTCTTGGGAAGCGGCTGAAGCAGCGACTTCTCGGGGGTCGAGCGCGTGATCTCGGCGAAGTCCGACACCGACGAACCACGACGTCCGGGGGTAGTGGGCTTGTATTTGCGAATAGCCATGTTCTAGTCCTTTTCCCTATCCGACAGCCGTGAAGATGTCGATGGTGCCCGACTTGAGGCTGACGATGGCGCGCTTGGTGTCCTTGCGCTTTCCCATGCCAAACTTCGTGCGGCGGGTCTTACCCGTGCGGTTGAGGGTGTTGACCGAGGCAACCTTGACACCGAAAATCTTTTCGATGGCGAGCTTGATTTCAGTCTTGTTAGCGTCAGGAGCGACAACGAAGGTGTACTTTCCCTCGTCGATGAGTCCGTAGGACTTCTCGCTCACGACCGGCGAGATGATGATGTCGCGCGGGTCTTTGTTCTGGGCTGCAGAGAGGACGCTCATGCGGAGACCTCTTTCTCGATCTTGGCGGCAACGAACGTGTCGTAGGCAGCCTGCGTGAAGATGATGTCGTCCGCGTGCAAAACGTCGTACGCGTTGAGCTGACCAGGAGTGATCGTGTGAATACCGATGAGGTTACGAACACTCTTTTCCGTCACCGTGTCCGTCGTGGCCACAACGATGAGGACGTTGGGTCCGGTCGTCAGATCAGCAACGAGCTTCGAGGCGGTCTTGGTCGACGGTGCGTCACCGGGAACGAACGAGGTGACAACGTGAACGCGGCCCGCGCGTGCGCGATCCGAGATGGCACCGAGCAACGCGAGGTGAATCATCTTTTTGGGAGTGCGCTGCGAGTAGTCACGAGGAGTCGGTCCGTGGACGATTCCACCACCGCGGTGCTGGGGCATGCGGACCGAACCCTGACGGGCACGACCGGTTCCCTTCTGCTTGAAAGGCTTGCGACCCGAACCGGAAACTTCTCCGCGGTTCTTGGTCTTGTGTGTGCCCTGGCGAGCGGCAGCAAGCTGAGCGACAACGACCTGGTGGATGAGCGGCACGTTGGCCACAACATCGAACACCGAGCCGGGAAGCTCTACTGTGCCGGTCTTCTTACCAGCGGCGTCAACGACGGATACCTGAGACATGGTCTTTAGGCTCCCTTCACTGCGTTGCGAACGAAGACGAGGCGACCGGCGGGACCGGGAACCGCGCCCTTGATGAGGAGGAGTCCACGCTCGGAATCAACCGCGTGAACCTTGAGGTTGAGGACAGTAACGCGATCGAAACCCATACGACCGGCCATGCGCATGCCCTTGAAGACGCGCGACGGGGTCGACGAAGCACCGATAGAACCGGGCTTGCGGTGGTTTCGGTGCGAACCGTGCGATGCGGAAACACCCTTGAAGTTGTGTCGCTTCATAACACCGGCGAAACCCTTACCCTTGGACGTTCCGACGACATCGACACCCTCGCCCGCGGCGAAAAGGTCAACGGTCAGTTCTTGTCCGAGGTTGTAGGTCGCAGCATCCGGCGTGCGGATTTCAGCAACGTGACGGCGAGGCGTGACGCCCGCCTTCTCGAAGTGTCCCGCGAGAGGCTTGGTGACCTTGCGTGGGTCGATGGCGCCAGAGGCGATCTGCACAGCAACGTAACCGTCGATTTCTTCGGTACGAAGCTGGGTGACCACGTTCGGGCTCACCGCAACCACTGTGACGGGAACAAACTTGTTGTTCTCGTCCCAGGCCTGGGTCATTCCGAGCTTGATGCCCAAAAGACCCTTCGTGTTCTTGACCTTGGTCATGGGGTGTCCTTAAAGCTTGATTTCGATGGAAACGTCTTCGGGCAGGTCGAGACGCATGAGCGAGTCGACCGCCTTCGGAGTCGGGTCAATGATGTCGATAAGACGCTTGTGGGTGCGCTTCTCAAAGTGCTCGCGGCTGTCCTTGTACTTGTGAGGTGAGCGGATGACAGCAATGACATCCTTCTCCGTCGGAAGCGGCACGGGGCCGACGACGGTCGCACCCGCACGGGTAACCGTTTCAACGATCTTTCGCGCCGAGGCGTCGATTCCAGCGTGGTCGTACGACTTCAACCGGATGCGGATTTTTTGTCCCGCCATGATCCACTCTTTCTTTCATTTCACCGACAAGGTTGTCCGTGAGCACTTTGTGCTTGCGCACCACTGTTCTTCTATCAACTAGCCCGACCGGCACACGTGGAAACCACGCGAGCGGTAAGCCGTGTTGTCTGTCGGCGGACCAGGTAAATGCGGGAAACCGCGTCCTGATCACTTCCGGACAGTGAGCGACACAACAAAGTGCCGCGTATACAACTTCACTACTCTCTCACAACCCCGACATTTGTGCAACTCGGGCGTGTCGCTTCTCACGGTTTCCGCGAATCAAGTGTTCGACGTTGCACAAAGCTAAAAACCCGCACAGACTATCCCTATGCCCTTGGACATTCTCTTCCTTCTGGCATTGCCAGCACTTATCGCGATTGGCATGATTCTGCAGTATTTACGAGCTCGGCGCCAGGGACTTCGGGGACGGAGCGCTTTCATTGCGATTTTCACGCCCGTCAGAATCCTGATGCAGAGGGAGGCTGCCGGTCGTGGATTGCCCGCCGCGCGTCTCGAAGTTCTTGATCCCCCGGCTACTGACACCAATTCTTCAGCGCAGCCTCGGTAAACCTTCAGTCGGTGGGAAGTTCGTAAAGCACGCTCAAGTCTGAGGCAGTGACAGCCGACTCCAACACACCGCGGAAACGAGGGTTGCGGGGCTCCTCAAGGAAGGCGACCATCGTTGCGTATGCCCGATTTTCGCTCAGCAGGCGTTCATCGATGCGCGCGCGTTGGTCCGATGTAATCCCCGCCCATGTTGACCAGAATCGTGATCGAAGGTTCCCGACTGATTCGGCATCCTGATCGAATGCCGAAGAATCGAAATGGAACGCAAAAGCCACGGCGATCTCTAGCTGGTTGCGGGTGACGAGGTCCACGACGAGTTGGGTGATGTCATCCTCGCTGATGTTCGAGCCGCGAAAGATCAGCCGACCAAAATCGTGCGGTGCCGTCTGATCAGGAACTTGCTCGAGTAAATCGCCGTCGGCCAGCCGCATCAACTTGTACCCGCTCCAGATCGGCATGTTGAGTGGAGTCCCCGGTTTTGCGTGGTCGCAGATTTCTAACAGATCCTCGCCACCGGGTCCGTTGACATCGGTCCAGAAATCCATGATTTCCTGGTTCGTGAACGAATGCCCGTTCTCGTGCTTAAAAGTCATCCTCACCTTTCTTCCCGACCCAATCGTAAGTCGGAGGTAAGACAAAAGAAGGGGCCCAGCCCGAAGGCTGGACCCCAACGAAAGGAGTAGTCGAGACTACTTCTTGACCTTGGTCACCGTGCCGGCGCCGACGGTGCGGCCACCCTCACGGATTGCGAAGCCGAGGCCCTCTTCCATAGCGATCGGCTGGATGAGCGTGACGGCCATGTCGGTGGTGTCACCGGGCATAACCATTTCGGTACCAGCAGGAAGCTCGATGACGCCAGTGACGTCAGTCGTGCGGAAGTAGAACTGGGGACGGTAGTTCGTGAAGAACGGGTTGTGGCGTCCACCCTCTTCCTTGGAAAGGATGTAGGCGGTTCCATCGAACTCGGTGTGAGGGGTGATCGAACCGGGCTTGACAACAACCTGGCCGCGCTCAACATCTTCACGCTTGGTTCCACGGAGGAGAAGACCACAGTTTTCTCCGGCCCATGCCTCGTCGAGCTGCTTGTGGAACATCTCGATACCGGTGACGGTCGTCTTCTGCGTCGGGCGAATGCCAACGATTTCAACTTCCGAGTTGATACCAAGTGTTCCGCGCTCGGCGCGGCCCGTAACAACGGTTCCACGACCAGTGATCGTGAAGACGTCCTCGATGGGCATGAGGAAGGGCTTGTCCTTGTCGCGGATCGGGTCCGGAACAGAGTTGTCGACAGCTTCCATCAGTTCAACGATGGATTCGGTCCACTTGGCGTCGCCTTCGAGAGCCTTGAGGCCCGAAACGCGGACAACAGGTGCGTTGTCGCCATCGAAGCCCTGGGCCGAGAGAAGCTCGCGGACCTCGACCTCGACGAGTTCGAGGATTTCCTCGTCGTCGACCATGTCGGACTTGTTGAGTGCGACGAGGAGGTAAGGAACACCAACCTGCTTCGCGAGAAGAACGTGCTCACGGGTCTGAGCCATGGGGCCGTCAGTGGCGGCAACCACGAGGATTGCACCGTCCATCTGAGCAGCACCGGTGATCATGTTCTTGATGTAGTCAGCGTGGCCGGGTGCATCAACGTGAGCGTAGTGACGCTTGGGGGTCTCGTACTCAACGTGCGAGATGTTGATGGTAATACCGCGCTGGCGCTCTTCAGGAGCGGAGTCGATCGACGAGAAGTCGCGGACGACGTTGACGGCCGAAGGGTACTTTTCTGCAAGAACCTTCGAGATTGCGGCGGTCAGAGTGGTCTTGCCGTGGTCGACGTGACCAATCGTTCCGATGTTTACGTGCGGCTTGCTCCGCTCGAACTTGGCCTTAGCCACGGTGTCCTCCTAGGACTTTCGGTTATTTACCCGGAACTTCCGGATAAACGATTGTTAATACGGGATATGAAGTTTTTAGTTTATCGCGTCTCGACGGGTGTCGTCACGCGAGGAGCTCAGTCGCCCTTGCTCTTCTGGACGATCTCGTCGGCGACAGCCTTCGGGACCTCAGCATATGTCTCGAATGTCATCGAATACACCGCGCGACCCGAGGTCTTCGACCGCAAGTCACCAACGTATCCGAACATTTCCGACAGCGGCACGAGAGCGCGAACGACTTTGACACCGGTCGCATCTTCCATGCTTTGAATCTGCCCGCGTCGAGAGTTCAGGTCGCCGATAACGTCTCCCATGTACTCTTCTGGCGTGCGGACCTCGACCGCCATGAGCGGCTCGAGGAGAATGGGGTTCGCCTTACGAGCGGCCTCTTTGTAGGCCATCGATCCGGCGATCTTGAAGGCCATTTCCGACGAGTCAACGTCGTGATACTGACCATCAACGAGGATTGCCTTGACACCGACGGTGGGGAACCCTGCGAGAACGCCGACCTGCATGGCGTCCTGGATTCCGGCGTCGACGGCGGGGATGTATTCACGGGGAACACGACCACCGGTCACGGCGTTTTCGAATTCATAGATCGAGTCGACGGTAACTTCCATCGGCTCAAGAGTAATCTGGACCTTCGCGAACTGTCCCGATCCACCCGTCTGCTTCTTGTGGGTGTAGTCGTACTTGACAACCGACGAACGCAGCGTCTCGCGGTAGGCAACCTGAGGCTTACCAACGTTGGCTTCGACACCGAATTCACGCTTCATACGGTCAACGAGGATGTCGAGGTGAAGTTCACCCATTCCCTTGATGACGGTCTGACCGGTCTCTTGGTTGAGTTCCGTACGGAAGGTCGGGTCTTCTTCGGCGAGCTTCTGGATCGCGAGTCCGAGCTTTTCTTGGTCGGCCTTCGTCTTGGGCTCGATCGCGACCTCGATAACGGGCTCGGGGAAGGTCATCGATTCGAGGACGATTGCCTGGCTCGGGTCACAGAGGGTGTCACCGGTGGTGGTGTCTTTGAGTCCGATAACCGCGTAGATGTGTCCGGCGGTAACCGAATCGACCGGGTTTTCCTTGTTCGAGTGCATCTGGAAGATCTTGCCAATGCGCTCTTTCTTGTCCTTGGTCGAGTTGATGATCTGCTCGCCCGAGTTCAACTTGCCCGAATACACGCGAATGTAGGTCAGACGGCCGAAGAACGGGTGAACCGCAATCTTGAACGCCAACGCCGCGAAGGGCTCGGTCGATTCAGGCTTACGGGTGAGGTGCTTTTCGGGGTCGCGAACATCGGTTCCATCGACATCGGGAACGTCGAGGGGCGAGGGCAGGTAGTCGATGACGGCGTCGAGCATCGGCTGGACACCGCGGTTCTTGAACGCTGAACCACAGAGAACGGGGTACGCAGCACCGGCGATTGTCATCTTGCGGATGGCGGCCTTGATTTCCGGAATCGAGGGCTCTTCACCGGCGAGGAACTTCTCGAGAAGTTCGTCGCTCGATTCGGACACGGCTTCGATGAGCTGCGAGCGGTATTCCTCGGCCTTGGCCTGAAGGTCCGCGGGGATGGCTTCGATTTCGTACGAAGCACCGAGCGAAACGTCACCCTTCGAGTCACCCTGCCAAACGAGGGCGCGCATCTCGATGAGGTCGATGACCCCGACGAAGGTCGATTCGAAACCGATCGGGAGCTGAATCACGAGGGGCTTCGCGCCAAGGCGCTTGATGATGGTGTCTACCGTGAAATAGAAGTCCGCGCCGAGCTTGTCCATCTTGTTGACGAAACAAATGCGGGGGACGTTGTACTTGTCGGCCTGACGCCACACGGTCTCGGACTGGGGCTCGACACCTTCTTTGCCGTCAAAGACAGCAACGGCACCGTCGAGAACACGGAGCGAACGCTCGACCTCGACCGTGAAGTCGACGTGTCCGGGGGTGTCAATGATGTTGATCTGGTTCTTGTCCCAGAAACACGTCGTCGCAGCGGACGTGATGGTGATTCCACGCTCTTGCTCTTGGGCCATCCAGTCCATGGTGGCCGCTCCGTCGTGAACTTCACCGATCTTGTGGGTGATACCGGTGTAGTAGAGGATACGTTCGGTCGTCGTCGTCTTACCGGCATCGATGTGAGCCATGATGCCGATGTTGCGGACCTTGTTGAGGTCGGTGAGCACGTCCTGTGCCATGTGTTGTTCTCCGTGTGGGTTTCTGTATGAATGAGGTCGGGGTGAGGGGCTGGTCGCGGGACCAGCCCCAAGCGACTACCAGCGGTAGTGCGCGAATGCCTTGTTCGACTCGGCCATTTTGTGGGTGTCTTCACGGCGCTTGACAGCCGCTCCCAGTCCGTTGGACGCGTCGAGGATTTCGTTCTGGAGGCGCTCGGTCATCGTCTTTTCACGACGCGACTTCGCGTACGAGGTCAACCAGCGGAGCGCGAGGGTGTTCGCACGGTGCGGCTTGACTTCGATCGGAACCTGGTACGTCGATCCACCGACGCGGCGCGAACGCACCTCGAGGGTCGGGCGAACGTTGTCGAGTGCCTTCTTGAGAAGAACGACGGGGTCCTGACTGGACTTGGTGGCGACGCCTTCGAGTGCGCCGTAAACGATGCGCTGAGCGAGGTCTTTCTTGCCGTCAAGAAGAATCTTGTTGACAAGTTGCGAGACGACGGGCGATCCGTAAACGGGATCGGCGACGACGGGGCGCTTGGGTGCGGGTCCTTTACGAGGCATTACTTCTTGTCCGCCTTCGCACCATAAAGGCTACGAGCCTGCTTGCGGTTCTTGACCGCCTGCGTGTCGAGTGCGCCACGAACAATCTTGTAACGAACACCGGGGAGGTCCTTCACACGACCACCACGAACGAGCACCATCGAGTGCTCCTGGAGGTTGTGGCCTTCGCCCGGGATGTACGCGGTCACTTCGACGCCGTTCGAGAGCTTGACACGAGCGACCTTACGAAGAGCCGAGTTCGGCTTCTTGGGGGTGGTGGTGTACACACGGGTACACACGCCACGCTGTTGGGGGTTCGACTTGAGCGCTGGCGCCTTGGTCTTGGTGACCTTGGGGCTACGTCCCTTACGAACCAACTGCTGAATCGTTGGCACGACTTTTCTCCTTGTAATTTCTGCACGGTGACAGCGATCTTCTCAATCGGCCGGCGGCCGACATGCCGTGGGGACCTCGTTTCGACTACATCACGCAGACGACCCGGATAACGGTCCTGGTGTGTGACATTCCCGCACGATTTCTCGCACGCGATGACACGCACACAAATCTCAAGATTACACGCATTTTCGGTGTTTGGTCAACCTGCAATGACGACACTGAGCATTCCGCCGAGAATTGCCGGTCCAAACGGGATGTGCGAGCGACGATCGCGGGTGATCAACATGTGGATTGCTGCGTGAATTCCCCCGAGAATCCCCATTCCGACGAACCATTCCGCCAGATTTTCGGCGGGATTACGGTCGTTGGACACAAGGATGACGACCGAGGGCACAAGTTTCACGTCACCCAACCCGAGGTCGGCGATCCGATGTGCAACGAGACCGGCGGCCATCGCCACCACGGCCGCGGTCACCGCGAAACCCAGATTCTGCGGACGATTGAGGGCCAGAACTCCGAGTGCGACCGGAATTGCGGGCACGGTAAGCCGATCGGGCAACCGGTGTTCGCGAAAGTCGACCCGCGCGAGGGCAAAGGACCACATGATCACCGTCGTTAGATAGAGCGCGTCAAGCATCGCTCGACCGTATCGGTGGTGCGCCTCCCCCGTCGGCGTCCTCCCCAGAAACGACGAACGGGGTGAACCCGAAGGCCCACCCCGAACGTGTCTAGAGGTTTAGTACTCGGTCTGGAAACCCGATGCGTCGTACGACGCCGAGTTGAAGGACTCGATGTCGGCGTAGGTGAACGCGTCTTCCGAGAAGCCACCCGCGGTGAAGTGACGCTGCGGGTACTTGCGGTCGGCTTCGTCCACGTTGGCTTTGATGTCGACCCCGCGGTACTTCACGAGACCGGTTCCGGCTGGGATGAGCTTTCCGATGATGACGTTTTCCTTCAGACCGATGAGCGGGTCGGACTTGCGCTCGAGAGCCGCCTGCGTGAGTACGCGAGTGGTCTCTTGGAACGACGCGGCCGACAGCCACGACTCGGTTGCGAGCGACGCCTTGGTGATTCCGAGGAGTTCGGCGCGCGCGGTGGCGGGCTTTGCTCCTCGCGAAACAGCGTCGCGGTTAATCGCACGGAAACGGATGTTGTCGACGAGTTCACCCGGGACGAGCTCGGTGTCACCCTGGTCGACAATCGAGACCATTCGAAGCATCTGTCGAACGATGACCTCGATGTGCTTGTCGTGGATGGGTACACCCTGCGACAGGTACACGCCTTGAACACCTTCGACGAGGTGAGTCTGAACCTCGCGCAAACCACGAACTCGAAGGACGTCCTTCGGGTCGAGGGTTCCTGCGAACAACTGGGTTCCGACCTCGACGTGTGATCCGTCTTCGACCAACAGAACAGCGTTCTTGAGGATCGTGTACGAGTACGCGTCGTCACCATTGTCTGGTGTGAGGATGAGCTTGCGCTGGGCACCCGACTCGTCGATTGCAACGCGACCGGTCGCATCGGCGATGGGACTCGCTCCCTTGGGGGTACGTGCCTCGAACAGCTCGGCCACGCGGGGAAGACCCTGCGTGATGTCCGCTGCCGACGCCGATCCACCCGTGTGGAAGGTACGCATCGTGAGCTGGGTTCCGGGTTCACCGATCGACTGAGCCGCGATGATTCCGACGGCTTCACCGAGGTCGACGGTCTTACCCGTTGCCATCGAGCGGCCGTAGCATGCGCCACAAACACCCTTTGTCGACTCACAGGTCAACGGCGAGCGAACGAGGAGCGACGTGACGCCAGCGGCGATGAAGTCCTTGATCGTCTGTCGACCGATGTCGGTTCCGGCCGCGGCGACAACCTTGCCCTTACCGTCCACCGCGTCAGCAGCGAGAGTACGTGCGAACACGAGGTTCTCGACGTTGGGAGCGGCTGCGCCGTCAATTGCGATCGTGAACGGAAGGCCCTTGGTCGTGTCACAGTCGGCTTCGCGGATGATGACATCCTGCGAAACGTCAACGAGACGACGAGTGAGGTATCCCGAGTCGGCGGTACGAAGTGCCGTGTCCGCGAGTCCCTTACGAGCACCGTGGGTGGCGATGAAGTACTCGGCAACCGACAGTCCCTCGCGGTACGAGTTCTTGATCGGGGTCGAGATGATTTCACCCTTCGGGTTCGCAACGAGTCCACGCATACCGGCGATGTTTCCAACTTGCAGCCAGTTACCACGAGCACCCGAGGTGACCATACGGTTGATGGTGTTGTACCCCTTGGACATTTCGACCTTGAGCGCCGCCGAAACTTCGACGTTGGCATCGGTCCAAATGGTGATGAGTTCCTTGTGACGCTCGAGTTCCGAGATGAGTCCCTTTTCGAACTGGCCATCGACCTTGGCGGCCAACTTCTCGTGCTTCTCGATGATCGTCTTCTTCTCTTTCGGCGTCACGACGTCGCTCAGTGCGACCGTGACTCCCGAACGAGTCGCCCAGTGGAATCCGGCGTCCTTGAGGGCGTCGAGCGTTGCCGCAACAACGACCTTCGGGTACTTCTCGGCGAGGACCTCGACGATTTCGGTGATGACACCCTTGTCCGCGACCTCGGTCACGTAGGGGAAGTCAGCGGGAAGGAGGCTGTTGAAGATCGCCTTTCCGAGAGTCGTCTCGAATGCCTTTCCGTCAGCGAATCCTTCCGGTGCGGTGCCCGCGGCGAAAACGACTCCGGGGACGCGAATCTTGATTTTCGCGTTGACGTGCAACTTGTCGAGGTCGTAGGCCATGAGACCTTCAGAGATCCCTCCGAACGCCCGTCCCTCGCCCACAACGCCTGAGCGCTCTGACGTGAGGTGGTGCAGACCGATGATCATGTCCTGGGTCGGTACCGTAACCGGCTTTCCGTCCGAGGGCTTGAGGATGTTGTTCGACGCGAGCATGAGAACGCGCGCCTCGGCCTGGGCCTCCACCGAGAGGGGAAGGTGCACAGCCATCTGGTCACCGTCGAAGTCAGCGTTGAACGCAGCACAAACGAGGGGGTGAAGCTGGATGGCCTTACCCTCGACGAGCTGCGGTTCGAACGCCTGAATTCCGAGGCGGTGAAGCGTCGGTGCGCGGTTCAGCAGAACCGGGCGGTCGCGGATGATCTCTTCGAGCTCGCCCCAGACCTCGGGGTAGGCGCGCTCAACGGCACGCTTCGCGCTCTTGATGCTGGACGCGAGTCCCTTGTCCTGAAGCTGCTTGATGACGTACGGCTTGAACAGTTCGAGCGCCATCTGCTTGGGAAGACCACACTGGTGGAGCTTGAGCTGGGGTCCGACGACGATGACCGAACGGCCCGAGTAGTCGACGCGCTTTCCGAGAAGGTTCTGACGGAAACGTCCTTGCTTTCCCTTGAGCATGTCGGACAGCGACTTGAGCGCGCGGTTACCGGTTCCGGTGACCGGGCGTCCACGACGTCCGTTGTCGAACAACGCGTCGACCGCTTCTTGCAGCATGCGCTTTTCGTTGTTCTTGATGATCTGCGGAGTCATCTGCTCGTCGAATCGCTTCAGACGGTTGTTGCGGTTGATGACTCGGCGGTAGAGGTCGTTGAGGTCACTCGTGGCGAAACGTCCACCATCGAGCTGAACCATCGGACGCAGGTCCGGCGGGATCACGGGGATCACGCGCAACACCATCGCCTCGGGAAGAGGAACGTCGCGGGGGTCCTGACCGGCGGGAACGAGGAACGAGTTGACGACGCGGAGGCGCTTGATCGCGCGGACCTTGCGCTGTCCCTTGCCGTTCTTGATCTCGTCGCGAAGAACTTCGCCTTCGGCCTTCAGCTTCTCGCGGTCGTTCTTTCCGAGGTCCTTGAGCATGTGCTCGATCGCTTCCGCACCCATGAGAGCAGTGAAGTAGGTCTCGTCGAGAGTCGTCTTGTCGGGGTCGGTGTTTCCCTTGAAGTGATCGACGAGGAATCGGAACTCCGTGTCGTCGCCCCACAGGCCACCCAGCTTGAGCGAACGGAACGAGTCCCATGCGCGCTGCCAGCGAGCGATGTCGTCGTCGAACGACTTGCGAATGTTCGCCATTTCGCGCTCGGCTGCTTCTTTTGCCTTGCGCTTGACGTCTGCCTTGGCCTCTTCGGCTTCGAGCTTGGCGAGTTCGTCTTCGAGTTCCTTCTGACGATCAGTGATTTCCTCGTCGCGGACCTTTTCGTAATCACGAATTTCGGTCTGCACCATCTTCTCGACGAGTGGCATGTCCTGGTGGATGCGCTCTTCGTTGATGTAGGTCACCATGTAGGCGGCGAAGTAGATGACCTTTTCGAGGTCCTTCGGCGCCATGTCGAGGAGGTAACCGAGGCGGCTCGGGACACCCTTGAAGTACCAGATGTGAGTGACCGGGGCGGCGAGCTCGATGTGGCCCATGCGCTCGCGGCGAACGGCCTGACGAGTAACCTCGACACCGCATCGCTCACACGTGACGCCCTTGAAGCGGACGCGCTTGTACTTGCCACAGGCGCACTCCCAGTCCTTGGACGGACCAAAGATCTGCTCACCGAAGAGGCCGTCTTTCTCTGGCTTCAACGTGCGGTAGTTGATGGTTTCAGGCTTCTTCACCTCACCGCTCGACCACGAACGAATTTGTTCGTTCGTCGCGAGCTTGATGCGAATTTTTTCAAAGGTAGTTGCGTCGAGCACTTTTTTCTCTTCCGTATTTCTCGATAGTCAGTTCTCTGGGGGTGCCTACTCGGCGAAGTCCACGGCAGCGGACTCTTCGCGGGCGATGTTGACACCCAGCGATGCGGTTGCGCGGTCGGCGTCGTCCGCCGTGTCACGAAGGTTGACAGGGTTCTCGGCACCGTCGAGTACCTCGACGTTGAGTCCGAGGGACTGCATTTCCTTCATGAGGACCTTGAACGACTCAGGGATACCAGGTTCCTGAATGTTGAGTCCCTTGACGATGGCTTCGTACACCTTGACTCGACCGGCGATGTCGTCGGACTTGATCGTGAGGAGCTCTTGCAGAGCATAGGAAGCGCCATAGGCCTCGAGGGCCCACACCTCCATCTCGCCAAATCGTTGTCCACCGAACTGCGCTTTTCCACCCAGCGGCTGCTGCGTGATCATCGAGTACGGTCCCGTCGAACGAGCGTGAATCTTGTCGTCGACGAGGTGGTGCAACTTGAGGATGTACATGTATCCGACCGAGATGGGATCGGGGAACGGTTCACCGGTGCGGCCGTTGAACAACTGCGCTTTACCGGACGAACCGATGAGCTGCTGTCCGTTGACACGAGGAAGCGTCGAGTCCAGAAGACCCGCGATTTCGACTTCGCTTGCACCGTCGAAGACGGGGGTTGCGACCTTGGTGCCGGGAGCGATTTCGCGTGCTTCCTCGGGGAGGAACTTCGCCCAGTCGGGGTTTCCGTTGACCTTCCACCCCTGCTTGGCTGCCCAACCGAGGTGAAGTTCGAGGACCTGACCGAAGTTCATTCGTCCGGGGACACCGAGCGGGT
Source organism: Microbacteriaceae bacterium (assembly GCA_044353905.1). GTDB lineage: Bacteria > Actinomycetota > Actinomycetes > Actinomycetales > Microbacteriaceae > MWH-TA3. The sequence goes on along the minus strand of JBILBA010000002.1, from coordinate 58,733 downwards.
TGAGGACGACATCGACCGGGGTTCCGTCTTCGAGGAACGGCATGTCTTCGACCGGCAGGATCTTGGCGATGACACCCTTGTTGCCGTGTCGACCGGCGAGCTTGTCGCCCTCCGAGATCTTGCGCTTCTGGGCGATGTAGACGATGACCTTCTTGAGGACGCCGTTACCGAGCTCGTCGTCTTCTTCGTTGGAGTCGAAGATCTTGACGTCGATGACGGTTCCGTGCTCGCCGTGCGGAACACGAAGAGACGAATCACGAACTTCCTTGCCCTTTTCGGCGAAGATAGCGCGAAGAAGTCGTTCTTCGGCGGTCAGTTCGGTTTCACCCTTTGGCGTGATGCGTCCGACGAGGATGTCTCCGGCGCGGACCTCGGCACCAATTCGCACAATTCCCTCTTCGTCGAGGTGAGCAAGGCTCTCCTGCGACTGGTTGGGGATGTCGCGCGTGATTTCCTGCGGTCCGAGCTTGGTGTCGCGGGCGTCAACGTCGTATTCCTCGATGTGAATCGACGAGAGCGTGTCGTCCTTGACGAGGTTCTGGCTGAGGATGATCGCGTCTTCGAAGTTGTGGCCTTCCCATGACATGAAAGCCACGAGGAGGTTCTTCCCGAGAGCGAGCTCGCCGTTTTCCGTCGCTGGGCCGTCAGCGAGAACGCCGCCCTTGGCGACCTTGTCCCCTTCGGATACAACGAGGCGGTGGTTGAAGTTCGTGCCCTGGTTCGAGCGCTCGAACTTGCGAAGCACATACTCGGACGTGACGGGAACGCCGTCTTTACCGCCGTTGTCGTTGAGGACGTGGACGTGATCGCCCGAGACCTCGGTGACAATACCGGCGTGGAGTGCGATGAGTACGTCACCGGCGTCAACAGCCGCGTACGACTCCATTCCGGTTCCGACAATCGGAGCCTCGGAGCGAAGAAGCGGGACGGCCTGACGCTGCATGTTCGCACCCATGAGTGCGCGGTTTGCATCGTCGTGCTCGAGGAACGGAATGAGCGACGTCGCGATCGACACCATCTGGCGCGGCGAAACGTCCATGTAGTCGACGCGGTTCGCGGGAACGGTGTCGACCTCTCCACCCTTGATTCGAACGAGTACACGCTCTTCGGCGAGAGTCCCATCGGCATTCACCGGCGAACCGGCTTGGGCGACGATGTGCTCGTCCTCGTCACTGGCGGTCAAGTAGTCAATCTTGTTGGTGACCTTGCCGTTGACGACCTGGCGATAGGGAGTTTCGATGAAACCGAACGAGTTGATTCGAGCGAACGACGCGAGCGAACCAATCAGACCGATGTTCGGGCCTTCCGGAGTTTCAATCGGGCACATACGTCCGTAGTGCGACGGGTGAACGTCTCGCACCTCGACACCGGCACGCTCACGCGAGAGTCCGCCGGGTCCAAGCGCCGAGAGTCGACGCTTGTGGGTGAGCCCGGCGAGCGGGTTGTTCTGGTCCATGAACTGCGAGAGCTGCGAGGTTCCGAAGAATTCTTTGATCGCCGCGGTCACGGGACGGATATTGATGAGCGTCTGGGGCGTGATGGCCTCGACGTCCTGCGTGGTCATGCGCTCGCGAACAACGCGCTCCATCCGAGACAGACCCGTGCGGATCTGGTTCTGGATGAGCTCGCCGACGGCGCGGATTCGACGGTTACCGAAGTGGTCGATGTCGTCGGTTCCCAGCATGATTTCGACGTTCTTGCCCGCGCGCTTGCCGGCGATGGTCGCCTTGCCTTCGTGCAGAGCAATGAGGTACTTGATCGTCGCCTTGATATCAGACAGCGTGAGTACCGACTCGGTCACGGGAAGTTCAAGACCAAGCTTGCGGTTGAGCTTGTACCGGCCGACCTTCGCGAGGTCGAATCGCTTCGAGTTGAAGTAGAAGTTGTCGAGAAGCGAACGAGCGGCTTCGAGCGCAACCTGCTCGCCCGGACGAAGCTTCTTGTAGATGTCCTTGAGTGCGTCTTCGGCGGTCAGGATGTTGTCGTGGCTGAGGGTCTCTTCCATCGTGTACGACCCGGCGAATTCCTTTTCGATCTCTTCGCGGGTCATGCCGAGAGCCTTGAGGAAGACCGTCACCGACTGGCGACGCTTGCGGTCGATGCGAACACCGATCTGATCGCGCTTGTCGATTTCGAATTCGAGCCAGGCGCCGCGGCTAGGGATAACGCGGCACGAGAAGAGGTCCTTGTCGGTCGTCTTGTCGTCGACCTTCTCGAAGTAGACACCGGGGCTACGAACGAGCTGCGACACAACGACGCGCTCGGTTCCGTTGATAACGAACGTGCCCTTGGGGGTCATGAGGGGGAAGTCACCCATGAACACGGTCTGGGTCTTGATTTCACCCGTGTCGTGGTTCATGAACTCGGCCTCGACGTAGAGAGGAGCGGCGTAGGTCTTGCCGCGTTCCTTGCACTCGTCGAGTTCGTGCTTCTTTTCCTCGAGGTACGGGTTCGTGAACGACAGCTGCATGCGGTCGTTCTCGATCGGAGAAATCTCTTCGAAGATTTCTTCTAGTCCCGACTTTGCATCGGAACCATCGGTCCCAATCAACCAGGCGAAGCTTTCGGTCTGAAGAGCGAGGAGGTCCGGAACGGTGAGCGCGTCGGTCACCTTGGCAAACGACACTCGATTCGCGTCGCGTCCGGTCCCCTGGTTTTTCTTCTTAACAGCCACAGATATTTCCTTTACGGGCGGGGCCCTTGATACAGTGTTTGAGCATTGGGAAGCGTCATGAACCCGCCACTATTTACGGGTGAGTCGGGAGTCCGCAATATGATTCCCGAGCAGAATGAAGCGCAACTTGCTACGGTACACCCCTTTTGGTGAATTGTAAAGTTCCGAATTGGTAACGATTGTTTGGGCACGTGCCGTGGGCGAGAATTGCCCCATGGTCGAGGCGTTCACTCATCGACTCGCGAGCAGTGGACTCATCGCGAGTCTTGAACCCGACCAGTGGCGACCGGGCTCGTGGGTGTTGTCGATCGATGAAACCCCGCAGTCGCACGTCGACCTGGCCGACCCGACGGCTCTGCAGTTTGAATACATCGCGCGGATGGGTCACGTCATCGACGCAGCGTTCCCCGCGGGCCAATCAATCACGGCTCTGCACCTCGGTGCGGGCGCTCTGACAATCCCTCGCTACGTCGAGGCGACGCGGCCCGGATCTAGGCAACAGGTCATCGAGATCGAACGCGACCTCATCGATTTCGTCCGCGAACACTGCCCGCTTCCCCGCGGTGCTTCCATCCGATGCCGCTACGGCGACGCCCGCGAGGTCATGGAGTCGTTGCCGAACGGGTTACTCGGCCAGGTCGACCTCGTTGTCGTCGATGTCTTTCGCGGTGCACGAACCCCCGCGCACGTGACGAGCGTCGAGTTCTATTCGGCTATCAAGGCGTTGTTGGCACCCAGCGGACTTGTTGTCGCGAACGTCGCCGATGGTCCACCGATGTCGTTCGCCCGCGGACAGCTCGCGACGCTTCGCTTTGTGTTCGGGGACGCATTCGGTGTCGCCGAGCAGGGTGTCGCCAACAGCAAACGCTTCGGAAATGTCGTGCTCGGAGCCCTCGCGAGTGGGTCCATTCCGCCGTGGGTGTCAGCGCTCGCGGGCAAAGGGCCACACCCGACCGGACTCATCGCCGGCCCGGACGCCGTCGCGTGGTCGGCGAGCGCCACCATCGTCACCGACAACACGGCGATCGACTCTCCACCGCCAGCGCGAAAACTGTTCCGCTCGTAACCCGGGAATCAGGGGCGACCTTCGGCGGTTCTGCCATTTGCGCGGGTGCCCGAAATTAGGCTGATGGCTGTGAACGAACTGGATGACGTGCGAGTCCTCGCCGAGAGACTGATCGCCACGCACTTGTCCCATTCCACAGACCAGTGGGTGTTCCGGTGGGACCACGCCCGTCGCAGAGCCGGAGCGTGCCATCACGACAAGCACGAAATCTCGTTGTCGAGGCACATCACGTCGCTAGGGTCAATCGACGACGCCGAGCAGACACTCCTTCACGAGATCGCACACGCACTCTGCGGCAAAAAACACAATCACAGCCAAAAGTGGCTCGACACCGCTCGGTCGTTGGGGTACACCGGCTGGGTGCGCCACACCGGTCCGACGCCCGACCACCTCGCTCGGTGGCGCGGAACCTGTTCCGTTGGGCACGTCGTGCTTCGCTACCGCAAGCCGCGGAACATGGTCGCGTCGTGTGTCGTGTGCAATCCGCGCTTCTCGCGTCAGCACCTCATCAACTGGGAGTTGCTGGGCTAAGCGGGCTGTTGCTGTGTGATGCAGTGAATGCCGCCGCCGCGCGCGAAGAGTGCCCGGGCGTCGACCAGCTCGACTGTCCGTCCCGGATACGCCTTTTCGAGAATTCCCTTCGCGACCTCGTCGCCCGCGTCGTCGAATCCACACAAGATGACGGCCCCGTTACACACGTAGTGATTGATGTACGAGTAGTCGACAAAGCCCTCGTCGTCGCGCAGTGTGTCGGGCGCCGGCACCGCGATGAGGTCGAACCCTTCCGCCGCGAGCAGCGTGCGAACCTGTTCCGACACCGCGAAATCGGGGTGTTCGGGGTTCCGCTGGTCGTGGTACAGAACGGTCGTCGGATTGCAGAACGCGGCGACGATGTCGACGTGACCGCGGGTTCCAAAATCGTCATAGTCACGAGTCAGTCCGCGCGGAAGCCAGACGAATCGCGTCGCGCCGAGCGTGTCGAACAGTTCGCGTTCGACCTCGTCACGACTCCAACCCGGGTTTCGACCCGCGTCGAGCTGAACGGTCTCGGTCACGAGAATCGTTCCGTCTCCGTTCGTGTGGATTCCACCACCCTCATTGGTAAGAGACGACGAGATGACGGGGACGTCGGCCGAGGCCAGAACCGTGCGGCCGATGTTCGCATCGTGCTCCCACGTCGCCCAAGACTGTGCGCCCCAGCCGTTGAAGATCCAATCGACTCCGAGCAGTGCGTCGCCCGTCCCTTTGACGAAGGTGGGTCCGATGTCTCGCATCCACGCATCGTCGAGTTCGGCCTCGACGATGTCAACGCGCTCGTCGAGCCACTCGCGCGCGACAGCGACGGCGGACGGGTCGACCACCATCGTCACGGGTTCGAACTTCACAATCGCGTTGGCGACCGATGCCCACGCACCGCGTGCCTCTGCGACGTCAACCTCGGTGTCACCGAGGGAGTATCCGGTGGACGGCCACGCCATCCACGTCCGCTCGTGGCGTTCCCACTCAGCTGGCCAACGCGTCATGGCGATCAGCCCTTGAGGCTTTCGACGAGTTCCATGAGGATGTCGACGGTCGTGCGGGGATTGACAATGGCGAATCGCAAGACCGGTTCACCCTTGTACTTCGACGGGAAACAGGCGGCCCTGCCGGACTCCCAGAGTTCGTCACTCCACGCGGTGTAGTCGTCTTGGGTCCACCCGATGCGGCGGAACACGACGACCGAGAGCATCGGATCGCGCACGAGTTCGAGGTGATCACTGTTGCGAATGACCTCGGCGATATCGCGCGCAACGATGTTGTTCGACTCAATTGCCTCCCGGTACGCGGCGACTCCGTGCGTCGCGAGCGAGAACCACAGCGGCAAACCGCGGGCGCGGCGCGAAAGGTGCACGGCGAAATCAGAAGGATTCCACTCGTCGGTATCGGTCAGTACGTCGAGGTACGAAGCGTGCTGAGTGTGTGCGGCACGTCCAATCGACGGGTTCCGATAGATCAGGGCACACGAGTCGTACGGCGCGTACAGCCACTTGTGCGGATCGACGATGAACGAATCAACACCACCCAATCCGTCAAAGTATGGCTTGGTGCTTGGTGCGAACATTCCCGCAAGTCCGTAGGCGCCATCGACGTGGACCCAGATGCCGTGTCCCCTTGCGGTCGTGACAACCGACGCGATGTCATCGACGATTCCAAAATTCGTCGTTCCACCCGTGGCGACGATGGCAAAGACGTTGTCCCACGAGTTACCAACGGCCTTCTCGATGTCGGCTCCGGTCATGCGACCGTCGGCTCCGACCGGAACCTTGATGACGTCGACATCCATGACCCGGGCGGAGTGGGCAAGCGACGAGTGCGCCTCTTCCGAAGCAACGAAACTCCATCGAGCGGGACGAGACTTTCCGGCGTCGGCCAATCGTTGCTCGGCATCGAAACGCGCGGCCACGAGAGCGGACAGATTTCCGTTGGTCCCTCCTTGGACAAACACCCCGCCAGCACCGTCGGGAAGGCCGGCCTCGGTGGCGAGGAACTTCAGTACTTCGTTTTCGGCGTAAATCGCGCCGGCACCTTCGAGCCACGATCCGCCAAAGATGCACGAGGCCGAAACCACGAGGTCGAACAGGATTGATGCCTCGGTCGGTGCGACGGGGATGAACGACACCATCGCGGGGTGGTCGGTGGACATCGACGCGGGGGCGAGGATCTCGCCGAAAAGGTCGAGCGCCCGGTCGCCACCGATTCCCGCTTCGGTAACGGTGTCGGGCATGATGGCTCGCATCTCGGCAAAAGGCATCCCCTTGTCCAACGGCGGCGGGTCCAACTGCATACGGTCACGTGCGTAGTCAAAGATTCGTTCGCGGAGCGCAGCCGTAGCATCATCGTGAATGTGCATGCGCAGTGGGTCGGTCATCAGGCCTCCGTCAGAGTGAACAAAAAATACTGTACGACCAATTACGCCAGAACAACAGGGAATTGCGTGATTCTCGGTCACAATCACAGACTTCATGCGTCAAGCGGGCCCAAACGCAATCAAACGACGTTACGCGGGTCCTCTGCAGACCATTTCGACTGTTATCTGAAAGAAACTGTTGCCAACGCAGCGCGAAGGACCGCGCCTCGGCCACCCACGAACTCTCCGTCAATCGAATCCCGCACGGCGTCGTGGACGGGGATCCAGCGAATGTCGAGCGCATCCTGTCGAGGTTGAGCCTCGCCCGTCACCGGCACGACGAACACGAGCGAGACCGCGTGTTGGCGTTCATCGACAAGCCGACCGGGGAACGGGAAGTATTCGGCGACGGTCGCGGGCACCACGCTGTTGGGCATCCGGGGAAACGCGAGTGCCCCAAGATCTTTTGCCAGGTTGCGACTCAGCGCGTCGCGAACCGATTCACCGAACTTCACACGACCGGCAACGAGTGCGGAACGCATTTCTCCGTACTCGTCGACGCGAATGAGAAGTCCCACGTCCGTGACGAAACCGTCATCGTCGACGCGAACGGGCACAGCCTCGACATATAAAAGAGGAAGCCTGCGGCGAACGCCCTCGAATTCCTCGTCGGAAAACCAGGCCGGGTCTGGCGTGCGCACGTCGCTCATGACTTCATTATTCCGCGTATGTCAACATACCGTTGCTGACCCGCGCCGATTCCGAGAGGGAAAAGAAGAACCCCGGCCACATCGAAGTGGCCGGGGTTCTTGAGGCTTCAGCTATTTACTGGCAGCTATCGCACTGCAGCAGGTCCATCGGGTCGACGGGAACCGCATAGCCGCCAACGCTGTCGTTGTCGAAGTCCATAGTTCCTCCTGAAGGTTTGCGGCGGGAGTGCCGTAGAGAAAACACTATATGTCGGGAATGACATTCGTGTCATTTCACTACATCTAGTGTTTGTGGCGTGTCGCGCCGACTCGGCGATGTGCGGGGCGATTCATCGACACCCCGAGGACTGCGGATCGGGGTGCTCGTGATTTCACCCGCAGCGGTTTGAGGTGCTAACCTCGCATGGTGCCTTCGTGGCACTCGCCCCGATAGCTCAGTGGTAGAGCACTTCCATGGTAAGGAAGGGGTCGTCAGTTCAATCCTGACTCGGGGCTCGACCTAATTAGGTTGCGGCGGGGTAGCTCAGGTGGTTAGAGCACACGGCTCATAATCGTGGTGTCGCGGGTTCGAGTCCCGCCCTCGCTACCAATTAGTTCCCTTTGGTGTGTTTTTTCAAGAATTCGAACGGGTCGACAGGATTGTCGTCGACGAGTATGGCCAGGTGCAAGTGGGCACCCGACGTCACTCCCGAGTCCCCGACCCGCCCGATGTAGTCACCGGCCTCGACCTTTTGACCAAGCTTTACCCCTATGGAATCGCGAATCATGTGGGCGTACAGGCTCTTGAATTCCATACCGTCAACATCGTGACTGATGACGACCCATTTCCCCAAGTACCCGTCATCGTTCACTTCGATCACTTTGCCGGCGGCGATGGAATTGAACGGAGTCCCGGTGGCCGGATCGAAGTCAAGCCCTCGGTGCTGCGTCGAGCACCCGAGGCACGGAGCGGCACGACCGCCGTACCCCGATGAAATCGGAACGACAACCGGGAACGGCCAGCGAATCTTTCCACTGTTGGTGACGGAGTATCGGAAACCTGACGTGAGACCGTAAGTCAGCAGCAAGAGTTCAGAATAGGTCGTCACCGAGTAATCGCCGAGGGCAATCTTTTCGGCTTCCGTTCCCAGCGCCGCGACCTTGGCCTCTTGGTCGTCGTTCGCCGTTTCGGCGGCCCAGCCCATGTTTGTCGCGTTGAATCCGGTGGCGGGTAACGCGAGAACCGCGAACAAGCCGCCGACAACCATGACGACGAAACTACGACCCAGCGCATTGCGTAATGGGTGTGTGCGCCGCTGCGGTTTTTTCGCCCGCGCTGAACGCTTCGCGGCAGATTCTTCCTTCTTTCGGGTTTTTTGTTCCGCTCGCTTGCGGCGCTGCGCCCCAACATGGCCGCGTTCCGCGTAGCTGGACTTGTCAGCCGCTGATTCCGAGGTCTCGACCGCTGGAGGGGTTTCGGACGACGGAGCGTCTGCCAACGCCGGGGGGAAACTCATCATATCCCGAGGAAGTGTCGGCACCTGTTGACTGTTGTTTATCTGATCCTGGAAGCGAGCGGCATCTGATTCGCGGGCCTCGGCTTCTTCCTTCTGCCGTCGGATCTCGGCCGCGCGCTTCATCGCGTTGTCGCGGATTCGCTCCCGTTCGCGTTCGCGGGCAATCTGTTCAACTTTTTCCTGCTCGGCGCGGAGTCGCATCTCGCGGCGCGCGAGCGGTTGATCGGGGTTTTGGGCGCGCGATTCGTCATCCGCGCCCGAACGCGCCGAATCAGAATCAGTAGTCACAAAACCTCCACAAAGTCGTGCTTGGCAATTGTAAGCGAGGTACCGCGGTGTCGCTACCTGAAGTCGAAATGGGCCCCCGCGTCGACGAGCACCACTTCAATCTCGTCGATGACTTCGGGGTGTGCCGCAAGCAACCAATCGATGTCCGGTGCCGCACCCTTCCAGCCCCGAACTTCGCCGCCCGCTTCGCGAGCGATGAGGACCCCTGCAGCGTGGTCCCAGGGCTGCAACATGCGCTCGAAATAGATATCGAGCTGGCCCGCGGCTAGCGCGGTGAGGTCAAGCGACGCCGCTCCCATGCGCCGGATGTCGCGGATGTGTGGCATCACTACGGCCATCACTTGCGCCTGTTGAGTGCGTATTTGTCGAGAGTAGGAAAACCCCGTAGACAGCAACGATTGCCCGAGCGACTCGGGGCGATTCACCGCAAGCGGTATTCCGTCCGAAAACGCGCCTCCCCCGCGGGTGGCGGTGAATTCACGCCCGCTGGCCGCGTTAATCACGACGCCCGCGAGTTCCGTCCAGTTGCCGGGGGTGGGATCGCCTTCCACGACCGCGATGCTGATCGCGTACTGCGGAATGTCGTACAGGTAGTTCACCGTACCGTCGATCGGATCGACCACCCAGGTGAGGGACGTTGTTCGATCCGCTCGGCCGCCTTCTTCCCCGAGGAATCCGTCCCCGGGCTGGAGTTCGGCAAGTCTTGTGCGGACGAGGGCCTCGACCTCTCGGTCGACCGCCGTGACGATGTCGACAGAGGACGTCTTGCTTTCGGCGACCGTCACGGTCCCGCGACGTCGCTCTGCCGAGAGCGCGGCTGCTTCTCGTGCGACGACGAGCGCTGTTTCAAGAAGTTGCGCGTTCATGCTTCTATTGTCGCAGGTTGCGTGTCGGGGACTCCGCCTAGTCTCAGGGCATGGACACGTGGAACATCGCGTTCGGCATCATCGCCGGCCTCGTCATCGCGGTGGGCGGTTTCCTCGCGGTTGGCGCAGCCGTCATGGCACTGTTCCGATGGGCGACCGAGTTCGTCACGCCGCAGAATCCGTCCCTCGAGGATGAAGACGAAATCGATTATCGGTTCTACTAAAAAAGCCCCCAACCCTGTGGGGCTGGGGGCTTGGTGGTGGGTGAGGGATTCGAACCCCCGAAGGCTGAGCCAGCTGAGTTACAGTCAGATCCCTTTGGCCGCTTGGGTAACCCACCAGATGCGTTCCACACCAAGGTAATCCTCGACGAGGCGCGCAATTGCCAATCGTACAATACGCTGGCGGGTCTTGGCGACCCTCCCCTAAACTGGGCGGATGGCTGATTCCTCTTTTGACATTGTTTCCAAGGTCGATCCGATGGAACTCGACAATGCCGTCAATCAAGCACAGCGAGAAATTGAGACACGATTTGATTTCAAAGGTGTCGGCGCCGAGATCGACAAGAAGTCGGACAAGGTGAACCTCGCGGCGAGCAGTGAAGAGCGCGTCAAGGCGGTACTCGATGTTTTCGAATCGAAACTCATCAAACGCGGAATCTCGCTGAAGTCCCTTGACGTCGGAAAGCCATTCGCATCCGGCAAGGAATATCGAATCGAAACCACCGTGAAGAACGGGATTACGAGCGAGCACGCCAAGGAAATCGCCAAAATCATTCGCGACGAGGGTCCGAAGTCCGTCAAGCCTCAGATTCAGGGGGACGAACTGAGAGTTTCATCCAAGAGCCGGGATGACCTCCAGGCGACGATGCAGCTTATTAAGGGCAAGGATTTGCCCGTCGCTGTTCAGTTCATCAATTTCCGATGAGGGAGTGGCTGGCTGCCCGGTGGGGCCGAACGGTTAGCCTCGTGGTGGTGTCACTAATCTTGACTTTTGCTTTCGCCGCACCGCTCGTGATTCTTCTGGTCGGACTTCAAAACCCCGACACTCTGCCCTCGTGGGTCGCGTCATTACTGGGCGCCGAAAATGGTGCGGTTTCCTCCTCGTCACTCTCGTTTCTTTTGCTTGCTCTCGTCGGACTGTGGATTGCAACGTCGGGATTGACCGCAATCTTCCGAGCGAAGATTCTCGGTTTAGAAATCGCCGCGTTAGCGCAACGTATGACTGATGAAATTGGTGCGGCACCGTCAGGTAACACAGTGCGCCGCAGCAAACAGCGTCTCAATATCGAACGTCAACTCATAGACGCCCACTATTCACTCGCGGTCACCAGCGTTCGCGCTGCGGTTTTCCTTGCCGTTTCGCTGCTCACCTCACACGCGCCTTTGGCTGTCGCGGTCCTCGCGGCGCAAGCGTATCTTCTACGCTCTGGGCTTCTGCGTTTTCGCGAAGGGCGACGGATTTTCGAACGCTTCGATTCGATCAACTCCCGGTCAGGTGGGAAAGACGGTGACCCGATGCTCGTCACCGAGTTCGGTGATTGGCTCGGGGATTCTGAGCGAAAATTCAATGCGCTCCCCGCGCGCGACTACGTTGTCACCGCCGCGATTGTCACCACCGCCGTCGCTTGGCAACTCACCTTTGGAGGCCCAATCGATACATGGTCTAGTAGTATCCCTCTCTTTGGAGTGTGGGCATTTATGGCGCTGGACTCTTCCCGGGCACTAGCCCATTACGGATTTAGCCTGGCGCGCTGGAGCGCCGAGCAAACTGGAGAATTTGTTTAATGCGAACGGTTTCTTCTGCAACAGCCGAGCGAATGTGCGCGCTCGGTCACCACTGCGAAATCAGTGACTTAGAGGACACCTCTCCGTCAACCTGGAAAGTGTCCTTACTCGAGTTCCTCGCAAATGATCGCCATACGGCCGAACTACGGGCGGGAATTTCTTTCCTCGCCGTCAACGGGGCATACCCCACTCGCGCCGAATTCGATCCGGTTCGACAACTCATCGCGATCAACCAACCAGCGCGAGCCTTTCGACTCCTTCACTCGAGCGCATATCCCGCAAGGATTCGGCGCGGATTAATTGTCCCCTCAGGTCCGGCGCTCACTGACATCACTCGATTCGCCGCCGAACGATTCGTGTCGGGAATTCCGCGGGTGGTTCGAAACCTAATCTTGTCTATCTCTGGTCAGAAACTCGGTCGAATCGTGTGGTCAAACGGTCGCCCAGGCTTTGCTGCGGTGGATTCGGAAACCGGAGCAGTGACATTTCCCGCCGGTGGATGGATTCAGGGAAACCGCCGGGCTCGGTGGGGGTCAGCGGCTGTCGACTTTCTACAAAATCTTGCTGGCCGTTCGCCAACAATCGCTTTCGCGCTCTTTTCTTTGCTTCGCTGGATTCCGGTCCCCGCGGTCGTTCTCGGTGTTCGGCACCCCGAACCCCGAACGTGTGTGCTGTTACACAACACCACAATTGTGATTTCCGAGGTAATGGGGCGCGACGTTGCCGATCGTCTGACCACCTGGCAGCAAGTCGGACTCAACGTCACCACGCGCTTTGTCGTTCATGATTTTTTGCCGCTGACCCACTCACGATTTTTTTCTCCGGCGTCGAGCCACGAGCACCTGTTAAATGTCGAAGCCTTCGCAACGAGCGAGCGAATAACTGTCGCGACGCCCCTCCTCGCCGCCGAGATGCGAGCTTTTTGTAACGCCATCAATCGCCCCGCCCCTCCTATCGAGGTGATTCCACTGCCTATCGCCACCACACCGAGTAGCGGCGCTTTAGCGCCAAAGCCGAGCAACCCCTACGTCGTTTTTATGGGCGGTTTTGAGCCGCGAAAAAGGTTGTCAGAGTTCGTTGAATATGTGCTCGCACACCGGACTGAAAAAGATGATTTCACCACTGTGATTGTCGGCAAAACGCCCATGATTACCGAAAAGCACCAATTCATTTTGATCAGGCGAATTCTGCGAAATCGAAATGTGTTCAGATTGGTCTCTAGGCTGAATGACACTGAACTTGCGACATTGATGGCGGAGGCTCTCGCAGTGGTCTATGTCTCGGACGCCGAGGGTTACGGTCTTCCTGTGCTCGAATCGCTGGCCGTTGGAACCCCGGTCATCACGACGTCTAATGAACTCAGTCGACACCTGAACAGTCTGTACGGCGGGGTCCTCGACGTATTCGATGAATCCGATGCGGCCATTGCGACAATCCGTTCATTGTCGAGAAAAACCCACCGGTCGTCAATCGTGTCAACAATCAGACGTGACGCACTTCCTCACGATGTGGACGCCTGGGCGGCGAAAATCACCGACGGTCTCGTTGCGCCCTAGGGGAGAACAAAACCCAAGCGCTGGGCCGTGCGTTCGAATTCGGCATCAGCAAAATCTGGGTCGAGTGGGGGAATGAGACCCTGGTCAACCGCGATATCTATCAGAATTTGGTCGTACCGTGCGTTTCGGTTAAGTTGCTCAAGATCCGTCGATGTGAGTCGGATAGTCTCAACGCCGGGTGCGGGCCCAAATTCGTTTTCACGCCCCATTGGCGAAACAGCTTCGACGCCGGTGGAGAGACCAATTGCGCGAACCATCGCGTCAGAATCGTGAGCCCAGGCCGCCGCATCGAACCGTGATAACGACCGCGACAACGAATGCCGAACTTCGGACGGGCTAAGCGATTTGAGAAATTTATGCGACGGCAGACCATTCCACAGATACGCACCGTCCGTGTGTGGGGTGTCGATGAACCATGTCAATGCGGTACGTGAGCCAGTTACCCATTTAGAAAAACCCGCTTCTACAGTCCTGGACTTCGGATGTTGAAGACCAATTTTGGCGCGCCGCAGGGAGAGTGTTCCATCGTGATCCCCGGTTATCAATTCCTTTTGCTGTTGGCGAAAAGAGCTAAGCGTCCTGCTTCGCGCTTCACGAAAAACCGTGATGCCGCGGTGGGTTTGTGGAAATGCTGACACGCCACCGTGTCCAGCCCACAACGGCCAAAACTGCATTGTTGCATCTCGTCCAAAGCCCTGCCACGTCGTGTGAACGTACAACAGAAAAGCGGAGACTCCCATCGTTTCGGTCAATGCCAGCCGAAAAGACGTCCCCGCGGTCTTGGGAACATGCAGAAAGAATATGGGCTTGTCGGGAACGCGGTTGACGTAACTATTGATCAGATCCGGTAACACCATCACCCCGAACTCGTGAGATGACAGCATGTCCTTCAGCGCGTGTTCGACGCTTCCTGCGTTTGACAACGCATTGATCAAGTTATTGATTTCGGTGGCCCCGGGTTCGCGCCGAAGGACTCCACGGTAGAGCGCCTTGATGAGGTCCGCGTCGAGTGGGAGCGACTTATCCCGCCGAAACACGAAGCATCTCTTCTCGGTCAACCACTTTGATGCGCTCGCGGCCATGAGGCTCACCCAGCGATTTCTCGTGGTCGTCAAGGTGGTGCCAACCGTCAAGGTTCGTGTAATGAACGCCTCGGGCGTCTAGTAATGCGGTGACGGCCTCTTCGGACGGTTCGGCTGGCGACCACCACGACGCTTGACCCTTGACGAGTCGGGCGATGGTTTCCATCGCGTCGGACTTGGTGTGTCCGATCAGCCCGACGGGTCCGCGCTTGATCCACCCCGTCGCGTACACACCGGGAACGACATCGTTGTTGTCGTCGAGAACTTGACCCTCGTTGTTCGGGATGATTCCGTGCCGATCATCGAACGGGACCCCGTCGAGGGGGGACCCGAAGTAACCGACCGCTCGGTAGAGCGCTTGGATGGGCAATTCGCGCATTTCCCCCGTGCCGCGGACACCACCGGCACCATCGGGTTCGGTGCGCTCGTAACGGAACGAACTAACGCGCCCGTCCGTGCCGACGACCTCGACAGGATTGGCGAAGAAGTGCAAGTGAAGTCGGCGGCTGGCCGTTCCAGTCTCGGCCTCACGCCACGGGGTGAAAATCTTGTTGATGACAAAGATCTGCTTGTTTGATTCGATGGCGGCCTTGGACGCGTCGTCGTATTCGAAATCTTCGTCGTACACAACCATGTCGACGTCGTTGAGTTCACCGAGCTCGCGAAGTTCGAGGGGTGTGAATTTGACCTGCATCGGCCCGCGACGCCCGAAGACGTGCACATCGGTGACGGGGCTAGATTTGAGTGCCTGGTAGACGTTGTCGGGGATTTCCGTCGGCAGAAGGTCGTCGGCGTGCTTGGCCAACATTCGTGCGACATCGAGGGCAACGTTTCCGTTTCCGATGACCGCAACCTCTTTCGCATCCAACGGCCATTCGCGCGGCACGTCGGGGTGACCGTCGTACCACGACACGAAATCGGCGGCACCGTAAGAACCATCGAGGTCGATCCCCGGTATGTCGAGGTCGGCGTCACGAATTGCGCCGGTCGAGAAAATCACGGCGTGATAGTGCCGCTTGAGGTCGTCCAGGCTGATGTCGGTGCCGAAGTTGACGTTCCCGAAGACCCGAATCCCGCCCGAGTCGAGAACGTCGCGAAGGGCGTTGATAATCCCCTTGATGCGGGGGTGGTCGGGTGCGACGCCGTATCGGACGAGCCCGTAAGGCGCGGGGAGGCGGTCGAACAGGTCGATCGACACGTCGAACGCCCGCTCGTACTTCTGCAGAATGTCCGCGGCATAGATTCCGGCGGGGCCAGCGCCCACAATCGCGAGTCGAAGCTTCATGTCGTTCCTAGTTCGTTCGGTCAATGACGCGCGAAGCAAATCGCGCGAGTGATTTCTTGGGCAATCCGTCGGGAAGAATCTCGAGTGCTTCGACCGCTTCGGTCGCCCAGCGGCGTGCGCTCGCGATGGTTTCCACCGAATGGCGACTCCCGCGGAGTTCGTCCATCAAACCCGCGAACGTGTCGGGGTCGTTGGCCTCGATTGCGGCGTCGATGCGCTCGACGAGAGATACGGACTCGGCGTCCGTCGCAGCCCGCGCCAACAAGATCGGGAGCGTCGCGACACCGTTACGGACATCGTTGCCCTTCTCTTTGCCGGTTTCGCCACCGTCGAGGTCGAGCACGTCGTCGATGATTTGAAAGGCGACGCCGATTTTTTCGCCGTATTCGCGAAGCGGTTCAAAGTACTCTCGAGGCGCGCCCGAGGTCATCAGTCCGACGACAGCACTCGAGGCAATCAATGATCCCGTCTTGTCCGCGAGCACCTGGAGGTAATGGGCAATCGCATCCGCACCCTTCTGGGGCCCGGTTGTTTCGTGCAGTTGTCCGAGGCACAAGCGTTCGAAGGTTGCGGCGTGCAAGCGAACCATGTCGTCACCGAGAGTCGACGCGAGCGAACTCGCTCGAGCGAGCAGAAGGTCACCCGTGATGATGGCCACCGAATTTGACCACACCGTGTGAGTTGTGGGGACACCACGACGAAGGTCGGCATCGTCCATCACGTCGTCGTGATACAGGGTCGCGAGGTGAATCAGTTCGACGACCTGAGCACCCATGATGATGTCGTCACGGGTTGGGTCTCCGAATTCGGCGGTGATCATCGCCAGCAACGGACGAACCCGTTTTCCGCCCGCCTCAAACAGATAACGGGCGATGGTGTCCGTGTGCGCGTCGCCAAAGTGCAGGTTCGACTCCAGCGATGCCTCCATGCGTTCGACACCGGCGCTCAGTCGTTTGACCAGGTCGCGTTCCTCCGAAGTTGACGACAGTGCGTCTTCAAGCCCAAAGTTAGAGCTGATCGATTTCTGGTGGGTCATCGCTCGGCGCTCTTCGGAGTGGTTCCGCGGTGAAGTGCAACGACTCCGCCGGTCAAGTTTCGATAGCCGACCCCGGTGAACCCGGCGTCGCGAATCCACCCCGCAAGGACGCCCTGCGAAGGCCAATCGCGAATCGAGTCTTTGAGGTACGTGTAGGCGGCGGGGTTGGTGCTCGACATTTTCGCAATCCGGGGCATCACCGTCGCAAGATAAAAGTCGTACGCCCGACGAACCGCACCATTGGGAGGTGTCGTGAATTCGCAGATCACAAGCCGTCCACCTGGAACGAGCACCCTGCGCATTTCGGCGAGCGCCGCGTGAGGGTCGTTGACGTTCCGCAATCCAAAAGAAACGGTGACGGCGTCAAAACTGGCGTCGTCGAATGGGAGTGCGGTCGCGTCTCCTTCGACGAACTCGATGTCGGGGTGACGCTCACGTCCGACCGCAACCATTCCCGCAGAGAAATCGAGGGCAGTGACTCGAGCACCCGCCCGCGCGATTGCGGCACTGGACGTTCCCGTGCCCGCCGCGATGTCGAGAATACGGTCGCCGGGGATAATTCCGAGGGCGCGAACGGTGGCCAATCGCCAGAGCGCACTGGTTCCCATCGACAGAATCGCATTCGTTCTGTCGTAGCCAGCGGCCACATCATCAAACATCGCCGCGACTTCTTTGGGGTCTTTGCCCAGGTCAGCACTCGTCACGATTATCAACTCTACCCGTGCGTGGGTAGCCTTAACGAGTGAGCAGCCCGAACCCCGAGACCTTCTCACGCGACGTCGTCCGATCGACTCGAATCGAATCAATTCTCGACTACGCGAGCCCGTCTCGACCGCTGTATTTCCGCAGTGGTGACCGTGAAATCGTGGGTATCGGCCAGCACACGCGCTGGGTAGCGAGTGGGCCGCAGCGCTTCGCAACGCTGGGTAAATTGTGGGAAGCAGCGGTGGCGGCAGCCCCACCCGCGATGCGTCCGTACCTTCACGCATTCGGCAGCGGGTCGTTCGACCCGAACGGCGAGGCTTTTCTGATTTTTCCGCGCGTGACCATCATTCGGCGCGGGCGCGCGGTGACGACCGTGACGGTGGGTGAACCCGACACCGTGCCCGAAAGTCCGCGTCGATCCATCGGCCCCGTGCCGGTTGTCGATTGGCCGCACATCGACTCGGTCTACCGCGATCGAGTTCGAACGGCTCTTGGTCGTTTGGATTCCGGTTTCGGGAAAGTCGTTGTTGCGCGCGCGATCATGGGTCACGTGGTCACTCCGGGCGACGAGCGCGCGCCATTGGCCCAACTGTCGTCGGGCTACCCCGACTGTCACATTTTTGCGGTCGAAGGATTGTGGGGAGCGTCACCCGAGACGCTCGTTCGCGTCACCGACCGTCGAGTCGAGACCCGCGTCTTAGCGGGGAGTGCAGCGCGCGGCCAGAATCCTCAATCGGATGCCGATGCGGCTTCTCGCCTGGCGGACAGCACCAAGGACCGCGACGAACACGAGTATGCGATGCAATCGGTTCTCACCGCTCTTGCACCGCACTGCAGATCGATCGTCGGTGCGTCGACGCCGTTCACCCTTCGACTGTCGAACGTGTGGCATCTTGCCAGCGACATCGAGGGAGTTCTGCGGTCTCGCACCTCGGTTCTCGACATCATCGACTCGCTGCATCCGACCGCTGCCGTCGCGGGAGTTCCCACGGATCGCGCGCTGACCACCATCGCAGACATCGAAGCAATCCCTCGCGGTCGTTACGCCGGCCCGGTGGGTTGGGTGGACGGTGCGGGGAACGGCGAGTGGGCGATTGCTCTTCGGTGCGCACAGTGGCGAGAGACCGACATCGTCGCGCACGCCGGAGCCGGAATTATTGTCGGCTCTGACCCAGAGTCGGAATACGACGAAACCGAACTCAAGTTCCGACCAATTCGTGAAGCGCTGACCCTCTAGCCGTCCTGCAGTATCGCTTCGAGGAGGATTGGCTCGGCGGTCTCGGTGAGTGCCGACGTCAGTTGTCCGCGGGTTTCGACTCGGCGATACGCGATTCCATAGGCGGCCGCGAGCGCCTCGAAGTTGACGTGTTGGGGTGTGAGCATGACGGACTCAAAGTGTGCGGGATTCGCGGTCGATTTGACGGCGAGGCCCTCAAAGATTCGCCCGCCGTTGTTGTTGCAGACAATGATTTGAATCGGACCCGTGATCAGTGCGAGGGAACTCGAGTCGTAGGCGGCCGCGAGATCACCGAGAACGAGTCGCGTGACACCGGCTGGCGCATCGTCGCGACGAGATGCCGACGCAATTCCCTGAGCGGTCGCAATCGTTCCGTCAATTCCGGCAAGACCACGGTTGGAGTGAACCCGAATCGGCTTTCCGGGCAATACCGAGTCGGCGACGCGGATGATGGAGGAGGCCCCGAATACCAACCGATCGTGAGGCCACGTAGCGTCCCACACCAATCGAACGATCATGTCGCTCGTCACGGGCTCTCGTTGAATCTCCATTTCTCGTCGGGCGAAGGCGGACCGTTCGGCGTGACCGTCGGCGACGCTGCCGTCCATGTCCGCGGCGGGTTCAACTATCTCCGCATCGAGCGCCATTCGTGATCGCCTCGCCCACGGAAGCCCCCACTCGCGGCCGATATCGTCACCCGTGCCGGTCACGACAATTTCGTCGACGAGCCGGACTCGTTCGGTTGGTCGATACGGGACGCCCTCTCCAACGTGAACCACGATGACGTCAACGCCCTCCCGCGTGCACAACTGGTCGATGACGTTTGCCAAGGTTGGGCGCCCCACGACAACAACCGTGTGGACGGCATCGGCAAATTCTGGGTTCAGCGCGATTGTTCGGTAGTTCGTCACGAGGTGCGGTCCGAAGTGCGAGCCGCTCTCGATTTCGGCAAACAGAGGGGCTCCCAGTTCCCGGGCCCATGTCTCGGCTCGGACACCGGCACCGAGTCCCGCCACAACGACGACACCGACCGAGGCATCGACAGTCGTCGCGACCGAATCCCGTTCGACAACGAGAAGTTCACCCGGGCGAATCACCGCGAGGTAACTCTCTGGGGCCTCCGATGACAGCGGTTCGATGAACTGGGGGTTCACGTGAACAGGGCCGCGGTCCCGTAGTGCGACGGTCAGAGCCTCGAGCGCAACGGTCGCACCGCCCATCTCGGCGTCGGCCGGGCTTTCGGCGGGTGGAACGTCGAAGGTCGCTCGAGCCGCGGACGCGAACATCCCGACGTGAAAGGTGGTTTGTCCTCCGCCCTGCGCGCGCACCGAGGCCGGTCGGTCGGCGGTGACCAGCAGAAGCGGGGTGCCCTGGTGGAACGCCTCGACGACCGCGGGATGAAGGTTGGCCACGCTGCTTCCTGATGTCGTCACGACAACCGCGGGACGACCCGATTCGAGCGACAACCCGAGGGCCAGGAAGCCGGCCGCCCGCTCGTCGAGCACCACATGAAGCGTGAGCAAACCGCGTTCGGCCAATTCAGCGGCGAGCAACGCGAGAGACTGCGATCGCGACCCGGGGCACACGACAATGTCGGTCACCCCGTTTTCGATGAGGGTGCGAAGGAACGCGAGGGACCAGTTCGTCGCATTGGAGGCGGCGGACGCGCCCGACGTCACGCCGAATCCTTGGGCGGGTTGTCGCCCTCCTCGTCAAGTCGGCGAAGTTCCTCTTCGAGTCGAGCAATACGGTCATCAACCGATTCGGTGGAGAACGGGCCGCTCGACGGACCGCGGTCAACGATGTCGGTCGGTGTCGCCGGTTTTGTCCTGGACCCGCGACGACCCTTGCCCACAATGAACCACAGAATTGCCCCGATAAGGGGGACCAGGACGACGACGACAATCCAGAGCCATTTCGGCAGTCCGCGAATTCGCGAGGCGGGAGTGATGGCGACATCGACAATGGCGTACACAATGACGGCCGCAATCAGTAACGTGCCGATCAAGAGAGTGCGCGCGAGCATTTCTTTATTCTAGGCGCGGTCGACAGGCGCATACGATGTAGTCATGAGCCCGTGGATCACCTACACACTCGCCCGTCTCGGGTTTTTCGTTGCAGCGCTCGTCATCCTCCTGCTCGTCGGAACAGGGTGGATTTGGGGAGCCATCTTTGCGACGTTGATTTCGTTCGCTCTTTCCGTGCTTCTCCTCAGTGGCCTGCGCCAGCAAATCTCGAGTGACATTCAGCGCCGCGTGGAAGAACCCGTCACCGACAGTGACTCCGACGTCGAAGACGATCAGATCGACTCGGCGAAGAACTAAGCCAGGAAGCCGCGCAACAACGCCGCCGAACCCTCGATGTGGGTGCGCATCGCGGCCTGGGCGTCGTCCGGTCGCCCCGTCAGGATGGCCATAACGATTGCTTCGTGCTGTTCATTCGAGTGGGCGATGTTGGGCGGCAAGAGCGGAATCCCATCGAGTAACTCGTTGACCCGCACCCGCGATTGGGCGATTTGAGTAACGAGGGAATTCGAGCCGGCCATCTCGGCAATCTGCAGGTGTAACCGCGAATCGAGACGCCGATAATCCTCAACCGTCGCGTTGGCCGTTTCCTGATGCACCGACCAGAGTCGTTCACGTAGTTCCCCCGAGAGGTCCCTCGTTGCCGCCTGATACGCGGCTCCCGGCTCAAGAACTGCACGAAGCACGAGCACGTCATGAATGTCCGACACGGTGAAGTGCTGCCGTTCGATGACGTCCCCGTCTCTGCCGATGACGATGGGTCCGGCGGGGATCGTGTCAGCGACAAATGTTCCGCCGTATCGACCGCGTCGAATCGACAGATAGCCCGCTTCCGACAACGACGCGATGGCGTCCCGAACGGTGTCGCGCGAGATCTCGAGCATCGTGGCGAGCTCGCGTTCAGGCGGAAGTTGTTCACCCGGGTGAATCAACCCAAGGCGAATCGTCTGCAGGATTCGTTCGACCGTCTCTTCGTAGGTGTTTCCACCACGAATTGGTTTGAGAAGCAGCGATCGGTCGAAACCGACCGTCGCCACCGTCTCATTCTCCGACAGGTCGAAATCCATGTCGGTTACACCGGTGTGACGTAGGCGCCCGAAATTCCACCATCGACAAGGAACGTCGAGCCGGTAATGAACGACGAATCATCGCTCGCGAGGAAGGCCACCGCGGCCGCGAGTTCTTCCGGTCGTGCGAAACGTCCGATGGGGATGTGAACAAGGCGGCGTTGTGCGCGCTCGGGGTCCTTGGCGAACAACTCCTGCAACAACGGTGTGTTGACCGGTCCGGGGCAGAGCGCATTGACGCGGATTCCCTGGCGGGCAAACTGCACGCCGAGTTCGCGACTCATGGCAAGCACGCCACCCTTGCTCGCGGTGTACGAAATCTGGCTGGTGGCGCTTCCGAGGACAGCAACGAACGACGCGGTGTTGATGATCGAGCCGCTTCCCTGCTTAGTCATGTGACGAAGCGCTGCACGGCAGCACAGATAAACGCTCTTGAGGTTGACGTCTTGAACCTTCTGCCACGCGGGAAGTTCGGTCGTTTCGATCGAATCGTCATCGGGTGGCGAGATTCCAGCGTTGTTGAAGGCGATATCGATTCGGCCGTGCAGGCGAACCGTCTCGTCAAACAAGTGGTTGACCTGGTCCTCGTCCGCAACGTTCACCTGGATGAATGTTCCTTCGAGCTGCTCGGCCGCCGCAGTACCCGATGTCGGGTCCATGTCGGCGATGACGATGATTGCGCCTTCGGCGCGCATGCGCGTTGCGGTCGCAAGACCGATTCCGCTCGCGCCGCCGGTAATGACCGCGACCTTGCCTTTCAGGCGTTGGGTGAGATCGATTTTTTCAATGGACATGGTGGTTCCTTTCTGGGGATTAGTCCGCTGGAATGAAAACGTTTTTTTCTTCCGTGAAGTGCAGTGGTGCGTCGGGGCCAAGCTCACGACCGAGTCCCGACTGCTTGAATCCGCCGAACGGCGTGTTGTAGCGAACGGAGGAGTGCGAGTTAACCGATAGGTTTCCGCTTTCGACCGCACGTGACACGCGGATGGCGCGTCCCACATCGCGGGTCCAAATCGACCCAGAGAGCCCGAACTCCGTCGCGTTCGAGATCGCGATCGCGTCAGCCTCGTCGTCGAACGCGTGCACCGTGACAATCGGACCAAAGATCTCGTCGGTCATGCACGGGTCGTCGAGTCCTCTGGACAATGCGACGGTCGGAGCAAACCAGTTGCCCGGACCCTCCGGCGCACTTCCGCGGAACGCGATGTCGGCTTTGTCCAAATAGGCACTAACCGATTCGAGGTGTTTCGCGTGAACCAGCGGACCGACCTCGGTCGCGTCTTTTGTCGGGTCACCGACGACGACCCCCTTGACCGCGGTTTCGAACTTCTCCATGAATTCGTCGAGGACCGACTTCTGCACGAGGATGCGGCTGCGCGCGCAGCAGTCCTGACCAGCGTTTTCGAACACCGAATAGGGTGCCGTCGCGGCCGCCTTGTCGACATCTGCGTCGGCGAACACGATGTTCGCGCTCTTGCCACCGAGTTCCAAGGTCACGCGTTTGATCTGATCGGCCGCGCCGCGCATGACGCTCTTGCCGACCTCGGTCGATCCCGTGAATACGATTTTGCGCACATCGGGATTCGTGATGAACCGTTCTCCGACGACGCTGCCCTTTCCGGCCAGCACCTGAAACAGTCCGTCCGGCAGTCCGGCGTCGCGACCCAGTTCTGCAAGTCGAAGGCTTGACAGTGGCGTCCATTCCGCGGGCTTGAGAACGACCGCGTTTCCCGCGGCGAGCGCCGGAACGAAACCCCACGACGCGATGGTCATCGGGAAGTTCCAGGGAGTAATGATTCCGACGACCCCGAGAGGCTCGTTGAAGGTGATGTCGATTCCACCAGCAACGGGAATCTGCTTGCCCAACATCCGTTCCGGGGCAGCCGAGTAATAGTCGAGCACGTTGCGAACGTGCGTCGCTTCCCAACGGGCTTGGCCGAT
This sequence comes from Microbacteriaceae bacterium, assembly GCA_044353905.1. Lineage (GTDB taxonomy): Bacteria > Actinomycetota > Actinomycetes > Actinomycetales > Microbacteriaceae > MWH-TA3. The sequence continues at coordinate 35,026 of JBILBA010000002.1, read as the reverse complement.
GGGGTGTCCCGAATTGCGCACCTCGATCTGGGCGAGATTCTCGATGTCGGCTTCGACGGTCCTCGCGAAAGCGCGAAGAGCTTCGGCGCGCTCGGCGGGAGCGAGAGCCGCCCACTTCCGCTGGGCCTGTCCCGCGCGCGCAATCGCATCGTCGGTTTCCTCGACTGTCGCGTGGCCGACCGTCTCCATCTCTTCGCCGGTGGCGGGATTGATGATCGTGTAACTCATGCGTTGCTCCTCTGTGTGCGCGCTGCGGATGTCAGTGCGTCGAAAAGTCGTCCGTCCGTTTCCGACGTGACCTCGGGGTGCCACTGGACCGCGACACCGAACGGGTAATCATCAATCTCGATCGCTTCGATGACGTCATCGGTGCTTCGGGCCGACACCGTCAGTCCGGAACCGACCACATCGATCGCTTGGTGGTGATACACCATCCCGTTGACCGTGGGTCCGACGATGGACTCGAGCGTCGAGCCCGGCGCAACCGTCATCTCCATTTCGGTCAATTCCGCATTGCCGCGCTGATACTCCGTGTTTCCGACGACATCGGGAAGGTGCTGGAACAACGTTCCGCCGCGATAGACATTGAGAACCTGAGCACCACGGCAAACGAACAGCACGGGCAATTCCCGACGAAGGGCCGCATTCACCAGCGCGAACTCCCATTCGTCGCGGCGCAGATCGGGCTGGTCGGTGTGTTCGCCCGATTCCTGCTCGTAACGCTCCGGGTTCACATCCCGCCCGCCGGCGAAGACCAGGCCGTCGACACCGTCCAGAACGCGGTCTGCGATTTCCATGGAGGCGGGTTGTGGCGGCAACAATACCGCGAGTCCTCCGGAGCGGGTCACGCTCTCGATGTATCCCGAATGCAGGAACGCCGCGTCGACATCCCACACGCCCGTCTTCGCTTGTTGACGGTACGTCGTGATGCCGATGACGGGTTGGCTAGAGGCGCTCAAAACCGCGAACACGCTCCCAATCGGTAATGGCGCCGTCGAACGCACGAATCTCGATGCGAGCGGCGTTGACGAGGTGATTGACGACCTCGTCACCAAAGATCGCGCGGGCCGCTGTACTGTTTTCGAACAGGTCGGCCGCTTCGTGCAGCGTGGTCGGAACATGAGGCTTGTCGGCCTCGTATCCGTTGCCAAGCGTCTGGTCTTCGAGTTCCAACTTGTTCTCGATGCCGTGGATCCCCGCCGCAATGAGTCCCGCGACGGCGAGGTACTGGTTCACGTCGCCACCGGGCACACGGTGCTCGACGCGCATTCCGTGACCGTGACCGACAACGCGAAGCGAGAGGGTCCGGTTGTCGTGGCCCCACGCAATCGCGGTCGGCGCAAACGACCCGAACGCAAACCGCTTGTACGAGTTGATGTTGGGAGCGAACAAGAGCGTGAACTCGCGCATGAGCGCGATTTGCCCGGCAAGGAAGTGACGGAACATGTCCGACATTCCGTTCTCTGCGTTCTTGTCCGCGAACACGGGGTTGCCTTTGGAGTCCCGGAACGAGATGTGGATGTGGCACGAGTTGCCTTCGCGCTCGTTGAACTTGGCCATGAACGTCAGCGACTTACCGTGGTTGTCCGCGATCATCTTGGCGCCGCTCTTATATACAGAGTGGTTGTCGCAGGTGATCAACGCCGTGTCGTAACGGAACGCAATCTCTTGTTGACCCAGGTTGCACTCGCCCTTGACGCCTTCGCAATACAAACCAGCCTTGTCCATACTGACCCGAATATCGTGCAGCAGTGGCTCGACGCGGTTGCTCGCGAGAAGGTCGTAGTCGACGTTGTAGTCGGTCGAGGGACGCAGGTTGTCGTATCCCTTGGCCCACGCATCGCGGAATGAATCGTCGAACACAATGAATTCGAGCTCTGTGCCGACGTACGGGACGAGGTCCATCTTTTTGAGGCGATCAATCTGCGCATTGAGAAGCGAACGCGGGGCAATCGGCACCGGCACGTGGTCGGTTGTCTGAAGATCAGCAATCACCATCGCAGTGTGCGGGATCCACGGAACGATTCGCAGGGTCGACATGTCCGGAATCATCGCCATGTCGTTGTAACCCTTTTCCCACGACGAGAATTCGTATCCGGGAACCGTGTTGTTCTCGACGTCGACGGCGAGCAGGTAGTTGCAGCACTCCGCACCGTGGTCGATCGCGTCTTCGACGAAGAGTCGCGCCGACATTCTCTTGCCAACGAGTCGGCCCTGGATGTCGGTGAACGAAATGATGACCGTGTCGATTTCGCCACTGTCCACGAGTTTCTGTAATTCGGGGACGGTGAGCATGCCGGTGCGTTGAGCCATTGTGTGCTTCCTCTTCGTTGAGGTTGGAATTGTCACCTTAAGAAAACACTAGAGGAGGGCGGTTTGTCAACTTACCTGCCATTTTGCGCGCACTCGGGAACACGTCAGTGTGAGCATCGCAAATCAACAACGCAAAAGTTTTTCCTCTAAAGGTTGGATTTTGGGGTGCAGTTTCCCCTATGCTCACAATTACCTAGCCAACACAATGTCGTGGGTGCGAAAGTTCCCGCGACGGGAAAGGACTACAAAGTCGTATGTCTGACAAATTGAAAGTCTCGGGAGTTTCCTATACCGAGCAAAGCAAGGACTACTTCGAGAAGCGCCAGCTAACTCGATCCGCCGGTGTCTGGGGCCTCTGGGGTCTCGCTATCGCCGCGGTCATCTCGGGTGACTTCTCGGGCTGGAACTTCGGCGTCGCAGCCGGTGGTTTCGGTGGCCTGCTCGTCGCCTTCCTCATCCTCGTAGTCATGTACTACGGACTCATGTTCGCAATCGGCGAAATGTCGTCGGCAATGCCCCACACGGGTGGCGCCTACTCATTCGCCCGAAAGGCGATGGGGCCATGGGGTGGATTCGTCACGGGTCTCGCCGAGACCATCGAGTACGTCGCAACGACCGCGGTCGTCGTGTTCTTCTCGGCGGCCTACCTCAACGGTGTCACCTCTGAACTTCTGAGCCTCGACCTCACCGGAAACATGTGGATCTGGTATGTCGTGCTCTACGCGGTGTTCGTCGGTCTCAACTCGCTCGGTTCGGCAATCTCGTTCCGCTTCTCCATCATCGTGTCGATCATCTCGCTCGCAATCATCGTGCTCTTCTCGGTGATTGTTCTCGCGTCGGGTCAGATCGACTGGTCGAGCCTGTGGAACATCCCCGCTGACCCGGCTGCGGCTGGTTCGAGCTGGTTCCTTCCCAACGGCATCATGGGCATTCTCTTCGCAATCCCCTTCGGTGTGTGGCTGTTCCTCGGAATCGAAGAACTCCCGCTCGCTGCTGAAGAAGCCCACAACCCGTCGAAGGACATCCCCCGCGCAGGTTTCTGGGCACGTGGAACCCTCATCGTCACCGGACTTCTCGTCATGTTCATCAACACCGGAATCCTCGGTGCTGAGGCAACGGGTGCCGCGGGCGAACCTCTCCTCGACGGCTTCCGTGCCGTTGTGGGTGACGGATGGGCTGCCGTTCTCGGTATCTTCGCGCTGATCGGTCTGCTCGCATCGCTCCAGGGAATCATGTTCGCCTACGGTCGCAACATGTACTCGCTGTCGCGCGCTGGCTACTACTTCAAGGGACTGTCCGTCACGGGCAAGAACAAGACGCCGTGGCTCGCACTCACCGTTGGTGGCCTCATCGGTCTCGTCGCTCTCGTCTACCTCGACTGGGCCGTCGCGAACGACCCCGAGGGAATGGGAACCGTCGCTGGTGCGATCATCCTGAACATCGCTGTGTGGGGCGCCATGTTGGCGTACATCATGCAGATGATCTCGTTCATCATCCTGCGCGTCAAGTACCCCAACCTCGAGCGTCCGTATCGTTCGCCGTGGGGTGTCGGTGGGGCATCAGTCGCCGCACTGATCGCCGCACTCGCGTTCGTCGGATTCCTGTTGAACCCGACGTTCCTGCCCGCGATCCAAGCGATCATCGTTGTGTACGTGGTCTTCTTGGCGTACTTCGCGCTGGTCGGTCGTCACAACCTCGTAATGTCTCCTGAAGAGCGTTACTCGGTTCACGGCGAGCACAAGTAATAACCTCGGGCGCCTGTGGGTCGATTCGTCGGCTCACAGGCGCCTTTTCTCTCACAGTTAGCAGAACAACATCGTGAGCATTCTCACCGCACTTGACCTCTTCACCATCGGCGTCGGTCCGTCGAGTTCCCACACCGTTGGACCGATGCGCGCCGCGCACCGATTCGTCAGTGAACTGACCGAATCCGGCCGGCTCGATTCCACGGCGCGGATTCGCGTGTCGCTCTTCGGCTCACTCGGAGCGACGGGCGTCGGACACGGTACGACGAACGCCATTGTCGCCGGGCTCGAAGGAGCCGCCCCCGAAACCTGCGACCCCGCATCGGTCATCACCGCGATGGATCGCGCTGTCCAGACCGGGGTCGTCACCGTGGGAAGCCGAACGATTCCGTTCGCGGAATCCGACATTGAACTTCGGCCCATGACGCGGCTACCCCAGCACTCGAACGCGATGACCTATGACGCACTCGACGAGGTCGGCAACGAATTGTTCTCGCGCACATTTTTCTCTGTCGGCGGCGGTTTCGTCGAAGCCGACAACGAGATTGGGCAACCCGCGGCGCCCACCGACACGACGCTCCCCTATCCGTTTGACAATGGCGACGAGCTCATTGCACTGTGTGAATCGACTGGCATGAGCATCGCCGACATGGCGCACGCGAATGCCGTGGCGATCTACGGTCCCGAAGTTGTTGATGCGCGCCTCAGCGCCGTCTGGACGGCCATGTCGTCGTGCATCGAGGCCGGCCTTCAGAACGACGGTGTCTTGCCCGGCTCGTTGAATGTAACGCGTCGCGCAGCCGGACTTTCACGGCATCTCCAGTCTCAGGAAGATGTGGAAGTTCCCGGTTCGCTGAGCAACGAGTGGCTTCAGGCATTTGCGATTGCCGTGAACGAAGAGAACGCCGCCGGGATGCGGGTCGTGACGGCTCCCACCAATGGCGCGGCCGGCATCATCCCCGCGGTCGGGTACTACGCCGAGCGGTTCAAGAAGGTCCCACGCGAGCGTATCGCGCGTGACTATCTGCTTACCGCTGGGGCAATCGGCACGCTCTACAAGCGCAATGCGAGCATCTCGGGTGCCGAGGCCGGTTGTCAGGGCGAGGTCGGTTCAGCCTGTTCGATGGCCGCCGCAGGCCTCGCGGCGATTTTGGGTGGAACTCCTCAGCAGATCGAGAATGCCGCTGAAATCGCGATGGAACACAACCTCGGGTTGACCTGTGATCCGGTCGGTGGGCTCGTTCAGATGCCGTGCATCGAACGCAACGCCATCGCGGCGGGTACTGCAGTTGCCGCCGTGCGCCTGGCCCTCGCGGGTGATGGCTCGCACAAGATTTCGCTCGACACGGTGATCGAAACGATGCGCCAAACGGGCCTCGATATGTCGAACAAGTACAAGGAAACGTCGACGGGCGGCCTTGCCGTCAATGTCGTCGAGTGCTAGCTAGAAGGCGAACGCGTAGGCAAGCAGCGCCGCGTAGGCAAGGCTCGTCCACACCGTCAGTTTCAGCACGAGAACGTACTCGCGCGCAGTTGTCGCCGTCCAGGTGATGAGCACCGCGGGTGCGGCGATGAACAGCGCAAAGAACGTCCAACCCGCCGAGATCAGGATCAACGAGAAGTACACGAGGATTCCAAACGGTGCGAGAACGAGAAGCGTGTAGAAGACACGCCCGAGCCAGAGCGGAATCCGGGTTGCGAGCGTCCGCTTGCCAGCCGCGATGTCGGTGGCACGGTCGCGGACGTTGTTGATGTGCAGAACCGCCATCGAGAACAGTCCCATCGCGACGCCGGCGAGGATGCTGTCGATCCAAACCGCCTGCACGAGAAGGAACGCGGTCCCGGAGGTCGCGACGAGTCCGAAGAAGATAAAGACCATGATTTCGCCGAGGCCCGAGTAACCGTAGGGCTTTTTGCCGCCGGTGTAGAACCAGGCCGCTGCGATAGCGGCGGCACCGACTGCGGGCAGCCACCAGATCTGCGTGAGGACGGTGATGCCGAGCCCCGCAAGCGCGGCAACGCCGAAGAAGATGAACGCAACGAGTCGAACCTGTTTGGCGGGTGCGGCGCCGGATGCGGTGAGCCGGGTGGGCCCGACGCGGTGGGTGTCCGTTCCGCGAATGCCGTCGGAATAGTCGTTGGCGAAGTTCACGCCGATTTGCAGCGCGAGTGCGACCACGAAACAGAGGGCGACGACCGACAGAGGCAGGATGTCCCACGGGTTGATGTCGTCGAGCAGGAACTGCAGGATTGCGACCCCCCACCCCAACAGCACCGGTGCGACCCCGAGACCGAGCGTCGAGGGCCGTGCCGCTGAGACCCAGTCGCGGAGTTTCGCGGGACGAACGGCTGCCTGAACCTGCGCGCCGTGCGCGACGATTTTCTGAGTACCGGGTCGACCGCTTCGGTTGCCGGACGGACGCTTCTTTTTCGAGCTACGAGTTGCCATGGGGTAATTCTACGATTCGTCCCCCGCGACGAGTTCCCGTAACGCGCGTCGATCGATTTTCCCCGATGACAATCTGGGCAGTTCCGACACCGTGACGAATCGATAGGGGCGGGCCGCTTTCGACATTTCCCGTTCGATGAGGTCGCGCACGACCTCGCGATCGAGGTCAGATGTCGACACGAGCGCGGGCACCTGACCCCATTTGTTGTCTGCGAACCAACTCGCGACAGCGTCGATGCCCGCAGATTCGAGCACGCGGTCGATGTCACCGAGCGAAACCTTGATGCCGCCCGTGATGATGATGTCGTCCATGCGCCCGAGAATCACCAGTTCGCCGTCCGTCGACTCTCCGACATCGGTAGTGTGCCACCAGCGCGTTCCGTCGTCGACCCGGAAACTCGTCGCGGTCAGTTCTGCATCGCCGCGATACTCGTCGGCGAGGCTCGACGTTGCGATGATCACGCGACCGTCCTCCGCGATGCGAACGCGAGTGTCGCCGATGGGTCGACCGTCGTAGACGACGCCGCCCGCGGTCTCGGCGGACCCGTAGGTTTTCGTCACGCGAATGCCCAGTGCCGTTGCGCGGTCGATGAGCCCACTGGGGATGGCCTGACCGCCCACCAGAATTCGAGAAAAGCGTCGGAGCGCGTCGCGGGCGCTGGTGTCTCGTTCGGCGAGATCCACCAGTCGAACCAGCTGCGCGGGGACCAGTGCCGTGAACCAGGTCCCGTCAACGAGTCCGAACGCCAACTGGGTGAATTCGCGGGCATCGAACGGCTCACGGCGGGCGTCGACCAGCGGAGTTTCGGCGACGAGCGATCGAACGACAACCATGATTCCGGCGATGTACGACAGCGGAAGGGCGAGAACCCATCCGCCCTTACCTATCTCACCGGCGGTGGCTCGGGACGAGGCAATCAGAGCCGAGCCCGACAGACGCACCCGCTTCGGTCGCGCGGTCGAACCGCTGGTTTCGACCGTGATGCCGTTGGTCAACGCGTCTCGAATTGGCTCGAGTTCGTGTTCGGGTAGATCCGACAGAGTCACGGTCAGATCTGCCAGGGGAAGGCGCCCCAGTCGGGGTCGCGCTTCTCGAGGAAGGCGTCACGGCCTTCGACCGCTTCAGAGGTTCCGTAGGCGAGGCGAGTGGCTTCTCCCGCGAACACCTGCTGACCGACGAGTCCGTCGTCCACCGCGTTGAACGCGAACTTGAGCATGCGAATCGCTGTCGGGCTTTGGGCAAGAACCTTCCGCGCCCACGCGATTCCCGTTGATTCGAGTTCGCTGTGCACGACGACCGCGTTCACGGACCCGATGTCGTGGGCCCGCTGCGCGTCGTAATCGTCGGCGAGGAAAAACACCTCACGCGCGAACTTTTGACCAACCTGGCGAGCGAAATACGCGCTGCCGTAGCCGGCGTCGAACGAACCGACCGTCGCATCGGTCTGCTTGAAGCGGGCGTGTTCACGGCTCGCGATCGACAGGTCACACACGACGTGAAGAGAGTGCCCGCCGCCGGCAGCCCAGCCGGGTATGAGTGCGATGACAACCTTGGGCATAAAGCGAATGAGGCGCTGAACCTCGAGGATGTGGAGGCGTCCGCCGCGAGCGCCGTCAATCGTGTCCGCGGTCTCACCATCGGCGTACTTGTAACCGTCCGCGCCGCGTACGCGCTGGTCGCCACCAGAACAAAACGCCCAGCCGCCGTCTTTCGCGCTCGGGCCGTTCCCCGTCAACAACACGACACCGAGCCGTGGGTTGAGGCGCGCGTCGTCAAGCGAGCGATACAACTCGTCGACGGTGTGGGGCCGGAACGCGTTGCGCACCTCGGGGCGATTGAACGCAATTCGCGCGATGCCCTGATCAGCGGACTGGTGATACGTCACGTCCGTCATGTCCTCGAATCCGGGCACGACGGTCCACTGGGTCGAGTCAAAGAGGTCGCTGACGGCATTTGTCATACATTCAGGTTATTACTTCACGGATATGTTTGAGTCATGAGGCTTCCCACCGTCGACGAGCTTCTCGCGAACGTGCGGGTCGTTGCGCTTCCGATGCGAACCCGGTTCCGCGGTCTGGACGTGCGCGAGACGATGCTCATCGCAGGTTCGACCCCGTCGTCGTGGGGTGAATTCGCCGCGTTCACCGAATACGACGACGTCGAGTCCGCTTCGTGGCTCGCGTGCGCGATCGAACAAGCCTGGAACCAACTTCCGGGCATCGAGGAGCGACCCGTCTTTCGCGAGGTCGTTCGGTCCAACGCCACACTGCCCGCGGTCGACGCGGTCGACGTCGCGATGATTCTCGAACGATTCGGTGATTTCCGCACGGTCAAGGTGAAGGTCGCCGAACCCGGTCAGACCCTCGAGGATGACATCGCGCGAGTTCGCGCTGCTCGTGGATTCGTCGGTGCGGCCGGTCGAGTTCGAATTGATGCGAACGGCGGCTGGAACGTCGACGAAGCAGAACACGCGATTCGGGCGCTGGAACAGTTCGACCTCGAATACGTTGAACAGCCCTGCATGAGCGTCGACGAACTTTACGAGATTCGCACGCGGGTTCACGGATTAGGAATTGCGATCGCCGCTGACGAGAGCGTTCGGAAAGCCACCGACCCGGTTGCGGTCGCTCGGGCAGGAGCGGCCGACATTCTCGTGATCAAGGTCGCGCCCCTCGGCGGCGTTCGACGCGCGCTGAACATCATCGACGAGGCAGGGTTGCCCGTGGTCGTCTCGAGCGCGTTGGAATCGTCCATCGGGCTTGGGGCATCGGTCGACCTCGCACTGCGAATCGAACACCTTGACTATGACTGCGGAATCGCGACCAACGTGTTGTTCGAGCGGGACATTCTGCCTCCGCTCACCGACTTTGGAACGTTCGCAGCCACGCCCCGAATCGTTGACGAACAAGCCGCCGAGGAACTGCGGGTCAGTCCCGAGCGCGAACAGTGGTGGCGCGAACGTGCCGCCCGATGCCTCGCGCTACTTTAGAGCCCCGAATAGGCGTGATATCCCTTGAAGAAAATGTTCACGATCGAGTAGTTGAAAATCACGGCCGCGAATCCGACGAGGCTCAAGATCGCCGCGGGACGACCTCGCCAACCGCGCGTCGCGCGAGCGTGGATGTATCCCGCGAATAACGTCCAGATAATGAACGACCAGACTTCTTTCGTGTCCCAACCCCAATAGCGACCCCACGCGCGCTCGGCCCAAATCGCGCCCGCGATGACGGTGAAGGTCCAGAACACGAATCCGATCACGATGATTCGGTAGGCGAGCGCCTCAAGCGTTTCGGACGACGGGAACGCCGACAGGAAACGCCACGAGCGAGTCTGGAGTTTGCCCTCTTCACGCGATTGTTGAAACAGTTGCGACGCCGACAGCGCGGCTCCCGTCGCAAAAAATCCGGTTCCCAACACCGCAACACACACGTGGATGACAAGCCAGTAGCTCTGCAACGCAGGGGGAAGTGGGGACACCGCGACGTAGAAGTTGACCGCAACGATGCCGAGCGCGAGGATCGCAAACCCAGACACGAACGCACCGACGAAACGCACGTCGCGCCAGATGTTGATGCCGAGGAACACTCCGACCAACACGAGAGTCGCGGTCAGGCCGAACTCGTACATGTTCGCCCACGGCACGCGATGGGCCGAGATTCCGCGGGTGATGACCGCCCCAAAGTGAATCGCAAACCCGAGGAGGAGAACTGCCATCCCGCTGCGAAGCCACCTAGTCGGGGGGGACTGACCATCTGTGGCGGCGCGTCCAGCAAGGTCGACCGTAAACAAGATGAACGCGAGGGTGTACACCGCCATCGCGGAATAGGTGGCGATGAGAGAAATGGATTCGAGGGTGTTCGTCATTCTCTCGCTACCTTACCCGTCGGAGTTTGGCGCGTTTTGTCCACAAGGCGGTCGAGGGCGGCATCGAGGCGGGGGTCGTCGCCACGCGCCATCCCACCCCATTCGAGTTCCGGTGTGCGCGCCGAGCCGCTGACACGAATCCATACGCGACGGCGACGAGTCCCCAGCGAGGCGAGCAACCCCGTGACGATGAAGAAAGTGCTGAGCGCGACGCCGAATTGGGTTGGGTCGTTACGGATTTCGACGCCGATGAATCGGCGAAGTGAGGTGAACTCGATCGAACCGAGGCCGCCCGGCAGTTCGAACACATCTCCGGGGGTCAGCACGACATCGGTGCCCGTGTGTCTCCCCGCGATCTGTGTGAGCGACTCGACGGGGAGTTGGAACACGTTAGCGGTCGCGCCCGAATCGAGCCCGAGGTCGCCCGTGTAAATGTTGAACGTCACCGTCGGGTTGGTGGGTTCGGGGTTGTTCGACGACAGGGCGCCCGAATCGAGGTCAATCGCGGAGGGGTAGAAGAATCCCTGCATCCCGATTTGCTCCGACAATCCGTCCGGAACCTTGACCACGCCGACGCTCGTGAGGTTGGCATCTTGACTGAGGAAAACGACGGGCTGATCGAACACGACATTCCCCTGTGGGTCGCGCACGGTGATGACGGGCGCATAGCCGTTCCCCAACAGGTACATCTGTGAATTCCCGGCTACCAAAGGCTCGTTGACCTTGAGCGTCACGTCACGCGTCGCATCTCCCTCGGTGACCGAGACATTCGCCGTGAAATCGATTGGCATCCAGACCTGCTTGACCGGGTCCTTGGTGTACTCGGGTGTGAACGAGTCGAGCGTCACGCCGTAGGGCTCGAGTTGCTGTTCGGTGAACCACGACCCGGGGTTAAACGAGTCGTACGACGCGAGTTGGTTCGTGAACGTCTGCCCCTCGATAATGACGCGTTGTCCGCTCCAGCCGTATCCGCCGGTGACCGCGAGGGTCGCCAAAATCCCGACGAGGGCAACGTGGAAAACGAGGTTCCCCGTTTCGCGCAAATAGCCGAACTCGGCGCGAATCGAGGTGTCATTGCGAACGACTCGATAGTGCGCCGCGCGCAGCACGACCTCGGCACGGTCGAGCGCCGCCACGGTTCCTCCGGTCGCGGGTTCACTTCGGCGGAACGGAAGTCGCACCCACGATGCGGGTTCGGCAGCCGGCTCGGCCCGCAGAATTCGCCAGTGGTACAGCGTGCGGGGGACAATGCACCCGATCAACGAAATGAACAACAACAGATAAATCGACGAGAACCAGACCGACGTGAATGTGTCAAACAGTTGAATCGACTCGTAGAACTGGAACAGTTCGGGGTTGGCGTCTCTAAAGACGATCACGCCATTCGGATCGGACGAGCGTTGTGGGACGAGTGAGCCAGGGATTGACGCGAACGCCACCAACACAAGCAGGATGATCGCGGTGCGCATCGACGTGAGCACGCGCCACACCCAGCGCACGAACTCAAGCGGCCCGAGCTTGGGTCCGCGAATCTGAGCGTCGAGACGATTCTTGCGCGGAGCGTCCGGTGAGTCGAAGTCGCTCGTCGAATCCGCGAGGTCGACGGGTTGAAGCGCGCCCGGATCAGAGGGTCGACGTGAAGCCACTCAGGAACACCCCCGCCCACGACATGATGGTGCGCCAGAGACCGAAGACCATGAGGACACCGATTGTCACCAACATCACACCACCGGTGATGTTGATGGCTTTGATGTGTCGTCGAACCCACGCGAGCGCGGGCAGAATTCGACCGAGCAAGAGCGCAACGACAACGAACGGCAGGGCAAGTCCGAGCCAATACGCGACTCCGAGCACCGCGGCGCGAGCAGGGTCCTGAGTCCCCCACGCCAATGTCTGAACGGCAACCAGAGTCGGCCCGACGCACGGAACCCAGCCCAGTGCGAACACCATTCCGAGGAATGGTGACCCCCACACTCCGGCGCGTGTTTTCCACGTCGGCAGAAAGTCGCGTTGGAGCGCTGGGATTCCGCCAGCGAATACAACTCCCAAGACGATGAGAACAACACCGGCGATGCGGAACACGATGTCCATAAAGGGCGCGAGAAGCAAGCCCAACGTTCCAAAGAAAATCGACAACGTGATAAACACAACACCCATCCCGATGACGAACCCAAGAATTCCGACGAGGACTCGGCGTCGGTCGGCGGGTGTCGGCTCGGCCGCGAGGGCGAATCCCGAGACGTAGGCGATGTACCCCGGAATGAGGGGAATCACACAGGGTGAGAGAAACGCAAGAAGTCCCGCGAGAAACGAAATGGGTAGAGCAAGGACGAGGTCGCCCGAGAACACGATTTCGCCGACGGAGCCGTTCACTCGGCGGGCTCCGCAAGAACGGACTCGATCATCTCTTCGAAGACAGCACGATCGAGTATGGCTCCCGACAATCGTGCGGCCACCCGTCCGCTTCGGTCAACGATGATGGTGGTCGGCACGCCGTTGGGGGGCAGTTGCCCAGAAAAAGCCAATCGGAGTTCACCGGTCGACACATCAAGGATGCTCGGGTACTGAATCGCGAACTCGCGCTCGAACGAATTAGCAACTTCGCGTTCGTCGTACACATTGATTCCGAGGAACTGCACGCCGTCCGCTGCGTACTTCTCCGAGATTTCAGCAAGGTCAGGGGCCTCGTATCGGCAGGGTGGGCAGGCGGCAAACCAGAAGTTGACGACGAGTACCGATCCGACGTAGTCATCGGAACTGATTGTCGATCCGTCGGTTGTTTCGCTCGATTCAAATGACACCGGCTCCTCACGGTTTGACACCGCGAGTTCCGTGATCGCCCCGTCGGCCGAGGTGTAGTTCTGATCGATGACGTCATTCGCGAGCGGGTCGTTGGACACACACCCACCAAGGACGAGAAGCGAGGCCACGAGGCTCACCGCGAGAATGGCGCGTCTCACACCGCCCCCGAATCCACCGCGCGGTCGATGTCGGTTGCCTCGCGATAGTCGTATTCGACGAAGTCGGCGGGGTGAACCTGGAACGAGGTCACAGACGACAGCGAACAACGGCGGGTGCCGGGCCAATGCGCCAGCGGCTTGTCGGACATCGCCCGCTGCACCATCCAAATCGCCAATTGGTGAGACACAATCACGACGTCACCGCCGTCGACTGAATCGACCGCGTCGCGCATCGCCGCCAACATGCGCTGGGCGATGTCGCGATACGGCTCGCCCCACGACGGGCGCAACGGGTTCGCCAGGAACTTCCAGAGGTCCGGTCGCGAGAGAAGCTCGCGGCCTCCGTTCATGCGCAACCCACGGAATTCGTTCCACGGCTCGATCACGCGTTCGTCGATTGTCGCGGTCATACCGGTTGCGGCTTCCCAGGGCGCCATCGATTCGCGGGCGCGCTGAAGCGGGCTGACAATGAGCGCCGAAATCGTGTCGAGAGGCACGTGCCGAACCGCCGATTCGGCGAGTGTCCGACCGTATTCCGTGAGTCCAAAGTTCGGCAGACGCTCGTACAGAACGCCACCGGGGTTGTTTACCTCACCGTGGCGCACGAGATGAACCCGCTCGGCAGTCACGCTCTCGATTGTATCCGCGCAAACTGTGGGCAACCCGCCCGCTACGCTGGGTTTATGGTCACGCGCTCAACCGTTGCATCCCTGTCCGCTCTCGCCGATGGCGATGTCGTTGTCGCGGGGTGGGTCGACACCGTCCGAGACCAGAAGGCGGTGCAGTTCGTCATCTTGCGTGACGAGACCGGAGCCGTTCAGCTCGTGACGAAAGCGGTTCGTGAAATCGACCCCGAGGTCGCCGATTCGGCGGAACGCCTCGCGCTCACGGAACTGATCGGGACACTCAATGCGGGAACGTTCATTCGTGTCACGGGTCAACTCGCGCACGACGAGCGAGTCAAGCTCGGTGGGCTCGAAGTCAAGATTTTGACGCTCGAGGTCGTGGCCGAAGCGCAACCCGAACCGCCGATCGCCGAAGACTCCAGTATCGACAAGCGCCTCGACTGGCGATTCCTCGACCTTCGTCGCCCCGAGGCAAACCTCATCTTCCGTGTCCAGACCGTATTCGAACACGCGATGCGCACGTGGTGGGTCGACAACGGATTCATCGAGATTCACACGCCGAAACTGATGGCGAGCGCCTCTGAATCACGTGCCGAATTGTTCGAGATGCAGTACTTCGAGACCACGGCGTACCTCGCGCAAAGCCCGCAGTTCTTCAAGCAGATGGCGCAGCCCGCCGGATTCGGTGCTGTCTTCGAGATCGCTCCCGCCTTCCGCGCAGACCCGTCGTTCACCTCGCGCCACGCGACCGAATTCACCTCGATCGATGCCGAGATGTCGTGGGTCGATTCGCACGAAGACGTCATGGCGATGCACGAGTCGGTCATTGTTGCGGGCCTCACCGCTGTTGCGGAGAAGCTCGGTCCGCAGGTCGAGGCCGCCTACGAGATTGTCGTCACGCCTCCCACGACCCCGTTCCCCCGCATCCCGCTCGCCGAAGCGCACGAGATCCTCAAGGCCCGCGGCTACACCGTGCCACGCGCGGACGGCGACCTCGACCCCGAGGGCGAACGTCAGTTGTCGGCGTACGTCAAGGAAACGTTCGGCCACGACTTCGTGTTCGTCACTGATTACTTCACGTCGATCCGCCCGTTCTATCACATGCGTCACGAGAATGATTCGAACCTCACGAACTCGTACGACCTGCTCTACAACGGCACCGAGATCTCGACCGGTGCGCAGCGCGAACACCGGATCGACGTGGTGACCGAGCAGGCGAAGGACAAGGGCCTCGACCCCGAAGAGCTCGAGTTCTACCTCGACTTCTTCCGTCACGGCGTTCCCCCGCACGGCGGATTCGGAATGGGCCTCGCCCGATTCCTCATGCTTCTGCTCGGTTTGCCGTCCATCCGCGAGACGACGTATCTGTTCCGAGGACCGAACCGCCTGCTGCCGTAATCGGCTGACTTAAAGAAGTGAGCCGGTTCCGCTTGGCGGTTCCGGCTCACTGACCCCCTTCGAAAAGGTCGGTTTCAGTATACACAGAAATGTTCGCTGTGACGAACATTTTCTACACGCTTCGGTAATCGGGATTTGTACCGGTTCGAGATCGATGTCTTAGCTTTCGCTAGGCTGAGTTTATGTCAAAAGATGAAACTCGCTCCATAGTTCAAACAATCAGTGGCCAGTCCGCTCTATTCGTCAAGCGGGTCGAAACCATCGCAATCGAAACCTCAAAGACAGTGGCGCGAGGTGCCTCAGCCGGTGCAGAGAAAGCGGTATCCGCCAAAAAGTGGCTTGACAAGAAATGGGAAGAAGGAATCGATGACCTCTACAACAAGCATCGTCCTATCGCGACCGAAAACGTGGTGCGACTGCGCAAAGAACTAGGTGGCGCTTCACCGCACGACCTTCGAGAACACCTCGGTAACGAGTTTCGTGCTTTTGTTTTGAACGAAGAAAGCAACGCCGATCTGAATCTTGCAGCCACAAAATTGTTCGTTCTTTCAGCAGTTGAAATCCACGGGCCCGAAGTGAAATCCACAAAAGGCAAGCGCCAACTTCTGGCGCAGGCGTTGACTACAACAAGTTCACCGGTTCGATTCGTCGTTCGGAATGGGCCGGTGCTCGCAGCAGCGATTTCAGCTCTCGTCACGGCCCTCACAAAGGCCCCAGCCGGAACGACATCCAAAGTTGTTGCGAAGACCACGGGGACTGTCACGAAAGTTGCAAGAGCGGTTTCAGCGAAAGTCGCACCGTCAATCGCAGCAAACGCAATCAAGCGCGAAGGTGTACAGAGTTTCATCCTTGACGTGATCATCGGTCATGTGTGCCGCACGCTTGGGCCAGCCCCGAAAACATGGCCGGCCACGAAAACCGCGACAGTTAAGAAACCGGCCGTAAAACAGCCCGCGGCCAAGAAACCCGCCGCGAAGAAGGCGTGACCGTCCGCTTAAACAGAGAAAAGCCCCGATCGCTCGGGGCTTTTCCTTCTGGCGGTGCCGGTGGGATTTGAACCCACGGTGGACTTGCACCCACACATGTTTTCGAGACATGCTCCTTCGGCCGCTCGGACACGGCACCGTGGGAAATCTTACACGCGAAACAAGGTGTGAGAAAAACGGGGTTGAGGTCCGCCCTCTCGCCTAATCTTGAACCATGGCCCGCGTGACGACTCCTTACAAGTGCGTCGAATGCGGGTGGACGACCAACAAGTGGGTCGGCCGCTGTGGCGAGTGTCAGCAGTGGGACACCGTTCGCGAATTTGGCACTGAATCCCTCGGCGGCCGAACTGTCGCCACACGAGTACCAACGAACCGCGCCGCTGTCCCCATCACCCAAATCATGGTGACCGATGCCGAGCATCGACCGACCGGAATTGCTGAATTCGACCGCGTTTTGGGTGGCGGAATCGTGCCCGGTGCAGCAATCCTTTTGTCGGGCGAGCCAGGAGTCGGCAAGTCAACGCTTCTGCTCGATGTCGCGGGGCGCGTTGCGATGCGCGGCGATACCGTCCTTTACGTCAGCGCCGAGGAATCCGTCGGTCAAGTACGGCTTCGCGCCGAGCGCACGGGCACGCTTGTTGACACGCTCTTTCTTGCGGCCGAAACAAACCTCGGTACCGTTCTCGGCCACATCGACGAGGTCAAACCTTCTCTGGTCATCATCGACTCTGTTCAGACCGTGTCGTCGGAAACGGTTGATGGACTGGCCGGAGGCGTCGCCCAAGTCCGCGAAGTCGCAGCGACCGTCGTTCGGATCGCGAAGGAACGCGGAATTCCCGTCATCCTCGTGGGTCACGTCACCAAGGACGGCACGATTGCCGGGCCGAGGCTTCTGGAACACCTCGTCGACGTCGTCATGCACTTCGAGGGCGACCGTCAGACTGCGTTGCGATTCGTCCGCACGCTCAAGAACCGATTCGGCCCAACCGACGAGGTCGGTTGTTTCGAGATGGTCGGAAGCGGTATCGAGCAGGTCCCGGACCCGTCCGCCCTGTTCCGTTCGAACACGACCACGCCGGTCAGCGGCACGTGTACGACCATCACGATGGAAGGTCGTCGCGCTATCCCGGTCGAGATTCAGGCGCTTATCGTTCCCTCGAGCGCTCCACAGCCGAGGCGCGTCACGAACGGCGTCGATTCGTCTCGAGTTGCCATGTTGCTCGCGGTTCTCGAACGGCGCGCCAAACTCCCCTTCCAGTCCGCCGACGTCTACGTCTCGACCGTTGGTGGAATTCGCGTAACCGAGCCCGGCGCCGACCTCGCCATCGCCCTGGCCCTTGCCAGCGCGGCGAAAGACATTGCCCTTTCACCGACGCTCGTGGCGACGGGCGAAATCAGTCTCGCCGGAGACATCCGAGCCGTCACCGCACATCAACTGCGTTCAGCGGAAGCGACTCGTTTGGGGTTCACCGAGGTCATCGATCACTCGGTGAACACCCTCGCGGACGCTATTCGCCGCTCTCTGCGTTGATGTTGTCGAGCAACTGGTTCGGGGTGCTCAAGGGTTGGCGGGGTATGCCCAGTGCCGACTTCGCCGCCGGCACGAGGTCGCGTGAGCGCTCGGTTGCCAGGTCGGCGTTTCCGGACTGAAGCAACATCGCAACACTGGCCGACAGCATGTGTTCCCACTGGGGAGTGCGACCATTCCGTTTTTCTTCGATCTGGGACGTAATCCAGTACGCCTCGGCAATCATCGCCAGGTTCGCCCACGTGCGGTCGAGATTCATGACGACCATCACCGATTGTTCGGCCTCGTCGATTTCGCCGACAAGCAGCAGGGCGGCCGAGTGCACCAATGCGAATCGTTGCCACGCGAAACTGTCGTCGCCGAAGGTCGCAATCGACATCGTCGCCAATAGTGACAGCGCTTCATCGGGGCGATCGAGTTCGATCACGATGCTCGCGAGTCGAACGCGCGCTTCGTTGATGATGTCGAGGTCATCGAACTTTTCCGCAGCCTCAATGACGGCGCGAATCAGCTTTTCAGCCCCGACCAGGTCGCCCGCTTCCGCCATGATGACCGCCGCGTTGATGTCGACGACGTTGACGAAGTGGCGACGCCCGTCGTTTGCGGCCAACGCGCGTGCCTTCTTGTGGAATACTGCGGCCTCTGCGGGATCCCACGACAGTTCGGCACGGAGAAGGGAAATGCTCGCCCGAAGTTCGATGTCCCACGGATTGAGAGACTCGTCGAGAGCGACCAAGAGTTGCTCGGCGCGCACAATGTTGCCGTTGCGGCCGTGGGCGGCGGCGAGCGCGATCCGCGCCTTCTTGCCGTATATCTCGTCCTCGATGGCTTCGAAAGTCGCGACGGCGTCTTCAAGAGTCACGACTGCCGCCGGAAAGTCTGCCGCTTGCAGGTAGATGCGCCCGAGGTTCAACTGGACCTGGGCAGCGAGCGGAACAACAGCCTCGACACGCGCGTATTCAAGCGTGGCCAACATGAGGTCGCGCGCGACGGTGAATTCGCGGAGGAGGGTGTGGATTCGCGCACGCTGAATGGCGTTGTTACAGGCCAAGTACGACTCGCCGCACTCACGCGAATACTCCTCGGCAATGCGAAACGCCTCAATCGCATCGAGCGCCATGCGACGCTCTTTCAAGGCAAATGCCTTCGACCGGAACAAGAGAGCGAGATCTTCGACCTCGAGTTCGGCGAGTCCTCGTTCCTCGAGCTGATTGAAGATCTCGAAGACCTTGTCCCAGTTCTTCAGTTCGCGGTGGCACCGCGTCATACTCACCATCGTGAAGTACTTCTCGCGGGTGTACCCCAGCGATTCGCAGAGTTCGAGAGACTTGTCGAAGAGAGCCAAAGCATCTTCGTACTTGTTCGCGTTGTGTGCTCGTTGGCCGAGCATGACGAAAATCTCTTGACGTCGCGAATCGACGGTGTCGCCGAGTTCATCCCAGAGTTGCTTGTCCGTCGGCTCGTTGGTTTCCCATGGGTTACTCATTCTCGGCCTCCTTGGTGGGTTCTTCCGTGGTGATTTCGGCGGGCGCGAGTTGAGGTTTCTCGACCTGCCTATCGATCGATGCCCAGGTGAACTGGGGCAGAGGGAGGCGGGTGAGGCCGATGGGAAAACGCATAATGCTCCTCTCTAGGGGACGACTAATCGAGCCGTCGATGAAGCGGACGGAGCGATTTCGCGGCGGTGCGGGAACGTCAGTCTGCCACCGAGGTGGGACACGGAACGCGTGCGACGCGCCGTGAACCTGACATTTCTTCGAACGTATTTGGTGTGGAGGATATTCCCGTTGGCGACGAGGCTACGGCTAGTAGTTTTCTGCGTAGGCTTCCACGTGCTTCATCGAACCGCGATGGCGGTCGAGGAGGCGCCATAGTCGTCCCCGGGGATATCCACGGTGCTTCGGGCACGCACAACGTAATACAGTTTCCCACTCGCCGGTTTCAGGAATTTGAGCTTCAGCGCCGACGTGACGGTTCCCGAGACGGCTGAGAAAACTCCGCCCGCACTGGTAGACCAATACACCTGATAATCCTGAATTGTGCTTTCGAACGTGCGAGAGGGCGGTTGCCACGACAGCGTCACGTACTGCGCGGATTTCCTCACGACCTTGACGCTTCGCGGCTGCGACGGAATAGTCGAGAATCGATACGGCCCGACGTCTTGATTCACGTCGGTGACCGCGGCAATTCGAAAAATACACCCGGCGGCGACATCACAATCTTGGTCAGACGTCGTCACGCCAATAGAGACGGGAGGCCCGGAAGTCGCCGTCCACGTTGTTCCGTTGTCCATCGATTTCTCGATGTAATAGCCGTTGTTGCCGAGGATGGCGGTGTCGGGCGGGGTGTCCCAGGTCAACGTCGCCGAGGTGTCCGAAGGATCAGAGTACGTCCAGGTGAGATTTTCCGGCGGCGGGGGAATCAGCCAGTCTCGGAACGTCGTTATGCGGACAGCAATTCCCGGCAGAGCTGATTTTCCGCACTGTCCCGAATTAAAGGACGTCACCCCCGCGAGCGTCCACAGTCCGTTGACCTTGATAGCGTAAGGGCCACCTGAGTCTCCTTGGCAAATGTCTTTTCCATTGCGTTTCCAACCGGCACACAGGTTTTGAACGGGGTCATATTGGGCCGCGAGGCTCCATTCGCCGCACTTCGACGCATCGAGCGGACCGCCCTTCACGTTGATCGTGGCCGACCGCAACCCGTTGGGGGAACTCCCGTTGGTGCTGACGCGCCCCCACCCCGAAATCTTGACCGCGGTCTTGTGCGCGGGCCACGTTGTTGCGTCCGCATCGAACGGAAGCGTGATCGCTGTTCGCCTCGAACCAAACGTCACTGGGCCGGCTAGTTCGACCAGCGCGATGTCGTTGATGACAGTCGCTGCCGAGTAGGCGGGGTGAGGTTGAATTTGAGTAACGAGCGATTCGTGGGATGCGCTGATTTTGAGCAAATTGCTCATCCCGGAATACACCGTGAGCTCGCTGGTGGCGATCACCGCGCCGACCTCGTCGGTGACGCAGTGCGCGGCGGTGATGATCCACCGTGTGCTGATAAACGATCCACCGCAGATGTAGCCGCCGGGGCCGGGAGCATCCCGATAAACGAAGACCTGCCACGGTACCGATCGGATGTCGGTGCCTTTTCCGCCGACGATGGCCTGTTCGCGAACTATCTCGATTGCCGTGGAGGGGATCGCAGTGGAGGGAGACGCCCCGACACCCGTGAGTCCGACGAGCAGAATACCCACGACTGCCCGAGCTGCTGGTGACGAAACTCTCATGAGGTCAAACTAAAGCACCGACGGGCTTAGTACAACATGAATTGTTTGGCTTCGGCGGATTGGATTTCACCGACGTACACCGTCAGTTGGTAAGACGCCCCGCCGCCGACAGCGGGTGTGCCGCTGTCACAGTTGTCGCTGCGTGCTCGGCCCCATTCGACCGCGTCCGTTGTCAGAGCCTGGCCTGCCTCGAATACCTGGCTAAAGGGCTGGGGTGCGATTTGGCACACGGTCGAGTCCCAAATCAGATCCGAGCCGCTCATGATGACGTATTTCTGCTTGTCCGTTCCGACTTCGAGCGTGCACGCTGTCGTTCCCGCGTTGGTGATCGTCATCGAAAACTGCGGGAATTCGCCCTCAGCGTAGGCTTCCTGGTTGGTCTCGGCTCGAAGCGCAATGTCGTTCGAATTGCACGCGGCCACGGCTCCCGGGGTCTGTGATGCGGTCGGGGCAGGAGTCGTACCCGCATTGAATGCCGTGAACAGCGTCCAGCCACCCGAGAACACCAGAATCGCAAGCACGAGGACAATCGCCCGTCGACGCCAGTAAACCGAAGGGGGAAGTGGTCCCGCGGGTTCGAGAAACGCGTTCATGTTTCGAGGGTACGCGCGTCGAACGCGCGAATTCGGGTGACGCGCCGAACTTCAATCGCACCCAACTCGGGACTTACTCCGCCGAAGCGTCCGATCCCGAGTCCGCGCCGTCCGAGTCGATGTCCGAATCCGCCGGAACTTTCGCCGACTTTGCCGACTTTGCCGGGGCGTCCGCAACGGGCTCTTCCGTGGGAAGAATCGATCCGGTCATCACCGCCGTGAATTCGTTGTCCGCGAAGTCGATCAGGACGTGCTGGCCGATTGACAGTTCCCCGTTCAGGATCTTCTCGGACAGCATGTCTTCGACCTCGTGCTGAATCGCCCGACGAAGCGGACGGGCGCCGAGCATCGGGTCCCACCCAATCGTGAGCAACTGACGACGAGCGGCGTCGGTGACATCGAGAGTCATGTCGCGGTCGAGCATGCGCTCGCGCAGACGACGGACGAACAGGTCGACGATCTGCAGCAGTTCGTCTTGCGACAACTGCGGGAAGACGATCGTCTCGTCGACGCGGTTGAGGAACTCGGGCTTGAAGTGCTTCTTGAGTTCCTCGATGACCTTCGAGCGCATCGCCTTGTAGGTCTGGTCCGAGTCGCCCTGAATCGTGAAGCCAACGGGGCCGCCGGTGATGTCCTTCGTTCCGAGGTTGGTCGTCATGATGATGACGGTGTTCTTGAAGTCGATGACACGTCCCTGGCCGTCGGTCAGACGACCTTCTTCGAGGACCTGCAACAGCGAGTTGAAGATATCGGGGTGAGCCTTCTCGATCTCGTCGAACAGTACGACCGAGAACGGCTTGCGACGAACGCGCTCAGTGAGCTGGCCGCCCTCTTCGAATCCGACGTACCCGGGAGGGGCACCGAACAGACGCGATGCGGTGTGCTTTTCACCGTATTCCGACATGTCGAGCGAAATGAGGGCGTCCTCGTCGTCGAACAGGAATTCGGCGAGTGCCTTGGCGAGTTCCGTCTTTCCGACACCGGTCGGACCGGCAAAGATGAACGATCCGGACGGCCGCTTGGGGTCTTTGAGCCCGGCGCGCGTGCGGCGGATGGTCTTGGACAGAACCGAGATGGCTTCTTCCTGGCCGATAACGCGCTGGTGCAGCGACTTCTCCATCATGAGAAGACGAGCGCTTTCCTCTTCGGTCAGCTTGAACACGGGGATTCCGGTGGCCTGAGCAAGAACTTCGGCGATGATGCCTTCGTCCACGGTGCCCAGTTCGCCCTTTTCGCCCTTGCGCCATTCCTTCTCGAGGCGAAGGCGCTCACCGAGCAACTTCTTTTCCTCGTCACGCGACTTGGCCGCGCCCTCGAAGTCTTGGTTCTCGATGGCCTTTTCCTTCTCGGCGCGAACGACGGCAATCTTGTCGTCGAATTCGCGAAGTTCCGGGGGCGACGACAGGATCGACAAACGCAGGCGAGCGCCAGCTTCGTCAATGAGGTCGATCGCCTTGTCCGGCAGGAAACGGTCTTGCACGTACCGGTCGGCGAGGGTCGCGGCGGCGGTCAGTGCCGCGTCAGAAATCGACACCTTGTGGAACGCTTCGTAACGGTCGCGAAGTCCCTTGAGGATGTTGATGGTGTGCGCCACCGACGGTTCGTTGACGGTCACGGGCTGGAAACGGCGCTCGAGGGCCGCGTCCTTTTCAAAGTACTTGCGGTACTCGTCGAGGGTGGTTGCACCGATGGTCTGCAGTTCGCCACGAGCGAGCATGGGCTTGAGGATGCTGGCCGCGTCGACCGCGCCTTCCGCTGCACCCGCGCCAACGAGCGCGTGGATCTCGTCGATGAACACGATGATGTCGCCACGGTTGCGGATTTCCTTGGTGACCTTCTTGAGTCGTTCCTCGAAGTCACCGCGGTAGCGGCTTCCGGCAATCAGGCTGCCGAGGTCGAGCGTGTAGACCTGCTTGTCCTTGAGCGTCTCGGGAACCTCGCCCTTGACAATCGACTGGGCCAGACCCTCGACGACGGCCGTCTTTCCGACTCCCGGTTCGCCGATGAGGACGGGGTTGTTCTTGGTGCGGCGGGAAAGGATCTGCATGACGCGTTCCATTTCCTTCTCGCGCCCGATGACGGGGTCGAGCTTGCCGTCGCGCGCCGCCTGCGTCAAGTTGCGACCGTACTGGTCGAGAATCGTCGAGCCCTTATCGGACGACGTCGATTCGGTGCCGCCGACGACCGCGGATTCCTTGCCCTGGTAACCCGAGAGCAACTGGATGACGGTCTGGCGAACGCGCGTGAGGTCAGCGCCCAGCTTGACGAGGACCTGAGCGGCAACGCCTTCGCCCTCGCGAATGAGACCGAGCAGGATGTGCTCGGTACCGATGTAATTGTGACCAAGCTGCAGCGCTTCGCGGAGGCTCAGTTCGAGGACCTTCTTGGCGCGAGGCGTGAACGGAATGTGGCCGGTCGGAGCCGTCTGGCCCTGGCCGATGATTTCCTGAACCTGCTCGCGGACGTTGTCGATCGAGATGGAGAGTTCGGCAAGAGCCTTTGCGGCAATGCCGTCGCCTTCGCGAATCAGTCCGAGCAGGATGTGCTCGGTGCCGATGTAATTGTGGTTGAGCTGCTTTGCCTCTTCTTGGGCAAGCACCACAACTCGACGGGCCCGGTCAGTAAATCGTTCAAACATCTCGTCATCTCCTTCACGCAGGTGCGTGGGTCATTAATGCGAGAGTAATCCCGTCGCAGGCGTCGATGGGGCGATTTCGCCGAGGGCAAAACGAGGCTGGCAGGTCGTGTCGGCGCGAAACCGTAGGCTCAAACAATGGCCCCGAAAAACTCACGCGCTCGCGGTGGCGCGATCGCCTTCATTTTGCGTCACGCAACCGATGTCGAACTCGATCCGACGGGCTGGCTTCCCATCGAGGACATCGTCACGCGTCTCGCCGCGGACGACATCGTTGTCACGGTTGAGGACGTCCTTCGCGAGGTCGGCCCGGACGGAAACGATCGGTTCGAGCTCAGCATCGACGGCACGAAAGCGCGAGCGTTTTACGGGCACAGCAACCCGAACGTTCAGATCGATTTGATCGACGTCAACAATGCGCCGCAGTATCTGTATCACGCGACGCCGGAATTCAACCTCGATGCGATTCTTGACAGAAAAGAAGGCCTGCTTCCGCAGAAGCGCCTCTACGTCCACATGCACGAGGACCCGATGCGGGCAGTGAAAGTCGGTAACCGCCGCAACGCGCCGATTGCACTGTTCGAGATCGAGACGAAGTCCCTTCCAGAGCCCGTTGGCCGAACAAGTCCTGACTCAGCCGTGTGGCTGACGACGTTCGTACCCGCGAAGTTGCTGTGGAAGATCGCAATCCCCGAGGACGCGAACTAGTCCTTCTTGACGGGAAGGCCGCGGCGTTCGCGTTCTTCGGCCTCGTACTTTTTGAGAGTGTCGCGTTCGGTTCGGTCAGCCCGCATGATGCTGCGCATGACGAACCAAAAGATGAGCCCGATCAGCAGTGTGGGGATGATCGAAAAAATCGCGTTGCCCCAGAAATCCTGAATCATGTCGTCTCCTACTTGACCAACGGGAACAGGATGGTTTCCCGAATTCCGAGGCCGGTCAGCGCCATGAGGAGTCGGTCGATTCCCATGCCCTGACCACCGGTTGGCGGCATTCCGTGTTCGAGTGCGCGAAGGAATTCTTCGTCCAGACGCATCGCCTCGAAGTCGCCGCGTTCGCCGAGCTTCGCTTGTTCGATGAATCGTTCGCGTTGAATGACGGGGTCGACCAGTTCGGAATACCCGGTCGCGAGCTCGAACCCGCGAACATACAGGTCCCACTTTTCGACGACGCCGGGCTTCGATCGGTGTTCGCGCACGAGCGGGCTCGTGTCGACGGGGAAGTCCATGACGAACGTGGGACGAACGAGGTCGCCCTTGATGTGGTGTTCCCAGAGTTCCTCGACGAGTTTGCCGTGGGTCGGGTGCTGAACCTCGATGTCGACAGCCTTCGCCATCGATTCAAGGGTCTTCATCGGTGTCTCAGGGGTGATCTCGGTTCCGACCGCGGTGCTGAGCGATTCGTACATCGAGATGCGAGCCCAATCCCCACCAAAGTCGTACTCGGTGCCGTCGTGCCACGTGACAACGTGCGAACCGGCGACGGCGACGGCCGCGTTCTGAACCATCTCCTGGGTGAGGTCGGCGACGGTGTTGTAATCGCCATACGCCTGGTAGAACTCGAGCATCGCGAATTCGGGGCTGTGAGTCGAGTCGGCGCCTTCGTTGCGGAAGTTGCGGTTGATCTCGAAAACGCGTTCGATTCCGCCGACCACCGCGCGCTTGAGAAACAGTTCGGGGGCGATGCGCAGAAACAATTCCATGTCGAACGCGTTCGAGTGCGTGACAAACGGGCGGGCGGCCGCGCCTCCGTGCATCGTCTGCAGCATGGGGGTTTCGATTTCAAGGAAGCCGTGTTTGGCGAACGTCTCGCGCAGTGACGCCATCGCTGTGGCGCGATTCACGACATTCAGGCGGGCCTGGTCGCGAACGATGAGGTCAAGGTAGCGCTGACGAACGCGCGTCTCTTCGTTCAGTTCGGCGTGCAGGTTCGGCAACGGCAACAGCGACTTCGACGCGATTTGCCATTCGGACACGAGGATCGACAATTCACCGCGCTTCGAGGTGATGACTTCGCCCTTGACGAACACGTGGTCCCCGAGGTCGACGAGTTCCTTCCAGCGTTCGAGGGCGTCTTCGCCGACAACATCGAGAGAAAGCATCGCCTGAATGCGTTCGCCATCGCCCGACTGGAGGGCGGCGAAACAGAGTTTTCCCGTGTTACGCGAGTGGACAATTCGGCCAGCGAGGCCGACGGTCACACCGGTCGCAACGTCGACGTCGAGACCCTGGTGCGCGGCGCGAACCGCGACAATCGTGTCGGTGACGGGGACCGAGACGGGGTACGCCTCGCCCGTTTCGAGAAGCGTGGCGCGCTTGGCGAGACGAACAGCCTTCTGCTCGATAGTCTCGTCGGCCGAGAGTTCGGTCTCGTCAGTCATGGCGCCCCTTCTGGTACCTGTCAAGGTTACCGTTCGGGTGCACTGCCGATTGGCAGGTTCGTCGAGTCGCGTTCGGACTCAGTCGTCGTCGTCGGACGTCGTGTCGTCGAGCCAACGACCAATCGGGTCGATCGCCCCGTCCGACGATGCCCGCAGTGCTTCTTCGACGGCTGAGTGCGCGAGTGCCCGCAACACCGCTCCGGGGTGTTCGACCCCGATTTCCTGGAGCCGGAATGTCGATTGGTCGACAATCGCACGCGAGAACTCGGCAACCGTCGCAACCGCGTCGGCGAAAGCAGCGCGGTCGTCTTCGGCGATGACGAACGGTTCGCCACCCATTTCGACAACAAGGGCCTGTGCGATGGGCAGAGCGACGGCCGGTGCGGTGACAGCGAAATACGCGTCCTTCATGCGGTGCAGGTCAAGCGACGTTCCCGTGAACGTCAGCACCGGGTGAATGGCGAGCGGAATCGCGCCTTTTCGGGTCGCGGGCTCGAGAACTCCGATGCCGAAATCGGCCGAAGTGTGAACAACAATCTGGCCGGGGCGCCACGAGTCGACGAGCGACTCGACGATCTCGGCGACCGTTTCGCCGGCACCCGCACCAATGATGACCAGTTGGGTGGCCGCGACGACCTCCGCGGGCGATTGAATTGACACCCCGCGCAACAGCGACACGACCCGTTCACGGTCGGCGGGGGCGGGTTCGGTGATGGTCCACGGGAAGTGTCCCGCGCCGGCTAGTGCAAGCCCGATGATCGGGAGTTCCGGCGCAGTCCCGACGAGTCCGACCTCGAGGCGACCTGGCGTCATCATGCGAGTTCTCCGTCCGGGTCTTGAGGGGGCAACACGCACCACCACTCGGCGACAAGCGCCAGGGCGACGAGCACGAGTGACGCTACGACACCGCCAATGTTAGACGGGATGATGGCGTCGACGACGACGGGCCGCGACGTCGAGAACGCGAGAAGCCCGACGGTAACACCGAACAACAGAGTTCCGCCGACTGCAGAGGCCTTCGCCAACTGGACGATGGTCACCGCGGCGATGGGGTCGATGCGACGACCCTTGACGGGTTTCACCGCCCAGCGAACACGGGCACCGAGCGCGAGAACAGCGATTCCGATGAGGACAAGACAGATTGACAACGTCCACGGAACCGGAATGGCGGTTCGACCAGTGCTGACGAGCGCCCAATCGAGCGCGAACCCGACACCGAACGCAAACGGCGTGAGCCCGGCAAGGAACAGCGGATTCGTCTTTTTCACGACGTCACCGCCGCGAGTAGGTCGCGCACGAGTCCCCGACCGGGGATGGTCGCGTCGGGGTCGAGGCTCAGCCACGGCCCCAAAACGAACGAACGCTCGTGAGCGCGCGGATGCGGGATGACGAGGTTGCCGTCCTCGATCAGGTCTCCGAACACGATGAGGTCGAGGTCGAGAGTCCGGTCACCCCAACGCTCGGTGCGAGTCCGTCCGTGGTCGTCTTCGATCCCGTGCAGAGTTGCGAGAAGACTCGCGGCGGACAGGGTTGTGTCGACGGTTGCGACGCCGTTCAGATAGTTCGGGTGGGAGTCGTCGGGCCCGTCGGGTCGAATCGCGACGGTTTCAACAAGTTCGGATACGGCGACGACGTCAACCCCGTCGGTCGCTTTCAGGCGTTCGATCGCGTCGGCGATTGTCTCGGCGCGTTCCCCGAGGTTCGCGCCCATCGCGATGACGGCGCGGGTCACGGTCGCGACCGTTCGATCACGACGGAGACGTCATCGAACCGGACGGTGATCGGCGCGCTGGGCTTGTGAACTTCGACCCGAGTGGAAATGGCACCGAACCCCAGAACGATGTCCGCGACGCGCTCGGCGACGGTTTCGATGAGGTCGACCGGGTCGGTCTCGACCGCCTCGACTATCGCGACCGCGAGTTCGCCGTAATGAATCGTCTGCGC
Source organism: Microbacteriaceae bacterium (assembly GCA_044353905.1). Classification (GTDB taxonomy): domain Bacteria; phylum Actinomycetota; class Actinomycetes; order Actinomycetales; family Microbacteriaceae; genus MWH-TA3. Next base: position 6,324 of record JBILBA010000002.1, on the reverse strand, counting down.
GATGTCGTCGCCCAGACCCGACAGCGAAACGCGCGCGTCGACGTCGATGATGAATTCTTGGCCGTTGGCGCGCTCGTCGTCGAACACGCCGTGGTGTGCGAAGGCGCGAAGCCCACGGAGGCGAATCTCGTCGGTCATGCGGCACCTCCCCACCACGCGCTGCGGACCCGAAGGGCCTCGACCGTTCGCGCAACGTCGTGAACACGAACCGCGGCCACGCCCGCTTCGGCGGACAAAACACTGATGATTGCGGTCGCCTGATCGCGATCGGCCGGCTGTTCACCAAACGGACTGAGGAACCGTTTGCGCGACGCGCCAACGAGAACCGGATAGCCCAACGCGACGAACTGGTTGAGGTCGCGCAGAAGCTGCCAGTTGTGGTCAGCGGTCTTGGCGAACCCGAGGCCCGGATCAATCCACAGTTTTCCGGGGGCGATACCCGCGGCCTGCGCGGCATCGATTCGAGCGCGTAGCTCGGTCAGAACATCGCGAGTGACATCGCCGTATGTAGCGTTCCCGTCCATCACATCGCTCTCGCCGCGCCAGTGCATCGCGATGTACGTCACGTCGCTGTCGGCTACGACACCAAGCATCGCGGGATCCGACAGCCCACCCGAAACGTCGTTGATGTAGTCGACGCCGAGGTCGATTCCCAGTCGCGCGGTCTCGGCTCGCATCGTGTCGAGTGACACGGAAACACCGTCGGCCGCGAGGGCTCGAATCACCGGTTCGACCCGACGGCGCTCTTCGCCACCGTCGATTCGGGCAGCCCCTGGGCGAGTCGATTCTCCGCCGACATCGATGACATCTGCACCAGCAGCCACCATCGCACGCGCGTGCTCGATTGCACTGCCGGGCGAATCCCACAGGCCGCCATCACTGAACGAATCCGGTGTCACATTGAGGACACCAAAGACGAGGGGACGGTTAGCCATCTCCCCGGCCGATCAGAGTGAGGAGCGCGGACCGCGTCGGTTCGAGCGCAAAGCTTCCCGTCGCGGTTACCGTGAGCGCCGACGCGTCGGCCTGCTTGGCTCCACGTGCCGAGACACACTCGTGACGGGCGTCGAGAACCACGAGCGCTCCGCTCGCACCGACGCCGGTCGTCAGCGCGTCACAGACCTCAATTCCAATTCGCTCTTGGACCTGGGGCCTGGACGAAATCGTCTCCAGCACCCTCGCCAGACGTCCGAGACCAACAACCGTGTCGGTTGGCTCGTACGCGATGTGGGCCACGCCGTGAAACGGCAGAAGGTGATGTTCGCACATCGAGCGAAAGGCGAGGTCGCGAACGATAACGGGGTCGTGTGACACGACATCAGCGGTCGATGCTGAATCGCGCAGCCCCTCGGTCGCGTCCGCGCCAACGCCGGCATACAGTTCCGCCATCGCGTCAGCGACCCGAACGGGAGTTTCGCGCAAGCCGTCTCGTGACGGGTCCTCGCCGATGGCCGCGAGGATTTCCCTCACAGCCGCGGCGATGCGGTCCCGATCGATGGCCATGAAAACTACTTCGCGGCCGGCTTCGTCCGCTTGGCCGCGGGCTTTACTGCGGTCGCGGGCTTTGCCTTAGCGGCGGGCTTTGCTTTCGCCGCGGGTTTCACGTCTGCGTCAAGCGCGATACGTGCCGGAACCTTGATCGGACCCTTCGTCGACACGGGTCGCTTGGGGTTCGACTTCCACACGGGACGCGCGGGCAGTTTCTTGACCTTGGCGAAAATCGTCGCGAGTCGGTTGTGGTCGAGCGTTTCTTTCTCGAGCAGTTCCTTCGCGAGTTGATCGAGAATCGGGCGGTTGGCCGTGAGCACCGACCACGCTTCGTCACGTGCGTTGTCAATCAATGCACGAACCTCGGCATCTACGCGTTCGGCAACGCCGTCACTGTAATCGCGCTGGTGTCCGACGTCTCGACCGAGGAACATCTCGCCGGAACCAGAACCCAACTTGACGGAACCCACGACGTTCGACATTCCGAACTCGGTGACCATGCGGCGAGCAATCCCGGTCGCTTTTTCGATGTCGTTCGACGCGCCTGTTGTCGGGTCGTGAAAGACGATTTCCTCTGCGACGCGGCCGCCCATGGCATACGCCAACTGGTCGAGAAGTTCATTGCGCGTGATCGAATACTTGTCGTCGAGCGGCATGACCATCGTGTAGCCGAGGGCTCGTCCACGGGGAAGAATCGTGACTTTCGTCACGGGGTCGGTCTGGCGCATCGCGGCGGCCGCGAGAGCGTGGCCACCCTCGTGATACGCGGTGATGAGCCGTTCCTTGTCTTTCATGATTCGAGACCGTTTCTGCGGTCCGGCCATGACGCGGTCGACGGCCTCGTCGAGAATCTCGTTCGTCAATTCACTCTTGCCCTGACGAGCCGTAAGAAGCGCCGCTTCGTTGATGACGTTGGCGAGGTCGGCTCCGGTGTAACCGGGAGTCTTGCGAGCGAGCACCTCGAGGTCGATGTTCTTCGCCATCGGCTTGTCCTTCGAGTGCACCGCGAGAATCTTGGCGCGGCCCTTCGAATCGGGGGCGTCCACCTGAATCTGTCGGTCGAAACGACCGGGACGCAAAAGTGCGGGGTCAAGAATGTCCGGACGGTTCGTCGCGGCGATCATGATGACGTTTTGTCCCGGCTCGAAGCCGTCCATCTCGACCAGCAGTTGGTTCAGGGTCTGTTCGCGCTCGTCGTGGCCGCCGCCCATTCCGGCACCACGGTGACGCCCAACGGCGTCGATTTCGTCGATAAAGATGATGGCCGGGGAATTCTGTTTGGCGATGTCGAAGAGGTCACGAACACGGCTCGCACCGACACCGACAAACATCTCGACGAAGTCCGAACCGGAAATCGAATAGAACGGAACTGATGCCTCGCCGGCAACGGCACGCGCGAGAAGCGTCTTACCCGTTCCGGGAGGGCCGTACAACAGCACGCCCTTCGGGATTCGGGCTCCGACCTTTTCGAACTTTTCGGGGTTCTGCAGGAACTCTTTGATTTCGTGAAGCTCTTCGATCGCTTCGTCCGCACCGGCGACATCCTCGAACGAGACTTGTGGCGATTCCTTGTTGAACAGCTTGGCGCGGGACCGGCCGAATTGCATCGCTCCGCGAGCGCCGCCCGCATTGGACGAAATGAACCAGAACGCCAGACCGATGATCAGGAACGGAATCACGAACCCGAGGATCGACAGGAACCACGATTCCTTGGGGACCTCGTCCGTGAACTTTTCGGGGTTCGCCGCGGTGATTGCGCGCAGGACCTCGGCACCACGTGGCGCGACGTAATAGAACTGCACGGTTTCGCCGTACTTCGTGTCGGCGGTTTTCAGCGTGAGGTCGACGCGCTGCTCGAAGTCGGTGATGGTGACTTCCTTCACCTTGCCGTCGACAATGAAGGCCAAGCCCTCTTTGGTCGAGACGGGAGCGTAATTGACGGTCGTCAGGAACGAGAATCCCGCCCACACAACCAACAGACCGGCGGCGATATACAGCCACGGTCCTTTGAGGAAATTCTTCATTCGGCGCCCTGCTCCTGTTCTACAACACGTCTTGCCAGCGTACTCGCTAGCGAGCGGTCACATCGGGGCTATTCGCTTTCGGCGTAGACGCTCGGGGACAACACGGCGACGTCACGCAGGTGACGGAAGTTCTCGGCATAGTCGAGCCCGTAGCCGACGACGAACTTGTTGGGGATGTCGAATCCGAGATAGTCCGCGACGATGTCGACCTTGACCGCGTCGGGTTTGCGAAGAGCGGCAAAGATCTTGACGGTCGCCGCACCGCGAGACAGAAGGTTGTCGCGCAGCCACGACAGGGTGAGGCCGGTGTCGATGATGTCCTCGACGAGGAGGACGTTTCGGTCGGCGATGTCGGTGTCGAGGTCTTTGAGGATCCGCACGACTCCGCTCGAGGTCGTTCCGTGCCCGTAGGACGAGACCGCCATCCAGTCCATGTTGATCGGAATCGTCAGAGCCCGCGACAGGTCGCTCATCACCATCACCGCGCCCTTGAGTACACCAACGAGCAGCAGGTCTTTTCCGGCGTAGTCGCGCTCGATTTCGCGGGCGAGCTCGTCGATTCGCGCGAGAAGTTGTTCCTCGGTGACGAGGATCTCGTCGAGTTGATCGGAAACGTCGTCGTACCGCATATCGTCCTAACTGGCGGGGTCGAAGCGGATTCGACCATCCTGTCTGACCACACTACCGCCGGTGACATCAACCTTTCCCTGCCCGTGCCAGTCGGTCAGAAGCGCATCAATCGCGCGAGTTTGAACGTGAGTAATGGTCGTGCCCCACGCGTGATTCGCGGCGATGCGAATGATTCTGGTTCGCAACGCTCGCGGACGATGCGCAACGTCGTCGGCGGCAAACGACACGGGGTCGGTGTCCATGACCTGGCGCGCCATTCCGGCCGCAAGAAGATCCAGTGCGTCGTCGTCATCGCGAACGAGGTCGGCCGTTCGCGCGAGCGCATCGACGATTCCGGGGCCGAGTTCGGACTCCATCGTCGGCAGGACGTTGTGCCGGACTCGGACGCGCGAATAGCGCTCGTCTGAGTTGTGGGGGTCGTCCCAGGGGTTCAGTCCCTCGGCGAGCGCCGCGGCGTGGGTTGACTCCCGTGTGACGTCGAGAAGCGGTCGACCGATGAGTCCGTCGAGTTCCGCCATGCCCCGGAGGCTTCCCGGCCCGCTCCCGCGGGCGAGCCCCAGCAGCACCGTTTCGGCCTGGTCGTTGCGCGTGTGGCCCGTCAGAACGACGGCAGCGCCGTGGCGTTCGGCGGCGCTCCGCAGGGCCGCATAGCGCGCGTCGCGAGCGGCCGCTTCTGGGCCGCCCGCTTTCCCGACCGAGACGCGGACGGCCTCGACCGGGTCCAGCCCCAGTGACCTCGCCGTTTCCGCCACCGCAGCAGCGAGCTCGGCACTTCCCGATTGAAGCCCGTGATCAACGATGATGGCGCCCGCGCGCAGATGCCGCTTTGTGGCGACGAATCGAGTTGCCGCCGCGAGCGCAAGCGAATCCGCGCCGCCGCTCAGCGCGACGAGGACAAGAGAGCCGTCCGAAACGGGGTGACGGTCGAAGAAGTCTGAGACAGCCGACCGGATCTCGGCGACGGCAGGCGACAACCTTCCGCGTCGCTCGCCGTTGGTATCGGTCACTCGGTAAGGTTATCCGAGAACCGTTGAGACACGAGGAGACATCATGGCCGGATACCCCGCCGTTATCGAAATCCCCAAGGGAAGCCGCAATAAGTACGAGGTTGACCACGAGACCGGTCGTGTGTACCTCGACCGCGTGCTGTTCACGTCATTCGTTTACCCGACGGACTACGGATACTTCGAAAACACGCTCGGCCTTGACGGCGACCCCGTCGACGTACTCGTCCTCCTCGACTACCCGCTGTTCCCCGGGGTCGGACTCAAGGTTCGTCCCGTCGCCGTGTTCAACATGACTGATGACGGCGGAAGTGATGCGAAGGTGATCGCCGTTCTCGAGAAGGACGTGCGCTGGTCACACATCCAAGACATCGACGACATCCCCGAGTTCACGAAGAAAGAAATCGAACACTTCTTCGAGCACTACAAGGACCTCGAGCCCAACAAGTGGGTCAAAACTGAGGGCTGGCAGGGTCGTGCCGAAGCCGAGCAGATTGTCATCGAGGGCATCGAGCGCCTCGCCGCCGCCGGCCACTAACTAACCGAGCGTGATGCCCATTCTGCGCATGAACGTGACGGGGTTGATTGCGCGGCCATTCTCGCGTACCTCGAAGTGCAAGTGACAGCCGGTCGAACCGCCCGTCGTTCCCACGTTGGCGATGTGCGTTCCGGTTGACACCTGCTCGCCGAACTTGACGAAGGTCTTTCCGGTCGCGATGTGGGCGTAACCCGTCGCGAGTCCGCCACCGTGGTTGATGAGGATGAAGTTTCCGTACGTGCCGTTCCAGCCCGCATATGTCACTTCGCCGCCACGCGCAGCGTAAATCGGGATTCCGCAACCGGCGGCGAGATCGGTTCCCGCGTGGAAACGGACCGTTCCATAAATCGGGTGCACTCGGTATCCGTACCCGCTAGAGATATACCCCGCGGCTGGTCGAGCCCAACCTTTTGAGGAAATCGCTCCGGGCGGAAGATCGCTGCCGGCAGTGCCGTCTTCTTCAATGCCCTTCTGGTATTCCTTCTCGGTAGCTTTCCGGTTTTCGACAAGGGTCGCCAACTGGGCCTGAAGCGTTGCTTGGTGTTTCTGTTGTTCTTCATATGCCGTTTGGACGGCAATCGCCGCGTTCTGGGCAATCTCGAATGCGGCTTCCGCCTCGGCGCGAAGCTTGTCGCGTTCG
>JBILBA010000016.1:0-27307 GCA_044353905.1 Microbacteriaceae bacterium | reverse complement strand
AAAATGGAGGCTGACTCTTCGAAAGGAACTCTGTGAAGCTACTTGCTGCGTGGCGACTGCTCGCTGTCGGAACTGTGGCGTCCGCAGTTGCGTTTTCCGGAGTCAGCGCGTCAGCGTCGACGTCACTGTCCTACGACTTCAACGCCTCGAGCGACGTCGCAACCTATTTCAATTCGTATGTATCGTCCGGGCCCGTTGCGTGGTCGTCGACCGGCGGAATCTCGAACTCAGGGTCGATCTACGCACCCGGAAATAATTCCGCCGTGTTTACGACCAAGTCAGCCTTCAGCATCGGTCCCGTCGGAAGCACCTATGTCTTCACGGCATTCATGAAGAGCGTTGGCGGGGGCGGATACAGCGGCATGGGCTTCACAACCCTCACGCCGAGTGCCGGTACTGCATCGGGGTATCCTTACCGACCCACCGACGCATTGGGTATCTCGGTTCACGGTGGTGGCTTCCTGTTCCACGACGGCGAGGACGACTACAGCGGCAGCTGGTCGGGAGGCTCCCACGCGGCAATTACCGAAACTCAAGTTTCTACCAATGGCGATTTATTGGGGACCGGTTCCGTTGATGACTGGTACAAGGTGATTTTCACCGCAGTTCTCGATTCGAACTCGCAGTTTGACACAAAGGTCGAGGTCTGGATTGTGAATTCAAGTGGCGTCGCTCAAGATAGCTCCGCGGCCGCCATTTTTGAATTCAACAATCGGGCGGCTGCTGAACTGATTGCCGCTCCGAAGATCAACAGTTACTTCAACCTCTCGGGCGACCGCGTCTACAACTTCGACAACTATTCGTTGAACCTGGCGGGCGGAACCTCGGTTATTGACGAAGGCGCGCCTGTCGTTCTGACGTCCACTGCGGCGGAGTCCAGTGGGGCTCTCGCCATGGAGGGGAACCTCACGGATGCAGGTGGCTCATCAATCGTTGAACGCGGATTTGTGTACTCGACGAGTGCCGCACCAACAATCAGCGATACCGCAGTAGTGGTGCCGGGAACGGGAACGGGTACCTACAGCGGTACATCGGACGTCCTGGAGAATGGCACGTTCTATGTACGCGCCTACGCCACCAACAACGCTGGTACGAGCTATGGTTCTGAGGTCGAGGTCGAAATCACGTCCGGATGCACCACCGACTGCGGCTCGGGCGGAGGTGGCGGCATCGATGGCGGTGGCGATACAACCTCGCCCGGAAAACTGGCGTCGACAGGTTTTGACGCTATGCCAGCTGCAGTTATCGGAGGGCTCGGCGTGTTCGCTGGCGTCGTGATGATGCGACGCCGTCGAACCAGCTAGTTTTCGACGAGATGCGCTAGCGCCCCTGCGGGCGAATCGATCGGGTCGGCTGCGTGTTTCGGCTTCCGCGGAAGTTGTTTGCCGATTGTCCTGGACGCTCGCCGACCTTGCTGGTTGCGGCGGGACGGCCGGAACGATCGCGTTGTGAACGGGTGCGCTGAGCATTTGCCCCAGTTGACTTCCCACGCCCGCCCTGCTGGTGAACCTCACGAGGTGCTGGCTTGACGTACGCAGCGACTTCCCCGATCAGTTTGACAACCGCGGGGGAGTCTGCGGTCACCGCCTGCGGAGTGACCGTAATGGCGGCCTTGCGAAGTAGTGCCGCGAGGTCCTTCTTCTGCGTGGGCAGGCAAATCGTGACAACGTCACCCTCTGAACCAGCACGGGCTGTTCGACCCGAACGGTGCAGATACGCCTTGTGTTCCATGGGCGGGTCGACGTGGATGACGAGTTCGATGTCGTCGACGTGAACGCCACGGGCTGCGACATCGGTTGCGACAAGAACCTTGACGCGCCCCGTGCTGAACGCCTCAAGGTTCCGGTCGCGCTGAGGCTGCGACAGGTTTCCGTGTAGGTCAACGGCGGGGATACCCGCCTCGATCAGGACCTTGGCGAGTTTCTTTGCGTGATGCTTGGTTCGCATGAACAAGACGCGGCGACCGGTTCCCGACGCGAGCGCTTTGATGAGGGCGTTCTTGCGGTCGACGTCGTCGACTTCGAACACGTGGTGAGTCATTGCGGCGACATGAGAATTCGCTTCGTCGACCGAGTGCAGAACCTCGTTCTGAAGGAATTTGTTGACGAGTTTGTCGACACCGTTGTCGAGCGTGGCGCTGAAGAGCATGCGCTGCCCGCCGGCCGGTGTCGCCGACAGGATGCGCGTCACAATGGGGAGGAATCCGAGGTCCGCCATGTGGTCGGCTTCATCGAGAACGGTCACTTCGACGGCACTGAGGTGCACGAAGCCCTGCTTCATTAGGTCTTCGAGGCGACCGGGGGTGGCGACAACAATGTCAACGCCTTCCTTGAGCGTCGCCACCTGACGGTTCTGCGAGATGCCACCAAAGATGGTCATCGACCGCAATCCGTAGGCGTCCGCGAGTGGCTGAAGAGCGGCCGCGATTTGAGTCGCGAGTTCACGCGTCGGCGCAAGGATGAGGCCGAGCGGATAGCCCGCGCGGCGCTTTCCGCCAGCGAGTTCGGTTCCGAGGCGCGCGATCATCGGGATGGCGAAGGCGAGAGTCTTGCCAGAGCCAGTCTTGCCCCGACCAAGCACGTCGCGACCCGCGAGCGTGTCGGGCAGGGTGTCAACCTGGATGGGGAAGGGGGTTTCTTTTCCGTCTTTCGCGAGGACCGCGACGAGAGGGGCGGGCACGCCGAGCGTGCTGAAGGTGTGAGTAGTCACAGTGATACCAGTTTCAAATGGTGACCGATCGGGCACGAATGTGCGCGGTCAATCGAGTGGGCGAGCGTGCCGAGTGGCACAGTCGTTCGCCGAAGAAAAGATGTCAACCGCCTAGCGGTGAGGGATGCGTTATTCGACGCACACATCGAAAAATCTCGAGTGCAGTACTTTCAGTGTACCCGCAGAACGGTTAGAGTCCGAGCAGGCGGTACATTTCGGCAATCTCTGCGGTCTGTGTGGCAATGATTGCGGTCGCCAACGCGGTGACATCGTCATTCTTTGTCGTCGCCAAAACGTCGTTGGCCATCGTGATTGCACCTTCGTGATGCTGGATCATGAGAGTAAGGAATAGTGCGTCGAACTCGGCCCCGGTGGCCTTTTCTAGTGCGGCCATGTCGGAAGCACTAATCATTCCCGGCATCGACATTCCGTGACCACCGTGTTCGTCAACTGGGGAGCCGGCCGCCGCGAGCCAGGCCTCCATTGTGTGAATCTCAGTGTGTTGGGCTCCGTCAATCCGCGAGGCGAGGTCGAGAATCGCCGCATTGGTGGTGTTTGCTTCGGCGAATGCCGAGAGGTCAACCGCCTGCGAGTGATGCGGAATCATCATCTGCGCAAACATCACGTCGTTCCCATCGAATGGCTGCGCGAAGGTCGGAGCGGGCGTCGACGTTGGGTGTTGCGCGTGAGTCTCACCGCCTTGGTTCAGAAAACCGAACACGTCACTCGAGCAACCTCCGAGCCCGAGTACAAGAACGGCAGAAAGGGCAATCGGTGCAACACGCTGGTTCATGTCTTCGAGTTTATGCGCAGAGTCTGTGAACCCGCATTGCGTCGGCGCGCATTTCTCGGGATTAGATTCCGGCTTGGTACAGTGGACTCATAACTGCACGCAGGAAGGTGTTGTGGTGTCGAACGTTCACCCCGAAAATCCGCCAGTCGACGAATGGTCGGACCGGATCGCCATCGCCGAGGAACTTGTCCCGCTCATCGGACGTTTGTATCGAGAGAACGGGATTGTCCTGTCGGTCCACGGACGTAGCTTGCTCAACTTGTCGCCGATTGACATCGTGCGAATCCACCGGTTTGCTCGGCACGTCGATGGCGAAGAACTCAGCATCGATTTCACCGCCGAACTCGTCCGAGCGGTTGAAGCAATCAACGCCGGTGCAGCCTCAATTGACGTTGCGCGACTCAGTGCCGCATTCCTCTCGGCCGGAAAAACAACGCTCGACGAATTCATCTCAATGGAACTGTCCAGTATTGCTAATGGCCGAGACGCCAATACTCGCGAAGGTCGCGACGTTGTGCTCTACGGATTCGGACGAATCGGGCGCTTGATTGCCCGTATTTTGGTGTCCCGTTCAGCGGATATCGGCGGATTGCAACTTCGGGCAATCGTCGTTCGTCACGGAGGAGCCAAAGACCTCGTCAAGCGCGCGAGCCTTCTTCGTCGAGATTCGGTCCATGGTCCCTTCAACGGGTCCATCACCGTGGACGAGGCGAACAATCGAATCATTGCCAACGGCACGTCGATTCAGGTGATTTACGCGAACGACCCAGCCGGAATCGATTACCCGAGCTACGGAATCAACAATTGTGTGATCGTCGACAACACGGGCCGGTGGCGCGATGAAGAGGGGTTGAGTCAGCACCTGAAATCGAAGGGCGTCGGCCGTGTTCTCTTGACCGCCCCGGGGAAAGGCGCGCTCAAGAACGTCGTATATGGAATCAACGACGACACCATCCTGGACGAAGATCGAATCATCACCGCCGCTTCCTGCACCACGAACGCCATCACGCCAGTCCTGAAGGTCATCAACGATGAATATGGGATGTCGTACGGTCACGTCGAGACGGTGCACTCGTTCACGAACGACCAGAACCTCATCGACAATTTTCACAGCGGAGATCGACGCGGTCGTTCGGCCGTCCTTAACATGGTGATCACCGAGACGGGCGCAGCCAGTGCGGTCGCCAAGGCCCTACCCGAACTGGCCGGGAAACTGACCGGTAACGCGATTCGTGTTCCGACCCCCGATGTCTCGATGGCCATTTTGAATCTCACTCTCGACCGCGAGGTTTCGAAGGACGAACTCAATGCGTTTCTGCGCAACGCGTCCCTCAACTCATCGCTTCGACAGCAAATTGACTACATCGAATCGGCTGAAGTCGTCTCGACCGACTTCCTTGGGTCTCGACGCGCCGGCATCGTCGACGGCCTCGCCACCATTACGAGCGGCAACCACGCCGTCGTGTACGTCTGGTACGACAACGAATATGGGTACAGCCACCAGGTAGTTCGAGTGTTAGAGAAAATGGGCGGTGTTTCGAGACCGTTCTTCCCCACACCAAAGAACTAACCGTGCCGTTCATCGACGGCGAGGTGGGCGAAAGTTACAACTCGGGGATCGTCGGAGAGTCGACCGGGATGAGCACTTCGTTTCGGCGCAGAATTCCTGGCTTCCACGGCGGGTCATAGCGAGCGAACATGACGGCGCCGCTCTCGCGGACGCCCATCGAGGCGAGCGAGCGATGCAATTCGGACTCAAAGCGTTTCACGCGGTCCTCGCGCCAACCGCCGGAAAACTTCACCGCAGCGACGGTGATCGCGGGTATCTGATGTGTTGTCAATTCTGAGCGGGCCGGGGACGGCGCGGCCGATGTATCGCGTGGTAACACGAACGAAATGGTGTGGGCGGATTCCGATTCTGCGACGTGAAAAACCGGGGCCGTCATGGCAATTTTCTCGCCGCCAAGGTTTTCCCCCGAAATGTAACGAACGAGCGGGGAGAATCCATAGCTTGGTGCCGATTCGAAACTACCGGGGACGGTCACACTGACAAGAACGTGTGGCTCGTAGGCGCGGAACTCGATCCCGTCGCGCCGCCCAATTACGGAGAACTTCGCTTCCTCTGTCATACCCTCAGGTTTACCACCAAAACTGAGCGCCTAGCTACTTACTGTCTCCGTGGTCGTGATGACCCGGGCAAACTCTCCGTCCAGGCTCGCGGCATTGACGCGTGCAACCTCGTCAGCGCTGATCGCCGAGCCGTCGGCGGCAGTCCTATCGTGAGTGTGTGTCGCGTCCAGAACGAAGTCAACCGAATAACCGAGGTTGTCGGCCATTCTGGCGGTCGTTGAACAACAGTGATCCGTTGTGATACCGCAGATTGTCACGTGTGTCACCCCTCGCGATTGAAGCCATCCGTGAAGGTCGGGTTCGCCATAGAAGGCGGAGTTGGTGGTCTTCGTGATGAAGAGGTCGTGAGGACCGTCGATACCCGGCTTGAGGTCATTCCCGGGCTGGCCTGGCTCGAGCGGCGAACCGGGGTACTTCGAGTCGTGCCGGACGAGAACAACAGGTTGCCCGCTTTCCCTCCAGTACGCGAGAAGTCGACGAACGTTGTCTTCGCAGGCGGGGTTGTTTCGCGGGCCAAAGGCTGGGTCGTCGAAACCGTTCTGGACGTCAATCACAATCAGGGCGTTGGACATGACAACACCGTATCGCGCTGAGTTGATTAAATCTTTGGTAAGGTAAGCCTTACTTCATTCCACTGGGAAATACCCAGCTGAGTGAAAATTGGAGAACAGTGCTCGCAAATTTTCTCATCGGACTTCGCGAAGGTCTTGAAGCCTCGCTGATTGTCGGAATTCTCATTGCCTTCGCAGTCAAGGCTGATCGTCGTGACCTCATCGGTCGGATTTGGACGGGAGTCGGGGCTGCGGTTGTCGTCTCGCTCGGCACTGGCGCAGCAATTTTTTATGTCCTCGCCGAATCGGGTGACGCGATCCAGCCCATCATCGTCGGCTCGATGTCGATCTTGGCTGCTGTACTACTGACGTGGATGATCTTTTGGATGGCCAAGACGGCTCGGAATCTGAAGGGGTCACTCGAAGGCTCGATGCAGGAGGGGCTTTCCAAGGGGGGTCTCGCAATCGCGGTCATCGCGTTCAGCGCCGTTGTCCGCGAGGGCGTCGAAACGGCTCTGTTCATCTGGGCTTCGATGAACTCAACCGGTGACGGCCTGCCCGCGCTGGGAACGGCGCTCGTGGGAATTATGGTCGCGATCATACTTGGATGGGTTATTTATCGTGGTCTGGTCCGTATCAATCTGGGGATTTTCTTCCAATGGACGAGCGTGATCCTCATCATTGTCGCAGCGGGAATTCTGGCTTACGGTGTTCACGAGTTCCAGGAAGTCGGACTCCTTCCCGCCGGCGCGCCCGTCTATGACGCAACCGCGTGGCTCGGTAAAGAAACGATCATCGGGTCACTCCTGTATGGGCTCTTCAGTTACCGTGCAAACCCGAGTCTTCTGGAACTCATCACGTGGGCGCTATACCTGTTGCCAACTTTGACGATTTTTGTCACGACGTCGCGACGCGCCACCAATCGCCGAGCGGTCGCCGCGCGGTAAACCAAAGGGTGAGAAACACTCCGAGTAGAATTGCCCAATGGCACGAACGGGATTGGATCGCATCTGGACGATTCCTAATGTCATTTCCCTGATTCGCCTTGTGATGGTCCCCATTTTTTTGTGGTTGCTTGTCACGGGTAACGATGTGCCAGCGCTTGTCGTCCTCATCATCGCCACAACGAGTGACTTCATCGACGGGTTTATTGCCCGGCAATTCAATCAGGTCACGCGACTTGGTATGTATCTCGATCCGCTGTCGGACCGCCTCTTCATTGCCGCCAGCGTGATTGGATTGGCCGTCAGAGGGCTCATTCCGATGCCATTACTTGCAATCGTTCTGGCCCGCGACATCATGTTGCTGGCTGTTGTGCTGTATCGCCGACTGCGCATCGCCGACTTCCCGCGGGTGACGTTCGTCGGCAAGACGGCGACGTTCGTTCTTTTCGCCGCGTTCCCGGTGGTTGTTCTGGGGACGGTTTGGACTGATTCTCCGGTCCCGCTCGAGTCGATTGGTTGGGTGCTGGGTGCCGTCGGTGCCGGCATTTATTGGGTCGCTGGGTTTGGATATCTTGGAGTGTTACGCCGAACCGTACCCGGGGTATCTTCCAATTCCGAGGTCTAGTAGAGTTGGGCGCGAAGGAGGCGAGATGAGCAACGACGACGACATTCGGAACAGCACCGAACACCTCGGTCAGGATTTTGCGTCCCGCCTCGCAGCCCTCGAAGAAACCGCTACGGCGGACGAACTCGCGGCCATCACGGCACTGCCAGCGGGCAGTGCGCTCTTGATTGTTCGACGCGGGCCCACGGTCGGTGCACGTTTCTTGCTCGACACCGATGTCACGGTCGCTGGTCGACACCCCGATGCGGACATCTTCCTCGATGACGTCACGGTGTCGCGTCGTCACGCTGAAATTGTTCGCGATGGAAAAGTGTTTTCGATTCGTGACCTCGATTCACTCAACGGGACGTACCTCGAAGGAGCCCGCACTGCGGGTGGGCTTTTGCAGGACGGCTCGGAAATTCAAATTGGCAAATATCGCATGACGTTTTATCCGTCTCGCCACGACCTTCCCGCTGGCGCGTAGTCCATGGCGGCACAGCGCGCGGGGGAAGCTCCTTCCGGATTGACAATCGGTCAGGTCCTGCAACAACTTCGAATTCAGTTTCCCGACCTCACAAGCTCCAAGATTCGTTTTCTCGGAGACAGCAACCTGGTAAACCCCGAACGTCTCGCGAGCGGGTATCGCTCGTATCGCCACGCGGATGTCGAACGCCTCCGCGTGATCCTCGGACTGCAGCGTGATTACTTCCTGCCCCTCAAGCAAATCGAACTCATCCTGGCCGATATCGACGCCGGTAAGTCGCCGACACTTCCCGGCGGGTCGACCGTCTCGGTGGATTCGATCCTGTCGCTCGAGGTTCGATTTACGCGATCCGAAATGTTGAAATCGGCGGAAGCATCTAAGGTCCTGCTAGACAATGCGATTTCGATGGGACTCATCCCGGCAGCCGAAATTTACACCGATGATTCCCTCAAAACGCTGAAGGCGCTGGTTGAGCTTCAGAAGGCCGGCATTGAGCCCCGCCACCTGCGCGGGCTCCGTTTACAGGCCGAAAAGGATGCGGACATCGTTCACAGCGCAGTCCTTCCGATTGTGAAAAGTGCGAGTAGAGTGAGCAAACAAAAGGCCGCGGACGTTGCTCGCGACCTCGCGCAAAATCTGGAACAAGTTCGTATCGCGGTGCTGATGAGGTCAATCGACGATCTCATCGGGTAGTCACGACACGCCGAGAGCACGTATCGCCGCTACGGGCTTGGTGTCCATCGATACAGTGGGACAGGTTAACGTTCAATAACAAGGTGAAGGTTGGTTCAACATGAGTGAACTCACGCAGTCTCCGGGCGATTCGGCCGAGGGATACCGCGGGGCGACCGCTGCGACCGCTGCCGGAATCACCTACCGTCAACTCGACTACTGGGCGCGCACCGAACTTGTTGCCCCCACCGTTCAGCCCGCTCAGGGTTCGGGGTCGCAGCGCTTGTATTCTTTCCGCGACATTCTTGTTCTCAAACTCGTCAAGCGGTTGCTTGAAACGGGAATCTCTCTCCAGCAGATTCGCATCGCGGTCGACCAACTCCACGCCGAAGGTATTGAAGACCTCGCGGGAACAACCCTCATGAGCGACGGAGCCTCGGTTTACTTGTGCACGTCGAGTGACGAAGTTATTGACCTCGTGAACCGAGGCCAGGGCGTGTTTGGAATCGCGGTCGGAGCAGTGCTCCGCGAGGTCGAAACCACCCTCATCACGATTGACGCTGTTCGTGCGGGCGATGCAATCGATGATCTCGCTGCCAAGCGTGCAGCTCGCGCTTCGTAGAAAAGGGCTAAACGCGCTCTTCGATGAGAACCTTCACCAGAAGGCGTTCGAAATAGCGGGCAATTGATTGCGCCGTTTCGCCCGGCCAGCGGTGAATAGGGATTGCCGCTCCGGTTGACTGCTGAAGTGTGAGCGTCTCGTCGATAATCGGTTCCAGAATGTGGTCACCGAACAACTGCTTCATTTCTTCGAGCCGAAACACGTGCTCTGGGCTGTCCGCGCGATAACGATTGATGATGACGCCAGCGGTACGAAGTCGCGGCGACATTTTCATTCGCATTGCCTGGAGAGCGAGCAGCGTGCGGTGGACGGCGGTCACGGAAAACAGTCCCGGCTCGGCAATGATGACAACGGAGTCGGCAGCTGTCCATGCGGTTTGAGTGAGCCCGTTGAACGACGGCGGACAATCAATGAGAACAAGGTCGTACTGGGATTCAATTGTGGCGAGGGCTTCCTCAAGTTTCCACAAGTCTTGTTTTGTCGGGGTGGGCTTGTCGTGTGCCGATACCGACGGTGATCCCATCATGATGTGCACGGGAACGTCACTCGGACCGCTCCACGAACTGGGCACAACAGCCTGACGGACGACCGAACTACTGGTGTTGTTGAGAACCGAGTCAATTGAATAGCCGTGGCTCGAGCGTGACGCGAGGGCCGCAGAAACGTCCGATTGCGGGTCCATGTCAATGACGAGCGTGCGAAGTCCCTTGGCGAATGCCGCCGACGCAAGCCCGAGCGTGACGGTGGTCTTACCAACGCCACCCTTGAGGGAACTAACGCTCACTACCTGCACAATTCCAACCTTAGCCGTCAAGTAGTGTGGAAATGGTTCTTGGTTGTGTCTTTTTACACGTAGCCGGAGGGCGAGCACCGCCCAGTGAGTCCTCCGTGTCGGTTAGAATGAAACATCACGGACACAAACGCTTAAGGAGTCAGTGTGGTTGAACGGAAGCGAACTGCGTCGTCGGCACGATCGGACGCGGCGAAATCGTCGGCATTTCCCGAAGTCGATGACGCGGCGGCAATCCCTGAAGCGGTAACCGAAGGCGTCTCGGTCGAGATTCCGGCATCTGCAGATTCAACACTGCTCGTCGCGACGAGCCTCGACAGCGAAGCGGTGTATTCGCGTCGACACTCAGGCGTTTCCGACACGCCGGAACCGTCGTCGATGCTGACGGACGCCCGACTCCTCGACGTCAAGGAAAAGCCAGTCGTTCCGCTCGGCTGGTGGCAGCGCGCGATTTTCGAACTGACGTTCCACACGGTCAATCTGGGTGACTCCCGATTCTGGCGGGCGCGTAAGAACCTGATTTCTCGAATCGCGACTCCGGTCGACGGCGACACTCGATACGTCCCTGTTTTGACGCGTAAGGGTGGAGTTGGGAAGACCACCACCACCACACTCCTCGGAATGGCAATGGCGCTCCACCGCGAAGATCGAGTCATTGCGATTGACGCGAACCCTGACCGCGGAACTCTTGCGGAACGTATTCCGCGTGAAACCAAGAACACGATTCGCTCGGTTGTGTTGAAAGCACCCTCGATCGGATCCTTCACCGACTTCGTTGAGTTTGTGAGCCGCGACAAGACGGGACTTCACGTACTGGCCTCTGACCCGGACCCAACTCTTGCCGACGCCTTCGACGAGTTCGATTACAACGTTGTCGCGGATGTCGCATCGCGTTACTACTCGGTCATTCTTACCGACTGTGGAACGGGAATTGTTCACTCGGTCATGCGCCCAATTCTGCAGCGCGCCAATTCTCTGGTGATCGTGTCGGGCGGTTCGATTGACGAAGCGCGACTCGCCTCCGAGACGCTGTCGTGGCTCGAATCAAACGGACACGCAGAACTCGTTCGAAACTCTGTTGTCGCCCTCAATACAGCGACCTCGGGAACGATGTTGGTCAAATTGGACGAAATCGAAAACCACTTCCGGTCTCGTGTCCGCGAGGTTGTTCGCATTCCTTACGACGCTCACATTGCTGCGGGTTCCGTCATCACCTGGACAAAGCTGAACAAAATCACTCGCGATGCTGCGGAACTCTTGGCTGCATTCGTCGTCGAGGGAATCGCACCCAACGACTAATGCCCGTTCGTGAGATTCGCCTTTTCGGCGATCCCATTTTGCGGAGCGTGACGGACCCCATCGTTCGATTTGACGACGCGACGCACGCTCTCGTCCGCGATCTCGTGGACACAGTGTCACTGCCTGGTCGAGCTGGGGTCGCGGCCAACCAAATCGGCGTTGGCCTTCGAGCCTTCAGTTTTCACGTCAACGGCCGAATTGGCTGCATCCTGAACCCAGTTCTGGCAGAAGTGCGCGGCGAACCAGAATTCACGGACGAGGGGTGTTTGTCCGTTCCCGGTTTTTCGTACCCGCGACTTCGCTATCCGTGGGCGCGGATCACGGGAGTCGACCAGAACGGCGCCGTGATGGAACTGGAAGCCGAAGGACTACTTGCACAGGCGTTCCAACACGAAATCGGCCATCTGGATGGCGCGCTCTTCATCGAAGGACTCGCCCCCGACGTCAAACGCCTCGCGATGCGCGAAATCCGTTCAGCAGACTGGTTTCGCGCCTAGCCGACGACCGAGATACCTGAAGTCTCAGGGTTCCCGCTTTACAGTTCCTCGATCTCCGATGCAAAGTCAGCAAAATCACGAACATTCGGATCGTTTCTTCATATGAGATCTTCGTGTTCGAACGATCAATCGTGAATTGGGCTTCGCCGGCGACCATCGGGTGGCTAGGCTGAACGCGTGTTCTATTGGATAGTGAAAAACCTGGTCCTCGGTCCGATTCTGCTTCGGGTCTTTCGGCCATGGCTCAAAGGCGTCGAAAACGTTCCCGTTTCTGGAGCGGCGATCCTTGCCAGTAACCACCTTTCGTTCATAGATTCCGTTTTCTTGCCTCTCGTGTTGCGCCGACCCGTGGTCTTCCTCGCGAAGTCCGAATACTTCACCGGCCGGGGCTTCAAGGGTTGGCTCGTCCGACAATTCTTCTTGGCATCGGGACAGCTCCCCATCGACCGATCCGGTGGCAAAGCGAGCGAGGACGCGTTGTTTACGGGTATCAATGTGCTCTCTGAAGGAAAGCTCTTGGGCATTTACCCGGAAGGCACGCGCAGTCCCGACGGCCGGATGTACCGAGGTCGAACAGGAATTGCCCGAATGGCTCTGGAGTCGGGGGTCCCGGTCATTCCGGTCGCAATGATTGATACCGACAAGGTGATGCCGATTGGTGCAAAGATGCCCAAAGTGCAACGAATCGGTGTTGTGTTCGGCAGCCCGCTCGACTTCTCGCGATTTGCGGGATACGAAAATGACCGTTTCGTACTCCGCGCAATCACCGATGAAATCATGCATGAACTCGTTGGCCTTTCTGGCCAGGAATATGTCGACGAATATGCCAGCACGAGGCGCTCTCGCCAGCCCGTCTCGTAGAGTTGGATAGGCTGGAGACCTTAACAGCGTGAGGACGATTGTGACGGAACCGATTGTGAGCGTAGGCCCCGGTGTGCTCGAAGGGCTTGATGCATGGCGTGATTTACCCATCAGTCAGCAGCCCACGTGGGGAAACGTCGAGGAACTGGCTCGCGTCACCTCGGAACTGTCGAAACTCCCTCCGCTCGTGTTCGCGGGTGAGGTGGACCAACTCACCGACCGACTCGCGCGAGTGGCGAGTGGTAAAGCGTTTCTCTTGCAAGGTGGCGATTGTGCCGAAACCTTCGACAGTGCAACTGCGGACAAAATTCGCAACCGAGTGAAGACGATTTTGCAAATGGCAGTTGTTTTGACCTACGGCGCGTCCATGCCGATTGTCAAAATGGGCCGCATGGCCGGACAGTTCGCGAAGCCACGCACCAGCGACATCGAAACTCGTGACGGCGTGACCCTTCCCGCGTATCGCGGTGACATCGTTAACGGGTATGAGTTCACCCCGGAATCACGAGAAGCTGACCCCAATCGAATCATGCGCGGTTACCACACCGCGGCCTCGACGCTGAACCTGATCCGAGCCTTCACGCAAGGTGGGTTCGCCGACTTGCGCGAGGTTCACTCGTGGAACAAAGGTTTCGCCGAGAACCCCGCCAACAAGCGTTACGAGACGCTGGCGAAAGACATCGATCGAGCAATCAAATTCATGGCAGCGGCGGGCGCCGACTTTGATTCGCTCAAACGAGTCGAGTTTTACGCGTCACACGAAGGCCTGCTGATGGATTACGAACGCCCGATGACTCGTATCGACTCACGCACCGGAAATCCGTACAACACGTCTGCACACTTTCTGTGGATTGGCGAGCGCACGCGTGAACTTGATGGCGCGCACATCGATTTCTTCTCGCGCATCTCGAACCCGATTGGCGTTAAGTTGGGTCCGTCGACGACACCCGACATGGTTCGAAAGTTGATTGACATCCTTGACCCGAACCGAATCCCTGGGCGCTTGACGTTCATTACGCGAATGGGAGCCGGCGTGATTCGGGATGCTCTTCCTCCGTTGTTGGAAGCTGTCAAGGGAACCGACGCGCTGCCGGTCTGGGTCTCGGACCCCATGCACGGTAACGGAATTACAACCCCGAACGGTTACAAGACTCGGCGTTTCGACGACGTCGTGAACGAGGTCACGGGATTCTTCGAAGCTCACCGGGCCGTTGGGACATTCCCCGGCGGAATCCACGTGGAACTGACCGGCGACGATGTCACCGAGTGTCTCGGTGGGTCGGAAATGATCGATGAAGCAACCCTTGCTTCCCGCTACGAATCGCTGTGTGATCCACGCCTCAACCACAAACAGTCACTAGAGCTCGCCTTCCTCGTCGCCGAGGAATTGGCTGTCATCGCGTGACAACAATCGCGCCGGCAATCGTCTCTGGACTGTTTACCGGGCTCTCGCTCATCATCGCGATTGGCGCTCAAAACGCCTTTGTTCTGCGGCAAGGGCTCGTCGGAAAGTTTGTGCTGCCCGTCGCCCTGCTGTCCGCGTTCCTCGATGTCGGGTTGATTCTACTCGGCGTCGCGGGACTTGGGGCCTTGCTCGAGTCGGTTCCCTTCCTTCTGGGGCTCGTGCGCTGGCTCGGTGCCGGATACCTCATCTGGTTCGGAATTTCGTCACTTCGACGAGCGAATTCCGGGGTATCGATGGATGTGTCGGGGCAGGGGACTGCGTCCCTCTCGGGTGCTCTCGTCCTCACGGCGACATTCTCGCTCCTCAACCCTCACGTCTATCTGGACACCGTCGTGTTTCTCGGCGCGTTTGCCGCGCAGTTCGGTGATGCCCGATGGTGGTTCGCGCTCGGTGCGTCGGTCGCGAGCATTGTGTGGTTCCTCAGCCTGGCCTACGGTGCAAAGTCGTTGTCACGATTCGTGACTAAACCGAGTTTTTGGAAAGTGTTGGACAGAGTCATTGCCGGGGTGATGTTCGCGTTGGCACTCGGTCTGATCCTCATGCCGCTCGGTCACTGAGCCTAGATTTTCCCCTGGAGCGTGATGGTGGCGCCCTTGGGCACTTCGGTTCCTTCGACGGGATCCGTTGATCCGGCTTCTGCCCAGCTTTGAGCCCAGTGCTTTTTCGGTATCTCTGTTACTACCGTGACACTAAAGCCCAGGTCTTCGAGCAATTGTTTTGCCGCGGCAATCGTCATCCCAGAGACTCCGGGCATCGCGACAAGTTCGGGGCCCTTCGAGACCACGAGCGAGACCGAGCCACCGGGGTGAATCACCCCGCCCGCGGCGGTGACCGAAATGACCCTGCCCGCCGCAACCGTGGACGAGAACTCTTGAGTAGTTCGACCACTCACCGTGAGATCGACGGATTCGAGGGCGGTGGTTGCGTCCTCGACCGTCATGCCTTTGACGTTCGGAACCTTACCCACTGATTCGGTGAGGAGAACAGAGTCACCGGAATACACGGTGTCCCCGACAGAAATCGCTGACCCATCAGCTTGTGATGCCGAAATGACCTGACCCGCGGGGATGGATTTGTGGAACTCTTTTGACGTGTCGACGACTCCGATTCCCAGTTTCGCGAGTTGCGCAGAGAAAGCGACGGTGGTGATGTTTGCGAAGTCGGGGAACGCGATCGGCTCAGGCCCGAGTGAGACGACCAGGTGCACTTCGGTTCCCTTGGGCATTCCCGACGTGATTTCGGGTGACGTCGTAACCACCAAGCCTTCGGCAATCTCGGGGTGGTACTCCTCTGAAACCGGGTCGATAATCGAGAAGCCTGCGGTAGTCAACGCGGTTGTTGCGTCGTCGACGGACATACCGGCCACAGCGGCACTTGCGGTGAGTGATCCGGGCCCGAACTGGAGCCACCACACCGAGCCACCGCCACCCACAACTACCAGCAGAGCAATGAGGAACGCGGTGACGCGAAAACCTCGTCGACGTGCTCGCGCTGGAGCGGGTGCGGCAGTGTCGCGTGATTGAACAATCGGTGCGCCAGCGGCAACAGTGGGCAGCTCGCGTTGGGTTTCGCGGGAATCTTCGACTTCGGCTGACACTCGGGCGGAGTCAATCACGCGGGTTGTCGCCGTATCGTCGTCATCGCGTAGCGACAACGCGCGCGTCAGGGCATCGAGCATCACTCGAGCATCCTTGGGTCGATCCGACGGATCCTTTTGAGTCGCCCATTGGATGACATCGTCTACGGCTCGGCTCACGGCGGGGTTGGATTCCGTCACAAACGGCATCGGCTGTTGGGCATGCTGGACGGCAATCTGCATCGGCGTATCGCCGGTGAACGGCTGTTTGCCCGTGAGCATTTCGAAGAGCATGATGCCCACCGAATACAGGTCGCTTCGATTGTCCGCCTGACTGCGCGTGAGCAATTCCGGAGCGATATAGGCAACGGTACCGAGCAGAGATTTCCCCGTGTCCGTCGCGTTGTTGACGGGACGCGCAAGTCCAAAGTCACCAATCTTGATACGGCCGTCATTGACCAAAATGACGTTCTCTGGTTTGACATCACGGTGCAAAATGCCTTCGCGATGCGCCACGGAAAGGGCTTGAAGAACGGCCTGGGCGATGTCGAGAGATTGTTCGACCGTGAGAGTGCCGTAATCGTTGAGCAAATCCCGAAGGGTCATCCCCGGGAGGTACTCCATGACGAGATACAGGGTGTCGTCGACGTGCCCTTGATCGAAAACCGACATGATGTTCGGATGTGCGAGTCGGGCGGTATGCCGCGCTTCACGAATGAACTTTGCCGCGTAGTCCCCATCATCGGTCAAATGATCGTGCATGATCTTGATGGCAACCTGCCGCTCGAGGCGGGTATCCTCGGCGAGATAGACCTTTGCCATTCCGCCGCGCGCAATGCGGGATTCAATCCGATATCGACCATCGAGCACCGTTCCGACGAGTCGGTCGTTCGATTCAGCGGTCATAAGTTCCAGTGTATGTCGGGGTTAAGTCAGCACGGCGTTAGCGTCGGTGTCGAATCAGGTGAGTTCGAACAGCCAGTTCCACGCACTGACCTCCCACTTGGCGTAAGCCTCGGGGAAGGCGCTTCGCTGAACGGCTTGCGCGGCATCGGTGAGTGACATTCGCTGCCAGCCGGCAATGTCGAGCAGCCCACTGGTCGCCCCGGGCGTGGTCGATGAGGGACCGCCGTAAAACGCGCGAGCAGAGTATCGAGGGTCCCGAATCTGACTCACCGTTCCCCAGCCCGATGACGGTCGTTGTTGAAAGAGTCCAACGGAGTCTCTGTCCCCGTAGTCGAGGTTCCGCAAATGTGACTCTTGGGCGGCCGTGGCAAGGGCGATGACGATTCCGTAGTTGGGGACTCCGAGTTCGCGTCCGACCTGAATGATGATCCTTGCGTTTGTTGCCATCTCGGTCGTCAACGCGGTGACGACACCGCCATCGGCAACTCGACCTAGATCGTCGGCGCGAATCCCGGACTCGAGCATTGGGCTTTCCGCTAGAAGCGGCAGATTTCCCTTTGATTCGTCAATCTGCTTTCGCTGCTGTTTGCTCACGACGAGCTCTTGCCCTTCGTGAACTGCCGTTTGCCACGAGAGGCCGTTCAAAGCAAGTAAAGCAGCAGTCGGTATGCCGTGCATTTCGGCAATTGTTTTGAGGCTTTCGCCGGCCAACACCACGTGCGTCGACTCACCGAGAACGCTGGTCGCATCCATTAGTTCTTGGGGCGTGGGCTCGGGGGGAGCGGGAGGCTGTTGTGTCGGATCGAGTTCGGGGACGGCTGTCGCACCCGCCACCCACGACGCGGTCGCGGCAGCGATGATGGGAATTGCGCTCGCTGCGGCGGTGAGGATACGGGTTCGGCGAGTCCTTCGCGATTCACCTGAAAACTGGGGAGCGAGGCCTTCGAAGATAGGAGACGTCGATTCTGACGGAGTGTTGTCGCCCATTTCGATCCCCCTCTCCCTTTCATTGTCGGGGGAGGAGGGCCTAAATCGAGTTAGGCGTCGGTGGTGTGTCTTGTCACACGCTTCGAACGGTGATGGCCTCGACGAGGGACCCGAGTTCTTTCGCGACAGATGCATCGACGCCCATTTCGGCGAGAGCTCGAAGTGACCGTTCCCGTGAACGGGCGATGAGGTCCTCGGTCTGAACGACCGCCCCCGTCGAGTGGAGGGTTGATCGCAGCATCTCGATCTGTGCCGGTTCCAGCCCGGGGTCACCGACGAGTTCATCAAGGACCGTGAGTGTCGACGCGTCGGCACTCTGCCGTGCGATGGCGAGCATGACGGTTCGTTTGCCTTCGCGAAGGTCGTCACCTGCTGGCTTGCCGGTTGTCGCTTCATCACCGAAAACGCCGAGCATGTCATCGCGCAGTTGGAAGGCGAAACCGAGCGGAAGTGCGAACCCGCGAAGTGCCGAGACGAGCGACGGGGAGGCGCCACCGAGGATGGCACCGAGAATCAGTGGCGCTTCGACGCTGTATTTGGCGGACTTATAAATCACGACGCGTTGCGCCCGATCGACCGATTCCTCGTGAGGAATGGTGCGCCACGCGACGGTGTCGTGATTGTCAAGAAATTGCCCGGCCGTTACGTCGGAACGCATCGTACGAAGTTCATTCCGGTAGGCCTGGCCGATGGTGGAATCCAGCCCGATTGCAGCCCCGAGGAACTGGTCGTCCGCCCACGACAACAAAAGATCCCCGAGCAATATCGCGCTGGATGCACCGTAGGTTGTCGCCGAACCGGAATAGCGACCGTCGAGGTGATTTCGCTCGAATTGGCGGTGAGCGGTCGTGACTCCGCGCCTCGTATCGCTGTTGTCGATGATGTCGTCGTGGACGAGGGCGGCGGCGTGAAAAAGCTCGAGCCCTGTTGCCAGGTCAACGACCCGTTGTTGTTCGGGGTGTTCGTCGGGGTCCACCGAGACGTCGCCGAACGTGACGGCCGCCCGCCATCCCCAATACGCAAGGCGAGCGCGGAATCTCTTTCCGCCGTGAAGAAACGATTCGGATACCGTGGTGAGTGCGTCGGCGTCCGTCGCGATCTCTGGTATTTCACGATGTGACCGTGCAACAATGTCTCGTAGATTTGATGCGACGCGGTCAATGAAAGGTGTTGGGGAACTCACGGTTCCACACTAGCGAAGCACGCTTTACACTGGTACTAAGCGAAGGAGTGGAGATGGCCTTTTCCGATGAAGAACGCCGGGTGCTTGAAGAGATGGAGCGACAGCTCTCTGGCACCAATGCTGATGTCGTTAATCCGTCATCCCGACGTTCAAACCCCACGCTGGTCACGATCGGCGTCCTTGTCCTGGTCGCGGGAGTAGGCGGATTGCTCGCTGGCGTGGTCCTTCAGCTTCCGTTGGTTGGCGTCGCGGGCTTCGGTGTTATGACGGTCGGAGCGATGTTGACGGTGAACCGCAGCGGTGAAGTTCGTCCCGCAGCCAAGCCGCGTTCGGCTTCCAAACTTGCCGATCGTTGGGAACGACGCCTCGACGGCGAAATCTAAGAACTAGCACTCTCATCAAACCCGGCTTCGGCCGGGTTTTTTGTTGCGCCGATTTCCCACAAGCGCGACACGATTGGGGAATTTTTTACCCAAAGTGGAGCAAAATGGGGTAAAGTGGAGTAAAGTGGAGTAAATCGAAACAAACAAGGCAATTCGAAAAATCGCGCAATAGGTATGACGAGAGGAGGCAGGGATGTTGCTCGGAACGTATGAACCGAAGCTCGATGACAAGGGACGCGTCATCCTGCCTGCCAAGTTTCGCGAGGAACTCGCGGGCGGCATCGTTCTTACGCGCGGTCAAGAGCGATGCATCTACGTGTTCCCGCGCACAACTTTCCAAACCCTTCTCGAATCCGCGTCGTCGGCACCCATCTCGAGCAAAGTCGCACGCGACTATTCGCGTTTGCTGCTGTCGGGCGGAAGCGACGAGACCCCCGACAAACAAAACCGCGTCATGATTCCCGGGCAGCTTCGCGAGTACGCCGGACTTGGTCGGGACCTCGTTGTGATCGGCGTGGGAAGTCGCGCAGAGATTTGGGCCGCCGATGCGTGGGCGACCTATTACGCCGAGAAAGAACAGGCCTACAGCGACACCGAGGAGGAGGTGATTCCGGGACTCTTCTAGCCGCGCTGATGCGACTCCCCGCCGCCCCTGAAGTACTTCCCCACGGCAGGTAGCGGAAGGGAATCAGATCATCGCGATTACCGGAAACATAATGACGACTCCGACACACACCCCCGTTTTGCTCGATGAGTGCCTCGATGTTCTCGAGCCAGTCCTGAACGGCCCCGGCGCCGTTGTTGTCGACGGAACACTCGGACTCGGAGGTCACAGCGAAGCGATTCTGAGTCGTTTTCCCGATGCGACCGTGGTCGGCATCGATCGAGACACCGTTGCCCTTCGACTCGCGAGCGAACGACTGGCCGGCTTCGGATCACGATTCATCGGTGTTCACACGACGTATGACCACATCGCTGACGCTCTTGCGACCACCGAGCGCTCAACGGCGAACGCCATTCTGCTCGACCTGGGGATTTCGTCGATGCAGATTGACGAGTCAGAACGTGGCTTTGCTTACGCAATTGACGCGCCTCTCGACATGCGAATGGACCAAACGGCCGGATCCACCGCAGCCGACATACTTCGCGACTACGACGAGGGTGACCTCATCCGAATTTTCCGAGATTTTGGCGAAGAGAAGCTGGCCCCGCGGTATGCCCGTGCGATCGTTGCCGAACGGCGCGTGAACCCGATTCTTCGGAGCGAACACCTCGTGCGCATCTTGAACGACGCCACGCCCTACGCGCTCAAGAACGCCGGTCACCCGGCAAAGCGGGTGTTCCAGGCGTTGCGCATCGAAGTGAACGGTGAGCTTTCCATCCTCCGTAGTGCCATTGACAACGCTCTGTCCGCGCTCGCCGTCGGAGGACGCCTTCTGGTCTTGTCGTATCACTCGCTCGAGGATCGCATCGTCAAGGTCGCGTTTGCAGCGGCCAGCACCTCCAACGCGCCACACTCTCTTCCGGTCGTTCCGCTCGCTCTTCGCGCCGGGTATCGATTGGTTTTCTCCGGAGCACGTAACGCCAGCGCTGATGAGACTGCCCGGAACTCACGCGCTGCTTCCGTCAAATTTCGGGCTATCGAACGATTGGACACCGCCGCATGAGCACCATGACACACCCGATCTACACGGCACCATACGCAACGCGGCGCCCCATGACCTCGGCGATGCCACACCACACACCCCGCCCGCTGCCCGTTTCGCCCGTTCGTGCCGTGCCTGCGATCTCGACCGCTGCAAAGATTCGGGCAATTTTCACGGCTCGCAATGTCACCGTCATTGTGGTGTCGATTGTGTTGCTCGTCGTCGGGCGCCTCCTGCTGTCCGTGGCAATCGATGCGAACGCTTATGCCATCGCCGCGAAGGCCAAGGAAAGCCAAAACCTGGGGCGCGATGCTCAAATGATCGAGGAACAACTCAACGTCCTCAACTCGCCTCAGCACCTTTCGACTGTTGCTCACGGGCTCGGAATGATCTCAAACTCAAATCCTGCGTATCTCCGAATCAGCGACGGGAAGGTCTGGGGTAACCCGAACGTGGTCGGAGGGGGTTCGATCGACCGCACGAACGTCGCGAACGCCCTCGCTTCGACTCTCATCCCTAAGTCCACCTCGCGTGGCGTGGCATCGGTAGAGAAAGTAACCGTTGGGGCAGACTCGGTGAAGAAGTCCACGAACGTGTCGTCGACGTCAGGAATACCTGCGCCGAACACCCACTAACGCTGACCGAGGAGGAGCGGACGGAATGCATCGTTCCTCAGGTTTTTCACGGCGAGTGGGGCTACTTCTCGGGTCGGTTTTCGTCGTCGCGGCGCTCTTTGTCGGACGACTGATCATCATTCAGGTCGTCGACGCGGAAGCGCTCAACGCTGAGGCCGAGACGCATCGAACCGTTTCCCGAGTCCTCTATGGAGTTCGCGGCGATGTTGTTGATGCGAACGGCGTCGTTCTCGCGTCAACCGTCGACCGCTACGACATCACCGCGTCCCCCCGGTACGTGGTCGATTTTGTGCGAGAGGATGCACCCGTGACCGTCGAGCAGGCCCTCACCGAGATAGCCGAACTGACGGGTTCTGAGGTTTCCGAGCTGCGCACCGCAGTGACAAAAGACCCGACGGCGGACTTCACCTACCTCGCCAAAGGCGTGACTATCACCGTTTTGCGACAAGTCCAGGCTCTTGGGGTCCCGTGGGTTTATTACGATCTTCGGCCGACTCGAACGTACCCACGCGGCGCAGTCGCCGGTAACCTCGTCGGGTTCATGGGAACAGACGGAGCGCTCGCGGGCATCGAATTCGCCAAGGATTCGTGTTTGGCGGCAACAGATGGAGTATTGACCTATGCGAAGGGTCGCGACGGTATTCGAATTCCTGGCTCGACCCTCGGACAAACCCCACCCGTCGACGGTGGGACGATTCATCTCACCATCGATTCCGATTTGCAATGGTTTGCGCAGAAGGTCATCGCCTATCGTGGTAAAGAACTGGACGCCGAATGGGCCACCGCGATGATCGTCCGGGTGGAGGATGGGCATATTTTGGCAGCCGCCGACTGGCCGAGTGTTGACCCGAACAATGTCGACGGATCGAAGGTCGATGACATGGGGGCGCGACTTTTTTCGTCACCCTATGAACCCGGATCCGTGGTGAAGCCAATGACGATGGCGTCGATGATCGACCAGGGGCTCTTGAGCCCACTCGACCGATTCACCGTTCCTGGAAAGTTTGATCTGCCGGGGGGCAAATTTATTGTCGACTCATTCACTCATGGAACCGAGCGCTGGACAACGACCGGAATTCTTGTCAACTCCTCGAACATTGGGATGAATGTGATGGCCGACAGCCTCGACAAGCAGGCGCGATTCGACGTGTTGAACTCGTTCGGTTTCGGTCAGAAAACCGCGGTCAACTTTCTTGGTGAAGACGCGGGCTACATTCCAGCCGCCGACATCGTTGACAATGTCACAAAACACACGGAAATCTTCGGTCAGGGAATAACCACGACGAGCGCACAAATCGCAAGCATTTACCAAACGCTCGGAAACAACGGGATACGCCAACCATTGACTCTCGTTTCCGGCTGTTCACGAGAGGACGGCACTGTGACAGACCAGCCGCAAACTGAAGGAGTCCAGGTTGTGTCGGCGGAAGCCGCGCAGCAAACCGTTTCGATGATGGAAACTGTTGCGAAGGTGGGCTTCCTGCGAACGCTGGTCGGAGTACCCGGATATCGGGTGGCACTCAAGTCAGGTACTGCAGAGGTCGCCCGCCAGGGCGTCTACACGGATGACCGAATCATTTCGGTCGCTGGTGTCGCTCCGGCCGAGAACCCCAAGTTTGCAATCGTCGTCACCTTCGGAATGCCGAAGACCGGTCGAACTTCCCGCGAGGCAGCCACCTCGTTCGCTAAACTCATGGGACAGACGCTCAAGTATTATCGGGTCCCGCCGTCTAGCGGGAAAGCAGAAAAGCTTTCAATCGAATGGTGAAGGAAATCGACGCGTGACCGGAAACCTCCCACCCGTGATTCGACCGGAACACGCTAGCCCGCGCTCTCTCGACCTTTTGGTATCTGAGCTAGGACTTCGCTCGATTGGACACGTGCGTGGTGTTGAAGTTTCCGGGTTGACCGTGATGACCAGGGAAGTAAAGCCCGGAGACATGTTTGTCGCCGTCCGTGGCGCTAATCGGCACGGAGCAGAGTTCGCCGCAGACGCGAGAACGAACGGAGCGGTCGCGATCATCACGGACGACGAAGGTGCCGCAATTGCAGCAGAGTGCGGATTGCCCATCGTCATTGTTGAGTCGCCCCGCGCGAGCCTCGGTGAGATTGCGCGGTGGGTTTATCGAACCGACGACGACGCGCCACAATACTTCGGAATCACGGGTACAAACGGCAAAACCTCCACTGCATATTTACTCGAAGGGATTCTGCGACAGTTGGGAATCACGACCGGCCTGTCGACAACGGCGGAACGGCATATTGCTGGGGAAAGATACGTCTCGCGTCTCACGACACCAGAGGCAAGTGAACTGCACGCCCTCATTGCCCGAATGAAAGAAGCCGCGGTTCGCGCGGTGGTTATCGAAGTCTCGGCACAGGCATTGACTCACAACCGCGTTTCGGGAATCACCTTTGACGTGGTCGGTTTCACGAATCTGTCCCACGATCACCTCGATGATTATTCGGACATGGACGAGTACTTTCGTGCCAAACGTGCGCTTTTTCGACCTGACGTCGGCCGCCGCGGTGTTGTGTCGCTCGATACGGTCTGGGGTCAGCGAATCGTTGACGAATCACACATTCCTGTCACGACGATTTCATCGACGGGTGACCCCTCCGCTTACTGGCAGGTCGAGGTGACCGAGGACGATCCGGCTTTCACAGCGTTCACCTTGACCTCGGTGGACGGAGTGTCGATCTCGACTCGTGAACCGGTGATCGGCCGCCACATGGCCGCCAATGCGGGTCTTGCGCTGGTCATGCTGATCGAAGCGGGGTACGAACCCGACGCAATCGCAGCGGCACTCGAACGCGATGGCGGGATTCAGGCCTATTTACCTGGGCGAACGGAAAAGGTTTCGGGCGACCACGGACCCAACGTTTATGTTGATTTCGGGCACTCACCCGACGCGTTTGAGCACACGCTGGCGGCGGTGCGGCGATTCACCCCGGGACGAACCATCATGGTTTTCGGTGCGGACGGTGACCGCGACGCGTCCAAGAGATTCGACATGGCACGAGTCGCGGCGGAAGGGTGTGACATTCTCGTCATCACCGACCATCACCCTCGATTTGAGGACCCTGCGTCGATTCGTGAGCAACTACTTGTGGCCGCTCGGTCGGTTGCCAATGGTCCAGAGATTTTCGAAGAATCACCGCCCGAGAACGCAATTCGGCGCGCGGTGTCGCTCGCTCGCGAAGGGGACTCGATTCTCTGGGCGGGACCAGGGCACCAGGATTATCGCGACATTCGAGGTGAGCGGACGCGTTATTCTGCCCGCGAACTTGCACGGTCTGCGTTGACCGAAGCCGGATGGTCATAGTGATTACGTCCGAACTCTCGGATGGAACGCTCTTACTCGACGCCCACACCGAAACCACCTTCGAGGGGGTTCGCGCCGCACAGCGAAAACTCGCGGAAATCCGAGTCGATGGTTATGACACGGTTCATGTGGCGGGCCTGATCGAGGGCGATGACGTCGGGGAACAACTGGACATCCTCGGGATCATGAGCGTCCGTCTCAACGTGCACCACCTGATTGTGGTGGGGGAGGGTGCCAGAAGGATGCATCAGACCGCCGAGCAAGAAGGTTCGTGGGGCGGAGAGTCAATCCCCGTTTTCGGCGTCGAGCACGCCTACGATGAAGTTGTGAATCTGCGGGGTCCTCGGGTGGCGATTTTGGTCACCGGCGGAGTGGATGCAGATCTGGGCGACGTTGCGGAACGACTAAGGGAGGACCGACCATGAGGTCAGTGCTCTTTGGCGCCAGTTTCGCCCTCGCATTCTCGCTGTTCATGACTCCAGCGTTCATTCGACTGTTCGAACGTCTCGGCTGGGGCCAATTCATTCGTGATGACGGACCTCAAAGCCACCACACCAAACGCGGTACGCCCACGATGGGCGGAATTGTCATCATTCTGGGTGCGGTCGTCGGTTACGCACTCGGGCACCTTGTCGAACAGGACGCGCCGACGCTGAGCGGACTGCTCGTGATTTTGATGATGGTGGGGATGGGGATCGTCGGGTTCATCGACGATTTCACCAAGACACGAAAGCAGCGCAGTCTGGGTCTCGGGGGTTGGGCGAAAGTTTTCGGACAGGCACTCGTCGCCACGGTGTTCGCTCTTCTCGCCATCAGTTTCCCTGACGAGAACGGCATCACTCCCGCCTCGATGGCAATCAGTGCGGTGAGGGACATCCCGTGGCTCGACTTTGCCGTCTTTGGCGGAATCATCGGGGTCATTCTTTACGTGCTGTGGACGAACCTCATCGTCATTTCCACCGCCAACGGCGTGAATGTCGCCGATGGTCTCGACGGTTTGGCCTCGGGGAGTGCGATTCTGGCCATCACGTCCTACGTCATCATCGGCTTTTGGCAATTCAACCAATCGTGTTTCAGTTCGGCGCTGGATCCTGAAGTCGCCTACAAGTGTTACGAAGCACGTGACTCCCTCGATTTAGTCGCGATCGCTGCCGCGATTGCCGCCAGCACGGTGGGGTTCCTCTGGTGGAACACGACACCCGCACAAATCTTTATGGGTGACACCGGGTCCCTTGGGCTCGGGGGTGCGCTTGCCGCACTCGCCATCCTGACCCGAACCGAACTTCTCATCATTCTCATCGGATCACTCTTTGTTATCGTCGCGGGCTCCGTCATCATTCAACGTGCGTACTTCAAGGCGACAAAGGGGAAACGCATCTTTCTCATGAGTCCCCTCCATCACCACTTCGAATTGAAGGGCTGGGCTGAGATCACCGTCGTCGTTCGTTTTTGGCTTATCGCCGCGCTGGGTGTCGGACTGGGTGTCGGTTTGTTCTATCTCGAATGGGCGAGCCAGTAATGTCACGCCTCTCCGGCCTGACGAGTTGGAACGCTGATTGGAAGGGCGTCAAGGTCCTCGTGGTAGGACTGGGCGTAACCGGTTTTTCCGTCGCAGACACGCTGTGGGAACTCGGTTGTGAGGCCTTCGTCGTCACAGCCGAGGCGTCCGAGAAGCACGTCGCGATTCTCGATGTCATCGGGGTCGAGTATGCGATCACGGCAGACGAGTCCGAGATGGTCAGACGCGCGGCGGCGTTCGCGCCGGACCTCATTGTCGTTAGTCCTGGCGTTCCTCCGAAGCACCCCATTGTCGCGTGGGCTAACACCGAGTCCATCCAGATCTGGAGCGACATCGAACTCGCGTGGCGGGTCCGTGACAAGGTGCTCACCGCTGAGTGGATCCTCATCACGGGAACCAACGGTAAGACGACCACGACGCAACTCACGACTCACTTTTTGACCACCGCGGGCTTCCGCGCGGCCGCGGTCGGCAACATCGGGGTTCCCGTGTTGGATGCCGTGCGAGATCCAACCGGGTTCGATTTCCTCGTTGTCGAAATCTCGAGCTTTCAACTGCACTGGTTGCCCTCCGTCGGAGAAGGCGCGGTGAGGCCCGTCGCGAGCGCGTGTCTCAACATTGCCGAGGACCATCTTGATTGGCACGGCTCGGTCGACGCTTACCGCTCGGCGAAGGGCGCTGTGTATCGCAACACTCGCAAGAACGTGTTTTATAGCCGAATC
>JBILBA010000033.1:0-8155 GCA_044353905.1 Microbacteriaceae bacterium | reverse complement strand
TTCGCACCTCGAACTTTTCGTATCGAAGCGCCATCGAGACGAGCTCTGAGATGGCCGGCTCGTCGTCGACAACAAGGGCTCGAACGGGTTTGCCGTCCGGTTTGACGAGTGCAGCGTTTTCTGTGGTCACTCTTCTAGTGTCCTCGGTTTCCTATGAATTTCCCCAATGAACTCTGTGATGACTGTGAGAACCAGCAGAAACGCCCCGACCGAAGCCGGGGCGTTTCCATGATTCGTGAATGTGTTTAGCGGTTGACTGCGGTTCGTCGTCGGCTCACGACAACCGCGACGGTGCCAAGGGCAAACAGCACAAGGCTCGCGGTTCCGAAACCAGTGATCGAATCGATTCCCGTTGCGGCCAGCAGTGAGTCGCCGCCGAACCCGTCCGTGCCACCTCCCGCGCCCGGAACAACCACGCCGACGGTGAAGACAAGCACGTTACCGTCGGGGTCGTAACCGACGACCTGAAGGTTGTGCACGCCAGGGTCAATCCCTGCCGGAATCTGAAGGAGTCCGGAGAACATCCCTGTCGGGTCCGTAAACAACGTTCCCAAGAACGTCGGGTCCGAGAAGAGGTAGACCTTGACCGGTGAGTCCGCCGCGAAACCTTCTCCGCCCGTATCGACGAGTCCGTCGGCGTTGAGGATGAGGTTGCCGTCCGAGTCGAGTGGGAGTGGGAGGCCTTCTGGGTCGAGGCCAGACATTTCGAAGGTCAAATCACCAGCAGTTCCCACGATTCCATCGTCCGAACCATTCGAGTTTACAACGATTGGGGTTGTCACTCCGTCGACGGTGAGCGCGCTGTCACCAGCGTTTTGAG
Organism: Microbacteriaceae bacterium; assembly: GCA_044353905.1. GTDB lineage: Bacteria > Actinomycetota > Actinomycetes > Actinomycetales > Microbacteriaceae > MWH-TA3. Next base: position 7,335 of record JBILBA010000033.1, on the reverse strand, counting down.
TCTGCTGCTCTGGGACCGGTGCGAGCGGGTCTTCCGCTTCTGGTCGGTCTTCGGTGGTTCCCGTTCCGTCCATAACCGGCACAGCGAATTCTTGCACTGCACCGCCGACCATTCGGAAGGTGTAACGACCGTCGATTGTGGAGTTGAGTCTGTTGCTCGTCATTGACGTGGTGTGCCCGTCGACGAGGTCGCGGCTAGGCGTCGAGGCGAACAGTTCGTACACGTCGGCGACTTCACCAATGGGGTCCCAGTCAACCAGGCCTACGCCAGTGCGACATTCAGAGTTGAGGCTGTCACAAGACCCGCCATCCTCCGAATACCCGTCATCGCCGTCTTTGACCGCTCCGTAGTTGTATTCGATGTCGAAGTCAAAACCGCGAGTAGCGCCATTAAGCGTCGTGCGCTTGACGAGAACAATTTGGAACGTGTTGGTCAAGATGTCGGGGTTATTTCTGTCGTTTGTTACCGAACGGTAGTTCGTGTAAATCCACGCGTCACGACCATCGACCGTGCTCGTACCAACATAAATCGTGTTGATTTTGCCGATACCGTCATCGACACCGTCAACATCAACCGAGCTGTCGTCCCACATCCAGCCCTGGTCGACCGACACCGTGCCCGACTTCACCGCGGCCGGATACTCCGGAACGAAAGAATCACTACCGTTTTCGGCACTGTCACCCGAGAACGTGAATTGGGTTGTACTGACCACGGTGACAGTGACGTCCTCATACCAGTATTCGTCGGTACGAGTGTCATCCGAGTTGCCATTGTTGAAAACCGAATCAATGACGTAAATCGATCGCACATCCCCTGTGTCGAGCTCGTGAGCGGCGGATGTCGTGACCGTGACAACTGAGTTAGTGGTTGAGGGGTCGCCCGAAACGGTGAATCCTGAGACGGTCTTTTCCGAGAGTTTCACTGTTTCGCCGAGGTCGTTGTCGTTAGAGAATGCTGCAATCAGGGGAGAACCGGCTGACTCTCCGAGGTCGGCAAGCGGGTCATCGTAGGAGTTATCGCAATCAGCGTCGTCATAAACGACCGGGCTGACGGTTCCGTTACTCGTCACGCACAAGCCGTCGAACTTACGGCCAAAAAAGTTCATCGGCCACGGTGCCTCGATGAGGTACGAGCTATCGTCCGAATCCTGAATAGGTGCGGCGACCTCACCGATGACAGTCCCGTTCGTTGCGTAACGGACGGCGGTCGTGATGTCGCCGACGCCGACGGCGGTCGCCCCGGACGTCAACGCCACCGCGGGAAACATCCCCAGGGCAATGGTGATGATGGCAGCGTGGATGCGTTGTGTAATTTTGGAGGTTTTCATTATCCTCCCTTTCGAAGGTTAATAAAAACTTTAGCACAAAATCAGCAATAGTTAATAAAAACTTTAGAAAAAAATCAGCAAATCAGTTCGTTTTAGTTGTTCCTCGGACGTGCGCCGCAACGGTAGACGGGGCACACGTCCGAGCTATTCAAACCTAGAGCGCGCTGACGTCGAGCGGGATGCCCGGACCGAACGTCGTCGAAATCGTCGCTTTCTGGATGTAGCGACCCTTCGCCGATGACGGCTTCACGCGCTGAACTTCTTCGAGAGCAGCGCGGAAGTTGTCTCCGAGCTGGTCGGCCGAGAACGACGCTTTGCCAACGATGAAGTGGACGTTGGAGTGCTTGTCAACGCGGAATTCGATCTTTCCACCCTTGATTTCGGCAACAGCCTTCGCCGGGTCTGGTGTGACGGTTCCGGTCTTGGGGTTCGGCATGAGGTTTCGGGGTCCGAGGACCTTTCCGAGACGACCGACCTGGCCCATGAGTTCGGGGGTCGAAACAGCGGCATCAAACGCCGTGTAACCACCGGCGACCTTGTCGATGAGCTCGACTCCACCAACCTCGTCGGCTCCGGCGGCGAGAGCGGCCTCGGCCGCGGGACCCGTCGCAAAGACGATGACGCGCGCGGTCTTACCCGTGCCGTGCGGAAGCATGACGGTTCCACGAACCATCTGGTCGGACTTGCGAGGGTCGACGGCGAGCTTCAGCGCGACCTCGACGGTCGAGTTGAACTTTGCCGAACCGGTCTGCTTGGCGATGTCAACCGCTTCGACCGGCGAATAGAACTTGCCCTCTTCGAGAAGGGCGACGGCGGCGTTGTACGCCTTGGATTTCTTAGCCATGATGTGTTTTCTCCTTCAGAGAATCGCGGTGTCGTGAGCCTGGCGGCTCTCCCGCTAGTGGAAATGTGGTTATTCGACCGTGATGCCCATAGAGCGGGCGGTGCCGGCGATGATCTTCTCGGCGGCCTCGACGTCGTTGGCGTTGAGGTCAACCTGCTTCTGCTCGGCAATCGAGCGCAACTGGTCCTTGGTCAGCTTCGCGACCTTGACCGTGTGCGGCGTCGACGATCCTTTGGCGACTCCGGCAGCCTTCTTGATGAGCTCTGCTGCGGGCGGGGTCTTGAGGATGAACGTGAACGAACGGTCCTCGTACACCGTGATCTCGACGGGAATAACGTTTCCACGCTTGTCCTGCGTTGCGTTGTTGTACGCGGTGCAGAACTCCATGATGTTGACACCGTGCTGACCAAGAGCCGGACCGATGGGCGGAGCGGGGTTTGCCGCGCCGGCCTGGATCTGGAGCTTGATGAGGCCGGTGACCTTCTTCTTTGCTGCCATTTTCTTTCCTTACTGTCGTGCGTGACGGGTGTCACGCGCTCCCACGCCGGCGCCTTGGGCGTCGGGTGGTAATCCTGATTACTGCTTTTCCACCTGGCTGAAGGTGAACTCAACGGCCGTGTCACGGCCGAAAACGTTGATGAAAATCGAGAGCTTGCCCGAATCGAGGTGAATCTCGTGGATTGTTCCCTGAAGCCCAGCGAACGCGCCTTCCTTGATGCCGACGGTTTCGCCGACCTCGAAGTCGGTCGTCACCGTGATGTCGCGCTTGCCAGCCGTCTTGAGTCCGCCAGCCGAACGCGCACCTTCGATCGGTGCTTCCGTCTTGAGCATGTCGAACGCATCCTGGTGCGATAGGGGAATCGGGTTGTGGGCGTTGCCGACGAATCCCGTGACACCGGGGGTGTGTCGAACCGTCGACCACGAGTCTTCGTTGAGGTTCATGCGAACCAAAACATACGACGGAACGCGGACGCGCGTGACGAGCTTGCGCTGACCGTTCTTGATGTCGACGATGTCCTCGAGCGGGACGGCGACCTCAAAGATGTCGTCCTGCATGTTCATCGCGAGAACGCGGTTCTCAATATTGGTCTTGACCTTCTTCTCGTAACCCGCGTACGAGTGGACGACGTACCAGTTGCCTGGCTTGCGGCGAAGTTCCTTTTTGAAGTCCGCGTAGGGATCTTCTTCGGGTTCGGCCGGCGTCTCTGAAACATCGTCGTGTTCGGCGGTGACAGCGGCTTCGTCGTGAGTCGCTTCATCCGCCGCGATCGCTTCAGCAGCCGAATCAATGTCTAAAGCGTCGTCGACAATCGCATCAGCCTCGGGGTCAACCGCGTCAGCAAGAGCCTCCAGCGTCGAGTCGATGTCGGCCTCGCCGTCGGTGACCTCGTGCATCGCCAGTTCCTCTGCGGGGATTACTGAGTCGGTGTCTGCGGCAAGCGAGTTGCCCTCTTGCGCCTCGTCCTCTTCGGAAGACTGTTCGGCAGCAGCCGAGAGGTCAATGTCGTCAAAATGGTTTTCGGTCACGTCAATTAATCCTTTATTCCTAGTTGGACCACGGGAGAGTGCCGTTACCGAATACGAAACCCGTCAGGGTTCCGATCACGACGTCAAGACCCGAGATGAGAGTCATCATGATGATGACGAATACGAGAACAACCGAGGTGTAGGTAACGAGTTCCTTGCGGGTCGGTGTGACGACCTTGCGGAGTTCGATGACAACTTCACGCATGAACTGAGCAATACGGCCGAAAATGCTCTTCTTCCGCTCGCCACGTTCGGCGGCGGCTGCGGGAGTGATTTCGTCAGTCACGGTGTTGCCTTTCGGTTTGATGTGGATGCCGGTGTCCCGGCATTCGCAGGGCGGACAGGACTCGAACCTGCAACCTGCGGTTTTGGAGACCGCTGCTCTACCAATTGAGCCACCGCCCTGTGCGTGAACACCGACTTCGCCATTTGCCTGATGGCACGACGAAGCATGGTGTTTGGCACCAAAAGTCAAGTGTATGCCAGCGAAGCCCATTCTCCAAAGCGAGGTCATCCCACTAAATGAAGACTAATCTGGTGGCGTGACTGAACCGAAAAAACGAGTATCCACGCGCGTTGGCGCAATCGCCGAAAGCGCGACCTTGAAGGTCGATGCGAAAGCCAAGGCCCTCAAGGCCGAAGGCCGCCCCATCATTTCGTATGGCGCGGGCGAGCCCGACTTCGCCACCCCCGAACACATCGTCGAGGCGGCGGTCGCCGCCGTCATCGACCCCAAGAACCACCGGTACACACCGGCCGCTGGGTTACCCGAATTGCGCGAAGCGATTGCTCAGAAAACCCGCCGCGATTCTGGTATTGCCGTTTCGCCCTCCCAGGTCATCGTCACGAACGGTGGCAAGCAGGCGGTCTATCAAGCATTCCAGGCGCTACTCGACGAGGGCGACGAGGTCATTGTGCCCACGCCGTTCTGGACGACGTACCCCGAGGTAATCGCTCTTGCGGGCGGGGTCGCCGTCGACGTGTTCGCGGGGGCGGACACCGAGTACCTCGTGACCGTTGAACAACTCGAGGCCGCCCGAACCCCGAAAACCAAGGTCTTGCTGTTCGTGTCACCCTCGAACCCCACCGGTGCGACCTACAACCTGGAACAGACCCGGGCGATCGGACAGTGGGCTCTCGACAACGGGTTATGGGTTATCTCGGACGAGATTTACCAAAACCTGGTCTACGACGGCGATCACGCGGTGTCGATTCTCGAGGCGGTCCCGGAACTGGCGAACCAGGCGATTCTCGTCAACGGTGTCGCAAAGACGTACGCAATGACCGGCTGGCGTCTCGGCTGGATGGTCTCGCCCGCTGATGTCACGGCCGCGGCCGCCAACCTGCAGTCGCACCTCTCGAGCAACGTGTCCAACATCTCGCAGCGCGCCGCGATCGCGGCGCTCAACGGCGACCAATCAGTCGTGGACGACATGAAGAAAGCGTTCGCTCGTCGACGTGAGGTGATGGTCGCCGAACTGTCCAAGATCGAAGGATTCATCGTCCCCAATCCGGGCGGCGCGTTTTACGTGTACGCCGACGTCACCGCGTTGCTGGGTCGCGAATGGGGCGGTCAACGAATCGACTCGACCCTCCAACTGGCCGATTACATTCTCGAGGCCGCCGAAGTCGCGGTCGTTCCCGGCGAGGCGTTCGGTCCGAGCGGCTATCTGCGTTTCGCCTACGCCCTGGGCGACGACGAGTTGCTCGAGGGACTCCAGCGACTACAGAAACTGTTCGCCTAGTCAAAACCGATCATCGTCGGTTCGGGTTCGAGCATGACCCCGAAGGTGTCGTGAACGCGAATTGTCACAAACCGAGCCAACTCGAGCACCTGGTTCGCCGTGGCGTTGCCGCGGTTGATGATTGCCAGGGTGTGCTTGCTCGACAGCGCCGCTTCGCTGCCAGCTAGCGAGAAACCCTTGGCGATGCCCGCTCGCTCGATGAGCCACGCGGCGCTCAGTTTCACCCCAGCCGGCTCAGTGTCGAAGCCGGCAAACTCGGGTTCGATTCCCAGCGGAACAACAAGTGGCGCCCGGTCGGTTCGAAGCGAGAAACGCGGGGCGTCCGCCGGCAACGATCGCGACAGTTCCTCGGACACGACCGGATTCGTGAAGAACGATCCGACGCTGACCGAATCGGGGTCGTCGCTGATCACCATTCCCTTGCTCGCGCGCAGTTCGAGGACCGCGCGGCGGATTTCGGCGAGCGCCACGGTCGCCCCCAGCGGAACGCCGAGTGCGTTTGCGAGCTGTTCGAACCGAATCGGGCCCGAGGTTTCGGATGGTGTCAGTGCGAAGGTCACGGACACGACGAGACCATCGAGGCCGTTCTTCAGGGACGACTGACGGTAGCCGAAGTTCAATGCATCTGGGCGAAGTGTGACCACATCGCCTCGTTTTGGCGGAACGAACTGCAACGACTCAAAGGTGTCGGCGAGTTCGGCGCCGTACGCGCCGATGTTCTGAATCGGCGCGCCCCCGACGGTTCCGGGGATTCCACTCAGCGCTTCGAGCCCGGCCAGTCCGTTGGCCACCGTCCATTCGACCAGTTCGTCCCAGGGTTCGCCCGCCTGGGCGGTGACCAGCACTCGATTGCCGTCGGTGTGACGGTCGATGCCCCGTGTCGTGACGTGAATCACGGTTCCGTCGAACGGTTCGTCCGACACCACGATGTTCGATCCGCCGCCGAGAAGCAGCCATGGGTCGCGTGCCGAACTGACGTCGCGAAAGGTTTCGATCAGATCGGCGCGTGTTGCGGGCTCGCGGAAATCAGAGATCGATCCCCCGACCCGCAGAGTCGTGAGGTCGCGGAATTCTGCGGTGCTAGTCAAAAACGACCTGAACCTGGGCTTTACCGAGAACGGTCTCGCCGCCGAAAGTCACCGTGAGGTCGAAACGTACCGCGTCGTCCATGACGGATCCGACCTTCGTTTCGACCGTGACGTCCGCGCCACTGGTTGCGTCGACGAGTACGGGACGCGTGAAGCGCACGCCGTAATCGATGACACGGCCCTTGGTTTCCAGAAACTCGAGCACTGGCTGAATTGCGAGTCCCATCGTCAACATCCCGTGAGCGAGAACCCCGGGAAGGCCGACCGACTGGGCGATGTCGTCGCGGTAGTGGATGGGGTTGAAGTCGCCACTCGCTCCCGCATAGCGAACGAGCGCTCCGCGGTCGAGGTGGATGGTGTTTGTGGTGACCACGTCACCGACGGTCAGTCCCGATGTCATGCGGATTCGTCTCCTCGGACGACCAGCGTGGAAATCGCGGTGACGACGTGATCGCCGGTCGCATCGGTCATCACGCTTTCAGAGGTAACCATCGAGTGTCCGCCGAGGGTCTTGACGCTCGTGACCGACAACGTCGCCGTGAGTTCGTCACCGGCCACGACGGGACGTGAATAGGTGAATCGCTGGTCGCCTTGAACGACCCGCGAGAAATCGATGTTGGCGTCGGGTTCGGCGAGCAACTGCGCGAGCGTGAGTTCTTGAACGACAACGGGAAAGGTCGGCGGTGCGACGACGTCAGCATGGCCGGCCGCGCGCGCAGCGGTGGCGTCCAGATAGATGGGGTTGGTCGCAAAAACGGCTCGAGCGAACTCACGCACTTTCTCTCGACCCACAACGTACGGGCC
>JBILBA010000015.1:0-28897 GCA_044353905.1 Microbacteriaceae bacterium | reverse complement strand
GTCCTGTGGATTCAGCGCAACGAACCCGACGTCTGGGCCAAGACGACGTTCATCATGGGCTCGTACGACTGGATCCTCGTCGCCCTCGGCGCCGACCTTCACGTCGAATGGAACTGGGCGTTGGAGTCGGGCCTGTACACGCTCGACCAAAAGCCGTTTGCCACCGTTCTCGACACCGTGAGCCTCGACCCCGCGAAACTGCCCGCCGTCCGCACTTCGTCGGAACGAGTCGGCGAATTGTCTGCGTCGATGGCCGAGCGCACCTCGCTCGCCCCCGGAACCGCACTGGTCGTCGGCGGCGCTGACCACGTCATCTCGGCGTTCTCGGCCGGCGTCGAACGCGAGGGTGACGCTCTAGTCAAACTGGGCGGAGCGGGCGACATCCTCGCCGCGAGCGATACGCCCCTCGTTGACGAACGCTTGTACCTCGACGCCCACCCGATTCCCGGCCGCTGGCTGCCGAACGGGTGCATGGCGACCAGCGGAAGTCTTATTCGCTGGTACCAATCGCTGATTGGCGGAACCGACCTCGCGACTCTTGACACCGAGGCGACTGTCCGTCCCGCGGCCGACCTGTTGTGCCTGCCGTATTTCCTGGGGGAGAAGAGCCCGCTCAACGACCCGAACCTTCGCGGAACCTTCGCCGGGTTGCACCTCGGCCACACTCGCGCCGACATGTACCGATCGGTTCTCGAATCCATCGCGTTCGGGTTCCGTCACCACGTCGAGGTATTCGCGGAACGCGGAATCACCCTGTCACGAGTGATGGTGACGAACGGCGGAAGCAAGTCGACGCTGTGGAAACAGATTCACAGCGAGGTGCTGGGGATGGAATTGCACCCCGTCATCGACCACCCCGGAGCGTCGCTCGGTGCGGCCGTCATCGCCGCGATCGGAATTGGGTCGCTGGCCGGCTGGGAGGACTCGAAGAGGTTCCTCGCGCTCGACAAAGCGGTCGTTCCCAACCCGACCAACGTGTCGACCTACAACGACGCCTACGCCGAATGGCGCGAGCTCGGCGCGGCCATCACCCCTATCTCGCACTCGATTGCAAGGAGAACCGCGTGACCATCAAGACCGTTGTTGTGACCGGCGCGGGGTCGGGGATCGGGCAGACGATTGCCACGGTTCTCGCGGAACGCGGCTGGCAGGTCGTCGTCACCGACATCAATGTCGACGCGGCGAAAGCGGCGAGCGAGAAACTAAGCACGGCCGCCGGCCAGACCCACGAATTCGCGCGCCTTAACGTGAGCGACCCCGAGGACGCAGCGACCGTCGCGAACGACATCGCCGACCGGATCGGTCTGCACGCGTGGGTCAGCAACGCGGGCATCTCGTTCATGGAGAAGTTCCTCGACATGCCCATCGACAAGGTCACGAAGACGTTCGAGGTCAACCTTCTGGGCGCCTACGTCTGCGGCCAAGCCGCCGCGCGCGCGATGGTGCGGACCGGCGTCGAGGGAACCATCGTCAACACCGCGTCGATGGCGGGCAAGCAGGGCCGGGTCCCGTACCTCGCCGACTATGTCGCCTCGAAGTTCGGCGTCGTCGGATTGACCCAAGCGATGGCGTTCGAATTGGCGGAACACCAGATCACCGTGAACTCGGTGTGCCCTGGGTTCGTCGAGACCCCGATGCAGGAACGCGAACTGGCGTGGGAGGCGAGCCTTCGGGGCATCACCGCCGACGACGTCAAGCAGGGCTGGATTGCCGACACGCCCCTGGGCCGACTTCAACAACCGAAGGACGTCGCCGGAGTCGTGGCGTTCCTGTTGTCCGACGACGCGCGATTCATGACCGGCGAATCCATTGCCGTCAACGGCGGCGCCTACATGGACTGATTGTCCACAGATTTCCATTACCGACACATCAACTGAATAAACCACCACCAACAAGGAAAGGAAGGCAACAATGTCTTTCACCACGAAAGCGGGACGGCTTCTCGCCGGCCTCGCGGCACTCAGCCTGAGCGCAGTTGCTCTGGCCGGGTGTGCACCAGGCACCACCACCGCCGGGACGGGCAACATCGACCCGGCGAGCACGTCAGGAACAGTTCGTATCCTCATGGAGGACGTCCCCGACAGCGACATCGTCCTTTCGCTTCTGCCTGACTTCAACGCGGTCTACGCCGACGTTGACGTGCAGATCGAAAAGCTCCCCTACGACCAGATGAAGGACAAACTGGTTGCTTCGTTCCAGGCTCCCGAAGCAGCGTATGACCTCATCGTTATTGACAACTCGTGGGTGAACGACTTCGTCGCAGCTGGATTCATCCAGCCGATGGACGCACAGATTGACGCCGTTGCGGACTACGACGCAGGAGACTTCTTCTCGTCGCTGACCGAAATCACCAAGGTCGATGGCGTCCGTTACGGCGTTCCGTTCTACAACTACGCACTCGGATACATCTACAACACGGACATGGTGTCCGCAGAAGAGGTCCCGACGTCGTTGGACGAACTGGTGTCGTTCTCGGCATCCCTCACCGAGCCCGACCGGGCCGGCTTGGCGATGCAGCCTCAGACGGGTTACAAGATCATGGAGGAGTGGACCAACTTCCTTTACTCCGCCGGCGGTTCGATCTATGGCGCGGATGGCAAGGCCAACCTCAACACCCCCGAGGCCAAAGCGGCTCTCGAGGCGTACATCGAGCTCTACAACAACTCGGCACCGAAGGACAGCCTCAACTGGGCCTTCGATGACGCGTTCCGTTCGGTCTCGACCGGTGGAGCAGCAGCCATGGTTTCCTACAACTGGAACCTCGCCGCACTGAACCAGCCCGACTCGGGTCCGTACGCGGGCAAGTTCAAGCTCGCAGCGATGCCAGGTGGCAAGTCCGCACTCGGTTCGTGGACGTGGGCGTTGCCCGTCAACTCGGCCGCACCGGATGCCGCATGGGCATTCACCGCATGGCTCACCTCGAAAGAGGTTGACGTCCAGCGCGTGATCCTCGGTGGCGCCGCTATCCGCGAAAGCTCGATGACGGACCCCGCAGTACTCAGCGAAGGTTTCGGCGCTGACTACTACGAAGCAGTCACGGCTATCTTGGCGAACGCAGCCCCTCTCACCCAGGGACTGATGGGCGACGAGATGATCACGGCGGTCGGTGAAGCACTGAACGCCGCGGTTTCTGGCACGATGACGGTGGACGAAGCGTTGGCTCAGGCTAACGACGCCATCAACACGATCCAAAGCCGATAACGCAGTAACCGAACCCACCGCAACAGTCGATCGTCAGAAGAAAAGGAGCCCGTCGTGAAGTTTCCTAACGCGATGATGGCCCCGCTTCTCTCGGTCATGGCTGTTGCGGTGGGTTTCCCTCTTTTGTACAGCTTCTGGCTCGGATTCACGAGCTATCAACTGGTCAGCGGCGGTGTCGCCGATTTCGTCGGGTTCGACAACTACATTCGCGTCCTGTCCGACCGCGAGTACTGGGTGTCTCTGTCCGCGACCGCGAGCTATGTGTTCCTCTCTGTCACCTTTGAGCTCATCATCGGGCTGGCCATCGCGCTCGCGCTGCAGAGCCAAAAGTGGTTCAAGAACTTCACCCGCTCGTTCCTCCTCGCACCGATGTTCATCACTCCGATCGCGGTCGGGCTCATGTTCCGGTTCTTCCTCAACGACCAACTCGGTGCGATTCCGTACTACCTCGACCAGGTCGGGTTGTCGTACGACTTCTTCGGTTCGGGCAGGGCTCTCGTCAGCCTTGCGTTTATCGACGTGTGGCAGTGGACGCCGTTCATGGTGTTGCTGCTGTTGGCGGGCCTCGAGTCGATTCCAAAGCAGCCCATCGAAGCCGCGCGCGTCGACGGCGCAAACCGGTTCTACATCTTCCGTCGCGTCACGCTGCCGATGCTGTCGCCGATCCTCATCGTCGCAGTTCTGCTGCGCGGGCTCGACGCCCTGAAGGTTTTCGAATACGTCTATGCGACTACTCGTGGCGGTCCCGGTATCGAGACGAAGACGATTCAGTATTTGACGTACCAGACCGGAATTTCCTATTACCGCCTCGCCGAAGCGAGTGCGATGGCGTTCATCCTTCTCCTCATCGTCATGGGAGTCATCGTCCTGTTGTTCCGCCGACTCGAGCGGGTGAATGTGCGATGAACCGATTCAAACCGATCGATGCGGGGCGAATCGTCCTGCTGGCGGTTGCTGTAGCTGCTGTCGCACTGCCGTTGTTGTGGGTCGCCCTGGCGAGTTTCAAGACGCCCGCCGACCTCAACCAACCAGGTCTCATCTTTTTCACGCCGACGATGGCGAACTGGACCGAGGTGTTGTCGTCTGACATCTTTGCCGCGGTCGGACGAAGCGTCCTCGTTGCGACCGTGACCGTGGCTATCGCCGTGGTCGTCGGATCGATGGGGGCGTATTCGATTGCGCGATTCAGCACGGGCGGTTCGTTGTCCCGATTCGGAATCCTCGCGGCCCAGGTTTTGCCGCCCGCCGTCCTTGTCTTCCCGTTCCTCAGCGTCGCTTACATGCTGCGCCTCAATGGAACGCTCGTGCCCATCATCTTCTCGCACCTCAGTTTCGTCGTTCCGGTCGTCACCTGGTTCCTCATCGGATTCTTCGCGGCCGTTCCGAAAGAAATCGAGGAACAAGCGCGGGTGGACGGCTTCGGCCGATTCGACACGTTCCGGCTCGTGGTGTTGCCGCAGGTCTTGCCGGGGATCGGCGCGGCGGCCATCTTTGGCTTCACCCTGTCGTGGAACGACATGTTCTACGGGCTCATCTTGTCGCCCAGCAACTCGACGATTTTGCCCGTGGCGATTGCAGGTTTCAACACCTTCCGCGGTGTCGAGCTGGGGCCGATGTCGGTGGCCATTCTCATCGCAATCATCCCCGTGGTGATCGCAAGCTTCTTCGTGCAAAAGCGACTGGTTCAGGGAATCAGTGGCGGAGCCGTCAAGGGATAAGGACAGGAACAGAAACATGGCACGCGTAACGTTCGACAACGTCGTCAAAAAGTACGGCGACAACACCATCGTCAAGGGTCTCGATTTGGAACTCCCGGACGGGGCGTTCACGGTGCTCGTCGGGCCGTCCGGGTGCGGGAAGACCACGACGCTGCGAATGATTGCGGGGCTCGAGCCCGTGACATCCGGGTCGATCCGAATCGGCGACAAGGACGTGACCACACTCGAACCCAAAGACCGCGACATCGCGATGGTGTTTCAGAACTATGCGCTGTACCCGCACCTCACGGTTCGCGAAAACCTCGCGTTCCCGCTGCGGGCGATCCGGGTAAATCGGGCCGAGGCACTCGCCCGAGCGGAGGCCGTCGCCACGACGATGGGATTGTCCGAACTCCTCGACCGCAAACCCAAGGACCTGTCGGGCGGGCAACAACAGCGCGTGGCGATCGGTCGCGCCATCATTCGGGAACCTTCCGTGTTCTTATTCGACGAACCCCTCAGCAACCTCGACGCGAAGTTGCGCGTCGAAATGCGCACCGAGTTGCTGCAGATGCAGCGCAGGCTCGGAATCACGTCGCTGTTCGTGACCCACGACCAAGAAGAAGCGATGACGCTGTCTGACTTCATCGTCGTCATGCGTGACGGCGAGGTCGCGCAGCAGGGGAAGCCCAAGGACGTCTACGACAAGCCGAACAGCACGTTCGTCGCCTCGTTCGTCGGAAGCCCCAAGATGAACCTTCTCGAGGGGACGTTCTCGGCCGGAAAGTTCGTGTCGAAATCGGGACTGACGTTGGCCGTCGCAGGCGTTTCTGCCGGCACAAAGATTCTGGGGGTTCGCCCGGACGACATCGTGCTCGAGGCCGGCGGAAAATCAGCCAGTCGCGGCCGCATCGGCGTAATCGAATTGCTGGGACCCCGTGCGATTGTTCAGGTTGACGCCTCGGGGCACTCGCTTACGGTCGTGGTCGAGGCATCGCGTATGGATGGGATCGTCGAAGGTGCCGAGGTCGGTGTCAGTATTCGCCCAGGTTCGCACCACCTGTTCGACGTCGCAACGGGCCTTCGGGTCTAGACGGCGACGAGCTCGCGCCGCAGATAATCCTCGACCTCGGGAACGAGCGACCAGGGGACAAGCGCGGGAAGTTTCGGTGCAATGCCAACGCCCGACGAGGTTCGACGCAGTCGCCGGTCGATGAACGGCACGACGTCTCTTAGGAACCAGGCCACGGTCTCGCCCAGTGGGCGATCCGCCGCGAAGCTCGGTTCGTAGTCGCTCGGCGAATATCGGGCGGTGGTGTCCAGCAGTTCGGCGGCCGCGTTCGCGATCTGTGCGTGGCCAATCGCGGAAAAGTGCACCATGTCGCGGTGCCAGAACTCGAGGTGCTCGAGCTCGCTCATCCCGTAAACATCGATGACGGGGAATCCCAACTCCGCGGCGACTCGGTCAATCATCTGGGACATTCGCAGGGCGTTGGGGCGAACCGGTCCGAAGAAGCGCAAGTGGCAGGGGTTGATCGTGTTCGCGACGACGACGTGGATGCCGGCAATCTTGAGGCGCTGCAGGCCCGACCGGAAGATGCGTTCGAGGCGCTCGACCGTCTCGGCGTTGCTAAAGAAGTTATTGCTGCCCGCCAGTATCGTGACGAGGTCGGGGCGCAACGCAATCGCGTGCTCAATCTGGTCCTCCATGATGTCCTCGAGCTTGCACCCCCGAATCGCGATGTTCGCGTATTCGAACGAATCACCGCGGTCGGCGGCGTCGGTTGCGAGCAGGTGTGCGAGGCGGTCGGTCCACCCGCTCCCGACCCGATGAGAGAGGAAGAAACGGTCGCCCATTCCCTCCGATAGCGAATCCCCGATGGCGACATACGAGCGAATGTTCACGGTTACAGAGTGACAAGGTTGCCCCTGAACCCGCTGAGTTTCGCGTGAATGGCGCGTGAACGAATTGTGAAGATTCCCCTCGCGAGTCGGGCGTTTACGATTGACCTGTGACTACTTCTCGCAACGGCGCACTGGCGGATCGTCGCCGATGTCGCTGGTCGGAGTGGTAACGATGTATTCGCTCATCCAACGCGCATTGCACCGATTGCGGACCGTCAACCTCGATTCCACTGCCGTCTGGCCGGATTCGGTCACTGTGGTCGAGCGCGACGAGTTTGGCCCGCTCGTGATTTCGATCACGGGCGCAACGGTGTTTCCCGATGGGTCGGTGTTATCCAACGGGCGCTGGCTCGTCAGTGAACGGTTCGGCATGCTGCCTCACCGTGCCGCGGCCACCGAAACGATTGACGTTGAGTCGCCGTGCGCGTTTCTGCTTTCTGTCCGACCGACACGACTCAATATCGTCACTTCGATTGGTCCGTCCCTCACCACACTGGGAAGGGTTCGCCCCGGTATGGCTGTCGTTGTGCCGGACCTTTCCGAAAAACCGCACCACCCCATCACGGCATTGGCAAGTGCGTGTGGCGTTACGATGGCGGGATTCGCCATCACGGGGGGATCTGCCCGCAGGGTCGGCTCGGCGATGTTCGCTCGACTGCCGGTGCCGACGATTGATGACGGTCAAATTGCTCGGTTCGCCGAAACCTTGCGCGGCGACGCAACCTCGACCCCGACGAGTGTTTACCTCGAACACAACAACCTTCGGGGTCCGCTCGCCGATGAAACCGTTGTTGACGTCCGTTTCGACCACGAATCCGCCGGCGCCCAGTTGTTGGCCGTCAATCGCTTGTCGGTCGAGGACATCGCCCAGACCGTCTCGGGCGCGTCCTCGGTGTTCGTCGAGTCGCCAGAATTGTTGCCGTTCTCCGGGTTCGCCCAACCTTCCGCGGCGGTCACCATCGTCGACACATCGATTCCGGCCCGCCGAGACCCTTCACGTGTGACCGTCACAGGCCGTTTCGACATGGACGAAGCGCTGCGCGGTGGGCTGACACTGCCGCGCGGAGTCGAGGTGATTTCTCAACCAGATTACGAAGTCGACGACACCTCGGTCGAGGCGCACAGAGTTTTCCGGAACCTTGCGTGGAGACACCAGGAAGCGAACGTGCTGCGGGAGCGCTCGCCGGGACCATGGCTGATTTCGGTCACCAACGCGATTGTGGCACCGAACGGTTCCGTCCTGCTCGAGGACGGGACGTTACTCGCCGGCACCTACTTTGGGGAGCCACAAAATGTGATTCCCGTGAATGGCTGGATCACCGATGAACAATCCGACCGAGCCGGCCTCGCGCTGACGATGTCACGTGCGTTCGGGAACGGGTTGATGCAAGTCGCACCGCGCATAGACGCGTTGAATCGATTCGACCAGACGCTGCCGTTCCTCGTCAGCCATGTGCCGTGGGACGACACCGCGCAATTGGCCGCACAGGGGGTTGCCTCTGACCGAATCGTTAGGGTCCACCAACAACAATTGCAACATCTTGTTCGAGTGCCTGAATTGATTGTGTCGACCCAGTTGCAACCGGAATCGAGGACCGCCCGCGCGGATCCGCAATGGATGTCGGAATTCGTGGCCAGGCTCACGCCCGAATCCCCGCCCGCGCCCGCGCGTCGCGTCTACCTCGCCCGTCAGGATTCGTCGGGCCTTCGAGGGGGTTGCGCCAATCGTCACGAACTGGATCGAATCGCAGCAGATTTCGGCTACGAGAAAGTGATTCCCGAATTGTTGAGTTTCGACGAACAACTGCGCCTCGCGTCGTCAACCGTGGACATGTTCGGCGAACAGGGAAGTGCGCTCACCTGGTCGATGTTTATGCCTCCCGAATCTAGACTCGTGACAGTCCAGAGCAAACCCGATGATTTGCAGAATAGGTACGTTACTTTCCTCAACCCCACGCTCGCTGCTCGTGGTTCGCGATTTTTCGACATCGGGGCCGTGCGGGCGGGCCAGCACCTCAGTTTCGAAGTCGATCCACGTGCACTGCGAACAGCGATGGAACAACTGCCATAAAGACCAAACCCCTTCGAATTGTGAAGGTTCCTCGCGGGCGGGCGAGCGCTACTGTTGGGTGTGAGTGAATTCTGCGACGGCGCACTGTGCACGTTCGGCCGACTTCTAGGGTCGGTTCGGTAACGATGTATTCCCTCATCCAACGTGCCCTGCACCGAGTACGAACGGTTGACCTCGATTCCGCGTCCGTCTGGCCGAATTCCGTCAGTGTGGTCGAGAGTGACGAGTTTGGCCCGCTCGTGATTTCGATCGCGGACGCAACGGTGTTTCCCGACGGGTCGGTCTCGTCCGAAGGACGCTGGCTCGTCAGCGAACGGTTCGGGATGCAGTCTCACCGCGACGCGGCGACCGAAACGATTGACGTTGAGTCGCCGTGTGCGTTTCTGCTTTCTGTTCGACCGACACGACTCAATATTGTTGAATCGATCGGTGCGTCGTTCGCCACTCTGGGGAAGGCTCACCCTGGTATCTCTGTCGTGATGCCGAATTTGACGGAAAAGCCACACCACCACATCACGGCATTGGCTAGTGCGTGCGGCGTGACGATGGCGGGATTTGCCATCACAGGTGGATCTGCCCGCAGGGTCGGTTCGGCGATGTTCGCTCGACTACCGACGTCGACGATTGCGGATGGTCATGTCACTCGTTTCGCCGAATCGTTGCGCGGCGACCCAACCTCGACCCCGACGAGTGTTTACCTGGAACACAACGACCTTCGGGGGCACCTCGGTGACGAAAACGTCGTGGACGTGCGTTTCGACCACGAATCCGCCGGTGCACAGTTGCTTGCCGTGAGTCGCTTGTCAATTGATGCCATCGCACGGTCCGTCTCAGGCGCGTCCTCGGTGTTCGTCGAGTCTCCTGAATTGTTGCCGTTCGCCGGGTTCGCGCAACCTTCCGCGTCGGTCACCATGGTCAACACGTCAGTTCCGGCCCGCCGCGACAGTTCTCGGGTAAACGTCACGGGCAGTTTCGACATGGACGAAGCGTTGCGGGACGGGCTGACACTGCCGCGCGGAGTCGAGGTGATTTCGCGCCCAGATTACGTCGTCGACGATTCGACAGTGGACGCACATCGGGTTTTTCAGAATGGTGCGTGGCGCCGTCAAGAGGCAAACGTCCTGAAAGAGCGATCTCTGGGACCACTGCTGATTTCGATTACCAACGCGATTGTGGCACCGAACGGTTCCGTCCTCCTCGAGGACGGAACGCTCCTTGGAGGGACGTACTTTGGCGAACCACTCAAGGTGATTCCCATCAATGGCTGGATTAGTCGTGAGATGCCACGGCGCACGGGTCTCGCTATCACGATGTCACGAGCATTCGGGCACGGGTTGCTCCAGGTTGCTCCGAGGCTTGAAGCCCTGAATCGTTTCGACCCGTCGATGCCGATGCTGGTCAGTCAAATGAAGTGGGATGACACTGGGCTGATGGCCGCATCGGGAATCAGTCCAGAACGACTTGTTCGGTTGGGGAACGAACAACTGGAGCACCTTGTGCGAGTGCCCGAACTAATCGTGTCCACGCAACTGCTGCCCGAGGCAGTTTCCGGCCGCGCCGACCCGCGATGGATGTCAGAATTCGTTGCTCGACTCACGCCGCCCACGACGGCCGCGTCATCGCCCGCGCGCCGCGTGTATCTCGCGCGTCAAGACGCGTCGGGAGTTCGAGGGGGTTGCGCCAATCGTCACGAACTGGATCGAATCGCGGCGGATTTCGGCTACGAAAAAGTGATTCCCGAATTGTTGAGCTTCGACGAACAACTGCGACTCTCTGCGTCAACCGTGGACATGTTTGGAGAACAGGGAAGCGCGCTGATTTGGGCGATGTTTATGCCGCCCGAATCCAGGCTCGTGACGGTGGAGTGCAAACCCGATGACCTGCAGAATAGATACGTGAACTTCCTCAACCCCTTGCTCGCCGCCCGCGGATCGCGGTTTCTGGATCTCGGGGCCGTGAGGGCGGGCAGCAACATGAGTTTCGAGGTCGATCCGCGTGCACTACGAACGGCAATGGAACAACTGCCATGACAGCCCAGCCCCTTCGAATCGTTGCCGTTTCCGCGCCTTACGTGTGGGACGTGATCGAGTCGACGACACGCTCAGGTCGCGAACCCGTGTGTGTAGACAATGTCGGCGGGGCAGACCCTGACCTTCCCAACCTCGTGGCCGAATCGACCGTCTCGGATCGTTCCGTCGAGTTTGTCCTCGGGACGGGCTCGTCCGAAGCCCGCCGCGCCAGCGCGGTGGCCACGCACTTAGCCGGATGGAGCGAGCCGGTCTCTCTTGTCGACGCGACCTCGACGGTTCCCCGCAGCGCGAGCCTCGGTCACGGCGCTTATGTCAACGCGGGTGTTGTGGTCGGTGCTCAGGCTCGGATCGGGTGTTTCGCGAACATTAATCGCGCCGCGTCGATCGGGCATCACACTGTGGTCGGAGACTTCGTTCATGTCGGACCGGGTGTGACGTTGGCGGGTGAGATCACCATCGGTGCCGGCGCGTTCATTGGTGCCGGCGCGGTCGTGCTTCCGCGTTTGACCGTCGGTGTGGGCGCCATCGTCGGCGCAGGCGCTGTGGTCACGAAAGACGTTCCGCCCTTCACAACGGTGGTCGGAAGCCCGGCTCGAGAACTCAAGACAGTAGAGGAGTGGGAGACGACATGCCCGTATTGCGCGACGAACTAGCGAAACCCGTCCCGATTGTCCTCGCGCCGACTGGGATGATTCCGACGAAGGCGATGACGCCCCACGTCCCCATCACGCCGGCCGAGATTGCCGATGATGTGTCCGCGGCTGTTGCTCTCGGCATTTCTGCTGTGCACCTTCACGCTCGGGATGAGGACGGTGTGCCCACGTGGGAGCGCGATGTCTACGCCGACATCATCACCCGCATTCGCGACCGACACCCCGACCTCGTCATCAACGTGTCGACGTCGGGACGGAACTTCGCCGAACTCGAAAAGCGCGCGGATGTCCTTGCGCTAGACGGAGACATCAAACCCGAGGTCGCGTCGCTCACGATGTCGTCGCTCAACTTCCTTGACGGCCCGTCCGTCAACGCACCCGAGACCATCCGAGCACTCGCGACAATCATGCGTGACCGGGGAATCGTTCCCGAGCTCGAAATCTTTGATTTGGGGATGATCAACTTTGCGCACGTTCTGCAACGCGAAGGAATTCTCGTTGGCGAGTTCCCGGCAAACATTTTCCTCGGGAACATTGCGGGGATTCAAGCGACTCTTGCGGAACTCGGTCTGGCGGTTGACCGTCTTCCCGCTGCCGCGCACTGGAACGGTGCCGGTTTAGGGGACGCACAAACGTCGGCGACGATGATGGCATTGGCCGCTGGCGGTGGCGTTCGTGTCGGCCTTGAGGACGGAATTTTCCTCGATCATCGGCGCGAGGAATTGGCCACGAACGCGGCCCTCGTCGAGCGTGTTCACCAGTCAATCCAGTTGCTGGGACGCAGAGTCATGACTCCGGCCGAATACCGGGTCACCGTGCTCGGTCGTTAGTTGGCGACCTCGAACGATGTCACGCTGTCGACAATGAGCTCGATGTCGACCGCGGTGAGATTCGCGTGCATTGGTAAACGCACGATGCGTGAGGCGAACGACGTTGCGTTTTCACCCGAGTCGAAAGAGCGACCAAACCGTTCGCCCGCATCTGCCGAGTGAAGCGGCTGGAAGTGGGTCGCTGACGGGACGCCGCGCGCGGCGAGGTGATCGATGAAAGAGCGCTGTCGGGGCTGGTCGGGCAACAGTAGGTAAAACAGGTGCGCGGTGTGATTGTTCCCCGGTCCCGCGTCCATGACCTCGACACCCGAGTTTTTCGCCCAAACGGCTATCCCATCGTTGAGCGAACCCCACGCCGACATTCGACGGCCTTGGATGATGTCGTAATCAGCGAGCTGGGCGTCGAGCATCGCGCCTTGAACGTCGCTGGGAAGGTAGTTCGAACCGAGGTCAACCCAGGTGTAGCGGTCGACCTCGCCGCGCAAAAAGCGGTGTCGGTTCGTGCCCTTCTCGCGCACGATTTCGGTGCGTTCGACATAGGCGGGATTGTTGACGACGAGCGCGCCACCTTCGCCACATGAGATGTTCTTGTGAGCCTGGAACGAGTGCAGGACGAGATCGCCGCAACGCCCCATCGGTTCGCCGTCGGAGGTTCCACCGAGCGAATGACAGTTGTCTTCGATGACAATCAAGTCATGGGCGTCGGCGATTCGTCGAATCGCACGGGTATCGGCGTTGACCCCCGCATAGCTCACGAACGTGATGGCCCGAGTGTTGGGGGTAATCGCCGCTTCGGCGTGGTCCACATCGATGTTGCCGGTGCGCGGATCGACATCGACGAACACCGGGGTCGCGCCCCGAAGTGCGACGGACAGACCGGCGGACGGGAACTGGTAGGACGGAACGATCACTTCGTCGCCCGGTCCAAAATCGGCAACGATTCCTGCGAGCTCGGCGGCATCCGTTCCCGACGTGACGATCGCAACGTGGGCAGCGTCGAGCATCTCGGTAAGTCGTCTGGCCGCGGAGAGCGTGAACGGCCCATCACCCCACGTGTGGCCGGACTCGATGGCGCGCCGAACCGCATCCATCTCGGTTGATGCGATGAAGGGGTGTGTGAATCGAAGGGACATCGGTTCCTATTGTTCCCTATTGAGAGTGCAATGACGAGAAAATGCCAAATGTTACGAACATGTGCTCGCCTAGAATTGTGTCGTGACCGAAAACTCCCGCCCGAAGGTCGCCGTCCTCGACATTGGTTCGGGCGACGCGAACGCGGTGGTCGATGCGCTGACAGCCGTCGGCGCGAATGCGACTCTCACGCGTGACCGCGACCTCGCTGCGAACGCGGACGGGCTCGTGGTCATCGGCGACAGCGATTTCGCCTCGGTGATGGAGCAACTTCGTGAGGTGCGCGGCGACGAACTCATCGAACGTCGTCTCGCGGGTGGTCGTCCGGTTCTGGCTATCGGTGGGGGAATGCAGATCCTGTTCGATGGCGCCATCGCGGGCGATGTCGACACCGAGGGGCTCGCGCAGTGGCCGGGCGTGGTCACCGAATTGAACGCATCGACCTTGCCGCACTCTGGCTGGAGTCCCGTCGAGGCAGCACCCGATTCCGTCCTCTTTGCCGGCATCGAGGGGGAGCAGTTTCATTTCGCGCACTCGCACGTGGCAACTGAGTGGACTCTCGAGGCCTATGGCGCGTTTGCCGCGCCGCGCGTGAGCTTTGCGACTCACGGCGAACGTTTCATCGCCGCCGTCGAAAACGGCCCGCTGTCGGCCACCCAGTTTCACCCCGAGAATTCCGGTGAGGCCGGATTGCGCCTTTTGCGCAACTGGATTGCCTCGTTCTAAACGAAAGCCACCATGACCAAACTCATCCTGCTTCCCGCTGTCGACGTCGCCGACGGCCAGGCGGTTCGGCCCATCCAGGGCGCGGTCGGTTCCGAGACGACCCACGGCGACCCGCTCGACGTCGCCCGGGACTTCGTCGACCAGGGCGCCGAGTGGTTGCACCTCGTGGATCTCGACGCAGCGTTCGGCCGTGGCAACAACACCGAGGTGTTGCGCCGTGTCGTCGACGAACTCGCCGGCTCAATCAACATCCAGTTGTCGGGTGGAATTCGGGACCAGGAGTCGCTCGATCGTGCGCTCGTTGCAGGCGTGCGGCGCGTCAATCTGGGAACGGCTGCGCTCACAAATCCGGAGTGGGTCGCGTCGGCAATCGCCGAAAACGGAGACCGGGTTGCCGTCGGACTAGATGTGCGGGGGTCCACACTCGCGGCTCGCGGAACCACGGACGTCGGCGCTGACGTGTTCGAGACGCTGGATATCTTGGAAGCCGCGGGATGCTCGCGGTACATCGTCACCGACGTCGACACCGACGGCGCGATGAGCGGCCCGAACCTCGAATTGTTGGGCGACGTCGCACGCCGAAGCCAGGCCCCCGTTATCGCATCCGGTGGAATCGCGACGCTCGACGACATCGCCGCAATCCGCGACCTCGTCGACATCGGTGTCGAAGGAGCGATCCTCGGCAAAGCGCTTTACGCCGGCGCGTTCACTTTGCGCGACGCCCTGGCCGCAGCGAACGGGAACTAATTCGGTGGCGGGCGATCATCACGCGGATTCGTCCGGAGTTCCGTGGGAGGGACGCACGTTCCACGACAACCCGCACGCGGGGGACACCGGCGAGACGCCAGCCGGCGTAACCGAAAGCCTGACTGCGTGGCACGCCGGCACGGGCACATTCACGGATCTCGTCGCCGCCTTCGCGGTCAACCGGTTACTCATCCCGCTCGTCACCCACGCGGGGGATGACTTCGACGTCGACAACCCCGTCATGGAAGACAAGGTCCAGGAGTTGTCGGTCATCACCGTCGCCGGCCCCAGCGGCGAAAAGGTCATTCCGGCGTTCACTTCTGTCGCCGCGATGACTGCATGGAATTCAGAGGCCAGACCCATACCGATTCAAGCTCAGCGGGTCGCGCTCGCCGCCGCGAGTGAAGAAACCGATCGCATCGTCGTGAACCCGGGCACAGACTCAATCGTGTTGCGTCGACCGGTCGTCTGGTCGATTGCTCAGGGAAAACCGTACATCGCCCCGTGGGAGTCAGCCGAGTTTCTCTCGGAAACCCACAAGCTTCTTGTGGGAATCGACGACCTGCTGGATATTGAGGTCGCACCGGGGGACTCGAACGCGACCGGGGTCGGGCCCGATGTCACCCTTCTGTTGGCGCTCCCCGACGGCCTGAACGCCGATCAGGTTCAAACCCTCGTTGCCAAGGTGCAGGCTCGAATCTCGAACAACGACACATTCGTCAACCAGGTCGACGCCCTCGCACTATCGCTAAGCACAAGCGCGGCGAGACCGTAGCAGTGCCCTGGCGCTATTTGTCGTTCTACGAATTCGTTTGGCAACAACTGTTCGCGGTTTGAATAGCGCCCGCTAGATGATGACTCTTGTCGCACTTGGATTCGAACGGCGGGCAATGGCACGCTGCACCGGGGTTGTGATCGCAAACGCACATCACTGTGTTGGCGGAATCTTGAGCGCATTCACACGCTGCGGTGTTGTCGTGAGATTCTCCGTGCTCAGGCAAAGTCATGATGTTAGCCTAACCGCCCTATCGATTAACGCAGAGTTGTGCGGAATACAAAAGTGACAACGCCGTGAGATTTTTGTGAGATTGGTTTTGTGCATTTTCACGCGCGATTTGCCCCCAAACACGCAGGTTTAGTGCAAAAGAGTACGCAAATCTGCCCGAAATCGCGGGTACAATTTTCACATGGCTTCCGTTGACCCCACCCTCACGACCATCGACGCTCCCGGCGCCGACCTCGTCGCCGAGCCCGCGTGGATTGCCCTCAAGGCCGCGGCGACCGCGCTGCAGGGTCTTCAAATCAAGAACGGTTCGATTCCGGAAACCACAGGCGACGCCGGCGCGAGCAAGTCCGCAGCGCACACCGAAGCGGCCGGGCACGTCGCAACGATCTGCTCATCCATCGAACAACTCGCCCCGCACTTCCCGCACGATGCCAGCTATTTGGCGGCCGTGATTGCCGACTTTGGTCGCTGGGTCGATGGCGGTTTTGACGAGCCCGATTTTCTCGCGTCCATCCTCGAGTTTGCGCCGGCAGCTCAGCGGGAGGCCGGCATCCGGCATCTCGTTGTGTTCCCGATGTACACCCAAAACGGCAGCACCAATCGTTTCGTCGAGGCAGTGCTGGTCGAGGTCCTCTGGCCGGAGTTCATCGCCGAACTCGAAGCTGGCGAATACTCCAACAAGATGCTCGTGCCACTTCGATTCCTGGACTTCACCCCGGGTTATGACACAAACTCGGCCGTGCTGTTTCCCGAGTCAGTCGCGATGAGCTCGGTTCCCACGTTCACGTGGGGTGCGCTTTTCCAGGACCGCGAGGCCGCTCGCTTCCGCAAGGTGACACGGGCCGCCGCGGACATCACAGGACTCACCTTGCCCGCCGATGCCGAAGAACTCCTTACGGACCAAACTCTGGCCGAAGAGATTTTCATCATGTGGGATCTCATCCACGACCGCACCCACATGAGCGGCGATTTGCCGTTTGACCCGTTCATGATCAAACAACGCATGCCGTTCTTTTTGTATGGGCTCGAGGAAATGCGCTGCGACCTCACCGCCTTCCGCGAGAGCGTGAAGATTGAACGTGACAACGACGCCAGCCCCGAGATGCGCCGGCACGCCCGGCTCGTTCAATACGCCGTCATTTTCGACCGCATCTTCCGTTTCTCGATGACAGGGTCGCGCGTTCGCAACTACGACGCCGTTGCCGGGCAGATGCTGTTCGCCTGGATGCACCAACACAAGGTGCTGCACTGGACCGACAACAAGCTCTCGATTGACTGGGACGATGTGCCCGATGTCGTGGTGAGCCTCGGGGACGCTATCGACGATCTCTACTGGCTTTCCATCGATCGACCCAAGATTTCGCACTGGCTCGCCGCGTACGAACTGGTTGCCAGCACGCTGACACCGCACCCCGCCTCTGTTTGGGCGAAGGGCGCCGACGCGCTTCCGGTCACCGGTGCGCCCGGTGAATTGACCGACCAACTGCTGGATGACGAGTTCCCGCTGTCGATGTTCTACGAAGCACTGCAGCGCAAGATTTCGCCGGTGATTGAGTCGACCGTCGGCATCCGCGCCTAGGGTAAAGGCATGGATAAACTGCACGACACCGCCTGGCGCGGATTCGCATCCGACAACTATGCCGGAGTGCATCCCGAGGTGCTCGATGCCCTATCGGTCGTCAACGGCGGACACCAGGTTGCCTATGGCGAAGACCAGTACTCCGAACATCTCGGTGTTGTGATGGCAAAACACTTCGGTGACGGAATCGAAGTGTTCCCCGTCTTCAACGGCACGGGCGCCAACGTTTTGAGTCTGCAGTCAATGATTCCACGCTGGGGTGGCGTCATTTGTGCCGCGACCGCCCACGTGAACAACGACGAGTCCACGGCGCCCGAAGCAGTGGGTGGGTTCAAGTTGCTGACCGTGCCGGCGTTCCAGGGCAAGTTGACTCCCGCACTCATCGACGAGCAGGCCTTTGGTTTTGGCGACGAGCACCGCGCCCAGGCCCTCGCGGTCACCATCACGCAGTCCAGTGAACTCGGCACCATTTACACACCGGACGAGGTCTCGGCCATTGCCGATCACGCTCACTCGCTGGGAATGACCGTGCACTTGGACGGCGCGCGCATCTCGAACGCGGCGGCCGCCCTGGGCGTTCCGTTCAGCGCGTTTACCCGCGATGCTGGCGTCGACATCGTGAGTTTCGGTGGAACCAAGAACGGACTGATGGGTGCCGAAGCGATCGTGGTCTTGAACCCCGAAGCTGTGAACGGCTTGATTTATCTGCGCAAGATGAACATGCAACTCGCGTCGAAGATGCGGTACGTGTCGGCCCAACTCATTGCCCTTCTCGAGGGCGACCTGTGGTTGCGTTCCGCGTCCCACGCCAACGCAATGGCCACTCGCTTGCGCGCATCCCTCGAAGGGGTGACGGGCGTCAACTTCACGCAGCCGACTCAGGCCAACGGAGTCTTCACGACGTTGCCTGCGGGTGTTGCCGACGAACTCCGCAAAGAGTTCAGGTTCTACGACTGGAACCCCGCCACCGGCGAAGTTCGCTGGATGTGCGCGTGGGACACCACCGAGGCCGACGTCGACAACTTCGCGGCTGCTGTCCGGCGCCTCGTTTAGGGACGCGCTGACAGCTTGTGCACGCGGGGGACTCGCGGTAAACCCTGGCACTAGTAGATTCGAAGCCGAAAAGTCGACGGGAGAAACATGAGCAAAGTCACGACGGTCAATCGTTACCAGAGCGGTCGTGTTCGACTCGTTTTGAGAGCCGGCTCAATCGTGTTTGGGCTGAGTGCCATCGCGCTGATCGCAGCGCCAGGCTCGTTCAATGCACTTCTCGGACTGACGACAACGCTGGACCTTGAGTGGGCCATGCGCATGATTGGAATCACTCTGGTTGCACTCGCGGGCAACATGTTCTCCGTGTCCAGTCGCGGCAGCGACGAAGCAGTCCGATTTTCTGGTCGCGTCATGTTGGTTTCCGCGTTCGCACTGGGAGTTGTCACCTTAATTGTGCCCGTGCCACTCACTTGGTTTGCAATTGCCTACGCGGTCGTTGGCTTCGCTTTCTCCGCCGCGTATACCGCGGCGCTATTCGGCTCAAAGGACAATTAACAACAGTTGCCTTTTGCGAGGGATTCGACACGGAATGCTGTCGTTGCCAGAGTCAGGGGTCAACGACAGACGAATTTCCCCATTGTTTCCTCCAGTCTGCTTTTCGAGCGAAACCAAAACTTCTGTCTGTGTTGACCGCGAATATCTCTAGAGATATTCGATTAAACATGGTTAACTAATTGTCACATCAGGGCACGTCCCTATGGTCGCACGGAGGGATGCCGATGGTTGACGAGGGGCAACGCGCCGGAACAAAACCGATTCTCCTCAGCGCCGGAATCAACTTTCCCGTCTCGAGCCCGGAACGATGGGACGCTTTCGTTCGCGGCGCGGAGCCTCTTCCCTTTAGCGCCTTCGAACTCGACAGCCTTAGTCTCAACGAGTTGTCGATCGCGCTTGAGATTCGATGTGGGGTGAAACTGTCGCCGGCGGCGTTGGCAGCGATGCACTCCGTCGAGGAACTCGCAGAACTTATCGCGCCACCAACCGGTGCTAGTGCGCAGCCAGAACAAGGAACAAATGTTGACAAAAAAAGCGTTAGGCGCCTTGTGTTGGACAAACTGTATCTTGCCATCAGGGATTTGATTGGGACAGCAACTCCGAGTGAGTTTTTGGAGTTGTCCGCGGCGGGCGCCGCTCGCAATTCTGTTCGGTGGACACAATTCGGATTACTGAGAGTTGCCCTGGGCATTCTGAAGAAATGGCCAAACTTGGTCAGGCAGGCGACGCCAATCGAGAAAATCGCTGGAATGATCGACCGCACACTCGGAGATAATGAACGCATAGCCTGGTCACGCAAACATCGTGCCAAGGACGTCCTCGTCTATCGAAGTGACAAGCCGTCAACTCTGGCGTCGTGCCTCATTGTTTTTGGAGGAAACACGCGCCGTCCCATGATGCCCATGGGCCTTTTCCTCGCTGCGCTTGGCGATTTGACCGATACCGTTATCTTTTTGCGCACCGAGGTAAATGATGGTTTTCGTAGCGGGATTTCCGGTTTGGGATTTGACCTCGAAACCGCTTTCGCAAATCTGGGGACGGTCATCGACACCACAGTGCCGGAAGAACGTCGTGCCGCTTTGCCCCCGGTTGTACTCGGTATCAGCGGCGGGGGAATTGCTGCGCTGGTATTCTCCGGGTTCTACCCCGTTCGCAGCGTCGTCATCGTGGGACCAAACTCTACGCGCGACGTTCGGTGGTCAGCCAACCCCCAGTTGGAACGCGTGCTGGAATCACGAAGACGAGCTGCTGGCGATGGTAACGAGGTGCCCGTGACTGTCGTCTATGGCGAGATGGGGAACGATGCCCCCAAAGTTCCCGACTGGAAGTCTGACATAGCAGGGGCCGAAGTGATTGAGATTCCGGGGGCCAAGCACAACGCTCTCCTGCCGTTGGCTGATGAAGGAACCCTCCTTTCGAACTTTAGAGAATGGATTAACCCCGCCTCCCCTTCGAGCAAGAAAAGGCTGTGAACTCATGACACCGAAACAACTCGACGCCCTCACCGAACGCTGGGCTGACACGGTTGCGCTGGAAAGCACACACCGGTCCCTCTCCTTCTCCGAGGTTGGCGAAAGGTCCAGCCACCTGGCAACAAGCCTCCATGGTCTAGGAATACGCGCCGGCGACACGATTGGCATTTCGGTCAAAGACGAGATTGACCATTTCCTGCTCACGGTCGCGCTGCTGCTGATTGGTGCACACCAGACCGTGGTGGCGAGCCATGACCCTGCTGCAGTGAGATCACAGCTCGCGGAACGACTTCGAATTTCTCGGGTGATTGACGACAAAGTCTTCTTGGCGCTCCTGAAGAAATCCGCAAAAAACTCTGTTCGTTTTGAAGGTTCCCCCACTGAAGAGGGTCAGGGCGGTCTAATCCTGAAAACTTCTGGCACGGTGAGCCACGCAAAATTGGTGCCGATTCCGTTCCCGTCTCTTCAGATTCAGGCAGACCAACACTCGTTTTATAACGGCGCACGTTTTCTGCGGCTCGCCTCGATTGAACACAACAATTCCAAAAGACATCGACTTTACTGCTTTCTCAATGGCGGAACAAACCTTTTTCGAGACATCGAGGACGACGCTCTCGATTTCGACTATCTGCAAACCTCGGGCTGCACGCGTTTTGATATCGCGCGGTCTCACTTTGCCAGCCTGCTGGAGATGCGTAATGGACGACAACTGCCCCCCGAAATCGCCATCACGATTGCCGGAAGCCCTCTTCCTACCGTTCTGAGGAAACAGTTCCAAGAGGCGGTCACGCCGAACCTTTCGGTTCGATACGGGTCCACCGAAACGGGGACGATTGCCATCGCATTTCACGGCGACCATGACATCGAAGGCGGCGTTGGAATTCCGCTCCCGGGGGTCGAAATCGACATCGACAACGCTGTGTTATCCGATTCAGTCGGCGCGCTCAAGATTAGGACGCCGGGGATGGCCACGCATTACCTCGATGCAAACGCTCATCAAATGAGCGCCTTTAACGACGGATGGTTCATTCCAGGAGATCTGGGCGAGATCCTCGATTCGGGGATTTTGCGCCTACACGGCAGGACCACTGAGGCATTTACGTTGGATGGAGTCAACATATTTCCTCGGGAGATTGAATCCGCGTTGCTCAAAAACCCTATGGTCAAAGACGTTGCTGTCGTTAAAAGGGAGTCTCCGAATCATGACGGGATTCCCGTCGCGTTTGTGGTCGTGAATCCACGTCACGATTTTGATGAATTTGGTTTGCTCTCATGGGCTCGGAACGAAATGGGGCTTGCGAGCCCACGCCAGATCATCGCTCTCGACAGCCTCCCCACTTCGGACCAGGGGAAAATTGACTTCAAGGCGCTGTACAACCAGGTCAACGGCTAGGACCCAAACCATCAATCCATGGCCCGACGGTTGGGGATGCGCTCAAGCACAATTGCCCCTGTCCTAGACTGAACGAATGCACAGTGATTCCGTCGACGTTGCCATAATCGGCGGTGGGCACAACGGTCTGGTTGCAGCAGCATATTTGGCCAAAGCGGGAAAATCGGTGGTCGTACTCGAGCAGCACGATGTGCTCGGTGGGGCTGCTGTGTCAGCACAGGCATTCGATGGAATCGAAGCAAAACTGTCACGGTACTCGTATCTCGTTAGCCTTCTTCCGAAGCGCATCATCGACGACCTTGGGCTCGATGTCGAGACAGCCCCGCGACGTTACGGGTCGTTCACTCCCGCACCGGATGGCAAGGCTGGGTTGCTGATTGACGAAATCGACGCCGAGGCGACGGCACGGTCGTTCGAATCAATCGGTGCGGCGAGCGACTTCGAGGCGTGGAATGACTTTTATGCAAAGACCGAAACCATCGCAAAAGCGTTGTTTCCCACAGTGCTGGAGCCTTTGAAAACTGAAGCGGAAGTCCGGCAGTTGCTCGGCGCTGAATTGTGGAACGAGTTCTTTGTACGGCCCATCGGCGAAACGATTGCCGATTCGTTCGAGTCTGATCTGGTGCGTGGCGTGGTCATGACCGACGCACTCATCGGGACATTCGCCTCTAATCACGATGCAGAGCTCGACGCCAATAAGTGCTTTTTGTACCACGTGATTGGAAACGAAACCGGCGAGTGGAACATTCCTGTTGGCGGGATGGGTGCAGTCACGAGTTCGATGGCGGCGCGTGCGCGGGAGCTCGGTGCCGAACTCAAGTCAGGGTGCGAGGTGCTGTCCATTGGCGATCTAGACGGCGGCACCGCAACCGATAGTCCCGTTCGAACCGTCACCTACCAACAAGACGGCGAAACCCGCTCGGTGTCGGCGCGATTCGTGCTCGCCAATGTTGCCCGGCCGGTTCTCGAATCTCTCCGCGGTCGGTCCCCGGCTCACGACATCGAAGGCGCCCAGGTAAAGGTCAACATGCTTCTCAAGCGCTTACCGAGATTGAAATCAAAAACCGAGCCTGTCGCCGCTTTCGGCGGAACCTTCCACATCAACGAAAGTTTCACGCAATTGCAGTCCGCTTTCGAACAGGCGACGCGAGGCGAGATACCCAACCCGCTTCCGTGCGAGATCTACTGCCATTCGATTACCGACCCGACCATCCTCGGCGAATCTCTTCGCGAATCGGGCGCCCAGACCCTCACCGTCTTCGCGCTTCAAACACCACATTCGTTGCTGAGAGGCAACGACAACGACGTAATGCGTCACAAGCTCGAGGACGCGGTCATCGATTCGCTCAATTCGGTGTTGTCGGAGGACATCCGTGATTTGTTGGTGGTTGACGCTAACGGCAAACCCTGTATCGAAACAAAGACGACTCTCGATTTGGAAAACGCTCTCGGGCTGCCGGGCGGAAACATCTTTCATGCGCCACTCAGTTGGCCGTTCGTCCCGGACGAGGCGCCACTTTCGACGCCGGCGGAACGCTGGGGTGTTGACACCCGCGAGCCGGGCATCTACTTCTGCGGATCAACCGCGAGGCGGGGTGGCGCGGTCAGCGGAATCGCTGGCCACAATGCCGCAATGGCGGTTCTCGAATTCGACTAGCGTCACGCTTCGCTTGTGTGCACCAACTTAACGAGTTGCGCGGTCTGCCGCGCATCACTCAACCACCTAGAAGTGCCGACGTTGCTGCGCTAGGTTAGCCATGTGCAGATCACTCTGCACGACCACAACTCAAAGGAGAGTAATGAACGGTCAGCAGCAAGAAGCAGCTCTGTCCCAAGAGCTCAAACGTCGAATCGACATCATTCAGTCAGACGAGGCGGGTGACGAGTCACATCGGGCACTCACGTCGACTGAATTATGGACGGCGGGGATTATCGTTTTCGTCACCCTAGCTATCGGATTGGTGGTTTCGCTCTAATGTCACAAACTCAAGAAGCAGTTCGTCAAGCAGGAACATTCGGATCGTTCCCCGTTCTCAAGAACGAGCGACAGTGGGGATTCGCAGACTTCACCTGGGTCAACATCGGCCTCGCCATCGCCACGTGGGCATTCTTGGTTGGTGGTGCAACCGCGAATTTTGTCGGCTTTGGTCCAGGCATTCTCGCTATGATCATCGGCAACGTTGCCGGTGTCATCATCATGTTGCTCGCCACCACGGTAATCAGTAGCCGATACGGAGTCGAGCAGTACACAATCCTTCGGAGCATTTTTGGTTTCGGTGGGGTCGCGCTGATTTTCTTTACCGTAATCACCTTCACTGAGGTCGGTTGGTCGGCTCTGCTGGGAGCGATGTTCGGTCGCGCAACGGCACAGGTTTCGAATACGGTTTTCGGAACTACCATTGACCCCAACTCGATTCTGGTCACTGTGTTCGCACTGGTCTGTATCGCCGCCGCTTGGGCGCTTGTAGCCAAGGGCCCAGTATCGATTAAGGCGTTCAACCGAATCGTTGCTCCCGGGTTGGCGCTCGTGACTCTCGGACTGATCGTCTTCCTGTTCACACAAACGACATGGACCGACCTGATGGCCGCAGCCCCGCTTGCGCCGTTTGACGACCCAGCTTTGAACTTTGCGATTGCTGTTGAGTTCAACCTCGGCGTGGCCTTCTCGTGGTGGCCCATCATGGGAAGCCTTGGGCGCCTCACGAAGTCCCCTCAAGCCTCGTTGTGGCCCGCGTTTATTGGTCTCGCAATCGTGACCATCATCGCGCAATTGGTGGGTATGGCGTCGGCACTCACCCTGGGCAACTGGGACCCCACGGTGTGGTTGATGACGGCAGGTGGAGCGGTGTTCGGAGTAATCGCGTTGCTGTTTATCGCCTTCGCCAACATCACGTCTCTCGCGTCCATCGTGTATTCCAACACGCTGGCCTTGCGTCAGGCGAGCGGAAAACTCTTTGCCACCACCCGGTGGGAAGTTCTTGCGGCAATCTTCTTGGTTCCCGCGGCAATCGTGAGTTTCTTCCCCGGATTGTTGTACGACCAGTTCTTGCTGTTCGTCACCTTCTCGGGCGCGTTCCTCTCAGCGGTCTGTGGAACAGTCATCGCGGATTACTTCGTCTTGCGCAAGCAGCGGATTAACCTCGGTGCGCTCTACGCACCCGGTAGCACATCGCGTTACCACTTCCACGGTGGTTTCAACCTCGCGGCGATGATCTCATCTCTGGCTGGAGTTGGCGCCTACCTCTGGTTGTACAACCCGATGACGTTGGAAACCGATGCGCTGTTCAACTGGACGACCGCGTCCGTTCCTGCTGTGGCGGTTTCCTTTGTGCTGCACTTGTTGCTCACGCCACTGCTGAACTCGGCCAAATCCGGGCGTGGCGGCTACGAATTGCCGACCGAGCTCGAATCCGCAAAGAAATAGCAAGACAGTAGATAGGAAACTCTCGATGCCCCGTTCGATGAAAGCGGCTGTCCATACCGGCGAATCTGACCGACTCGACATTGTTACTGTCGAGCTCGACGATCCGAAAGCCGGCGAGGTGCTGATTCGAATGGGTGCGTCGGGAGTTTGCGGTTCCGACCGCCACGTTGTTGATGGCGAATGGCCGATGCCGACCCCCACTGTTTTGGGCCACGAAGGCGCAGGAGTCGTGGAATCAGTAGGGGTCGGCGTCACCACGGTTAGCCCGGGAGATCACGTGATCCTTTCGTGGTTCGCACCGTGTCAAAAGTGCCGATCCTGCTCCGAGGGTAAGTCCTGGGCATGCACTCGCACGCGGTCGGTAGAGTGCGTGATGCCGGACGGCACCACGCGCCACACGATGGCGGGGAAACAGGTTTTCCCCTATTTGGGCCTCGGGACAATGGCCGAGTACACCGTTGCACCCGAATCGGCTGTCGTGGCAATCCCTAGCGCGGTGCCGTTTGATGTCGCGAGCCTGATTGGCTGCTCCGTCACTACGGGCGTGGGTGCGGTCCTCAACAA
The DNA here is from genome assembly GCA_044353905.1 of Microbacteriaceae bacterium. Taxonomy (GTDB): domain Bacteria; phylum Actinomycetota; class Actinomycetes; order Actinomycetales; family Microbacteriaceae; genus MWH-TA3. The sequence continues at coordinate 2,920 of JBILBA010000015.1, read as the reverse complement.
TGCTCGGGTGACCGCCGGCTCGTCGGCCCTTGTGATCGGCTGCGGAGGCGTGGGACTGTCGGTAATAATGGGTCTCGCACTTGCGGGAGCCAACCCGATTATTGCGGTGGACATCAGCGCCGAAAAGTTAGACGCAGCGACTCGGTTTGGAGCGACGCACACGGTCGTCGCCGGTGCCGACATGGTTTCCGATGTTCGGGCCATCGTGGCGGACGGTGTCGACTATTCTTTCGAGGCAATCGGGCGCGTGGGAAGCATCGAGGACCTGCCCCACATCACGCGAGCGGGCGGTACCGCGGTCATTGTCGGACTTCCTCCAGTTGGTCATCGCGCGACAATTGACCCACTGAGCTTCGCCGAGTTGGGGCTCACTCTCGTCGGTTCAAACTACGGGGGTTCTGTTCCACTCGTTGACTTCCCGAGAATCGCGGAACTCTATCTCGCGGGTAAATTGCCTCTCGACGACCTCATTTCGGATCGCGTGGGGCTCGACGACGTCAACGACGCTCTCGACGCGATGCGACGGGGTGAGCGCACGCGTTCTGTGATCGTCTTCTAGAGTGACCACTCCCGACCAAAATCCCGGCAACTCCCGCGTCCGCGTCGCCGCGTTACAGTTCGAGCCCGTTCACGGCGATGTCGACGCGAATCTGAATCTTGCGCGCGATCTTCTTTTGGCTAGCGACGGACCGCCGCCTGCGATTGTCGTGTTCCCCGAGATGGCGCTGACGGGGTACATCTGGTCGAGCGCCGACGAAATACTGCCGCACGCCGTGAAATGCAGCGACCCCGCGACGCACGCGGAGTGGATTGCCCTGGCGGAGAAAAGCGGTTCGTGGCTCGTTATCGGCCACCCCGCCGTCGACGCGGTCACCGGACGACTCACCAATCGCTGTACGCTCGTGTCGCCGACCGAAGTCGTCGGGCACTACGACAAGACCTGCTTGTTTGTGGAAGACCTTTCGTGGGCCGTTGCGGGTGAAATGATTCCGCCGCTGTGGGACACCCCGATAGGACGAGTCTCCCCTTTGATCTGCGCCGATTTAGATTATCCCGAGCCGATCGAGTCAGCGGTGGCGCGGGGTGCTCAGGCGATTGTTTTTTCGACCGCGTGGGTAGCCGAACCCGCACCGAGTGCCACCTGGACCCTTCGCGCAGCGGAGTACGGGATACCGATCATCGCAGCAGACCTGATTGGTACCGACCGGGGAGTCGTGTTCAGCGGTGGTAGTTGCATCATCGACCGCGACGCGGTTGTACTCGCCTCGAACGATTATGGACGAGGCCTTGTGTCGGCAGATCTTGAGTTGGGCACAACCCGCGCACAGGCGAAGCCAAGTGTGCGGAAGCCCGACATTCGCGTCCACCGCCTCACCGCGTCCGATTCCGCAATCACGCCGACAGCTGTCACCATCAGCGTCTGGTCGGGCGACCCAACGACAATCGACCCGGCGCCGAATTCCCCAGACGATGCCCCGCGCTTACTTGTGCTTCCGACAACGGTCGAAACCCGCGACACCTGGATCGACGACACGCGGGCCTACGCCTCGTTACACAACTCACTGGTCGTTCAGGGGCGGCGCGGCAGCGACAGTGGCGCGACCGAGATTCTCATCGCCACTCCCGATTCCCGATTTTTCACTTTCCCTGTGTCGGAAACCATTCCCACCGTCGCTCTCCTCACTTTTGCGGGAGTGCTGATCGGGGTCATGCCGAACTCAGGTTTCGCGACCAATTCTGTTTCACGCGCGCTGTCCATTCTCGGCGCTTCGGTCATTCTGGGGCAGGGCGATCATGCACTTCGGCCGCCTCGAGGATCTACCGGAACCCGCGCACCCTTTCTCGGAGGCTTGGGCCAAGCAGATCCTACTTTTGGGCATCCGATTCGGTTCCGCGCCGGCGACGCGAATGTGTGGTTGGGATTCTGTTCCGAGACAGAATCGGTCCCATCAGGGATTTTCAGTCCAGATCACGTCTCGTGGCCACGACACGAAAGCTTGCGCGAACCCGGGCGCTGGGTTACTCAAACATGTTCTCTCGACGTGTCGGATTCGTGGGGAATGCACTCCATCACAAAACCCCTCCTCGCGTCACGCAATCACGCGCTATACGAGGACTCGTTCCACGTCACACTTGTTCCGGGTCAGTGGAACAACTAAGTTTCGGGGGATCCGCCGGAGCGCGCCTGGAGGGATTCGAACCCCCAACCGTCTGATCAGTAGTTAGATGACGGGGCCAGTCCACTTTTCGCCGGGACCGGAACCTAATGCGTCGGGGATCGCCGAGGCTTCACGGAACGCGAGTTGCAACGAACGCAGTCCGTCGCGCAGCGGGCGGGCGTGGTGATCACCAAGTTCGGGTGCGGCGGCGGTGATGAGGTGAACGGCGACCCCCTGAAGTACCTCGACCGCGGGCACTTCGGCGATGTCGAGAGTTGCTGATGAGGGGTCTCTCTTGCTTCGGCAAGCCACAAACGTTGGACGAGTGTGGGGCTTGACGAGCAACCTGTCTTAGTGTACAAATATGTAAGCAAGTACTTTCATATTGACATAAACACGAAAGGTACATCATGATCCATCGTTCCTCTTTAGCGGCTTTTGTCGCTGCTGCGGGCATCGTTGCAACACTCACTGGGTGTTCAACGTCTGCGGTAAGCACGGAAACACTCAAAATCGGTTTGCTCACCGACCTGAGCGGGGCAGCGGGTATTTTTGGTCCGCCCACCCAAAACGCAGCAGAACTCGCCGTTGAGGAAATCAACGCGGCGGGTGGCGTGAACGGCCAACAGCTTGAGCTCTTGGTCGCCGATGAGACCGGCGTTCCCACTGCTGGAGTTAGCGCAGCGCAGCGACTCATCCAGGAAGACGGAATCGTCGCACTCTTCGGTCAGCACAACAGCGCAACTCGCGATGCTGTCGCT
>JBILBA010000032.1:0-8397 GCA_044353905.1 Microbacteriaceae bacterium | reverse complement strand
AGTTCGTCAAAGAGAACGCGCCCGAGGTTGCCTCGGCCGTCTCGGAGAACGTCAAGAAGATCGCCGAGCGCGTCGAAGCCGTTCGATCGGTCTCAACGCCAGCAAAACCCGCAACTCCAGCGCGGAAAACCGCGGCAAAGCCCGCACCAAAGCCCGCGTCAAAGAAGACGACTCCCGCACGATCCACTGCTAAACCGAAGAAGTAACCGCTTATGGCGAAAGACGCGAAAACGCGTAGCTTTTTTCGGTTGCTGGCCGATTTACCGGGAGAACTTAGTGATCTGGTTCGCGCCGAAATCCGCTTACTGCAATCTGAATTTGCGGGGAAGCTGCGCGCCGCCGGAATTGGTATCGGCTGGGTGACGCTGGGCGTCACACTGTTGTCGATGGTCCTGACGATGCTCGTCGTCGCCCTCATCCTGGGTTTGGCAGAGTTCATGCCAGCGTGGGCTGCCGCACTCACCGTTGCGGGAGTCGCTCTGGTCGGCGGCCTCGCATTCATCGCACTCGGTGTCGCATCGATTCGCAAGGGCTTCACCCCCTTTGAATCGGTCGACCAGATTGCCAAAGACTTCCGAAACTTGGGGAAGGGGACTAAAGATGGCAAGTGAGCGACAGAAAATCGCGGCGGACATCGCGGCACGACGTGAACAGTTCCAGAAGTCGGTCTCCGAACTCGAGCAGAAGCTCGATCTGACGGAACAACGCAAGGTATTGAGCGAACGTGTCGCAGGCTCGTATCAAGCAAATCCCGTGCCGTGGATAATCGGTGCAGGAATCCTCGGTGTCATCGTGGTCAGCACAATCGCATGGGCGGTTTTTGGCGATGACTGATTTTGCAATTCGTGAAGTGAGCCCGACGGCGAGCATCCCGGTCATCCGCCGACTCGGCGACCAGACCGTTCTCATTCCCCGCGGCGGACGATTTGCAGAGGACATCACCAATCGTTTGACAACGCTCGGTGCGCGGACGGTCGTTGCCCCCGTTGTGAACTTTGCGTCTGCGGATGACGCCAGTGCTCTTCAGGCTCAGTTTGATTCCCTCACCGCGGGGTCATACGACTGGATTGTTCTGACCAGCGCGACGACCGTTGACGTGCTTCAACACCACAAGGTTGAAATCCCCGAGCGAACCCGAGTAGCCGCGATTGGCGAGACCACGGCCCAAGCGTTGTCGTTTGCGAGTATTCGCGTTGATTTCGTTCCCCCCACCGATAATTCCTCTCGGGGGTTCATCAGCTCGCTGCCCGAAGGTTTTACCGAGTCGACGATCCTTGTTCCGCACTCGGAGACGTCGGAACCCGTTCTCGCCGCCGGATTTGACCAGCGCGGAATCAATGCGACATTTGTGTCTGCCTACCGAACAGTCGGAGTTCCGATTCCGGATGACGTCCGCACGCGAGTCCACTCAGGAGACATCACCGCGATTCTCGTGAGTTCGGGAAGTGTGGCTCGACAACTCGCCGAGCAGCTCAGTCCGATACCGGAATCAACCGCCGTCATTTGCATCGGGCCTCGGACCGCGTTCGACGCTCAGCAGGCGGGCCTGATCGTTTCTCACACCGCCGCGGAACGCAGCAACGACGCGCTCATTGACGCGTTGTTGGAATTCCGCGACGCCTAGCCGAAGAGCAGAGCGGCTTCGGACCAGCGGGCATCGGGCACGGTTTTGAGTTGTCCGAGTGCTGATTCGAAGGTTGTTGTCACGATGTCGGTGCCACGAAGGGCCACCAGAGACCCCCAGCCGCCTTCGGAAATGACACGGACCGCGTTCATCCCGAACCGGGTGGCGAGAACTCGATCGAACGCCGACGGAGTCCCTCCTCGTTGGATGTGACCGAGTGTCGTTGCGCGAGTCTCGATACCCGTTGCCTCTTCGATCAACGGGGCGAGCACTTCGCCAATTCCTCCGAGGCGCGGCCGACCAAAGGCATCGAGCCCGCGTTCACTGTGTGCGTCGTCCATCGTGTCGAGGAGGAATCCCTCGGCAACGCACACAAGCGGAGCGCGTCCGCGCTCGTAGGCCGATATAACCCATCCGACAATCTCGTCCAACGACGTTTTGCGTTCGGGAATCAGGATCGCGTGGGCCCCAGCGGCCATTCCCGAGTGAAGGGCAATCCAGCCAACATGGCGACCCATGACCTCTGCGACCATGCACCGGTGGTGAGAGTCCCCGGTCGTGCGCAGGCGATCCATGGAATCGGTCGCAATGTTTACCGCGGTGTCGAAGCCAAAGGTGTAATCGGTGGCGGACAGGTCGTTGTCGACGGTCTTCGGTATGCCAACAATCTTGATGCCGGCCTCGGACAGGCGATTTGCGGCGGCGAGAGTTCCTTCACCACCGATGACCAGCAGGCCATCCATGCCGGCGTCGGACATGACCTGGTTGATGCGATCTATGCCGCCGTTTCCCTCGAAGGGATTCGTTCGAGAGGAACCGAGAATGGTGCCGCCCATCTTGCCAATTCCCTTGACGTCCGCCCGCTCGAGTTTCTGGAAGTCGGCGTCGACCAAGCCACGCCAGCCATCCTTGATACCAATGAAGGACATCCCGTAGTGACGTTCGCCGTTGAGCACAGCGCCACGGATGACGGCGTTGAGGCCAGGGGCATCGCCGCCGGAAGTGAGAACTCCAATTCGCATATGTCCATTCTCGCGTTACGAACGCTGACGACGACACATGTCAGAACATTTTTTAGAGAATCCGTCGATGCACGAGACGCGACAACATGATGGAGGAACGTGTGTGGTCGACGTTCGGCGCAATCCGGACCTTTTCGAGCGCTGCTTCGAGCGCGGAAATTGACGCGGCGCGCATATGCACGATTGCATCGGCCTGTCCGGATACGGTTCCCGCATAGACCACCTCGGGGACTCCGTTGAGAAGGGTCCGCAGATCGTCGGGCGACACCGTCCCACGACAATACAGTTCGACATATGCTTCGACGCCGATGCCTTCGGCGGCAGGGTCCACGTTGACGGTGAACCCACGAATGGCACCCGAATCAACGAGCCGATCGACGCGGCGCTTCACGGCGCTCGCCGAGAGGCCCACGACATCGCCGATTTCGGCATAGCCAGCACGCGCATTCTCGCGCAGTTGCTCAATAATCCGCTTATCGGTTGCGTCCACGGCACCACTCTAGGCGATTTGGTGCGCGGTTTCAAATAATTTGGGCGGTTTGGAGCGTCACGGTCCGCGCTCGGTGATGGTGATCACCTGGGTTGCCGTGTCGGAATGCTCGGTCGACGACCGGGTAAACGCAGAACGAACCGTGTCCATTGTCGAAATGTTGTGAGAACTACGCATCCACACCAACGCGACGATGGTCGCAATCAGCCCGCCCAGGGCCGCGACGCCGATCGACCAACGGGGACCGAACGCGTTCGCCACCCAACCCGCGAGAGGCGAGCCGATAAGTGTCGCGCCCATGAGCAAGGTCGAGAAAATCGCCATCACCCGACCGCGATAGATTTCGTCCGTCGTGGTCTGGATGTATCCGTTGATCGTCGCAACCATGAGTACCGCACCGAAACCCAAGATGGGAAAAAGGACAACGAACGTTGTCACGGTCGGAGCCAGCGATGCCGCAAGACCTCCGACAGCAATCGACGCAGCCGCCATCGTAATGACCGAAAGTCGGGGACGAGAGCTTCGGGCCACGAGTAGTGCGCCACCGAGCGATCCCACGGCGAGAGCGGACATGATGAACCCGTAGTCGTGCGCTCCGAGGCCGAATTCGACGACCGCCATGGTGGCCGAAAAGATCCCGAAATTGAACACGAGGGTGCCAACGACGAACAACATCGTGAGCACGATGAGGAGGTCCGCGCGGGATCGGATGTACGCAAGTCCGGCTCGGAACTGACCGCGTTCCTTGGGGGACTTCAGGACCGTGTGCAATTCACCACGGCGGAGCATGGAAATGGCAATCACCGCAGAGGCGAGGCTGAGCCCGGCAAAGAGAAGAGTCCAGCCCGTCCCCACCAACGAGATTCCGATTCCGGCCAACGCGGGACCGACGAGCCGCGATGTGTTGAACATCATCGAATTGAGCCCGATGGCATTGGGAACGTTTTCTTTGCTGACGAGTTCGTTGACAAAGATTTGCCGGGCAGGCGTCTCTATTGCTTGGACGATGCCGAGCCCCAAAGCGAGCGCATACACGAGCCCGAGTGTCGCAACACCGGTAAGCACGGCGATTCCGAGTACGATGCCGAAAAGGGTCTCGACAACGGCTGACCAGAAGATGATGATCCGACCAGGGAATCGGTCGATGAACGGTCCGACGAACGGGCCGAGAATCAGAATTGGACCGAACTGCAGTGCCAGACTGAACCCCAGCGCAACGGCGTCGTTGTTGGTGAGTTCGGTGAGGACGAGCCAATCCTGAGCCGCGCGTTGCCCCCATCCGCCGATGGTGGCGAGGAGAGCTCCGATAATCCAGATGCGGAAGTTCCGATTCGACAGAGCTCGAAACATTGAGGGTCGTGGTTCACGTGCACTACGTTTCCGACGACCCACCATGTCTCTCATCATAGGCAGGCGAAGGGGCTTCCCCCGCACCGCCTAAAATGGGGCGCATGCCCACTTCCCGCGGAACCACCCACACTTACGTCGATTCCGATGGCATCACGATTTGTTACACCCGTTGGGCCTCGGTGAAACCGGTCGCCGTTGCGCAGATTTCGCACGGACAGGGCGACCATCGGGGACGGTACGAGGAACTTGCGCAATACCTCGTGGGTCGCGGTTTTACGGTGTACGCCGACGACCACCGCGGGCACGGCGAGACGGGCCTACTCCAATGGGACGGCAATGTCGATAAGTTTGGCTATCTCGGGCCGCGTGGCGTAAACGGTGCTATCGATTCCATCAATCAGATGACGCGAGTCGCGCGGTCGGAAAATCCTGGCCTGCCACTTGCGTTCCTCGGAAATTCAATGGGGTCCTTCTTGGGGCAGATCGCCCTGGATGAGGGGACTCTCGACGCGGATCTCGTGGTGTGGTCGGGAACCGCACTTCGAACCCTTTGGACCATGAACAGCGGGGATCTCAACGCGCGACACGCACACCTCGGAACAACCGGCCACGAGTGGCTGACACGTGATGCGACAGTCCACCACAACAAGGTCGAAGACCCTTTGATCTTTACTGTGGACATCAGGAAACAGTTTGGAATTCGTGGCGCACTCCAACTCTTAGGCACACCCAAGCCCGCCACGCGCGACATACCGATTCTCATGTTGCAGGGCGATGACGATTCCCTGGCCAACGAGAAGTCAGTGGTGGCACTCGCCGACCGTTACCTTAAAGCCGGCTACAGCGACGTGACCTTGATTTCGTATCAAGGAGCCCGCCACGAGGTCTACAGCGAGACGAACCGCGCAGACGTTTTTGACGACCTCGCTCGCTGGCTCACGGAACGACGTGAATCGGTAACGGCATGAAGGGCGAGTACAAGGTCCCCGGCGGAAAACTGATCGTCGTCGAGGCCGAAGAACGAGACGGCCACCTGGTCGACGTCGTCATCTCAGGAGACTTTTTTCTTGAACCGGACGAAGCGCTAGAGGCAATGACTCGCGCAATCGAGGGACTTCCCGTGACGTCCGACGCGGGCGAAATCGCACGCAGAGTTCGAGACGCACTCCCGGACGACGTCGTCATGCTCGGGGTTCACCCCGAAGCGGTCGCAACAGCGGTTCGCCGCGCGATTGCCGACGCCCGCTCCTTCGCCGAGTACGACTGGGAATACCTTGCACCAGAGCCACTGTCGGCGGCAGAACACATGGCACTCGACCAGGTCTTGACCGAAGAGGTCGGCGCGGGTCGGCGCGGGCCGACACTGCGCTTCTGGGAGTGGAACGAAAAAGCGGTCATCATCGGGTCGTTCCAGTCGCTTCGTAACGAGGTCGACCTCGACGAGGCCGAAGCCCGCGGTATCGGGGTTTTTCGCCGCGTGAGCGGTGGCGGCGCGATGTTTATCGAACCAGGCAACACCATCACCTATTCGATTTATGCCCCGGCTGAACTAGTCCGCGGGATGTCTTTCGCCGACTCCTACGCGTTCCTCGACGATTGGGTCCTTCAGTCGCTTCATTCGATTGGAATCGCTGCGGAATATAAGCCGCTCAACGACATCGCCAGCCCGTTGGGCAAGATCGGTGGGGCGGCGCAAAAGCGTTTGGGCAACGGCGCGGTTTTGCACCACGTCACGATGGCCTACGACATCGATGCCGACGCGATGATGCAGGTGTTGCGAATCGGTCGAGAGAAACTGAGTGACAAAGGCGTTACGAGCGCAGCAAAGCGCGTGGACCCCATCAAGAGCCAGTCGGGGATGACGCGTGCTGCGGTCATCGACACGATGGTCGAGACTTTCCTGGGGCTCTACGGATTGACGGACGGAGTCATCACGGATGACGAACGAGCTCGTGCCGCCCAGCTAGTGACAGAAAAATTCCTCACCGACGAGTGGTTGCGCCGAGTTCCCTAAACTTCGAATTTGTAGCCGAGACCGCGAACGGTGACGATGAGCTTCGGGTTCGCTGGATCGGGCTCGATTTTGCTTCGGATGCGCTTGACGTGAACGTCGAGGGTCTTCGTGTCGCCGTAATAGTTCGAACCCCAGACGCGGTCGATGATTTGTCCACGGGTCAACACTCTGTTGGTGTTGTCCATCAAATACTCGAGCAACTCGAACTCTTTGAGCGGCAGGGTCACGGGCTGACCGTTAACCGTCACCGCGTGTCGTTCAGTGTCGAGACGGACCGGCCCAGCCTCGAGGATGGATCGGGACTGGTTTGGATCCGGCACGGCACCTCGGCGCAGTACCGCCTTGATACGCGCGAGAAGTTCGCGGGTTGAGTAGGGCTTCACGACGTAGTCGTCCGCGCCGATCTCGAGACCGACGACCTTGTCGACTTCGGAATCCTTAGCCGTGACCATGATGATCGGAACCGTTGATTGCGTCCGGATTTCGCGACAAACGTCAACTCCACTCATTCCGGGGAGCATGAGGTCCAGCAGAATCAAATCGGGGGTGTTGTTTTGCCATTGAGCTAACGCAGTGGGCCCATCCGCAGCTTCGAACACCTCGAATCCTTCGCGCTGAAGAATGTATACGAGGGGTTCCCTCAGGGACTGTTCGTCTTCGACTACGAGCACACTACTCATGGGTGTTCTCCTCGCTTGTGTCCACAAGCCTAGGCAGGCGAATGGTAAAGGTTGAGCCGACACCCTGCTGTGAAAACAGGGTGACTTCACCGCGGTGGCTCATGCTGATGTGTTTCACGAGGCTGAGGCCGAGGCCAGTGCCGCCGGTTGTGCGGTCGCGGGACTCGTCGACCCGATAGAACCGTTCGAACACTCGGGCTTGTTCGTCCGGAGGGATTCCGACACCCTGATCCGTCACGATGATGTCGACGTGACCGTTTCGAGCGGTGACCCCGATACCGACCTGTTGATTCGTGTCCGAATACTGAATGGCGTTCTCGAGAAGGTTTTTGACCGCGACGGTCAGCAGTTCCCCGTCCCCCATGACGAGGACGTCATCGGGGAACTTGGAATTGATCTCGATGTTTTTCGCCTCGGCAATGACAACCGTGCGCTCCAAAGCTTCACGGATCACGGCCCCGATATTGACAGGACGGGCACTCGACAGAATTTCGGACGATTCGACGCGTGACAACTGAATGATCTCGGTCACGAGATTGGACAGGCGACGCGCCTCGCGGCGAAGACTGTCGGCAAACTTGTGCATTTGTTTCGGGTCGTCCAACGCACCCTCCATCGCCTCGCTGAGCAGAGTAATTGCACCGATGGGGGTTTTGATTTCGTGCGTCACATTCGCGATGAAGTCGCGGCGAATCGTTTCAAAGTCGCGCTCTTCGGTTGAGTCTTCGACAAGCACGAGCACGAAATCGCTTCCGATAGAAACTGCGCGTGCGCGCAAATAACGCACATCACCGCCTGCACCGAGAGTGATTTCGAACTCGACTTCGTGCGTAGAGTCGGAATCTTTGGCGTGCCGGACGAGCTTTCGGATCTCATTACTGCGGATGACGCGCCCGGAGACCAACCCCAGAGCAATTGCGCTGTTGGTGGCCCGCAACACGGCGAGGGAATTGTCCACGACAAACCCGGCTGTTGCCAGAACGCTGATGAGACTCGAGGCAATGTCGGTCAGTGATTCGTCGGATTGAGAACTGCTGGGGCGCATCCGCACCGCTCGGAAAAACAAATAGGTCGCACCAATGGCGATGACAGCCACGACGGCTGCCACCATCACCACGATGTCGATTGTTACCATTCAGTTCAGGTTAGGTGACGAACCGCACGGTATCGTGGTATTCACACCACACGGCGATGGGATTTCACCGTGTGTTAGCGAG
>JBILBA010000046.1:0-3559 GCA_044353905.1 Microbacteriaceae bacterium | reverse complement strand
CCCACCGCGTCTCACACCTCGCCAAACTGAACTGGCTTCGAGCGGGTGTGCTCGGCGCGAACGACGGAATCGTCTCGATCTCGGCTCTCGTCGTCGGTGTCGCCGCTGCGACATCAGACATCGGACCGATCATGATTGCCGGAGTTGCAGGGCTCGCCGCCGGAGCCATCTCGATGGGACTTGGCGAATACGTGTCCGTCAGCAGCCAGCGCGACAGTGAACTGGCCCTGATTGACAAAGAAAAGCGCGAATTGATTGAGCAGCCCAAGGTCGAACTCGCCGAATTGCAGACGATTTATCAGAAAAAGGGTTTGAGCGCGGAGACGGCCAAGAAGGTCGCCAAGGAATTGACAACCAACGACCCGATTCGCTCACACCTCGAGGCCGAGCTCAACATTCTCGAAGCCCACATCGTGAACCCGTGGCACGCCGCGTTTTCGTCCACCGGGTCGTTCCTCGCCGGCGCGCTGCTTCCGTTCCTCACGGTGCTGTTCGCCGCGGAACAGTTCCGAATTCCCGCGACGATCGCTGCCTCGATTATCGCGCTGGCCGGCACGGGCGCCGCTGGTGCTTACTTGGGCGGCAGTTCGAAGGTGAAATCGGTGATCCGAGTTGTCGTCGGTGGTTCGGCCGCGCTCGCGATCACGTTCGCGATCGGCTCGCTGTTCAATACTTCGGTTGCTTAGACGCCGAGTTTTTCGCGCAACATGTCAACGTGGCCAGTGGCTTTGACGTTGTAGAGCGCGTGCGTGATGACGCCGTCGCCGTCGATGACGAACGTCGAGCGGATGACGCCCTGGACCTCTTTGCCGTACATGTTCTTTGTGCCGAATGCGCCGTAGGCCTTGAGGGTCTCTTTGCTTTCGTCGCCCAGCAACATGAATGGCAGGTTCTCTTGGTCAGTGAATTCCTGGAGGTCCTTGCCGGAGTCTGGTGAAACGCCGATGACGACGTAACCCTTGCTCGTGAAGGCGGCCATGTTGTCGCGGAAGTCACACGCCTGAGTCGTGCAGCCGGGGGTCATCGCCTTGGGGTAGAAGTAGACGATGACGTTCTGTCCCGCGAAGTCCGCGAGTGAGTGGTGAGATCCCGAAGCGTCGGGAAGAGTGAATGTGGGGGCCTTGTCGCCAGCGTTGAGTGTCATGGGTTCAGATTACACCAGCCCAAATTGTCTGTATCCCAGCGAAGGCTCAGCTGAGGTTCAGCCGGTATACATCACGCCGGTGACCCACTGTCAGGACGAGGACCAGTAATCGTGTGTTTTCAACCGTGTACAGCAACCGATAGGGGCCGACTCGAATTCGAAACACGTCGTCGGGTCCGATTACGCGTCGGGAGGCAGGGGGAAAGGGATCGAGGCCGAGGGCTTGGCTCGCACGAATCAGTCTTTCCCGATCGACATTGTCTATTCGACGTAACGCCTTGAGCGCCTTCGGTTGCCACTCGACGCCGTATTGATCAGTCAAGCGTGATGCCAAATTCAGCGGCAACGTCCTCGAGTGAATAGGAGACACCGTCCGCGCGGTACTCCTCTAATGCTGCAGTTGCTCGTTCGATGTCGCGCGAATCTTCGAGTACCTGCAAGGCAAGCTTGGCGAGGGCTGCATCCATCACGGCGACGGTCGGACGTCCATGATCGGTGATGATCAGCGGCTCGAGTTTGGCGGCTTCGACCGTTTCCGCCCAGTTCTGACGGGCGTGTGAGGATGAGACAGAGTTCATGTATAAATTGTACGTATCGTACAATTCGTCGTCAAGCGCTTTCCCCAGGATCACGCAGTTTGGTTGGTGGCGTTCAGTTTGGTAATGTGACATCTTGCGTGCAAACGCAACGCACCTCTAGCTCAATTGGCAGAGCAACTGACTCTTAATCAGTGGGTTCCGGGTTCAAGTCCCGGGGGGTGTACCACGTAAAGGCCCAGATTTCCCCGCCAATACAGGGGGCTCCGGGCTTTTGTCGTTGGAGTGATGTGCCGTCACCTAACGAGGTTTCACGTACTTATTGGGCACTTATTGGGCACGGCTTAGCCGGAACTTATCGGGACCGAGTTCAGATTAACGCCAGTCGGATTTCAACTGCACGGACCGTTGTGCGAAATATGGGGAAACGGCGTAACTCAATTCGTCAAGTGTCATCCCGAAATAATCAAGACAAATGGAATCTGTTTCTGAAATATCCGAGCTTTGAGTTCGTGCTCGCAAGAGATCCCTCACGAATTGCGCGTAACTGTCATGACCGATTGTTCGTGTCGCCCACTCGCTAAAAAGGGAGCCCAGCAGGTAGTTGGTCCACAGGTCGGAGCCTCGTCGAAACAACAACCGTGAGTCTTCGGCATCTTGTCCGCCGATTATGGACAGAACGTTGAAAGTGCCCCAGGGGTATCCGTTGAAGATGTCCCATTGAGTCGCGTGATCGGCCAAAGATTTGTTTATTTGGTGGGCTCCGTTGGTCTGGGACGCGATTCCGAGCGCCAGGCCATAAAAGTTGGCCATACCTTCAACCAGCCAGGGTGTTGTACGACTTTGATTCTGTGCGTCCCAGCCGAATTGAACGAGATGGGTGTACTCGTGCGGGACAACTTGACGATAGTTGTCATCGAAAAGATTTGCAGATGGAACACATTGAACGACGCTTCCAGCATTCGCATAAGCCCAACCGCAACCGTGTGCGTTGATTTTTTGACGAATCGTTTCGGCCGCCCCCCACGTTGGGTGCTCGTTGAAAAAGTCGTCGATCCACGTGTCTGATTTATCCGACGTCGACACAAAAATGACTCTCACCGAAGTCCCGTCAAAGTGGGGCGCCCAGAAGTCGGCAGCTTTCTGCATTAGCCTTTCGTTGACTTCCAAACTGACTGGATCAACCGTTGGAGACGCATAAATTTCTGTTACTGGTGGAGATTGGCCGGGAACATATGAAGAAATTGCGTTGATATAAATCGCTTGAACGTCGGGTGTGGCCACGGGGCGACGCGATATCGCCGTGCTCACCTTGGACGATGGATTGTAACCGTCGAGTGTTCCGCGAATCAGCACGTTCAATGGTTCACCGACATCTAAATCCGTCAAACGCAATGTCCTGGCAGTTGCTCCAGGGATTGGAGCGAAGTCCCTGAACCATTGGTACGTGAATTTGGTTCCCCTTGTCCACGCGCCAGGTACAGCAGTCAAAGTTTTCCCCACCGCTATACGCCCTTTTATCTGGGGGCGCTGCGACTGAATGGTCGGCAAGATAGAGGACTCCAGCTGCTCAACCCCCGCAACCCAAAATCCGTTGGCCCAGACTTGTTCGTAAACCATATACAGGTTCCGGTTCGCATCGGAACTCTCAATCTTGTACGTGCCCCGAGTTGTAATCGCGCGAGGTGTGGAATCACTGAACCAGACGAACCTTTTGGCAGTTGGGTATCCGAACGAAGAAGAATTTGTATAGGGGCAGTAGGTTTCGATCGCCCAACCAACTCGAGCCGTCCCAAGGGATGAAATGGGTTGGGGTGTGAAGCACATTGGCCGAGAAAGCGAGCGAACACCGTCCGGGTAAGTCCAGCCGGCGTTCGAG
>JBILBA010000014.1:0-29104 GCA_044353905.1 Microbacteriaceae bacterium | reverse complement strand
CGGACACCGAATCGCCAATCGGGTGCCGCGCCTTCACATGGATCACCTTGTCGCGGAATCCCGGTCCCGTCACCGAAACCTTGGCGACGAGGGTTTTTCCTTCAAACTCGTCAGTGAGGCTAAGACGAATTCCTTCCTCGTGTATCAGAAGTTCGTCGTTGGCAAACCATTCCACTGCGAGAGACCTTCCTGGTATGTGAGATGGCCAGACTTCGGCAAAACCACCGACGCCAAATTCGCCGATGAGAGCGAACGGTTGAGAAAAACTTTGCCGCAAACCCCTCTGGGAACCGTCTTCAACCGCGATTATTCCGCCAGATAAGTGTTTGATTGTCGGGATTGAATTAGAGGTATTGGTTTCGAGCTCGAACTGGCGATCAGTAATCGCGGTGTAGGTGCTTTGGTTTCCGACTAAGTCATAAACACGCAGCTCACTCATCCACGATCCAATTTCGGTTCCTTTCGGCATTGTTATTCGACATTGCCAGGTGCCGGACTTTCGTGTGCCCGAAACTCTCCGAAAATCTGCTTCGTGAGTCACATTCAGACCAAGCCTCAGCTGGCACGTAGCGGACTGTACAGATTGGTTGTCACTCAAAGTCGCTCTAAGCACCACCGTTTTGGTCTGGTTGTTATCGAATGATTTGAGATTTACCGATACTCGCTCCACTTCGGGTGCGCTAACGTCGGCGGGGAGTTCGGCGGACGAGGGCGATGCGGAGGTAAAAGAAACAAGTAACGCAACCAACAACGAAAGATATTTGGCGCGCCTCCAAATTTCTGGGGTGGCCGCGGGGCGGTGAAACATAATCTATTTCTATCGGAAAATGCTGCAATTTCTCGATTCGCAGAGCTTCTGTTTCTCAGCCAACGGGTTCCGGGTTCAAGTCCCGGGGGGTGTAACCTAAGGTTGTTATAGGCTGGTCGAAGCTAACCTTCCTCAATCAAGGATTTTCCATGAACCTTCGACGCAGTATTTCGGTTCTATTTGCCGGGGTAGTTGTCATCGCGCAAAGTGTGGTTCTCGTTGGTTCTGCACAGGCGGCGGTGACTGTCACCCGCGAGTTGGTCGACGTGGATTTTACGACGGCCACGAGTAGCGGTGGAATCATTACGAACGACGCGACGGATAAGACGGCTGACCTGACGATTTTGGGTTCTCCGACTGGACTGGGCACTGCCTCAGGACTGACATTTTCCAACACCACCGCCGAGGCCACCAATCAATACCTCACGGGAAATCTGGGCAACACGTCGGTGATGAGCGAGATTGTTGTTGAGTTTGACGGGAGGTTCCCCGATGGGGGGTGTACGACGGGACAGGAATCAGGATCGATGGTCTTTGGCTTAGGGAATGCCGGCGGCGTCTTCATTCCTTACAACATCTATCGTCACTCCGGTTTCATCGGGTTTAACACTTTCAATGGTGACTTGTACGGGATCGCACTTCCAGACACGACCAGTTTTCACCGCTACAAGTTTGTGATGCGTCCCAATACATTCGCACAAAACCTGCAAGAAATTTGGGTTGACGGAGTCAAGCAAGACCTGGCCCAGCAGGTGTCTGCTGTGGCACAGAGTCCTTGCGGTCAGCTGGGGCCCCCAGCGCAGCCGGCGGAAGTGTCGTCGAGACGAATATTCACTGGTGGAACGAGTTCCTATACCGACGGAAGTTTCATGCTGATGACGCACCCCCTCCTCTGGAGTCGCTGGGGGTCGTCGGGGTCTCTCAAAAACATCAGAATTACCACCACTGACACCTTGGCTGAGCCCATCGCTCCGAGTGCACCGAGCATTGATTCCATCACTGCGGGTGATGGTCAGTTGTCGGTTGCCTTTACCGTGCCGTCCTCGGACGGCGGCTCTGCAATCACTGGTTACGAGTACTCGATTGATAACGGAGCGACGTGGGTCAGCGCCGGGTCAACATCAAGCCCGATTGTGATTACCGGCCTGACAAATGGCACCGAATACAACGTCACGCTTCGCGCGGTGAATACGGTGGGGGACGGCACTGCGTCGGTGTCGGTGTCCGCAACCCCGTCGAGCGGTAATTCTTCAGGTCCTAGCGCGCCGCTGATCGATGATGTGATTGCTGGCGACGGACAGCTGTCGGTGTTCTTCGCCCCGCCATCCGATGATGGTGGTTCCGCGGTTACTGACTATGAGTACTCATTCGATAACGGCGCGACGTGGATTAGCGCCGCGTCGACTGTCAGTCCAATCGTGATTACCGGACTATCGAATGACACGACCTATTCCGTGATGCTCCGGGCCGTTAGTTCTGCTGGGAACGGCGAGGCGTCCACCGCGGTTGCCGGCACGCCCTCCGACGATGCCGATAATCCGTCACCGAGGCTCGCCGCTACCGGCGTGGACATCACATTAGCCTTTTTCGGTTCGCTGGTGGCACTCGCAATGGGGTCAGTCTTCCTCGCCGCGAGTCGCCGCGGATCTCTTTCCCGGCCTCGACACTAGGCGCTACCCGCGTTCGCTCGTCATCCTCCTGACGAGGGCATTGCTCGGTGGATTCGGCGTGCGACTATGCATCAAGAGGGCGGGAGGTTACCGCGCGGACCGCGAATCAGCCATCACGACATCCATAACGAATCCCGACGGGTTTTCGCGCCAATCTAGGGGAATCTGGGCTTTTGCCTTACGAGGGTTGTGCGATCACGTCAGAAGTTTTCACACCCTTATTGGGCACGTATTGGGCACGCCGCCAGTCCCCGGGGAACATGATCCGGGACTGTAAGCAATCCGTTCTAATTTCGAACATCAAACCATTTGTCGTCACGGTTTTCATATTTGGTATTGTGATACAGTTTTGGAAATGGCGTTTGGTTGTAATCCAAAAAGCGTGTGAAAGGTAGAGAGTTGCAACGGTCAAAGTCCCGAAAGAAACTGTTTGGCAACCTGCTTCTGAGCCTGAGTCTCGTGGTTGGTTTCGTTGCCCTGCCTAACCCATTCCCAGCTTTTGCTGCTACCCACGACGTTACCTGGGACGATAACGGTGCGACGGAAGCCAGCAGCGGTCGTCAAACCTCCTACAACACTTCAACCCCAGGCGTCTGGGAAGTTCCAACTACGCCACCCACCAGAGATGGCTACACCTTTGTTACATGGACTACCTCTCCAACGGGTGGGACCGAATGGTCCTTCGACAACAAACCGACTGGTCCGACTACGTACTACGCGAAGTGGGAAGCGGGCGCAATTTACTGGGACGAGGGTGGTACCGAATTCTGGGACGATGAAGGTACCGGAGTCACGACGGGTTCCGGTGGAACCGGCGTTAATTATGCGGGGTGGCCGATTGCCGAACTGAGATCTGTTGTTCGGAATGGATTCGTTTTCGACGGCTGGTTTGATGCGCCAACCGGGGGCACCGAGGTGACCACCTCGTACGTACCATCGTCAAGCAGCGGCGATGTCACGTTCTATGCGCGATGGAGCGGAAACCCACTAGTTGTTACGTACCAAACGCAAGGCGGGAGTCCGATTGAAAATGGGTCAACCAGAGTCGGTGACACGATCCTGACCTCTCCGGGAACTCCGTCAAAGTTTGACCATGACTTTATGGGCTGGTACACCGCCGCGATTGGCGGACAGCCAATCTCGTTCCCTTACTGGCATTCACTCGCAGGCGACTTCGAACTCTTCGCACAATGGCGAAAAGCTGTTTACGCCATCACCTGGGATGACAACAGTCCAAATGAGGACGGGGCCAGCTTCCACGGGTCAAGTTCGTACTCATCAGGCTCTGCCATCGGGAATATCGCCGTAGGCGGGCTCAAAGACGGTTATGACTTTGGCGGATGGTTCACGTCGATAACCGGAGGGACCGAGGTTTCCGAAGGTTACACGCCCGCAGAGGCCAGCGGTCCACTCACTTTTTATGCGCGTTGGGTTCCCAACGGAGACAACGTTGTCTGGGACGGCAACGGTGCGACGACACCCAGCAGCGGGGGCACGGTTCGTTACAATTCCGGGTCCGCTATCGAAAGCATTCCAACGACTGAACCAGAACGACTTGGATACGAATTTGCTGGGTGGTTTACCTCTCCAACAGACGGTGTTGAAGTAACCGATAACTCCTATACGCCACTTGCCCCGTATAACCAGGTCACCTTCTATGCGCGATGGATTCAGGACGATCCCTTTGTTGTCACGTGGGATGACCAGGGTGCGACGACACCGAGTAGTGGCGGCTCAACCGGGTACTTACCCGGAACTTCACTGACGTTCCCCACAACAAATCCTCAAAAAACTGGGCACACATTTATCGGTTGGTTCCCCTCACCGGACAGCGGAGCTCGACTGTCCGAGCTCACCCCTGAAGATCCATACGGGGCGGTCACACTGTATGCGCATTGGAACCCGACGAGATCAAGTTTGATCGGAACGTGGTCGTGGAGTGAGCTTTCCGCAGCCGGCACTCGTAAATGGCACGGACTGGCTGCGAGCGCGGACGGGTCGAAACTGTTTGCTGGAGTTGACGCCGGAGGAAGCCTTTATCGCTCCACAGATTTCGGCGCGAACTGGAGTGTTGTCGCTGGCACGTCATCTCGCAATTGGTTCTCAATTGCCACGAACATTGACGGCACAATGGTCGCTGCGGTTGATCGTGGTGGTGACATTTGGACCTCGACGGATTCAGGAACAACGTGGACTGCGCGACGGGTTGGTGGTCAAGTCCACGACTGGGCGTCCATCGCTTCAAGTAGTGATGGCACAAAGTTGGTCGCCGTTGCTTCCAATGGAAGTGGAAACGGGTTCATTTACACGTCGACAGATAGTGGTGTTTCCTGGAGCAGCAACCGTGCTCCGGAGGGAAACAACAATTTCACGGGTGTCGCATCGAGTAGCGATGGAACGCATCTAGCCGCGACAACGTGGTCGAGTGGGATTTACACATCATCGGACTCTGGACAAACCTGGACCCTGCGGTCATTGCCAGTACCCGACGAGGATAGCCTGACGTATTTGCAGTCAGTGGCCTCGAGCGCTGATGGCTCTCGTTTGGTTACGGGAAGTCGACCGGCAACCGGAGATAACGGCGGAATCATCTTCACCTCGGCAGATTATGGCGTTAGCTGGACATCTTTTGATCAGACCGGCGATGACTACATCGGTTTTGTCTCAAACGGTGATGGGTCTCGACTTGCCGCGTCAATTTATGGCCAACAAGGCGTGAGTACCTCAGATGATTTTGGAGTCACCTGGAGCTTTCACGCCGTCGGCACACAGGGCGAAGTTCCCATTGCCAGCAACATTGATGGTTCGCTCTTGTTCGTTGGCGGTTACGACGGAAATCTCTGGACGGGAAAAATCCCTAATGCCCGGGTTGTCGCAGACGCACCGTCGTCGACTTCTTTAGCCATTACTGCCGGCGCAAACACGCCGGCAATTGAACTGTTATTCCCGGCAACTGGGGCTGCGGTGGCGATGACGTTGACGCCGATCGACAATCCTGTAGACGACGAGTTGACTCCGTTTATTGTGCCCGAGGCCTCGATCTTCGATATCTCAGTGACGAACATCAGCGGAGAAGTCGAAGTGTGTGTCGATGGCGGGTCTCCCATTCGCCTCTGGCACTTCACCGATGATGAGTGGGTCGACATCACCACAAGGCAGACAGAGACAAAAACTTGTGGTCTGACCAGCAGCTTTTCGCCTTTTGCGACGGGTGTTGAAAACCCCGGTGGGGACGACTCCGGCGATTCGACTACTGGGGGCGACCCTCTTGATTCACCCATTGAGGGCCTCAATCTAGCGGCGACAAGTCCCGCAGCCTCCTCGACCAAGCCTCGAACTTCAGTGACCGACGTCGAAGCGCAACCTGAAGAGACCGATGAAGAGGCGGCGAACGGCAAAGACACAGTCGCAGCGCCAGCCACAACCGTCGTTTCTGCTGGCGACTTGCTACTGCCGCTAGCTGCCGGTTTCCTTATGGTTGCGGTGATTGGTTCTGCGTTATTTGTGAGATCTCGCCGGGGAAACTCTGGAAACAGGTAATCGGCATAGACGTTGAGGGTCTACCAGTCAAAGACTGGCAGGTTTACGCGGCGGCGTCGCCTAGTCGTTTAGCGGGCGGGATGTAATGGCGCGCGCTGTTTCGGGGCTTAGTCCCCAAATTGCGAGCGCGATCTCGAGAGACGCGTCGGCGTCTTTGGCGGTCATCTCTTGTGTTGTGCAGACTCCGTGCAAAATGCCAGCAATACAGTAGGCGAACAAGCGGGTTCTCTTCTCGAATTCGGCTGTGCTCACCTGTCCGAGACGAGCCACTCCTTCGATAGCCGGCAACGAATCGGCAATCAAGGCTTCGATGACGAAGCTCGGGGTGTCGAGCGTTTTGCCGAGGATCTGGCCCAACAACGGGTGCGACTGCTGGACTCGGAACAACTTTCGACACACATCAATCATCACCTCGAGACTTTCGTCCGCAGGAATTCCGTCGTGTGCCCACTCGAGCCATTCCCGAAAAATCTGGGCGAGCGCCTGGCTGAACATTGCTTCTTTGCTACCGAAGTGGTTGTAGATCGTCGTGGGCGAGACCTCGGCGTGAGCCACAAATTGCTCGACGGTCGCGTCGGGCCCGATTTCAGCGAGAACATGCTGGGCGGAACGAATCAGCGCCGCGCGGTTACGCGTGGTGGCCGCCGACAGGTGAACGCCAGCGTCTTCGGCTGACTGCGGGTTCACGTCCATTCCCCCATTGTATGAAATCGCGACGAAGGGTCGTCGCATTTGGGGGCCGGCCCTTCGTCCGTTTCGACTACTTCTGTCGGCTGAGTGAACCCGTGACCAACAACCCTGCGATGGCGACGATCGCCGCCGCGGGAACGCTCACATCAACCCCGCTGAAAGCCTCAGCAAGTGGCCCGACGTAATCGACGCTGGAAATGCCGAGGATTCCCGCGGTAGACCCTGCCAGCCAGGCAATCACTAGTTTGAGATTCCACCCCCCGGTGAACCAGTAGGACCCGCCCGACGTCTGGGAACTGAAGGCGTGCAGATCTTTCTGCGAAAACTTGCCGTTTGTTCGCCAATACATGACCATGCTGATCGCCGCCCAGGATGTCGCCAAGGACGTCAAAAAGAGAACCGAGCTGGTGACCGCGGCCTCGGCGTCGAACACGAAACGTCCGACGAACACCAGGCCCGTAGCGACCAGTGCGACGAGAACGGTCGACCGCACGCGCGACAAACGCGGAAGAATCGCGTCGAGGTCGAGACCCATGCTGTACAGGTTGATCGAACCCTGACCGAGTGAACCGACAACGGCCACGAGCAGCAACGGAACGACGAGCCATTCGGGGGAACCTGCAACATACCCGGCCGCAAAGCTGAACTCGTCGAAAGCCGCGGTGGCGACGAAGGCTCCGAACACTGTGGGAACAGTGAGCCCAATCACCATTGCGAAAAAGGTTGTCAACACGACTGATTTCGCAGATTGCGTCGGTGACACATATCGCGACCAGTCACCCGTTTGGGTCACGTACGAGACGGGACCCGCCAATCCGGCTGTCAATACCGCGAGAAGCCAGGTTGGCCAGAACGAGCCGAGTGCATACAGACTCGGGTCGCCCGCGTAGCTGGGGTCGAAATTCGACCACAGGGCAAGCACGGTAAGAGCCATCAACACCAACATCACCGGAGTGACCACGCCGTTGAGTTTGACAATGTATCGGTATCCGAAGATGGCAAACACCACGATGAGCACTGCGATGAGGGCGTAACCAAGGGCAAGCAGAATGTCTGACGATTTGAGACCAGCGAGACGCCCGACGCTCGATGTCACCATCTCGCCTCCGGTCCAGACCGTCAGAGCGATGTATTGGAGGGTGATCAGTAGACCTACGAACGAACCGACGAGGCGACCACGAACACCGAAGTACGCACCCGAGGCGACCGAATTGTTGGTCGCGGCCTTCCACCCGAGCAGAGCGGTGCGGGAAACGAACAGTGCACCCAGCACAGTACCGACGACAATCGCGGACACGGATTCCCAAAAGCCGAGGCCGTACAGAATCGCGAGCCAGCCGAAAACCATCACGGACAGTGACAGGTTTGCTCCCAGATAGACCTGGACCATGCTGGATGGTTTCGCAGTTCTCTCGGCGTCGGGGACCGTTCCCACTCCGCGAGATTCGATTAATTCGGCCATGGTTCTACCCGCCTCGTATTGAGTGTCGCCTCGTTGCGACCGCCACTAGATTACACCCGTGAATCACGCTGTGCTGTGCGATGATTTATGTCATGACTGAGCTTCATGACCTTCCCGACGGAATGCGTAGCCAACTTGATGCCGCCTCGTTTCAAGGGCTCGCGACCTTCGGACGGCAGCCGTTCGTTACCGAGCCGGAACAGTTGGACACCATCAAGCCACACGTCGCCGTTGTGGGCGCACCATGGGATGACAGCACGACTAACCGTCCGGGCGCCCGGTTCGGACCGCGTGCGCTTCGAGCGAATGCTTATAACCCGGGCACTTATCATTTGGACCTCGGAGTCGAAATCTTTGAACATCTGAAAGTTGTGGACTTTGGTGACGCAATCACCAGTCACGGGCTGTGGGAGCCGTCCCGTCAGGCGATTTACGACCGGGTGAAACACGTCACGTCGAGGGGTATAACTCCCGTCATTCTCGGCGGCGACCACTCGGTGACTTTCCCCTCGGTCATGGCAGTAGCCGAAGAACACGGTTTCGGGAACGTCGCGATGATTCACTTCGATGCGCATGCCGATACGGCTTACGAACTAGAGGGCAACTTCGCCAGCCACGGTTCCATGATGCGACGAATCATTGAGTCCGGGGCGATTCCCGGGGACCGTTTCTTACAGTTGGGTCTGCGCGGGTATTGGCCCGGCGAAGAGGACCAGAAGTGGATGCGCGAGAACAACCTTCGGCATTTCATGATGCAGGAATTCTGGGAGAGAGGAATTCACGAGGTAGTCACCGATGTCATCGCCGAGGCGAAAGCCCGAGCGCCCAAGGCGTACATTTCGATTGACATCGATGTTCTCGACCCCGGTTTCGCGCCCGCGACGGGAACCCCCGAACCCGGCGGATTCGCACCGATCGACCTGTTGCGGATTATCCGACGTCTCACGCTCGAACTCGATGTTGTCGGTTTCGATGTCATGGAGGTCGCCCCCGCCTACGACCACGCCGACGTAACGGTCAACAACGCCCATCGCTTGATTTGGGAGTTCTTTGGCGCCAAGGCGAAACTTCTTAAAGACGCCGGGAGGTAATGGCCGTCGCCGTTTGCGGGCTTATGTCCCAAATCACGAGGGCCTTTGCCAGGGAAGTGTCGGCGGCCGCGGGGGAAAGCTTCCGTATCGTGTGCACGTCCCGCACGATCGCGGCCACCGCGTTGGCCCACAACTGGGTTCGTCGATCAAAGTCGTCAATCGGCAATTGGCCGCGATGCGCGACGTGCTCGAGAGCGGGCAATGCGGCGTCTCGGACTGCTTCAATGACGAAATCGGGGTCGCGTAGAGCGTTTGCCAGGATTTGGCTGAACTCGGGATGGGTCTCGCCGGTCCGAAACAGTTTTCGGCACACGTCAATCATCACCTCGAGGCTTTCGCCCTTTGGGATGTCTCCGTATGCCCAGTCAACCCATTCGCGCAACGACTGATCAAAGACGGTCATCAACAACGATTCCTTGTTGCCGAAATAGTTGTCCACCGTCGCGGGCGATACGTCGGCCTGTCTCGCGACTTGTTCCACCGTGGCCTCCGGCCCAATTGTCGTAAGAATCGCTTTGGCTGCCTCAATAAGATTTGCTCGCTGAAGCGCGGTAAATGAGGGACCGTGACCGTCCCGTTGTTGTGGGGGTTGTTCGGTTTTCACATTTCTCCGATTGTTGGAAATCCTGGCGAATTCCGGCGCTTCACAGAACCAAAGCAGTACTGCTCACATAGCGAATTGATACCGAATTCCACCTTCATCTTACAAAGGTGGAAACCCATATCAAATATGACGTGCGAAAGCCAGCCACTAGCCGAACGTGTCTAGCGACCCTTTGCAATCGCAACGATTTCGTCGATGTGGTTCTTGATAGAGAATTTCGTCGAGATTTTTCCGACATCAAGTGACCAGAAGGACTGCGTCGGCATGTGGTTTCCACTCGCCCACATAGCTAATCCGTGCGATGCCCACGAGATGCTTGTTGCAGCGAGGAACTCAGTGACATGAGTGAATGCGTTTTCAATGGGCGGGTAGTTGGTGTCGTCGTAATCGAGTGGGGTGGTTGATCCCGTTCGAACGTCGACAACGATGTCGGTCAACGCGGCGAGGTGAAATTCGAGTTTTCGACGCATTTCATCGCCGTACTTCTCTTGCAATCTGGACCGCACCGGCTCGGACAGCATGGGATATTGAACAAGCAAGGCGATAGAGCACATTCGCGAGGCCCAATCGAGTTCGGCGTTGATGTAGGCGCGAAGTCGCTTTTCGCCCTTTCCCGACGTTTTCCGCAGGATTTCAGTTGCGTAGTGTGACCAATCGCGATATGCCCAAATTGTTGATTCGACGATGAGCCCATCACGACTCCCAAAGTGATACGGAATCATCGACTGTTGAACTCCGAGTCGCTCGCAGACGAATCGCGCGTTGAAGTCAGCTGGGCCATGCTTCAGCATCTCGTCGATCGCAAGGAGAACCATGCGCTCTCGCGTGCCGATGTCGTTCCCCATCAAGCTCTTCACGCCATCGAGGGCCGGTGCGAGGTGAAGTTCTGGAATCGGAGCGTCAAGACGTGGGCGAACCATGATCTCAGTTTAGCGAGAAAAGGGTCGTTAACTGTTGGTCACTTCAGTTAACAGATGGCTAACAGAAAGCCGTCTTTAGTCGATCGGCATGGGCTCATATGGCATGGGCTCAATCGGCTCAGGAAGCTGAATGACCCCTTCCACAAGCGAGATCACGGTTTGCCACCAGGAGTCGGTTCCTGTCAGCGCGACACCGGGCACGAGCCAGGCATTCCCGTTCGCATCCCAGACCAGCAGCAGGACGGACTTCGATTCGTCGATGGTGATCGTTTGAACGGGGAGCGGCGGTTCAGACGGTTCCAGTGTCGGAGTGTCTGTCGGCAGCGGAATCGGAGCCTCGGTGGGTTCAACGACCGGTGCTTCCGTCTCGGAAGGAACGGGTTCCGTCGTCTCGGAAGGAACGGGTTCTTCCGTCGGATCAACGGCGGGCTCTGTCGGCTCTGCCGGCTCCACGGTTTCACCGGATTCGCCAGTCACCGCGTCACCCTCCATCGCGTCGAAACCGGGGTCAACCGAAGATCGCAGCATGACACCCATTCCACCCTGATAGTCCGTCGGGCCCGCACCGAACCAGCGCCAATCCGCGAGGCGTTCCACGGCCGCGGCGTCGGACACGGTGTTGAATTCGCCGGCGTCAACAATGGTGACCGAGTTACCTTGCGCCCAGGACAATTCGCCGTTGCCCGACCACGAGATCGACCACTCGATTGCGGTCTTCTGGCCGTTGACGACCAGTGCAACGCTCGCAAACGACGACCATTCGTCCGCCATGACCGTGATGTCGGCGGGGTCAAAGTCAACACCCATCGCCGTGAAGAATTCGCTCGCCAATTGACGCGTTTCCGCCTCGTCGGGGTTGAGTCCCGTGATGGCGGGTTCCCACGTGGTGCACTCGGTATAGGCGTCGGAACCCTTCCCGACGCGCTTTTCCTTCAGGCACTTCTGTTCGGGGTACGCGGCGGTGTTGTTGTACCACCACGATCCGGTGCCCGTCCAGGCCACCGAGATGCTGGGTGCAGAGCCGTCTTCTGGACCGACAACATACGACGGCCACGCGGCGTCGAAGTACTGGGACTTCTGCGGTTCGCCGGATACTCCGAAATACGCCGCCGCATTGTTCAACACCGATTCGGGGGTCCCTGCTAGGTCGAGTCGATACACGTTCCCGCGTCCCGTGGATGTCGACAGGTTGTCGCCCGCGACGAATTCGTAGGTGAACAATGGCATCATCATCTTGTCAACGCTGACGTCGGAGGATTGAGCCGACATCGACTCGGGGCCCTGGGTGCCAGCCAAAACAATCAACGGTCCACTCATGGTGCCGAAGGTTCCTGCAACGACAACGCTGGCCGCCGCAGCGGCGCCGACGCCGCCCGCCAACGATCGGCGAACCCGAGTCGAGGTGGTCAGCCACCAGTCGCGGATCGGGTTGCGCCCCGATGCAGCAGGCTTCAGGAGGGATTTGGGGGAAACCTTCCCCGCAGGACCCGCGGGGTCAGACTTGCGGAGGCGGTTGTCGAGTGAATCGTCGGTTGGCTTGTTCATACTCTGGTTATGTCCTCTCGACGGGAAATCTTTCAGGCGGTTTCGGCTAGCGCCGCGCGCAATTGGTTGCGGGCTCGAATGAGTCGAACGGAAACCGCATTCGCGGTGATGTCGAGAGCCACTGCTGTTTCCGCGATACTGAGCCCGTCGAGCGCGGTCAGAGCCAGAATCTGGCGAGACGTCGCCGGAAGTCGTCCCCATGCTTCGGCAAGCGCGATGTCAGCGACGGCAATCGATTCGGCGGATGGCGACGTGTCTGGTGCAACTAGCGCGGCCAACAAATTCTGCGCGCGTGCGTTCTTGCGCCGGTGGTTCGCAACGAGGTTTGTCGCAACTCGGTACAGCCACGGAAGTTCTT
The DNA here is from genome assembly GCA_044353905.1 of Microbacteriaceae bacterium. Lineage (GTDB taxonomy): Bacteria > Actinomycetota > Actinomycetes > Actinomycetales > Microbacteriaceae > MWH-TA3. Next base: position 16,416 of record JBILBA010000014.1, on the reverse strand, counting down.
CGCCAACCGTGACGGCACCGCCCCTGCGCCAGGCGATCTCGAACACCTCGGCCGACAAGTCGTCCACGTCCTTGACCTCGACGCGGCGATACAGGAACTTCGCGATGGGCACGCGCAAACCAGCGAAACGCTCGGTGAAATCGTCGGGGGACAACGGGGCTCCTTTGTGACCTACCTTGACTATGTCACGGCAACGCGAAATCTTTCAGAATGTGTCAACCCTAAACAAACGTGTGCCCGGACCGATTGGCCGGGCGTGGCTGTCAGACCCGTCCTAGACTGCTGGTGTGATCCCACTCGAGAACATCCTCACGTTCATTGCGTTCTCGCTCGTGATTATTGCAATCCCCGGGCCGTCGGTGATGTTCGCGATTTCCCGCGCACTGGTCCTCGGAAAACGCGGAGCAGTGTTGACCGTTGTGGGGAACGGAATCGGGGTTTTCGTCCAGGCGCTCGCGGTCTCGGTCGGTTTGGGAGTCCTGATCGAATCCAACGAAGTCCTCCTGACCATCATTCGACTCGGCGGCGCAGCATTCCTGATCTATCTGGGAATCACCGCGATTCGCCACCGTCGGGACGGTCTCGACCTGACATCCCCCGTTATCGCCCCCAAAGGTTCACACATTCTGCGTGAATCAATAATTGTCGGTCTGTCGAACCCGAAGACGATCGTGTTCTTTTCGGCCGCGTTCCCGCAGTTCGTCGTATCCAGCGGCACGCCAATCGTGTTTCAGATGATTCTGCTGAGCGTGATTTTCGTCTTCTTCGGAATCTCGGGCGATGCGATTTACGCTCTGTCCGCCGGGGCCGCCCGCGACTGGTTCGCGAAGTCGAAAGACCGCGTCGTTGCGATGCGAACCATCGGGGGAATCGCGATGACGACTCTGGGTGTCGTGACCGTGGTGTTGCCGTAACTGTGGAATGCCCGACTTTGCCGACGACAGTGCGTAAACTGGGGGAGTCGGGTCCAGTGCCCACACATGATTCACTCAAACACGTAAGGACATTCTCTCCATGAGTTTTTTCAAAGACCTTTCCAAGATGGTTTCCCGCGCGGACAAGAAGGCTGACCAGCTCGCCGACTCCGCTCGTGACCTCGCCGCAGACGCGGCCAAGCGTGCCGGTGATTTTGCCGACGACGCTTCACGCGAGGTAAACAAACTCGCCGCTCAGGCAAAGCGTGAAGGCGCCAAGGTTGTCAAGACGGCAAAGCGTGAAGGCACCAAGGTTGTCAAGAAGGCGACCAAGACGGCGAAGGCAGTGACCAAGGATGTCAAGAGCAAGGCGACCGCCGTTGCCAAGACCGCAGAGGCCCGCGCAAACAAGGCGGCCAAGACCATCTCCACCGAAGCCAAAGTTGTCAGCAAGACGGTCAAGTCGAGCGCAACTAAGGTTGCCGCCGGCGTCAAGGAAGCCCTCACCGGCGCACCCGACGCGTCGTGGTCAGTTGCTCAGCTTCGTGCCGCAGCAAAGACCCGTGGCGTTTCTGGTTACTCGACGATGTCGAAGCCTCAATTGCTCAAGGCGCTTCGCTAGACGATTTGCTTAACGCGAAAGCCGACCCCATCGGGTCGGCTTTCGTCGTTTATGCAGAAACTATTCGGCGTCTTCGTCCTCGTCGGGGTCGGTGATCGCCGCGACGATGGCGATGAGGCTCACGATCCAGGAAATCCACAGAAGTGCGAGTTTCCAGTCGCGCTTGCCGGAAACGGTTGCCTTCACGAGACCGAAAACGGAAAAAACCGCACTGAGAAAGCTGCCGTTGAGCAGGAACTTTTTCATTGCGATACCTCCGCCGTAAACGATACCGCGATGACGGAATCGCTTCACTTCATTAGGGAAAATCACAGGAAACACCAAGCAAATTCGGTGACGCACAGAGTTCACTGAGAAGTGAAAAGGAGTTACCCGTGAAAAATTCGACCATCATTGCAACATCGCTAGGTGGTGTGGCCGCCTTTGCTGTCGGCCTCGCCATTATCGTCACCTCGCAGCAATCGGCGTTGCAGTCAGCAACTATTCAGCCGGCTCCTGCAACCTCGCAATCGGCCTCGGTTCCAACCGAGGAAGTCACAACCTCGTCGGACCAACAGATCGACGAGCTGCTCACGTATCTGATTGAAGAGGAAAAGCTCGCGCACGACGTCTATGTCGCACTTGGGGAGATGTGGGGAACACAAATCTTCAGCAACATTTCCGAAAGCGAATCGCAACACCAAAGCCAGGTCGAGACTCTGCTCGTCTCCTATGGCATTACCGATCCGCGCTCCGTGGAACCGGGTGTATTTGTCAATGACGAACTGCAGTCGCTTTATGACTCGTTGATAGAAATGGGAAGCCAATCCGCGAGCGGAGCAATCGAAGCGGGAATTCTTATCGAAGAAACCGACATTCGTGATCTGCAGGTAGCGATTGACCAGATTGACAACGCTGATGTTGATGCCGTTCTGACGAGCCTTTTGAAGGCGTCCGAAAACCATCTCGCAGCCTTTAGTCGACAGCGCTAGCCGAACGGTGGTTGAGGGGGATCGAGTGCACACTCGGTCCCTTTCGCCGTTGACTTTGTAGGATAGGGGAATGACTGAGATTGACCGAAAACCGCGCTCGCGAGTCGTCACCGATGGAATCGAAGCGACCACCTCGCGCGGAATGCTCCGTGCCGTGGGGATGGGGGACGCGGACTGGGATAAACCGCAGGTCGGAATCGCCAGCTCGTGGAACGAAATCACGCCCTGCAACCTTTCGCTCGGTCGTCTCGCGCAAGCCGCAAAAGAAGGCGTTCACGCCGGCGGTGGTTACCCGCTGCAGTTCGGCACGATTTCCGTTTCCGACGGAATCTCGATGGGCCACGAGGGCATGCACTTTTCTCTCGTTTCTCGTGAGGTCATCGCCGACTCGGTCGAAACTGTTGTTCAGGCCGAACGCCTCGACGGAACCGTCCTGTTAGCTGGATGTGACAAGTCAATTCCCGGCATGCTCATGGCCGCTGCGCGCCTCGATCTCGCAAGCGCTTTCCTTTATGCCGGCTCGATTGCACCCGGTTGGGTGAAACTGTCCGATGGGACGGAAAAAGACATCACGATTATCGATTCGTTTGAAGCGGTCGGTGCTGTCAAGGCGGGCAAGATGAGCGTCGAGGACGCGCGCCGCATCGAATGTGCCTTCGCTCCTGGCGAGGGTGCCTGTGGCGGAATGTACACGGCCAACACCATGGCGTCCGTGGCCGAGGCGCTGGGCATGAGCCTTCCGGGCTCTGCGTCGCCCGCGTCGTACGACCGCCGCCGCGACTATTTCGCACACCTGTCGGGCGAAGCCGTCGTGGGCATGCTTGACCGAGGCCACACCGCCCGAGACATTCTGACCATTAAAGCATTTGAAAATGCGATTGCCGTAGCGATGGCCCTCGGAGGATCGACGAATGTCGTCCTTCACCTTCTCGCGATCGCCAACGAAGCAGAAGTCCCACTCACGCTCGACGACTTCAACCGCATCGGCGCGAAGGTTCCGCACCTCGGTGACCTCAAGCCGTTCGGGAAGTACGTCATGAACGATGTCGACCGCCGCGGCGGACTTCCCGTCCTGATGAAAGCACTCGTTGAGGCGGGGCTCATGCACGGCGACGCCCTCACCATCACCGGCAAGACGATGGCGGAGAACCTCGCAGAAATGGACTTGGACGAGTTGGACGGCGAGGTTCTTCGAACTCTCGACAACCCGATTCATGCAACCGGTGGCATCACGATTCTCAACGGTTCGTTCGCACCTGAAGGTGCAGTCGTTAAGACCGCCGGTTTCGACGCCGCAACGTTCGAGGGCCCGGCCCGAGTTTTCGAACGCGAGCGCGCAGCGATGGACGCGTTGACGAACGGCGAGATCGTCGCGGGCGATGTGGTGGTGATTCGCTACGAAGGGCCCAAGGGCGGTCCGGGAATGCGCGAGATGCTGGCGGTCACAGCCGCAATCAAGGGCGCGGGACTCGGTAAAGATGTATTACTCTTGACGGACGGGCGATTCTCAGGCGGCACAACCGGACTGTGTATCGGCCACGTAGCTCCCGAGGCAGTGGATGCAGGTCCCATTGCCTTCGTGCGCGATGGTGATCTGATACGGGTCGATATCGCAGCTCGGAGCATCGACTTACTCGTCGATGAAGCCGAGTTGGAGGCGCGCCGAACTGGTTGGTCGCCCCTTCCGCCGCGATATACCCGCGGTGTTCTTGCGAAGTATTCCAAGCTCGTGAAGTCGGCCGCCCTGGGCGCCGTCACTGGCTAACACCACCGTCGTTTTTAAAGGAGAACCTGATGGTCACCTCGACCACAACACCGAAGTCCGGCGAACCGCCGATGATGACGGGCAGTGGCGCCCTGCTGAAGTCTCTCGAACTTTTGGGAATCACGGACGTCTTCGGGCTCCCGGGTGGTGCCATCATGCCGTTCTACGACGAATTGATGTCGCAGACCACGATCCGTCACATCCTGGTTCGTCACGAACAAGGAGCCGGCCACGCCGCCGAAGGCTACGCGCTTGCGAAGGGTCAGGTCGGCGTGTGTATCGCCACGAGCGGACCGGGTGCGACAAACCTGGTCACCGCTATCGCTGACGCCCACATGGATTCCATCCCGATGATTGCGATTACGGGGCAAGTGTTCTCGACACTCATGGGAACCGATGCGTTCCAAGAGGTCGACATCGTGGGTATCACGATGCCGATCACCAAGCATTCGTTCCTCGTGACCAAGGCAGAGGACATTCCGGCCACGGTCGCAGCCGCCTACCAAATTGCAACGACCGGTCGACCCGGTCCCGTCCTCATCGATGTCACGAAGGACTGCCAGCAAGGATCGGCTCCGTTTATTTGGCCGGACAAGGTCGAACTGCCTGGATACAAGCCCGTGCAGAAGGCACACGGCAAGCAGGTTCAGGCCGCGGCGGAAATGATCGCGCAAGCGGAACGACCCATCTTCTATATCGGTGGCGGTGCGATTCGCGCGAACGCGCAAAAGGAATTGCGTGAAATCGTCGAGGCCGTTGGGGCTCCCGCAATCACGACGCTGACCGCGCGTGGCGTGTTGTCGGATAAGCACCCGCAGAACCTTGGCATGCCAGGCATGCACGGTTCCGTCCCCGCCGTTCTCGGTCTTCAGGAAAGCGACCTGCTCATCGTTCTCGGGGCGCGATTCGACGACCGCGTCACCGGCAAGGTAAGCGAATTCGCACCGGGAGCCAAGGTCATCCACGTCGACATCGACCCCGCCGAAATCGGCAAGATTCGCGAAGCGGACGTCCCCATCGTTGGCGACGTGCGTGAAGTCATTCTCGACCTGTTGCCCGAGTGGAAAAAGGTCAAAAAGACGGCAAAGCCGTTGACGGCATGGTGGGAACGACTCGAATCACTTCGCGCCAGTTTCCCGCTCGGGTTCGACGACCTCGACGACGGGCTGCTGCCACCTCAGGGCATCATCCAAAAGATCGGACAGATGTCGGGACCCGAGGCGATTTACGCCGCCGGAGTCGGTCAGCACCAAATGTGGGCAGCGCAGTACATCGAATATGAGCGCCCCGGTGCTTGGCTCAATTCGGGTGGAGCCGGAACCATGGGCTTCGCCGTACCCGCGGCGATGGGCGCCAAGATTGCGCAACCCGACCGCGTTGTGTGGGCCATTGATGGGGACGGCTGTTTCCAGATGACGAATCAGGAACTCGCGACCTGTGTCATCAACGACATCCCGATCAAGGTCGCCATCATCAACAACTCGTCGCTCGGAATGGTTCGCCAGTGGCAGACGCTGTTCTACGACGGTCGCCACTCGTTCACTGACCTGCAGCCTCTCGAGGGACCCGAGTTCATTCCCGACTTCGTCAAGTTAGCCGAGGCCTACGGCTGCCTCGGAATCCGTGTTCGCACGGAAGAAGAGGTCGAACCCGCAATCAAACTGGCACTGGAAACGAACGATCGTCCCGTCGTCATCGACTTCATCGTGTCGCGCGAGGCGATGGTGTGGCCGATGGTGCCGCAGGGCGTGGGAAACTCGAACGTTCAGTATGCCCGCGAACACGCACCGAGTTGGGATGAGGAGTAGACCATGACGAAACACGTTCTGTCTCTGCTCGTTGAGGACAAGCCTGGTCTGCTCACGCGCGTCGCTGGTTTGTTTGCTCGTAGGGGGTACAACATTCATTCCCTCGCCGTGGGCACCACTGAGGTCGAAGGGCTGTCGCGCATCACGCTCGTTGTGGATGTCGCCGATTCGCCACTCGAGCAGGTCACGAAGCAACTTAACAAACTCATCAACGTTCTCAAAATCGTCGAACTCGAATCCGGACAATCGGTTCAGCGCGAGCACATGCTTGTCAAGGTGCGCATCGACCAGAACACGCGAAGCCAGATTTTGGAAGCCGTCAACCTTTTCCGCGCTCGCGTGGTGGACGTTGCACCGGATTCGCTCGTCATTGAAGTCACGGGTGACACCCAGAAAATCGACGCGCTGTTGAAGGTGCTTGATCCATTTGGCATTAAGGAAATTGCCCAGAGCGGATTGCTCGCGATGGGACGCGGATCGAAGTCGATTTCCGAACGAGTTTTCAAAACCCAATAACCCCCGACGCACACGCGCCTCGGAACCCCCACTACAAGGAGAAACAACATGACCGATGTCGTCTACGAAAAAGACGCCGACCTTTCGATCATCGCAGGCAAAAAGGTTGCCGTCATTGGCTACGGATCGCAGGGCCACGCCCATGCGCAGAACCTTCGTGATTCCGGCATCGAGGTCGTTGTTGGGCTGAAGCCCGACTCGAAGTCGGTCGAGAAGGCCGAAGAGGCAGGTTTCACGGTTCTTCCTACCGCCGAAGCCGCGAAGTGGGCCGACGTCATCGTCATCCTCGCTCCCGACCAGTTCCAGCGTCACCTGTACACGGCGGACGTTCTGCCGAACCTCACCGAGGGCAAGACACTTCTCTTCAGCCACGGTTTCAACATTCGTTTTGGCTACATCGAAGCACCCGCGGGAGTCGACGTCATTCTTGTTGCGCCCAAGGGTCCGGGTCACACCGTTCGCCGCGAGTACGTCGCTGGCCGTGGCGTTCCCGTCATTGTCGCCGTTGAGGTCGATTCGTCTGGACACGCGTGGGACACCGCGTGGTCGTATGCTGCCGCAATCGGCGGACTGCGCGCTGGTGGAATCAAGACCACCTTCACCGAAGAGACCGAAACGGACCTCTTCGGAGAGCAGGCGGTTCTCTGTGGTGGAACCTCACAACTCGTCCAGTACGGTTTTGAAGTTCTCACCGAAGCCGGGTACCAGCCCGAGATCGCGTACTTCGAGGTTTTGCACGAGCTCAAGCTCATCGTCGACCTCATGTGGGAGGGCGGCATCGCCAAGCAGCGCTGGTCGGTTTCGGACACCGCCGAGTACGGCGACTACGTGTCGGGACCCCGCGTCATCGACCCCTCGGTCAAAGAGAACATGAAGGCCATCCTCGCCGACATTCAGTCGGGCGCGTTTGCGACCCGTTTCATCAATGACCAGGATGCCGGTGCACCCGAGTTCAAGGCGCTTCGGGAAAAGGGCGAGAACCACCCGATCGAGGCAACCGGTCGCAAGCTCCGTGCACTGTTTGCGTGGAAGCAGCAGGACACGGACTACACCGACGGAAGCGCCGCCCGCTAATTCGCATCGCTCTCGTCGCCTATGGCGCGCTGTATCTCGGATACGTGGTCGCGTGGCTTTTCGCCGTCCAGTCCAACCAACTCGTTGGAATTGACGACCGTTTCGCGCAAGCGATGGCACAGTTCGGGGAATTCTTTGCCATCGTTTCGCCCGCACTGTGGTTCTTTGCGACGGTGTCACTCGTTCAAACGTCGATGGCTCGCGTCCTCGTCCTGACACTCGGACTCGCAGTTCTTTTTCCGTTCCCGCTGTTTTTCGGGGTGTCGGTCCAGTGAACGAAATCGACGAGGACAACCGGCCGAGCGTGGTCGGGCGCCTTGCGGTGCTCGTCGTCGCGGGGTTCCTCTTCGCCTACCCGTTCTGGACGGCCCTCGGGAATCTGCTCAACCTTCCTTCCTATTTCGAAACCCAATTCGGTGCTTCGGTAGACGCGGTGCTGTGGGTGTTGTTGATTGCGGGAGTTTCACTTCCCGCACTCACTTTTCTGGGGGCGGGCATCGTCGGCTGGAAGCGCGGCGCGGGTTCCATGGCGCTGTTGTTCACGGTTGGTTTCGCGGCGGTCAACGCAACCGCGCTGTCGATTCTTGCGTTCGAGAAAGACATCGAATTGCGGCTCGTGATCGACTTCCTCGTCAACGGCTGAAACGCGCCTCGCACTAGACTGAAATCGCTGCCCCCGCGTGCGTGGTAGACCTTGTTCAATCGCGGTCGCCCTCACGCGCCGCCCGGCACCGAAAAGGACCACCGTGGCCAAGCCGATCGTGTTGATTGCCGAAGAGCTCTCGCCAGTGACTGTCAATGCGCTGGGATCCGACTTTGACGTTCGGAACATCGACGGAACGAATCGCGCGGAACTTCTCGCGGCCCTGCCCGGCGCGAAAGCGCTTCTTGTGCGCAGCGCGACATCGGTTGATGCGGAAGTCATCGCCGCGGGTAGCGAACTTGTCGTCATCGCCCGTGCGGGTGTCGGGCTCGACAATGTCGACATCAAAGCGGCGACCGCCGCAGGAATCATGGTGGTCAACGCCCCGACCTCGAACGTTATCTCGGCGGCGGAACTCGCGATCGGCCATTTGCTCTCGCTCGCTCGGTTCATTCCGGACGCCAACGCGTCGACGAAAGCCGGTCAGTGGAAGCGTTCACAGTTCACGGGAGTCGAGTTCTTCGACAAGACAGTAGGAATCGTCGGGCTCGGGCGCATCGGTGCCCTCGTCGCCGAACGCCTGTCGGGTTTCGGGGTGACTCTCATCGCCTACGACCCGTTCGTGCCTCCGGCACGCGCACAGCAACTCGGTGTCCAGATGGTGGAACTCGATGCGTTGATGGAACGCGCGGACTTCATCACCATTCACATCCCCAAGACCGCCGAGACGACGGGACTGATTGGTGCAGCACAGTTTGCGAAGGCCAAATCAACACTGCGAATCGTGAACGCGAGTCGCGGCGGAATCATTGACGAATCGGCTCTGTTCGATGCACTGTCGACCAAGCAAATCGCGGCGGCCGGCCTTGACGTCTTTGTCAACGAGCCTCCGACAGATTCACCACTGCTCGGACTCGCAAACATCCAGTTGACCCCGCACCTTGGCGCGTCGACCGACGAGGCCCAAGAAAAAGCTGGGGTGTCCGTCGCAAAATCTGTGCGTCTGGCCCTGGACGGCGAACTGGTCCCCGACGCGGTCAACGTTGCGGGCGGAGCGATTGACGAAAGTGTGCGACCGGGACTTTCCCTGATGGAAAAGTTGGGCCAGGTCTTTGCCGGGCTCGCGAGCCACGCGATTGTCGCGATTGATGTCGAGGTGCGCGGAGAGATCGCACAATTTGATGTGTCGGTTCTCAAACTTGCGGCACTCAAGGGAATCTTCAGCGCGATTTCGTCCGAGCACGTCAGTTACGTCAATGCGCCACTTCTCGCCGAGCAGCGCGGCGTATCCGTTCGGCTCGTGACGGAAACCGTGAGCGACGAATATCGGAACGTGCTCACGATCCGCGGAACACTCGTTGATGGCTCTCAGATTTCGGTCGCTGGAACCTTGACCGGACAGCGCCAAGCCCAAAAAATCGTGAGCATCAACGATTTCGAGGTCGAGGTCCCCATGGCCCAGCACTTCATCGTGATGCTCTACACAGACCGTCCCGGAATCGTCGCGGTCTACGGTCGCGAGTTCGGTGAGGCGAACGTGAACATCGCCGGAATGCAAATCGCCCGTCAGCAACGCGGTGGAAGTGCACTGAGCATCCTCACGGTCGATTCCCGTGTCGACGACGCGGTACTCGCTAAAGTTGCCACAGAGATCGACGCCTCGGTCATGAAAGCCATTGAAGTTTTGGAACTCTAAGGAAACACGATGTCACGCGTACTCGATATTGCCGTTATCCCCGGTGACGGTATTGGCCCAGAGGTCACCGCCGAAGCACTCAAGGTGCTGCGTGCGGCGGTCGGAGCGGATGCTGAAGTCCGTGCGACCGAATACATCATGGGAGCAACTCACTTCCTGTCGACGGGCGAGATCTTGTCGGACGAAACCCTCGCATCATTGGCGAAGCACGAGGCGATTTTGTTTGGTGCCATCGGCGGTGACCCCAGCGATGCTCGATTAGCGGGCGGAATCATCGAGCGCGGCTTGTTGTTGAAGATGCGATTTGCCTTCGATCAGTACGTGAACTATCGGCCGACAACCCTTTTCCCCGGGGTCGTGAGCCCGCTGAGCAATCCCGGTGACGTGGATTTTGTGATCGTCCGCGAAGGAACCGAGGGCCCCTACGTCGGCAACGGCGGCGTAATCCGCCAGGGAACTCCATTCGAAATCGCAACCGAGTCCTCGGTCAACACTGCTCACGGAGTCGAGCGAGTGGTTCGCTTTGCCTTCGCGACCGCGCTGCAGCGTGACAAGCGCCTCACTCTCGTCCACAAGACCAACGTGTTGATGTTCGCCGGTTCGCTCTGGCAACGCACGGTCAATGCCGTTGCCGCGGAATTCCCCGCTGTTTCGGTCGACTATCTTCACGTCGATGCTGCGACGATTTTCCTCGTTACCAATCCGTCGCGGTTTGACGTCATCGTGACGGACAATCTGTTTGGGGATATCCTCACCGACCTCGCCGGAGCAATCGGCGGCGGAATCGGTCTTGCTGCGAGCGGGAACCTCAACCCCGATAAAACGTTCCCCAGCATGTTTGAGCCGGTCCACGGCTCTGCACCGGATATCGCGGGCCAACAGAAAGCCGATCCGACCGCGGCAATCATGTCTGCCGCGCTGTTGCTCGAACACAATGGATTCCCCGCCAAGGCCGCTGCCATTCACGCCGCAGCTCTCGCGGACCTCGCGTCCAGAGGAAATGTTCAGCGCAGCACGACCGAGGTTGGCGACGCCATCGTCGGGCTTCTTTCGGCGTAGAGCCGTCATTCGTCCGTTGATAGGCTAGTTTCCATGACGTCGCTCGAATTCCACCGCCATCTCAACCTTCAGGCCAAGGGTGTAGCCGAACGCGATGCGATTCTCGCGAACCCCGGTTTCTGTGACTTTATGACCGACCACATGGTCGATATTTGTTGGAGCGAAAATGGCGGGTGGCACCGTCCGCGCATTCAACCGTATGGTCCGATTGAACTCGATCCCGCCGCCGCAGTGTTGCACTATGGCCAAGAGATATTTGAAGGACTCAAGGCCTACCGTCACGCGGACGGCAGCATTTGGACGTTCCGGCCCGATGCCAACGCACGTCGTTTCCAGGCGAGTGCCGTTCGAATGTCGTTGCCGGAACTTCCCGTCGAATACTTCCTCGAGAGCCTCAAAGCACTCATTTCGGTTGACGGCGATTGGGTTCCGTCGGAGCCCGACACGAGCCTCTACCTTCGCCCTTTCATGTTCGGCAAGGAAGCGTTCCTCGGCGTTCGGCCCGCGAAGAAAATCGCGTTCTATGTCATTGCGGGTCCTGCTGGACCGTACTTCAAGGGCGGTGTCGCCCCCGTCGACATTTGGCTTTCCGAGAACTACTCCCGCGCAGGCAAGGGGGGAACGGGTGCCGCAAAAACGGGTGGAAATTACGCTGCCTCGCTCATCGCGCAGAACGAGGCTTACGCCAACGGATGTCAGCAGGTGCTCTTCCTCGATTCGACAACGAACACGTTCATCGAAGAGCTCGGTGGCATGAACATCGTGCTTGTCTACAAAGACGGCTCACTCGTCACGCCGTTGTCCGATTCGATTCTTCCCGGCATCACGCGGGATTCGGTATTGGTTTTGGCGGAGGAACTCGGGCACAAGGTCACCCGTCGCCCGGTCACAATTCAGGAATGGCGTGACGGGGCCGAGAGCGGCGAGATTGTCGAAGCATTCGCGTGTGGGACGGCCGCGATGGTGACACCGATTGGCCAGATCAAGGCAAAGGACTTCACGATTGGATCGGCCGACGCCGTCCCGGGCGAATTGACGCTGTCGCTTCGCGCGGCACTCGCCGACATTCAGTACGGGCGCAGCGAGGACACCCACGGCTGGATGTATCGCCTCGATGGCTAATCGCATCCTCCGAGTAATTCAGACGTTTCTGGGCGGTGCAATAATCGCGGTCGTCGTGACCGTTGTTCACGGCGAATCGTTCCCGTGGGTCTTGGCCGCCGGGCTGTGTGTCGTTGCCGCGTTCCTGGTTTCGCTGCGATTACTGACGGACGACCGCCTTGTCGCGGTCGCTGGGTCCCTCGGATTGCTCGTGACGGTCCTGATTTTGGCGCAGCGCTCGATCGGCGGAAGCGTTCTCATCGCCGCAAACGATGCGGGCAATGCATGGGTGATTGGCGCATCGCTATTGTGTGGACTCGCCAGCGCCTGGCCGCACATTCCGAGCAACAGCGCTCGGTAGAATTGAAGGGATTGGGGGAGGCACCGCATGACATATGTAATCGCACTTCCGTGTGTTGATCTGAAGGATCGCGCATGCATCGACGAATGTCCCGTCGACTGCATTTATGAGGGCGATCGCATGCTGTACATCCACCCCGACGAGTGTGTTGACTGTGGTGCGTGTGAACCCGTGTGCCCCGTCGAAGCGATTTATTACGAGGACGACCTCCCTGAAAAGTGGAGCGATTACTACCGTGCGAATGTCGATTTCTTTAAGGAAATCGGAAGTCCGGGCGGAGCGTCCAAGAGTGGCCCGATTCCGGGTGACCACGAGATCATCGTCGCGTTACCCCCTCAGGGTTAATGCGGTGACCTCGCGACACGGGTCATCGCGTTCTCTGGCGTGTTCTAGGCTGGACACCAGCGTGAACATCTGCGAGGAGAGCCCGTGACCGACGAGAACAAACCCACCGCACGCCTGGAATACCCCGGCGGTTCGGCGGAATTCCCGATTGTCACAACCGTCGACGGCCCGGACGCGATCGACATCGCATCGCTGCAGAAGAAGACGGGATTGAACACGTTTGACCGCGGTTTCGTCAACACGGCACCCACCGAAAGCGCGATTACGTTTATCGATGGCGATAAGGGAATCCTTCGGTATCGCGGGTATGACATCGAAGATGTCGCCAAGAATTCGACGTTCATTGAGGTCGCCTATCTGCTCATTTACGGTGAACTGCCAACCCCCGCGGAACTGTCGGCGTTCGACGACGAGATTCGTCACCACACGCTGTTGCACGAAGACCTCAAGCGATTCTTCGACGCACTTCCCCACAACGCCCACCCGATGAGTGTTTTGTCGAGTGCCGTCGGTGCTCTCGGAACCTATTACGGCGACTCGCTCAACGTTCACGACGAAGAACAAATCGATTTGTCCACCAAGCGTCTTCTCGCCAAGCTTCCCGTGATTGCGGCCTACGCCCACAAGAAGTCGATCGGTCAAGCGTTCTTGTACCCCGACAACTCGCTGTCGTTCGTGGACAATTTCTTGCGACTGAACTTTGGTCTCATGGCCGAGCCCTACGAGGTGAATCCGCTACTCGCGAAGGCACTCGATCGTTTGCTCATCTTGCACGCAGACCACGAACAGAACGCATCGACATCGACGGTTCGGTTGGTCGGGTCGACCGATGCCACAATCTTCTCGTCTATCTCGGCCGGAATCAGCGCCCTCAGTGGTCCGCTGCACGGAGGTGCGAACGAAGCCGTCCTGTCGATGCTCGGAAAGATTCGAGATTCAGGCGACGGCGTTGCCAAGTTTGTGGAGCGAGTCAAAAACCGCGATGAGCAAATCAAGCTCATGGGATTTGGACACCGCGTGTACAAGAACTACGACCCGCGTGCGCGTCTCGTCAAAGAGAGCGCCGACGCGATTCTTGACCAGCTCGGTGTGACCGACCCTCTTCTCGACATCGCCAAGGAACTCGAGCAAATCGCGCTGGCCGACCCGTACTTCCAAGAACGACAGTTGTACCCCAACGTCGACTTCTACACCGGAGTCATTTACAAGGCGATGGGTTTCCCGACGCGCATGTTCACCGTGCTGTTCGCCATCGGTCGCCTTCCTGGTTGGATCGCGCACTGGCGCGAGGCCCGTCAGGATCCCGCAACCAAAATCGGTCGTCCGCAGCAGGTCTACACCGGTCCGTCGGCACGCCCGTTCCCCACGCGCTAGCGGTGAACAGAGCCGTCTCGCTCGGGAGTGTGCCGCGATGGCTCGCTCTCGCGGGAATCATCGTTGCCTCACGGCTCGTGTCGACGGGAATGTTGCTGTGGTTCGCGAATGGCCAGGCGGAAAATCCGTGGACTGCCGAGAAGCCGGACCTGCTCGAGTTCTCGAGAATCTGGGATTCTCACTGGTACCGAATCATCGCCGAAACGGGATACCCCACAGAATTGCCAATCGACGGCGACGGCCGTGTCGGCGAAAATGCGTGGGCCTTCATGCCCATTTATCCGTTCCTCGTTCGCGGGATAATGGCCCTGACGGGTGCGCCTTTCGCGCTCGTGTCCGTCGTCGTTTCGACGATTGCGTTTGCGGCGTTCGTATGTGTCGCGGATCGTTTCTTCCGACGCATCATCGGTGATTCGGCCTCGCTGGCCGCACTCGCCATCATTGCCTTTGCACCCGTCGCACCGGTTTTTCAGGTTGGTTACGCGGAATCGTTGGGAATGTTGTTTCTTGCTGTCGTCTTGGTGGGGCTGGCCGAGCGGCGCTGGTTACTGGCCGCCCTGTTCATCCCACTCGCTGCGCTGACGAGACCTGTTGGTGTCCCCCTCGCCCTTGCGGTGCTGATTATCGCGGTGGTCTCCTGGCGCGGGCGACGAGACAGGGGTCCGCTGCTCGGACTCGTCGCGTTGACCGGTTTGTCGGGGCTAGCCTGGCCCGCTATCGCGTGGTGGGCGACGGGACGACAGACCGCGTACCTCGACACCGAATTGGCGTGGCGGAGGCCTTACACCGGCGACGACGAACACGCGTGGGGAACGGGTTGGTGGGATTCCGCCGTCTGGTGGTTCCAGGATTCCGCTCCGTGGGTGATTGGCGTATTGGGGCTCCTCGCCGTCATCGTTGCCTTCCTTCCCGCCACGCGACGACTCGGCACCGTCGCTCTCGCCTGGTCTGCGTCGTACGTGTTTTACCTCGTCATGGTCTTGTTCCCCCAATCCAGCATTTTCCGTTTGTTCATCCCGATCTTTCCGCTTGCCGGAGTGATTGCGCGAAATCGCACCCTCTCGCTGGTCACGGTATTCCTCGGAATTGTCGGTCAGTTTTTCTGGGTGAAATGGTTCTGGTCCGTCGAAGGCTCCGATTGGACACCCCCGTGATTTTCGTCGCCGAAATGCGCGCTAAAATGGAGGAAACGTCTTATCTGAAGGAGTACCGCCATGGCCGCCATGAAGCCACGCACGGGGGATGGCCCCATGGAAGCGATTCGAGAGAAGCGCGACCTCATCATCGTCAAGGTCCCTGCTGAAGGCGGCGGTCGTCTTGTCTTCTCCCTCAAGGACGAGGAAGCCGTTGCGTTGCGCGACGCCCTCAACGGAGTCACCAAGTAGCAAGACCCCACCGCTCTAAGCGGTCAGCTAGAACAGTGCGCGAAATGCCTGTCCCAGAAGGACAATGGCTTTGCGCCCGCGAGACAGATTCTGGAGCCTTTTCTGCGCGGAAACTGCCCTGAACTTCGGGATGACAAATCGTTCCGCAAGGCGCTTGGCGAATCCCGCGTGAAACTGTGCCCGAAGCGTGGGGACGAGCGCGGGTAAATTGACGCTGCTGTTGTCAAACGGGATTGTTGTGGGCCCTGTGAAGTCGAACCGCGCGAATGATCCGTCCGTCATGTGCTCGCCTTCGATGCCGATGTATTCGCCGTAGGAAAGTCCCGTCGTGATACCAATCCGGTTGAACCGGAACACGAGACCGAGGCGCAGGTGGTCGTCGCCGATTCCGACGGGAAACACGCCGCGCGATGCCATCATTCGTGCAAGCTCAATCTTGTCTCGCTCCCAGTACGACTTTCCGCTCAATTGCTGGCGGTATACCTGAATATCGTCGTGGCGTTCGTGAACGTGCGCAACACGGGCAAAGTAAGCCCACAAGTGACCAATCGGGAAAACTCCCGGAATGTCTCGATTATCGGGATCGAGCGTTTCCCCCGTAGCCGCCACCAACACGACGTCGTCGAGGGGTTCCGCAGCCGCGATCAATTGTGTGGAAATGGACAAATATTCGGGACTAAGGACGTAATCCTCTTCGAAAAATCCGAGCCAGGTTGCGTCCGGATGGGATTTCAGCATGTTTTCTTCGAGAAGGCAGTTGGCTTCGGTGATTCCGATATTCT
>JBILBA010000020.1:0-22259 GCA_044353905.1 Microbacteriaceae bacterium | reverse complement strand
TTGCAGCCGAGGAATCGCGCCAACGGATCATCATCCGGCCACGCGCGGTTGACGAGAAACAACTCACCATCCTCGTCGAGCACCGAGGCGACGATGTGACCTATCGGGTTCGCGGACCGAAGCCTGAGCGCTGGGTCCAACAGACTGATTTCAACAACGAGGAAGCCGTTGGGTACCTCAGCGACCGTCTCGCTAAGATCGACCTCGACGACCACCTCTACAAGGCGGGTGCGATTCCGGGGGCTACCGTCTACATTGGCGACGGTGACCGTTTTGTGTTTGATTGGGAACCGACAATGACGAGTGCCGCCGAGATGATGGTCAGCCCGCGAGGAACTGACGCTCGACTGCACGAGAGTGATCGGGCCACAACGACCGAACGTCGAAAGTCATACAAGGAACGGATGGACGCGAAAGCGGCCGCCCGGGCCGAGTTGGAACGAGAACGCGAAGCAGGAATTTGGCCGGAAGAGGGCGATGTTGGAAAAGCGGAGTGAGGTGACCGCGGCGACGCGAATCGTCGTGAAGGTCGGATCGTCATCGATTAGCGGCGACAACGTCCACCAACTGGCGACAATCGTCGATGCGCTGGCCGACGCCCACGCGCGAAACGTCGACGTGGTGCTCGTGTCGAGTGGTGCGATTGCGACGGCGCTTCCTCACTTCGGGCTCACCGCTCGTCCTGCGAACGACCTCGTCACGGAACAGGCCGCCGCGGCGGTCGGTCAGACAATGCTCATGGTCCGTTACCAGGACAGCCTCAATCGTTTCGGAATCGTTGCGGCACAAGTGTTGCTGACTTCCGGCGACCTCGAATCCGATGCCACGCGCGAGAACGCGAAGGCCGCAATCGACAAACTTTTGGAACTCACGTTCCTTCCGATCGTCAACGAGAACGACACCGTCGCGACCCACGAAATCCGCTTCGGCGATAACGACCGACTCGCGGCGCTCGTCGCCGAACTCGTCAGCGCCGACCTTCTGGTGTTGCTCAGTGACGTCGACGCGCTGTATTCGCGCCCGCCAGGGGAGCCCGGTGCGGAAAAGATCGAGTTCGTCACCCACGGCGACGACTTGTCCGGAATCGAAATCGGGTCAATCGGTTCCGCGGGCGTCGGCACGGGTGGTGCGGAAACCAAAATCGCAGCAGCCATGCACGCAACCAACGCGGGTATCCCGGTGATACTTACCTCTGCGGCCAACATCGGGTCGGCCCTGTCGGGGGATTCGGTCGGTACTTGGTTTGAGGCTTCGTCTCGATAGTGTCGGGAACCTAAACTGTCAATCATGACCGACGCGTTCCAGCAAATCCTCGAGGATGCTCGTAAAGCATCTGTCGTTCTTGCGCAAACCCCGACGACGGTCAAGAATCAGGCGCTGTTGGCCATCGCGAACGCGCTCGAAGAGAACTCTGATCGCATCGTCACCGCGAACGCCCACGACCTCAATCTTTCACGAAGCGACGGAATGGCCGAGGGGCTGCTCGACCGACTGGCCCTTTCGCCCGCGCGCGTCACGGGCCTCGCCCTCGCCGTGCGCGACATCGTGGCTTTGCCCGACCCCATCGGTGACGTGCTGCGCGGCAGTACCCTTCCGAACGGCTTGCAGCTCACTCAGGTTCGCGTACCGTTCGGCGTCGTCGGCGCTATTTATGAGGCGCGACCCAATGTGACAGTCGACCTCGCAGCCATTCTGCTCAAGAGTGGGAATGTCGCAATCCTGCGCGGCGGAAGCGCCGCCGAAAACACGAACACGGTCCTGGTCGAGGTGATTGGGGCTGCTCTCGAGAGCTGCGGATTGCCTCGAACCGCGGTTCAGACAATCGACCCGTATGGTCGCGAGGGAGCCACGCGACTCATGAACGCTCGAGGTTTCGTGGACGTTCTCGTTCCACGAGGCAGCGCCTCGCTCATCAGCGCCGTCGTCAACGATTCGAGTGTTCCCGTGATCGAAACCGGCTCCGGTGTCGTCCACATCTTCCTTGATGCGAGTGCAGAACTCGACATGGCGAGCGACATCGTTCACAACGCCAAAACGCAACGTGTCGGCGTGTGCAACGCCCTCGAAACGTTGCTCGTTCACCGCGACGCGGCGTCTCGGCTCATTCCCTCGATCCTCGAGCGGCTCGTCGAGTCGGATGTCACAATCCATGCCGATTCGCCGACGCGTGAGTTGTTCCCCCGCGCCGAAGCGGCGACAGCCGACGATTGGGGACACGAGTATCTTTCGCTCGACCTCGCGGTAAAGATCGTCGATTCTCTCGATGACGCCATCACCCACATCGGACTGCACTCGACTCACCACACCGATGCCATCATCACGAATGACATGGCGAACGCGGAAAAGTTCTTGGCCGAAGTCGACTCTGCGGTTGTCATGGTCAACGCCTCGACGCGTTTCACGGACGGTGGCGAGTTCGGCTTCGGCGCCGAAGTAGGAATCTCGACCCAGAAGCTTCACGCGCGCGGACCGATGGGGCTCAGCGAATTGACGAGCACGAAGTGGATTGTGCGCGGAAACGGGCAGTGGCGCGAGTAATCTTGTAGCAACAGCTTTTTGAGGGAGAACTTTGTGAATATTGTCATCCGCGCTTCAGAAGAACTAGCGCCACTTACCTTCCCGGCGATCGTCTGGGCCGGCATCTTCGCACTCGGGTTCATTGCGCTCGCTGTCGTTGTCCTGGCTAATCGCGACGTCGCAGAGCGCAACCGCCGTCGCGGCTCGAGCGAATCCTCACACCACTAGGTCTCACGTGACCGCCGAACGCACCCGCCGACGAATCGGCGTCATGGGTGGGACGTTCGACCCAATTCACAACGGGCACCTCGTCGCAGCGAGTGAGGTCGCAACTCACTTCAATCTGGACGAGGTCGTTTTTGTTCCGACCGGACACCAGTCGCACAAGCAGGACGTGACGGTGGGGGAGCATCGCTACCTCATGGCCGTGATCGCGACGGCAGCGAATCCCCGATTCACGGTTTCCCGAGTCGATATCGACCGCGATGGTCCGACGTACACGATCGACACGTTGCGAGATCTACGACGCGGTTATCCCGACTCCGATCTGTACTTCATCTCGGGGGCTGACGCCATCGAACAAATCCACGAATGGAAAGACATCGACGACGCGTGGGAGATCGCGCACTTCGTCGCGGTCACGCGACCCGGGCACACGCTGTCGGTTTCGGCTCTTCCCGCCGACAAGGTGAGCCAACTCGAGATCCCCGCGCTGGCAATCTCGTCGACCGATTGTCGCTCGAGAGTCCGCGCAGGGTCGCCTGTCTGGTACCTCGTTCCCGATGGCGTCGTTCAGTACATTGCAAAGCATGCGTTGTATCGTGGTCAGACATGACGGACAACTTCACCGCACTGCCTAGCCGACGCGCACAGCGCGAGGCTCGAGAAGCGGCGGTGCGTCCCAGGGAAGAGTCATTCGTCGTTCCGCAGACGGACGTTTTAGCCCGCCCCGCAGACGAACTGCCGTCGAGACGGTCTCGGCGGCAACCATCCAGTGGGCTCCCGCACGACTACGGCTATGACGATTTCGGGAGCGAGTGGATTACCGCGTCGTCACCAGTAGGGCAACCCAACGCCGCGGTGTCGACACTTCACGTTGAACAGTTTCCGACCGGCGAGATCTCGGGGCCGATTGACAATACTGGTGAAATCATTCTCACCGGCCCGATTGTCGTTGCCGGTGTTCCGAGCAAGCAGTCTTCTCCTGTTGCCATCGATGCCAGTCCGCAGCTCGAATCACTCGGGATTCCGCGCCGGGCGACCGAAGCTCTTTCCATCATCGGGCGGGCCGCCCCCATCACCGAGAGTCGCAAGATTTCCTCGACAAGCCAGGGGATCACGGCGGGTGTCGCCACGTTCCTGGGACTTGCCGTCGCGGTACTCGTGTGGCTCGCTTTTTTCACGAACGTCATCTAAAGGAACCCAGTGCCAGCAACCCTAAATGCCATCGACCACGTCGCCATCGTCGCTCACGCGGCAGACGCCAAACAAGGAGAGGACATTGTCGCTCTCGATGTGAGCGGGCCAATCGGAATCGTCGATGCGTTTGTCATGATCACGGGGCGGAATGAACGAAACGTCCAGGCAATCGCCGACGAAATCGAGGATCAGATGTTGGCGAGCGGTAACAAGACGCTTCGACGCGAGGGTCGAGACCTCGGCCGATGGATTCTGCTCGACTTCGGTGACGTCGTCGCGCACATCTTCCACGAAGAGGAACGCATGTTTTATGGCCTCGAGCGACTCTGGCACGACTGCCCGGTGATTCCCGTTGTTCTGCCGGAACGCGAGACGCTGGCGGGCGATTTGTGAGAAAACTCGCCCGTAGGCTAATCTGAACAGGTTGCCCGAAAGGGCCTGTGGCGCAGTTGGTAGCGCACCTGCATGGCATGCAGGGGGTCAGGGGTTCGAATCCCCTCAGGTCCACTCTCACCGCTTCGCAAAAAACATTAGTATTGAATGTATTAGACCGCCGCGAAGGAGCCAGGATGTCGATTTTCTCCACCACAGAATCCGTGATGGGATTCGACGCACTCTTCACTGCCGAGGAACTCTCCTGGCGTGACAAGGCGCGAAAGTTCTCTCTCGAGCGCATTCAGCCGCAGATTGACGAAGACTTCGAGATTCAGCGACTTCGAACCGAACTCATCGGCGAAATGGGCCAACTCGGAATGCTGGGAATGCACATCGAGGGCTACGGCTGTGCGGGTGCGAGCTCGGTTTCCTACGGTCTCGTTTGCTATGAACTTGAAGCGGTCGACACCTCGTGGCGCACGCACATTTCGGTCCTCAGCTCGCTTGCGATGGCGGCCATCTCTAAGTTTGGATCCGAGGAGCAAAAGCAGGAATACCTCCCGGCGTCGGCCCGCGGAGAACTGGCCGGGTGCTTCGGACTCTCAGAACCCCACGGCGGTTCCGACCCGTCGAACATGTTGACGAAGGCCGTCAAGGACGGCGATCACTGGGTCATCAACGGCGCGAAGCGCTGGATCGGCATTGCGAGCATCGCGGACTACGCCATCATCTGGGCCGACACTGAAGACGGTGTTCGCGGATTCATTGTTCCGACCAACACACCCGGCTACACGGCCACGCCGATTTCCAACAAGTTGTCGATGCGCGCGTCAATTCAGTGCGATATCGACCTCAAGGACGTACGCATCCCCGAGGCATTGCGCCTTCCGAATGCCAAGGGACTCGGCGCACCGTTCTCGTGTCTGAACGAAGCGCGATACGGAATCATCTGGGGAGTCATGGGTGCCGCTCGCGCGTCCATTGACATCGCCGTGAAGTTCTCGAAAGAGCGCATCCTTTTCGGCAAGCCTCTCGCGGCGACGCAAATCACGCAGACGAAGCTCGCTGATTGCTTCCTCGAGTTCGAAAAGGGAGTCCTGCTCTCGCATCACATCGGCAAACTCAAGGACGCGGGCACACTCACTCACGACCAGGTTTCGGTCGGCAAACTCAACAACGTGCGCGAGGCCGTTGGGATCGTCTCGACGGTTCGATCGATTCTCGGTGGAAACGGTGTCACGGCCGACTACCCGATCATGCGCCACATGATGAACCTCGAGTCCGTTCGCACCTACGAGGGCACCGACGAGGTTCACGCTCTTGTGGTCGGTCGCGCGTTGACCGGCGAAGACGCCTTCCGCTAAGTCGCTCGCGCGATACTCTGGGGTTTATGGCGCTCTCACACGATCCTCTTTGGCCTCGGGCCGGTGGATGGAGCACGCCTAACGGTGACGTAGATTTCGGAATAGTCGGTGTACCGACGTTTTCGACGTCGATTACGCCCGGTTCGACAAATCTCACGCCCGCAGCGGTTCGTGAGGTTCTTCCGCGCTATTCCGAAGCGTTTCAATCGGGCGACTCCGTCGAGTCGGCAACGAAGCTTGCGCGACACGACTTCGGTGACGTCGTTGACCCGGACGGTGACGAAGCCGGTGCGATTCGCGTCATTGCCGAGGCCGTTTCCCGCACACGACTGCTCGTTGCGATTGGCGGCGACAACGCGCTCACGGTCCCCGTCGCTGTTGCTGGTTGGGGAAACCAGGTGGCGACGGTCGGGCTCATCACGGTCGATGCTCATCTTGATGTTCGCGACGGCGTGAGCAACGGTTCGCCCGTCCGACGCCTGATCGAAGATTTCGGGGTCGATCCCGCTCGGGTTGTCCAGATTGCCATTGCGGACTTTGCCAATTCCGTTGAGTATCTCAATCGAGTTCGCGATTGGGGTGTCACGATAATCACGCGTGATGACGTCGCCCGCCGAGGTGTCGACGCCATTGTCCACGAAGCCCTGGCGATTGCCGGTGCCGATGGCGGACCCATTCACGTCGACCTCGACATTGATGCGTGTGACCGCTCGGTGGCGCCGGCCTGCCCAGCCTCTATTCCAGGGGGACTCAGTGCTTATGAAATGCGGCAATTCGCTCGCGGGTTCGCCCGCGACGATCGCGTCTCGACAATCGATCTCGCCGAGGTCGATGCCAGCGCCGACACCGAGGACGGACGCACAATCCGACTCACCGCGTTGTGTGTTCTCGAGGCCCTTGCGGGACTAGCTGAGCGCTAACTCCAGACGCGTCGGATGAGGTTGACGCCGGGTCGATAGGACAGGTGGATGTGGTTGGGGGCGTCGAGTTCGACGACGTGGGCGCGCGAACCCACCGCTAAATTGCCTGACGTGGCGAGGCCCAGCGATTGTGCTCCGCCCGCGGTGGCGGACCACAGCGCCTCGGAGGGGGTCATCCCCATCTCTCGGACCGCGATCGCAATGCAGAACGCCATCGACGTCGTGTACGACGAACCGGGGTTGCAGTTCGTGGCCAACGCGACAGTGACTCCCGCGTCAATGAATCGGCGAGCGTCGGGATAGGGCTGGCGCGTCGAAAAATCGGATCCTGGCAACAGTGTCAACACAGCCCCCGACTTACACAACGCGTGCACATCGACATCAGTCACGAATGTTCCGTGGTCGACGCTCGCGACCCCGGATTCAATCGCCATCTGGACAGATGTGGACGACCCGAGTTGCGCCGCGTGAATGTGTGTTCGCAATCCGCGCTCGGCACCCGCTTCGAGGATTCGCCGGGACTGGTCGACGGAAAAGGCGCCGTCCTCACAAAAGACATCGATTGCGGTGACAAAAGAATTGACGGCATCGAGCATGTCACCGCAGACGAGATCGACATAGTCGTCGGTTCGACCGAGATATTCCTCCGGGACGATATGTGCTCCGAGGAACGTCACGTGGTCGGTGAACTCGCGGGCGATTCGAGCCAGGCGCTCTTCGTGCTCGACCGTCAATCCATAACCCGTCTTGATTTCGACGGTCGTCGTTCCTTGGGCTCGCATCTCGCTGATTCGCCCTCGAATGAGTTCACGCAATTCATCGTCGGTCGCCGCGCGAGTTGCCGCAACAGTCGTCTTAATGCCGCCCGCGCTGTAGGCGGTCCCTGCCATGCGGGCCGCGAACTCGAGCGATCGTTCGCCGGCGAATGCCAGGTGAGTATGGGAGTCGACGAAACCCGGGATTACTGCTCGTCCTTCAGCATCGAGGACTTCGATCGCGTTGCTCACGCGCGACTGGGCGTCGGAGTCGGACCCGACCCACGTGACAATTCCGCCGTCCCACTCGATTGCCGCATCGTTGAGGATTCCGTAACGGTCGCCTCGCGTGGGGTCGTTCGTGACGAGTTCGCCGATGTTGCGAAGCAGAGTGGTCATGACGTCAGGCTACTCAAATCTCCCACATCGGAACGCGAAGGCCGCGCTCGCGTGCGACTTCCTCGGCCCGTTCGTACCCCGCGTCGACGTGACGCATGACGCCCGAGCCGGGGTCGTTGACCAACACGCGCGATACCTTTTCGGCGGCGAGGTCGGTTCCGTCGACGACGAGCACCTGCCCACTATGGATCGAGCGGCCGATGCCGACGCCACCGCCGTGGTGCAACGACACCCAGGTTGCGCCGCTCGCGGTGTTGAGCAGCGCGTTCAACAGCGGCCAATCGGCAATCGCGTCACTGCCATCGAGCATCGCTTCGGTCTCGCGATAAGGAGACGCAACGGATCCTGAGTCGAGGTGGTCGCGGCCGATGACGATCGGCGCGCTAACTTCACCGTTCTTGACCATTTCGTTGAAGCGAAGACCGGCGACGTGGCGTTCCTTGTACCCAAGCCAGCAGATACGTGCGGGGAGGCCCTCAAAGTGGACCTTCTCACCGGCCTTGGTGATCCAACGCTTCAGGTGCTCGTCATCGGGGAACAACTCGAGAATTGCTTTGTCGGTCGCCGCGATGTCGGCAGGATCACCCGATAGCGCGACCCATCGGAACGGACCCTTGCCTTCAGCGAAGAGCGGACGGATGTAGGCGGGAACGAATCCGGGGAAGTCGAATGCGCGCTCATAGCCACCCAATTCCGCCTCGCGCCGAATCGAGTTGCCGTAATCGAAGACGACCGCACCCTTGTCCTGGAATTCGACCATCGCCTTGACCTGCTTGGCCATCGCTGCGCGCGATCGAAGCGTGAACCCCTCTGGGTCCTTCGCGGCGTCGCCGAGCCAGTCCGCGACGGACTCGCCTTCGGGCAAGTACGACAGCGGGTCGTGCGCGCTCGTCTGGTCGGTCACGATGTCGATCGGGACTCCCCGTTCGAGAAACTCGGGGAAGAGGGTGGCGGCGTTTCCGACCAAGCCGACCGAACGCGGAATTCGCTTCTCTTTCGCATCCAACGCCCGTTCGATTGCGACATCGATGTCGTCGGTCATCTCATCGAGGTAACCGTGGTCGACGCGGCGCTGCAGGCGTTCGGCATCGACATCCACAATGAGAACAACGCCGTCGTTCATCGTCACGGCGAGAGGCTGTGCGCCTCCCATTCCGCCGCAACCACCGGTCAAAGTCAGCGTGCCAGCGAGGGTCCCGTTGAACTTCTCGCGGGCGACCGCTCCGAACGTCTCGTAGGTTCCTTGCAGGATTCCCTGGGTGCCGATGTAGATCCACGACCCAGCCGTCATCTGGCCGTACATCGTGAGTCCCTCGGCCTCGAGCTTTCGGAACTCGGGCCAGTTCGCCCAATCTCCGACGAGGTTCGAGTTCGCGATGAGGACGCGGGGCGCCCATTCGTGGGTCGTGAAGATTCCGACCGGCTTGCCCGATTGCACCAAGAGCGTCTCGTTGGGCTCCAGATCGTCCAGGGCGTGCACAATCGCATCAAACGCGAGCCAGTTGCGGGCGGCGCGACCCGTCCCGCCGTAAACGACGAGGTCGTCCGGGCGCTCGGCAACCTCGGGGTCAAGATTGTTCATGAACATTCGCTTGGCGGCCTCGGTCGACCAGTGCTTTGTCGAAATGGTGTTGCCGCGGGCTGCGCGAACAGTTCGAGGTTCGTGTCCGGGTACCGAACCGCCTACGGGGATGATGGCCATCTGTGTGTCCTTTAGTCGAGTGAGCCGGTGGTCTTTTCCGCTGTCGCAAGGATCTGGCCCGATTGGACCAATGCGACGACGGCATCAATTTCAGGGGAAAGGAATCGGTCGGAACCCGGGCCTCCGGATGCAGCGTTGACAAGGTCAACGACGGGTCCCGTCGCTGCGGATGGTTTCGCATCGCGCAACGCCGCACCTCGAGACGCGGTGAGGATTTCGATTGCGAGAACTCGTGAGAGCCCGTCGATTGCCCGGCGCAGTTTTCGTCCCGCCGCCCAGCCCATCGACACGTGATCTTCTTGCATCGCGGATGACGGAATCGAATCGACCGAGGCGGGCATCGCCAAGCGCTTCAGTTCACTGACGATTCCAGCTGCGGTGTACTGCGCGATCATCAATCCGCTGTCAACGCCGGCTTCGTGCGCGAGGAACGGGGGGAGGCCAACGCTTCGCGTGTGGTCGAGGAAACGGTCGGTTCGACGCTCGCTCATCGAGGCAACGTCGGCGACGGCAATCGCGAGAAAGTCGAGGACATATCCGACGGGCGCGCCGTGGAAGTTCCCGTTCGATTCGACGCGGTAATCGAGCGTGACGACGGGGTTGTCAATCGCGGACGCCAATTCGAGGCGGGCGACGCGCTCGGCGTGATCGACGGTGTCGCGGGCTGCGCCGTGAACCTGTGGCGCACATCGAATCGAATACGCGTCTTGAACGCGCAGGTCGTCGGGGCCGGCGTGGCTCGCGACGAGTGGGCTCCCGTCAAGCAGCGCGCGGACGTTGCTGGCGGCCGCCCGTTGGCCGGGGTGGGGGCGCAATGTCATCAGGTCGTCGGCGAACACCTTGTCGGTCGCGAGAAGTCCCTCAACCGAGATTGACAGAGCGATGTCGGCGACGCGCAACAAGTGACGCATGTCCTCGATCGCCAAGAGAAGCATCGCGGTCATGCCGTCGGTTCCGTTGATGAGGGCGAGTCCTTCTTTTTCGCGGAGTTCAACGGGCGTGATTCCGGCGGCGGCGAGTGCGTCGGCGGAATCGAGGGCGTCACCGGCGCGGTTGCGAACGCGTCCCTCGCCCATGAGCACGAGAGCGCAGTGGGCGAGCGGGGCGAGGTCACCAGAGCAACCAAGCGATCCGTACTCGTAGACGATGGGGGTCAGCCCCGCGTTCAGAACGGCGGCATACGTTTCGACCACGACCGAGCGAACTCCGGTTCGACCGGTCATGAGCGTCGACAGACGTTGCGCCATCAATCCGCGGATCACTTCGGTCTCGATTTCGGGCCCGGTACCGGCGGCGTGCGAACGGATGAGCGAACGCTGCAGCTGAGCCCGTTGGTCTTCCGGGATGAACGTGGTCGCAAGCGCGCCGAAACCGGTCGAGATTCCGTAGTGCGGGTCAGGATCGTTCGCCAGCGCTTCGATTGCGGTGCGCGTCGTGGCAACGTTCGTGACGGCGGTGACATCGAGTTCGACGGTGTCTCCGTAGCGCGCAATGCGGATGAGCTCGTTGTCGGTGAGCGGACCGGTTCCCATGATGACGACCATGTCTCGATTACACACCCCGCGCACGCGCTTGTCATCGGCTCGACGCGCTATTCTGTCTGGTATGCCAGACAAAGTGCAAGTGCCCGCGGCGGATGGCACGCTCCGCATTCTCAGTTTTCTCGCGCGTCAGCGCGGAAGTGTTCCCGCCACGACCATCGCCACGGCACTCGATTTGCCGCGATCGACGACGTACCACCTGCTCACCACGCTGCTCGACCACGGGTACGTCGTCAACGGCGACCGTCGTTGGGCGCTCGGGGTTGCAACGCACGACCTCGGGACTGGCTACTTGCGCCAACAACCACTCGCACTGGTCGGCCGAAACCTCATCACCCGCTTGGCCGATTCGGTTGGAGAGAACGCCCACCTGGCGGTACTGCACGGTCGGGATGTTGTCTACGTTGTCGAAGGCCGGGCACCCGACCGACCGTCCCTCATCACCGACGTCGGGGTCAGGCTTCCCGCCCATCTGACAGCGAGCGGTCGCTCGATGCTAGCTGCGATGTCCCGTGAACAGGTTCTCGCGCTGTATCCGAACGACGACTCGTTGACCAGCCGTGGTGAAGCATCACTGACCAGGCGCGGACTGCGCGAAGTGTTACGTTTGGCCCGCGAACGCGGTTTTGCAACCGAGCACGGCGAAATCACCGCCGGCTTTGAATCGGTGGCCGTCCCGGTTCTCGATCGGGTCGGGTGGCCGCTCGCATCGATCGCACTGACGTTCCCCGAGGGAACTGCCGGAGTCGAACAACTCGTCCGCGAGGCACAGACGACCGCCATCGAGATTTCGCGCCGACTTCGCGTCTAGTCGCGCTGATGCGAAGATAGAGGAATGGATTCCCTCTCGCGTCACGAAGACTACGGTCAGGCGTCATTGCGTGAAACAGACATGGTCAGCGACCCACTCGCACAACTCGCGGAGTGGTTGGTGGACGCCGAACAAGCCGAGATCTACGAACCCAACGCATTCGTTCTTGGCACAATCGATTCCGCGGGGCGACCCACCGCTCGAACAGTTCTCTTGAAGGGCCTCGATTCGGGTCTGTTGTTTGCGACCAACTACCTGTCGCGCAAGGGAGACGCAATCGGCGGCGGGTCGGATGTCACCGCCGTCTTCGGTTGGTATTCGATGTACCGGCAGGTCATTATTGAAGGCCGTGCTGAGCGCGTTTCGGTGACGGAATCGGATGATTACTTCGATTCGCGCCCGCGCGGGTCACAACTCGCCGCGTGGGCGAGTGAACAATCCCGTCCGATCCAGTCGCGTGATGCGCTCGACCAGCAGTACGAGGACACAACCCAGCGCTTCGCGAACGACGACGCCGTGCCGCGACCGGAACACTGGGGTGGCTATCGAATCGTCCCCACTCGCATGGAATTTTGGAAGGGTCGCTCGAACCGCATGCACGACCGCATCGCGTTCGAGCGCGATGGGGACGTCTGGAACGTCACCCGATTGCAGCCCTAGGGAATAACTTCACCTCAACACAACTGGGAACAGGTATGACGACAAAAATCGACGACATCACATTCGGGCTCGACACCTTCGGCGACATGACGTTCAAAGACGACGGGACTCCCGAAACCGCTGGTCAGGTCTTGCGGAATCTCGTTGAACAAGCCGTCCTCGCTGATTCTTTGGGAATTCACGCAATCCACATCGGGGAACACCACCGGGACGATTTCGCCGTGAGTGCCCCGGACACGGTGCTCGCGGGCATCGCAACCCGCACGTCGTCCATCATCCTCGGGACAGGTGTCACCGTCCTGTCGAGCGAAGACCCGGTTCGGGTGTACCAGCGCTTCGCCATCATCGATGCGCTGTCGAACGGTCGCGCCGAGATCACCGCGGGTCGCGGCTCGTTTACCGAATCGTTCCCCCTGTTCGGCTTCAACCTCAACGATTACCACGCGCTGTTTGAGGAGAAGCTCGAACTGCTCGTTCAACTTCTGGATGAAAAGCCCGTGACCTGGTCGGGAACGACCCGTGCACCACTGGCGAACCAAGAGGTTTATCCCAAGACAGAAAAGGGTCGAATCGGATTGCGCGTCGGCGTCGGCGGCAGCCCAGAGTCCGTTGTGCGGGCTGCGCGATTGGGAATCCCGATGGCACTGGCCATCATCGGAGGCGACCCGGCGCGATTCGCGCCCTTTGCACAGTTGTACCGCGACCAATTGCAGGCGTTTGGTCGGGACGACCTGCCCATCTCGATCCACTCACCCGGGCACATCGCAGAGACCGACGAACAGGCCGCCGAAGAACTGTGGCCTCACTACTCCGCGTCGTTCGGTCGTATTGGCCGAGAGCGAGGCTGGGGTCCCATCACGAAGGAACACTTCATGGGCGAGGTCACCCACGGTTCTGTTTACGCCGGGTCACCCGAGACGGTGGCGCGGAAAATCGCACACGCGCTCTCATCTGTTGGCGCCCAGCAGTTCGACCTCAAGTATTCCAACGGACCCATGCCGCACTCGCAGCTCATGTCGTCAATCGAGTTGTACGGCAACAAAGTGGCGCCGCTGGTTCGCGAAATGTTGGCGGCGGTTCCCGCACGTTAGCGGTGGCGCATCGTTCCGCCGAGTAGCCCGGCATCAAAAAACTTTTCCGCGAGTTCGGCGCCGTCGTGACCATAAACCCAGGGGAGTCCTGGGACAGGGTCGGGGTGGGTGATTGGCGCACCTGCGAGTACCGCCTCGGGACGAGAGAGTCGCCGAATACAGACACCGAGCACATTGTCGGGATGGCGACGGGCGAAATCACCATAGGTCGTCTCATCGTGCTGGCCGTCATCCCCGATCAGAATCCACTTGATGTTGGGGAATTCTTCGACGAGGCGATCAAGGCTGTTGACCTTGTGGGCACGGCCGCTTCGGAAGATTCGATCGGGTGTCGCGCCCCAGTCGGTCAACAAGAGAGGCCCGCGGGGGTACATGTGTCGGGACAGGAAACGTTCGAGGGTTGGTGCGACGTTCCACGGACCGGTTGACAGATACATGACCGGCGCACGCGAATAGAAGGAGCCCAATTTGTTCAGAAAAACGGCCATTCCGGGCACAGGTCGACGAGCGTGCTCGTCCAGGACGAACGTGTTCCACGCCGCCAACAAAAGGCGGGGGAGTGCCGTGACCATGACCGTGTCATCAATGTCGCAGACAACCCCGACAGTCGTTGTGGTGTCGACTACCGTGACGTCGCTCGATGCCCACCCGGTTCCCTTCGTGACGCGCATGAGCACGGTGTGAAGTCCGACGGGCAGTTCCACCGGCAAACTTGCATCGATGACACCGCCGCGGTCGCTCTTCACCTTGAACTTGTGCCCATCGATTTTGATAGTGACTTTGGTGTGGGCGACGGGTACTCCGGTGAACGCTCGCCAACCACGGACGTATTTCCGAACCTTGTGTGTCCGCGGATCGGGATTGACATACAAAACTCGTGCGAGGATTCGAACCGAGGTGGCTGTCCCGTAGCCGCGAAAGGCCACGACCGTGGGTAGCTGGCCGGATGCACGAGCGGACCTCGCACGAAACGCAGTGTACGCGTCTTCGATTCGTGCCGCGATGTGCATTCTGGCTGAAGGGGACGATTCTGATGGCATCGATGTCAAGACTATCGTCTTGGTCTAATTCGACGGTTTTTCATGTAGTTGCGCCACCATAGGGCGCATTCTTAGACTACACAGATACCTTTGGCACTAAAGGTTTGATTCTTCGAAAATTTAACTAGCCACTCACTAACAAGGAAAAGTAAATTGCCCATCCAACACATCCCGGCAAGCGAAGAACTATTCAAATCCGGACTGCTCATCAACACGCCCGTTCAGGCGCGAAGCAACGCGCGTGTAACCGCCCTTTTGGACGCGGCGGCAAAGGTCGTCCATGACAAAGGCTACGAAGAACTGACCACGGCGAACGTTGCGGAAGCGGCCGGCGCTTCAATCGGAACCGTCTACCGCTACTTTGAAGACCGCGTCAAGTTGCTTGAGGCTCTTGCGATCCGCAACCTAGAACGTGCAGATCGTCGGTTCCGTGACGCGCTCGAAAAGATTAACGGCTCGGCACCCACCGACGCGATTGACGTCATGTTCGAGATGTATCTCGACATGTTCAGGACGGAACCCGGCTTCCGTTCACTTCGCCTCGGGGACGTGCTCGACATTCGGCCTCGAAATCGTGAATCTCGTCTCACCACGGCCGCCCGTGCGATGACGGAACAGCTCAGCGTTCGCTTCGGTTTTGCGAACAACGCCGCAACTGTCCTGGAAATTGAGAAATCGCTTGTCGCGGTCGACGCGTACCTCGCGCGCGCCTTCTTCAACGATGACCGCGGTGACGGCGTGTTTGTCGATGCCGCACGGGCGTCGGTTGCGTCTCTGTCTCGCCTCGCGAATTAGTCGTCGTCGTCGTCGTCGTGGTGGGTGTAACGACCCAATGACTTCTTCACCAACGCCATGACGGCGATGAAGAGGACGATTATCCCGGCAAAGATGAATCCCGCGAAGTGCAGGCTCTGGCTCAGTTGTTCGTAGGTCAGAGCAGCGGTTCGGCCGACCGTGACGTAGGCGATCGCCCAGATCGTGCAGGCCGGAGCCGTCCACGCGATAAATCGGCGATAGTCCATGCCCGTGATTCCAGCAGTCAACGGGACAATACTGTGCAGAACGGGCAAGAATCTCGAGATGAAAATCGCCCAACCGCCTCGGTGCTCGAGAAAACGTTCGGCGGCCTTCCAGTTTTTGTGGCCAACCCATTTACCGACCTTGGAGTGTTGAATGGCTGGGCCGAACGCATGCCCGAGCGCGAATCCAATGCTCTCTCCGATTAGTGCACCGATGATGATGACCACGATCAGTGCGATGTATTCCTCGGTCGACGCGGTGCCCGTGGCTGCGACGAGAACAACGGTATCGCCCGGAATCACGAGTCCGACAAGGACGCTCGTCTCGAGCATGATCGCGAGACCAGCCAGTCCAACACGGAGGACGGGGTCAACGGATCCGACTCCGCTAAGAAACCAATCGAGGAAGGCGTTCATGACTGTGAGCGTACCTCTTCCGAACTCCACCGCTGACGTTGACTGAGGTATTGCTGACGCCAGTAGTCGACTCGACCCGGTTCCACGTGCACGGCGGGACCATCGCGCCACCCTGTCACGACCCGGATTCCGTGCAGGGCGGATAGCGCCCACACTTCGGCTCCGACGAGATCGGCCGGTCGGACGCGAGCCGAGACGACGGGTGCGCCGATGAACTCTGCGTGGTCGCAAATTGTGCGTTCGGTCACGCTGGGCAGACGAGGGATGCTGGAATCAACGATGTGGAGGGTGTCGTTCTGCCACCACACAATCGACGACCATGCTCCCTCGGCGACGAATCCGTCGTCGAGAATGACGGCCTCGCCGACGTCGAGTTCCCGCCGGAGGGCGCCCAGTGCGGCGAGGTCGGGCCCCTTCACATCCGTTTGGGTTCGAGGGTCACGAGGTGCGGTTGCGAGGGCGACATCGGTGAGCGCGTCGGGTGCCTCCCGCAGGTGGAATCGCAACATCGCGCCGTCGCCGTAATCGATTGCCTCGAGTCGCGGAAACCAGCGTCCCTCCTTCGGAATCATTGCGATGGCATCGGCGGCGAAAGCGCGAGCGTCCAGATTCGCGTCACGTGCGGCAAGCGATGTCGCGAATCGTTCGAGATGCCGAGAAAGCGATACGGCGCAACCGTCGACCACGAGCCACGAATCGGCGACCTGCACCGATCCGGCATGAGGGTCGCACCATTCCTCTTCGACGACGGAACCATTCGCCCATCGGAAAACCCTCGACTCGACCATAGAGTAAAGGCTATGACAGAGGGCTACGTTCGGCACGTTATTGCCGCACGCGTTGACCCGGTTGTCATCTTTCGAACTCTGATCGCCGATCGCGACGGCGCTTTCTGGCTCGACGATTCGCTTTCAGAAACCGTGTCGTATCTCGGGGTCGGGACACGCATCGAGACCGCCGACTCCTTCTCTGCTTTCGAGACGACGGGCGAGTTTCCGGTGTCGCGCGTCGGCTGGATTAGTTATGGCGCCCGCGCCGAATCGTTGGGGGTCGAAGTCGGAATCGAGCCACAGCCCCGGTCGACCGTGATGTCCGTCAGACTCGCAATCGAAGTCGACCACCGCGACAACGATGTGACGGTAATCGGACTTCAGCGCGACACCGAGTTCGATGAATTGGTTTCTGCCATCGAAGCCTTGGGCGACCAGGTCGCGGCGAAACCACATCGCGCGCCCGTCCGCACCGCGATCTGGCGCGATGACCCGGCGACCTATGCGGGGTACATCGAGGAGTGCCTCACGCACATCCGAAACGGCGATGCGTATCAACTGTGTCTCACGACCGGAATCGACGTGTACGGCGAGGTGGACGTGGTCGAGACCTACTGTGCGCTTCGTACGGTTGCCCCCACCCGAAACGCGGCGTTCCTGCGAATCGACGGAATCTGCCTGCTCAGCGCATCGCCCGAGACCTACTTCACGGTTCGCGGTCGACACGCAACGACGAGCCCGATCAAGGGCACCCGCCCGCGCAGCATGGACCCGGCGGAGGATCACCTGCTTAAGCGCGAGTTGGAGTCGTCGGACAAAGAGCGCGCCGAGAACCTGATGATTGTCGATCTGTGCCGTAACGACCTGTCTCAAGTGTGTGAGCCGGGGACGGTTACGGTGACGTCGCTGCACCGCGTTGAGACCTATTCGACTGTTCACCAATTGGTCAGTACTGTCACCGGGGAGTTGTTACCCGAATGCTCGGCGGCGGATGCCGCGCGGGCCCTGTTCCCCGCCGGGTCGATGACAGGCGCGCCCAAGCGCAGTGCGGTGCAGATTCTGGAGCGACTGGAATCCGCCGAACGTGGAATGTACGCCGGCGCATTCGGTTATGCCGGTGGGGGCAATCTGACACTCGCGATGACCATTCGGTCGATCGTTATCGACGACAGCGGCGCTCACATCGGAGTTGGGGGCGGAATCACGTCGGGATCCGTTTCGGACCAGGAAATCGCCGAGGTCGGCGTGAAGGCCGCCGCGATGCTCGGGGTGCTCGGGGCCTCGCCGAACCCCTACCTCTACACGGAATAGAATTGGGAACGCGCGTGTGCGCGCTGTGAAAGGGTTCCGTGGACGAGAACGAATACGATTTCCGCCGGGTAGAAGCGAAGTGGGCGCCCGTGTGGGAAGCCGAGCGACCCTTCGATGTCCCCGACACGGATGATTCGCGCCCGCACAAGTACATCTTGGACATGTTCCCGTACCCCTCGGGTGACCTTCACATGGGTCACGCCGAGGTCTAGGCGCTTGGTGACGTCCTTGCTCGGTATTGGCGACTTCGCGGGTATCAGGTTCTACACCCCATCGGGTGGGACTCTTTTGGTCTTCCGGCCGAAAACGCGGCAATCAAGCGGGGTGTGAACCCGCGCGACTGGACCTACGAGAACATCGCTCAGCAACGCGCCTCGATGAAGCGGTACGCCGCGTCCTTTGACTGGTCGCGTGTGTTGCACACCTCGGACCCCGAGTATTACAAGTGGAACCAGTGGCTGTTTCTCGAACTGTTTAAAAAGGGCCTGGCGTATCGCAAGGACTCGTGGGTCAACTGGGATCCGGTGGACCAGACGGTCCTCGCTAATGAGCAGGTCTTGCCCGACGGCACGAGCGAACGCAGTGGCGCGACGGTCATCAAGAAGAAGCTCACGCAGTGGTACTTCCGCATCACGGATTATGCCGACCGACTCCTCGGTGACCTCGATCGACTCGAAGGCGCGTGGCCGGCGAAAGTCCTCACGATGCAGCGCAACTGGATCGGACGATCGCGCGGTGCCGAGGTGGTGTTTGCGGTGGACGGCAGCGATAGAACCGTGCCCGTCTTCACGACCCGACCCGACACGTTGTACGGAGCGACGTTCATGGTGGTCGCACCCGATTCCGATCTCGCGAGCGAACTGGTCGCTGAAGCGGACCCCGCCGTTCGGATGGCGTTCGTGGCGTATCTCGAAGAGGTCCAAAGGAAGACCGAGATTGAACGACAGGATGCGACTCGCGAAAAGACGGGCGTGTTCCTCGGTCGCTTCGCGATCAACCCCGTGAACGGCGAGCGCGTGCCGATCTGGTCGGCCGATTACGTTCTCGCGGATTACGGCTCGGGAGCCATCATGGCGGTCCCCGCACACGACCAGCGCGACCTCGATTTCGCCCTCAAATACGAGCTTCCGGTTCGAGTCGTTGTGGATGTTCCGTCGGACGAACCCAACGATCCCGTCGTCACTCTCGTCGCGACAACCGGTGACGGACCGCACATCAATTCGGGTCCACTTGACGGCCTCCGCAAGGCAGACGCAATTGCGGCGATGGTCGAGGTTCTGGAAAAGGACGGAACGGGCAAGGGTGCGACCACTTATCGCCTGCGCGACTGGCTGATTTCTCGACAGCGCTTCTGGGGCACGCCGATACCCATCATCCACGGCGCTGACGGCGAAGAAATCCCCGTTCCGGCCGACCAACTACCGGTCGTTTTGCCACCGACCGAGGGCTTGGACCTGCGTCCGAAAGGATCATCGCCGCTCGGCGCAGCCGAGGACTGGGTCAACGTTCCCGACCCGCGCGACGGAAGTCCGGCGAAACGCGACGCGGACACGATGGACACCTTCGTCGATTCGTCCTGGTATTTCCTGCGATTCCTCTCGCCCCGAGATGACACCAGGGCATTTGACGTCGAGGCGGTCAAGAAGTGGGCTCCCGTCGACCAGTACGTCGGGGGCGTAGAGCATGCGATCCTGCACCTGTTGTACGCGCGCTTCATCACCAAGGTCCTGTTCGATTTGGGTTATCTCGATTTCGACGAGCCCTTCACCGCGTTGTTGAACCAGGGCATGGTCATCCTCGACGGTGCCAAGATGTCCAAGTCGAAGGGCAACATTGTTTTCTTCGGTGAAGAACTCGACAACTTCGGTGTGGACGCCGTGCGTGTCACGATGGCTTTCGCCGGTCCGCCCGAGGACGACATCGATTGGGCCGACGTGTCTGTCACGGGCTCGCACAAATTCATCGCCCGCGCATGGCGCATGGCGCAGGACGTCACGAGCGACGTCGGAGTCGACGCATCGACCGGGACTTCGGGGCTTCGCCGTTTCACTCACAAATTCCTCGCTGACGTGGGGGGACTGGTCGAGAGCTACAAGTTCAACGTCGTGATCGCTCGACTCATGGACCTCGTCAATCACGTCCGCAAGGAGATTGACTCGGGAGTCGGACCGGCTGACCCCGCCGTGCGCGAAGCGGCCGAGGTTGTGTCGATGGGATTGTCGATGTTCGCTCCGCACGCCGCAGAGGACATGTGGTCGTTGCTCGGACACGAACCGTTCGTCGGGCTTCAGGAATTCCCGGTTGCGGATGCGAGCCTTCTGGTCGAGGACACGATCGTCGCGGTCGTGCAAATCAACGGCAAGGTCAAAGAGCGGCTCGATGTTTCGCCCGACATTTCCGAGGCGGAGTTGTCCGAGCGGGCGCTGGCGGCAGTGTCAGGAGCGCTGGCGGGCAAGACGATTCGCACGACCATCGTTCGACCCCCCAAACTCGTCAACATCGTCGTCGCGGACTAGGTTTTCCACAATCGGCCCGCTGCGAGCCCGCGACTCATCCCGAGCGAATAGCGTGACGCCATGGTCGAATGGTTCGTCGAGGCGGCTCCCGAAAATCCGACGTCACGTCGGAAATTGCTCGTGTCGGCTGGCGCGGGTGTTGCCGCTGTCGCGGTGATCGGTTCGCTATGGTCGAACGCCACGAGTGGCTCGGGCGAGGTCACGGTGGAGCCCACTGCCAGCGCGCACGTCAACACACTGTCAACCGACACTCTGATTGTGCAGGTGGTCGGCGCAGTCGCCGAGCCGGGCGTGTACGAAGTGCCCATGGATTCGAGGGTCATGGACGCCGTCTCTCTGGCAGGAGGGTTAGCGGCGAACGCTGACCCAGCGTCGCTCAACCTGGCCCGAATCGTTCAGGACGGAGAGCAAATCATCGTCGGGGCAACGGGTGACGCTCGGTCACGCCGGGCCGCAAGTTCGCTTGCGGGCAAGGTAAACATCAACACCGCGACGGCACAAGACTTCGACACGCTTCCTCGAATCGGAGCAACGTTGGCGGAAAGAATCGTCGCGTATCGCGACCAACACGGACCGTTCGCAGGAGTGGAATCGCTCTTAGAGGTACCGGGAATCGGTGACCTCACTCTGGCGGGGATGCGCGACAAAATCACCCTGTGATCAACCGTGTTCCGGTTCTCGCTCTCCCGGCAGCGGCAGCGTGGATCTTCGCCTGGTGGCTAACGCGTTCAACGGGCTATCAGCGCGAGCCCGGCCAACTCTTCCCCTGGGTTGACGATCTTCACAAGGACTTTCTGCTCCGCGCATCGCGGTGGGCGGGTGATGCGGGATCGCTTGTCCCCGGATTGGTTCTGGGAAACACCGATGCAATCTCTGAATCGTTGTCCGAAGCGATGCAGGTCACCTCGTTGACGCACCTCATGGCCGTGAGCGGGTCGAATTGCGCCATCGTGGTCGGGCTTGCATTTGGAATTGCGGCACTCTGCCGAGCGCCCCTGTGGGGACGAGTTGCCGCTAGCGTGGTCACTCTCGCGAGTTTCGTCATCGTGGTTGGGCCAGATCCGAGCGTCATTCGTTCGTCCATCATGGCGACGATCGGGCTTGCTGCCCTTCTGTGGGGCCGTCCCGTGGCCGGCGCAACCGCGCTGTGTGCCGCGATTCTCGTGGCATTGCTGTTCGACCCGACCCTGTCTCACTCGGTGGGTTTCGCGCTGTCCGTATCGGCAACGCTGGGGTTACTGGTGCTCGCACGACCGTTGACCGAGTTCGTGAAACGCTGGTTGCCAACTCCCGTCGCGATCGCGGTGGCGATTCCCTTGAGCGCGGCCATCGCGTGTCAGCCCATCGTCCTCGGGTTCTCGCCCTACATCCCGATGTACGGAATCGTGGCGAACGTTCTCGCCGAGCCCTTGATTCCCATCGCAACCGTGTTCGGGTTGTTGTCCATCGTGCTCTCCCCGGTGCCGCTCGTGTCGGACGGACTGTTGGCGATTGCGACCTCTATGGCTGGTCTCGTCGCGGCAATCGCCCGAACAGGAGCTGCACTTCCTGTCGCTCGTCTGCCGTGGCCACCGGGGGAGTGGGGGATTGTGCTCGCTTCCCTCGTGTCCTTCGGAATCGTCGCGGTGGTGT
>JBILBA010000030.1:0-10601 GCA_044353905.1 Microbacteriaceae bacterium | reverse complement strand
GCGGCAACACTGGGACTCGCGTCAACGGTCGGCGCGGGCCGCGTTGCCTGGGCAAGTGCACCAGCGGACTGGTCGTGGGCGCAGTGCGATGTCGGACAGGGAGATGCTGTCCTGGTCCGAGATGCCGGCCGCATCGCGCTGATCGACGTGGGGCGCACCGAACCCCCAATTCGAGAGTGCCTATCGGCGCTCGGTGTCGCCCACATCGACATTCTCTTTCTCACTCACTTCGACGTCGATCATGCCGGGGGATACGGTCCACTCGTTGGGCGCGTGAGCACCGTCATTCACGGACCACCCGACGGCGACGCGGACATCGCATTAGTCGAGCAACTTCGGTCCGGCGGCGCACGAATCGTGAACGCCGAGCGCGGGCTCACGGGCGAACTCGGGCGACTGGACTGGCGCCTGTTGTGGCCGAGCGACGGAAATCCGCGAGAGCCAGGAAATCCATCGAGCGTCACTGTTCTGTTCGAACGAGGTGCCGAGTGCGACGCGACGTGTGTGACCGGACTGGATCTGGGCGATCTACCCGGTGCGGAACAAACCATCGTGCGACTAGCGGGCGGCTTGGCGGCAATCGATGTGGTCAAAGTGAGCCACCACGGGTCGAGAGACCAGGACCCGGAGCTGTATCGCCGAGTTAGGGCTCCCGTTGCACTCATCGGAGTCGGTGCCGACAACGAATATGGGCACCCAACGCCAGAGACACTCGATCTGCTCGCGGGCATCGGGTCGACCGTCGCGCGAAGCGACCTCAACGGAATCGTCCTCGTGTGGCGCACGTTGACGGGCGAGTTGCGGGTGTGGCGCGAACGCGCGACCGAGCCCCGATTTACACTGAACACGGAGGAATGATGTCGAAAACCGAGGTAGTGCCGTGGCACGGGATGCGCGAAGCGCCCATCGTGCTTGTGACGGGTTCCGAGCCCTACCTCGCTGACCGTGTTTTCCGCGAGTTGCGGGACCGTGTGCGAATTGCGCAACCCGAACTCGAAGTCACCGATCTTGACGCCGCCAACTATGCGGTCGGGACGCTTCTCGATGTCGCGAGCCCCTCGTTGTTTGGCGAAGCCCGCATGATTCGAATCGCGAACGGAGAATCGGGCGGGGATGAATTCGTTGCCGACATTCAGTCCTATCTCGAGGTGATCGCCGACGATGTCATCGTTATCGTGCGACACGGTGGCGGCAACCGTGGAAAGAAGTTGCTGGACACGCTACGCGCCCACCCGACAACCCTCGAGGTCGAATGTGCCGAGATGAAAAAGGACGCCGACCGCGCCCAGTTCGTTTCCGCGGAATTCAATCGACTCGGAGCGAAGGCCGACCGCGCTGCCGTCGGCGCTCTCGTCGAGGCCTTTGCGGGGGACCTTGCGGAACTTGCCGCTGCGTGCGACCAAATCGCGAGTGACGCGCTGGGGAAACCCATCACGAAGGAATTCGTCGATACCTACTACCAAGGGCGTGAGGAAGTGACATCGTTTGCGGTTGCCGACATGGCAATCGATGGCAATCGGGCTGAGGCGCTCCGGTTACTGCGCCATGCGATTCAATCCGGCGTCGACCCGGTGCCGTTAATCGCAGCGTTCGCAGCCAAACTCCGCCAACTTGCCAAGGTCGGCGGGTACACGGGGTCACCCAGTAACGCGGCCAAAGAATTGGGCATGCCGCCGTGGATGATCGACAAGAGTCGCAGCGCGCTTCGGAAATGGACCGGGCCGACTCTCGGTAAGGCAATCCTTGCCGTTGCCGAGGCCGATTCGATGGTCAAGGGTGCTGGACGCGACCCCGAATTCGCAGTTGAGCGCATGGTCGACCGCGTGGCGTCCCGCACCTAGAAAAACAACGACGGCCCCCGGTTTCCCGGGAGCCGTTGAGGATGATTCGAAGAGCTATTCCTTCGGGGCGGCCTTCTTGGCAGGAGCTTTGGCCGGAGCCTTCGCTGCTGCCTTGGGGGCTGCCTTGGGGGCTGCCTTCTTGGCCGGAGCCTTCGCCGCGGTCTTTGTCGGTGACTTGGAGGCAGCCTTGGCCGGAGCCTTGGTCACCTTGGCGTCGCCCGAGATCGCGGCAGCCTGAGCTGCGATTGCCGACTTGCGGTTCGCTGCCTGGTTCTTGTGAATGACGCCCTTCGACACGGCCTTGTCAATCTTGCGCGTTGCTGCGGCTACGGCGTTGACGGCGGTCGACTTGTCGCCCGACGCAATTGCCTCCCGCGCCACGCGAATGACGGTCTTGAGTTCGCT
Organism: Microbacteriaceae bacterium; assembly: GCA_044353905.1. Taxonomy (GTDB): domain Bacteria; phylum Actinomycetota; class Actinomycetes; order Actinomycetales; family Microbacteriaceae; genus MWH-TA3. The sequence continues at coordinate 8,355 of JBILBA010000030.1, read as the reverse complement.
CTTGACGGCCCTGTTGCGCTCTTGCGCTTTGAGGTTCGTCTTGATTCGCTTAATCTGCGACTTGATATTTGCCACGAATAGTTTCCTTAGGTGAGTGGTGTCGAACCGGGATGGGGTAATGCGAATCCTGGTGTCGTTCCGTGCATCGGAGAGAGGGCCTTTGCACGCAAGCCAAGAGTCAACGTTACCAGAGGCGAACGGCGTATGGCGACCGCGAGGCGTGAAACAATAGAGAACGATGTCCCGTTCCCTGAAGCCGCCGATTCCGTCACGCACGGACCCGTCGATAATTCGCAATTTCTGCATCATTGCTCACATCGATCACGGAAAATCAACGCTCGCAGACCGAATGCTGGGTATCACCGGAATCGTTGGCGATCGCGAGATGCGTGCGCAGTACCTCGATCGAATGGATATCGAGCGCGAGCGTGGAATCACAATCAAGAGCCAGGCTGTGCGCATGCCGTGGGCCGTGGACGGCGTCGATTACGCGCTCAACATGATCGACACCCCTGGGCACGTCGACTTCTCGTACGAGGTCTCGCGATCGCTCGCCGCGTGTGAAGGCGCAATTCTGCTGGTCGATGCAGCCCAGGGGATCGAAGCACAGACCCTCGCTAACCTCTACCTCGCCCTCGAGAACGATCTCGAGATCATTCCCGTACTCAACAAGATTGATCTTCCATCGGCGGATCCGGAAAAATACGCGAAGGAACTCGCGTCGCTAATCGGTGGAAACCCGGACGACGTCATGCGCGTCTCGGGGAAGACCGGTGTCGGCGTCGACGAACTCCTCGATCGAGTCGTCGAGAAGATTCCCGCACCGGTCGGCGACCCTTCCGCACCTGCGCGAGCCATGATTTTCGACTCGGTCTATGACTCGTATCGGGGTGTCGTGACCTACGTGCGCGTCGTGGACGGTTCCCTTAGTCCGCGCGAAAAAATCCAAATGATGTCGACTCGGGCCGCACACGAACTTTTGGAAATCGGTGTCTCGTCCCCAGAGCCGACACAATCCGAAGGACTCGGCGTCGGCGAGGTTGGGTATCTCATCACCGGCGTGAAAGACGTCCGACAGTCAAAGGTCGGCGATACAGTCACAAACCTCGCCAAGCCGGCAAAGATTGCGCTGGACGGTTACACCGACCCGAAACCAATGGTGTACTCGGGCTTGTACCCGATCGACGGAGCGGATTTCCCCGATCTGCGCGAGGCGCTCGACAAACTGAAGCTGAGTGACGCGTCGCTCGTTTATGAACCGGAAACCTCCGTTGCACTGGGGTTCGGCTTCCGTTGCGGGTTCCTCGGTTTGCTTCACCTCGAGATCATTACCGAACGTCTCGAGCGTGAATTCGGGCTAGACCTTATCGCAACAGCACCGAGCGTCGTGTACAACGTTTCGACCGACGACGGAAAAGAAATCGAGGTCACCAACCCCTCGGAGTACCCCGTCGGGAAAATCAAGTCCGTCCGCGAACCCGTCGTCCGCGCGGCGGTGCTTGCACCGAAGGATTATGTCGGCACCATCATGGAACTCTGCCAGACCCGGCGCGGAACCCTCATTGGAATGGACTATCTGGGCGAAGATCGCGTCGAAATTAAATACACGATTCCCCTTGGCGAAATCGTCTTTGACTTCTTTGACAATCTCAAATCTCGGACCGCCGGTTACGCGTCGCTGGACTATGAACCATCCGGGGAACAGGAGGCCGATCTCGTGAAGGTCGACATTCTGTTGCAAGGCGAGCAGGTCGATGCGTTCTCGGCGATCGTGCACCGCGACAAGGCCTATGCCTATGGCGTGATGATGACATCGCGACTCCGCGAGCTTATTCCCCGCCAGCAATTCGAGGTCCCTATCCAGGCGGCCATCGGTGCGCGCATCATCGCCCGAGAGAGTATTCGAGCCATGCGCAAGGACGTGCTCGCAAAGTGTTACGGCGGCGACATCAGCCGTAAGCGGAAACTGCTCGAGAAGCAAAAGGCGGGGAAAAAGCGCATGAAGATGGTCGGTCGCGTCGAGGTCCCGCAAGAAGCGTTCATCGCCGCCTTGTCGGGGGACACCGAAAAGAAGGACAAGAAGTGACCGCGGGACTCTCGCGCCTATTGGTCGTCGGTTATCTGATTCTGGCGTTGGCGGCGACCGGCCGGAGTGCATTCCAAATTGCGACGAAGTTCCCGGACGCGCCGCTCGCGTACACGCTGTCCGCCATCGCGGCCGCGCACTATTTCCTCGCCGTCATTGCTATCGCCCGCAATTGGCGCGGATTTGCCATCGCCATCATGGTCATCGAACTCATTGGCGTCCTCAGCGTCGGCCTCTTGACCTATCTGATTCCGACGCTCTTTCACGCGAACTCGGTCTGGTCGTTCTTCGGTGCCGGGTACGGCTATGTGCCGATTGTGTTGCCCATTCTTGGGCTGTGGTGGGCGTGGGAAACTCGATGACCGACTGGCCACTGCCGAGTGACGGCGTCGATTCCGTCATCACGATCGGAAAATTCGACGGTGTTCATATCGGGCACCGCGAAGTGGTCTCTCAACTCCGTGCTCGGGCGAACGGCCGTCGCGTTGTCGTCGTCACTTTCGACCGTCATCCACTGGAATTGTTTGACCCCGCTCGCGCACCGCAGCCGATCTTGTCCGTTCCTCAAAAGGTCGAGGCGTTGCTCAACGCCGGTGCTGACCGCGTCGTCGTCCTCCCGTTCACGACAGAGTTCGCGGCGATGTCGCCCGACGCGTTCATCGATGACATTGTGGTCGCCGGATTATCTGCGTCGCTCGTTCTGGTTGGTTCGGACTTCCGCTTTGGGGCCAAGGGTGCCGGAAAGATCGAGACGTTGGTCGCACGCGGCGCGACGGCAGGCTTCGAGGTCGTCACGCTCGACCACGTGTGTGTCGACGGGGAAACCAAAGTCTCGTCTTCAACGATTCGAGAAGCACTTCGTGCGGGTGACGTCGAGACCGCAACGGAACTGCTGGGTAGGCCCCATCGGGTTAGAGGGCTAGTTGTGCACGGACACCAGCGCGGCCGAGTTCTGGGGTATCCCACGGTGAACCTCGAGGAGAACAACGAGGGCATGATCCCGCGACCCGGCGTCTACGCGGGGATCCTGCGTGTTCACGGACAGGACTTTCTTGCCGGTATTTCTGTCGGAAAGAACCCCACATTTACAGATGTCACCCGCGACCAGGTCGAGGCGCACGCCCTCGATGCCGAGTTCGACGCCTACGGATCAATCGCGGAAGTGGGCTTTACCCATTGGATTCGCGACATCGAGGCGTTCGGGTCGGTCGACGACCTCATCGCCGCGCTCCACAAGGATTTCGCCGACATCCGAGCGCTCATTGCGGACGGCACGCTTCATCTGTAGACGGCGTTGCGCAAATGTTGGCATTCTGCGCATATGCGCATAGGGTGAATGGGTGATAGAAATTTCGGACACCGAGCTCGCGCTTCGCGCAGCCCGACTGTATTACGACGACGGCAAGACGCAAGACGAAATCGGCGACATCCTCGGGATCACTCGCTGGAAGGCGGGCCGCTTGCTGGCTCTCGCCCGAGAATCGGGAATCGTTGCGATTTCGATTGTCGACAGTGCCGACGATGCCGAGATTCGACCAATGAGTGGCATCACGGCCACCGACCGATCGCGTGCACACGGCGTGACCGACTCGGCGTCTCTTCGCGCGTTCCTGTATGGGCTTGCCGCCGTGGACGCGATTGGGCTGGAGGAGCGAGCAGCCCGCCTCGCAACGAGGTCCATCAAGAACGATTCCAAGCGCGCTGCACTCGACACCATCATTCGACTCATCGACCTCACGACACTGGAGGGCGCGGATACTCCCGGCAAGGTTCGGTCACTCGTGCGGAAAGCGATTCTGCCCGACCCCGCCGACCCGACGGCACCGCGCGTCGCCGCGGTGTGCGTGTATCCCGATATGGTGCAGCACGCCGTCGCGGCTCTGGGATCTCACAAGGGTGACGGCGTCACGGGAATCGGTGTCGCGTCGGTTGCCACCGCGTTCCCCAGCGGTCGCTCGACTCTCGAGATCAAACTGGCCGACACGCGCTATGCGGTCGCGCAGGGCGCAACCGAAATCGACATGGTGATTGATCGCGGAGCCTTCCTCTCTGGAGACCTCGATACGGTGTTCAACGAAATCGTCGCGGTTCATCGCGCGTGTGGTCGCGCCGACGGAACGCGCGCACATCTCAAGGTCATCTTCGAAACGGGCGAATTGCGAACGTACGACAACATCAAGCGCGCGTCGTGGCTCGCGATTCTCGCGGGTGCCGACTTCATCAAAACGTCGACCGGCAAGGTTCAACCCGCTGCGACGCTTCCGACAACCGTGTTGATGCTCGAAGTCGTCCGCGATTGGTTCAACCTGACCGGTGAACGCATTGGCGTGAAGCCAGCTGGTGGCATCCGCCAATCCAAAGATGCCATTCGCTACCTCGTGGCCGTTGCCGAGGTTGCCGGCGAAGAGTGGATCGACCCCCACCTCTTCCGTTTCGGGGCGTCCAGCCTGCTCAACGATGTCCTTCTGCAGCGTCAGAAGATGACCACCGGCCACTACAGCGGCCCCGACTACGTGACCGTGGATTAGGAGTCCCATGTCTTTCCGTGATTATGCTCCGGCGCCCGAATCGACCGCAATCCTGAACTTGCGTCCGTCCTATGGCCTGTACATCGGTGGCGAGTGGACCGATGGTCGTGGCGGTTCGATGACGACGATTTCACCGGCGACCGAGAAGTCCATTGCCGAGATTTCGTTGGCCGACGCGTCGGACATTGATCGGGCTGTCGCGGCTGCGCGAAAGAGCTACGACACCGTTTGGTCGCGGATGAGCGGCGCCGAGCGTGGCAAGTACCTGTTCCGTATCGCGCGGCTGATTCAAGAGCGTGCTCGTGAATTCGCTGTCGCCGAGACCCTCGACAACGGCAAGCCGATTCGCGAAACCCGCGACATCGATATCCCGCTCGTCGCCGCGTGGTTCTTCCATTACGCGGGGTGGGCGGACAAGCTCGATTATGCGGGCCTCGGCCCGAATCCGTCCGCGCTGGGAGTGGCTGGGCAGATCATCCCCTGGAACTTCCCGTTGCTCATGCTCGCGTGGAAGGTCGCGCCCGCGCTCGCCGCTGGAAACACGGTCGTGCTCAAGCCCGCCGAAACTACTCCCTTGACCGCGCTCATGTTCGCCGACATCTGCGAACAGGCCGGACTTCCCGCGGGAGTCGTCAACATCGTTCCGGGGCTCGGCGGTGTAGCTGGCCAGGCGCTCGTTGAGCACGCGGGCGTCAACAAGATCGCCTTCACTGGTTCGACCGGTGTCGGTCGTCAAATCGCCAGGACGTTGGCGGGAACCGAAACCCGCGTCACCCTCGAACTCGGCGGCAAGGGTGCGAACATCGTGTTCGATGATGCAGCAATCGACCAGGCGGTCGAGGGCATCATCACCGGAATCTTCTTCAACCAGGGGCACGTCTGTTGCGCGGGGTCGAGGCTTCTCGTCCAAGAGAACATCCAGGACGAGGTCGTCGAGAAACTGACCCGTCGCCTCGCGACCCTGCGACTCGGTGACCCGCTCGACAAGAACACCGACATCGGAGCCGTCAACTCGAAGGAACAACTCGCGCGAATCACCGCGATCACGGCAACGGGTGAAGCGGAAGGCGCAAACCGTTGGACGCTCGATTGTGAGTTGCCATCGAAGGGATTCTGGTTCCGTCCGACGATTTTCACCAATGTGACCACGAGCAACACGGTTGCGCGCGACGAGATCTTTGGACCGGTGTTGTCGGTCCTCAGCTTCAGAACTCCCGACGAAGCGATCGTCAAGGCGAACAACACGCCCTACGGATTGAGCGCCGGGATTTGGACGCAGAATGCGAGCCGGATGCTGCGCGTCGCCGATTCGCTTCGAGCGGGCGTCGTCTGGGCCAACACCTTCAACCAGTTTGACCCGACGAGTCCCTTCGGCGGTTACAAGGAGTCGGGCTACGGACGCGAAGGTGGCCGACACGGTCTCGCGGCCTACCTCGCTAACGGAGGTGCACGTTGAGCCGTCTCGCCATTCCCAAGACTTACAAACTTTTCATCGGCGGAAAGTTCCCGCGCAGTGAATCGGGTCGCACGACGGAAGTGACGAGCCCAGCGGGCGCGTTCGTCGCCAACGTCGCGAAGGCCAGCCGTAAAGACGCGCGTGACGCCGTCGTCGCCGCTCGAGCGGCGTGGTCCGGTTGGTCCGGAGCAAGCGCCTACAACCGCGGTCAGGTTCTGTACCGCGTCGCCGAAATGCTCGAGGGACGACTCGAACAGTTCGTCGCCGAAATCGTCGAGTCGACGGGAGTCAAGCCCGCCGAGGCGCGCATCGAAGTGTCCGCGGCGATCGATTGCCTCGTCTGGCACGCGGGATGGACGGACAAGTTCGCGCAGGTCCACGGTGGCGCGAATCCCGTTGCCGGGCCGTTCTTCAACCTCTCTGTGCCCGAATCAACTGGTGTCGTCGCGCTCGTCGCGCCGTCCGTCGCAGGCTCGTCGTTGCTCGGTCTCGTGTCGTCGATTGCTCCGGCGTTGACAACCGGAAACGCGGTCGTTGTGCTCGCGAGCGAACTCGCGCCGTGCGCGGCGATGACGTTCGCCGAAGTTCTCGCGACCAGTGATGTCCCTGGGGGAGTCGTAAACATCCTCACCGGGTCGGTCGACGAGGTCGCACCGTGGTTGGCTTCGCACGCCGACGTCAACGCAATCGATCTGACCGGCGCTAGTCGCGAAATCGCGGTCGAATGCGAGCGGGCGGCGGCAGAGACGCTCATGCGCGTTGTGCGCCCGGGAACATTCGGGCCAACGGAATCAGCTTTCAATCGAATTGCCGCGTTCGTCGAGACGAAGACGATTTGGCACACGAAGTCGCTTGCCTAAGGGCATTCGCCTAAACCGCGCTGGTACCCTCCAAAGGTGATCAGCGGAATCCTCCTCGTGGACAAACCGACGGGTCCGTCCAGTCACGGGGTCGTTTCGGCGGCCCGAAAAGCCCTGGGGACACGCAAGGTCGGACACGCCGGGACGCTTGACCCGATGGCGACAGGATTGTTGGTTTTGGGCGTCGGAACATCGACGAGGCTGTTGACGTATCTGGTCGGCGCCGACAAGACGTACACCGCAACGATTCGCTTGGGGTCGGCGACCGTCACGGACGATGCCGAAGGTGACGTCACCGCCACCGCCGACCGTGAGGTGATGGATGCGATTTCTGACTCGGACATTCAGCGCGAGATCACAGCACTGACGGGAGTCATAGAGCAACGACCGTCGGCCGTGTCGGCAATCAAAGTGGACGGTCAACGCGCCTACAACCTGGTTCGAGCGGGGGACGACGTCGTTCTCGACGCGCGAACCGTCACCGTGTCGCGGTTCGAGTCACACGCGATTCGTCGAACCTCCGACGCCATCGATGTCGATGTCACGGTCGATTGCTCGTCGGGCACCTACATTCGCGCGCTCGCTCGAGACATCGGGGCGGCACTCGATTGCGGTGGGCACCTCACGTCATTGCGGCGCACCCGGGTCGGGTCGCTGTCGGTCGAGGACGCCTGCTCGGTCGACGACATCTCGGCCGAACAACTCATTCCCGCCACTCGAATCGCGGGCGAACTCTTTCCGGTGTTGACGGCGACGGATTCTGAAGCCATCGACTTCGGACACGGTAAAAAGGTTGCGACAACGATCCCCGATGCACCTCTCGTTGCGGTTGTCCACGGCGATCGCCTCATCGCGATTGCGACGGTGTCGAAGGGTATCGCTCGAGTCGTGACAGGCTTTCCACATGATTGAATGGCTCACTCTCGCGAGTGTCACGTGCGCAACGGTCGCGGGTCTGATCGCGATTGTCTCGGGAATCCGAGGAAACCCTCCGAGGGACTTGACGGTCCTCGGGACATTGTCGGTGACCGGCGTGCTCGTCGTTCTCATCGTTTCTGCGATCATTCAGCCGCTCGTCGGGAACCCTGTTATTGGCGACGCGGTTGAGTTCTGGTTCTATCTCATCACCGCTTTGGCGATGTCTCTTGGTGTCACGCTTTGGGCGCTGGTCGACCGCACCCGATTCGCGACAATCGGCATGGGAATGGTGTCCCTCTCCATCGCGGTCATGATCGTTCGCATGTCAATCATCTGGACCGGGGCCTAGTGGCTTCTCTTCCGCGAGGCGAGGTCGCGCCGCGAGACGGTTCTTTGCCAACCGTCGGGCTCGCAGAGACGCCGTTCGGTGTTTATCTGCACATTCCGTTTTGCACCGTTCGGTGTGGGTATTGCGACTTCAACACCTATACCTCGACAGAGTTGCGC
>JBILBA010000031.1:0-9937 GCA_044353905.1 Microbacteriaceae bacterium | reverse complement strand
CCCCCGCGGTGGCGGCGATGACGACGATTGACGCGGGGAGGATTCGGCGGATTCGTCGCATCCAGAAGTTGACGAGGTTCAGTTTCCCGGTCGATTCGATTTCTCGAACAATCAGCGCGGTGATCAGATATCCCGAGATCACAAAGAAAACGTCGACACCGGCGAATCCGCTGACAACGCGATTCGGCCAAAAGTGGAACGCGATGACCGACAGAACTGCCGCGGCCCGTAACAGCTGGATATCGACGCGAATCTTTGGAGCAGGCACGGTCATAGTCTTCTCAGGCTAACGCGCCTATCGGCAACAGGAACGCGTTAGTCGAGAACTTTGGACAAAAATTGGACAAACCGGGCACGCCGCGCGATAGCTATCGCACTTTGATCACGGACACACCGCCGTTGAATTGTGCGACGTATGCACGTTTTCCGTTGGGGCTGATTGCTACTTGCTGAGGGTAATCACCATTGAAGCTAATCGTGCCTGTCACGTCTCCCGTAGCAACTTTGATTATCTCGACGCTGCCGTTGTCGCCCACCAAGGAGTCCCATGACGCAGTTGAGACGAATGCTTGTTTGCCACGGGGGTCAAACGCCACCGAAACCGGCAGCGAGCTAAGGGTAATGGTGTCCGTTACGATTCCCTTTTTCACGTTAATCACGGACACGCCGCCAAGGTCAAAGTCGGTGGTGGCGACAAACGCTTTCTTCCCGTTCGGGCTGAACGCCACAAACCGCGCCTGAACACCAACGTCAATCGTTGTGGTCACAACTCCCCTGGAAACGTTGATTACGGACACGGTCCCATCACCGTTGTTTGCAACGTATGCTTTTTTCCCGTTGGGGCTGAACGCCACAGAATTCGGAGCAGCACCAACGTCGATTGTGACTACGGAACCATTTTTCCAGCTAATCACGGACACAGTGTCACTTTCCGTGTTCGAAACATAGACCCTTTTCCCGTTGGGGCTGAACGCCACTGAACTCGGGGCGTCACCAACTTCAAAACCGTAGAGCGTTTCTCCGTATCTATTGTCAATTACGGACACAGTGTCGTCGCCGTAGTTTGCGACAAATGCATATCTTCCGTTGGGGCTGACCGCCACCGCGGCCGGGGCAAGACCAACGTCAATCGTGTCGACCACGTCTCCCGTTTTGACGTTGATCACGGACACGGTGCCACTGTTGGTGTTTGTTACGTAGGCTTTCTTCCCGTTGGGGCTGAACGCCACCGCGGTCGGGGCTTCACCAACGGTGATTCTGTCCACCACAACCGGGGCAGCGAAGGCCGGGGTTGTGAACGCGGCGGCCATCATCACGGCCGCCGTGGCAAGGGATAACGCGGTGTGCCTAATGGAGAGAATCATGTTTTCCCTAATCTCTTTCAAATCGATGGTTTCGAAGAGTCTAGTGCGCGACAACCTCGCCGCGCAGGGGTATCGAGTGTCTTTAATCGAGGAATTGCTGACGTATCCGGGAACCCCAAAATCACGTTTGGCGAGAGTGCGGGCGTGGGAACTGTGCGATGTGGAGGGGATGACGGGAATCGAACCCGCGTAATCAGTTTGGAAGGCTAGCTAATTCCGCTCGCGCACCTATTGAGTTGTCTTGTTTTGCCGCTAGTTTACGGGGATTTTCTACAATTCTAGTTTGCCGTGAGATACCGCAAAATACCGTGAGATAGTGCACGTTAGTGCACGCGGCCGGCACGATCTGCGAGCGAGCTTTACGTTTTTTCGACGAGCTGCACACAATCCGCCGCATAACTCTCATTGATACCGCCGGGCACAAAAACATTCCGTAGTCGTCGATGCGCGCGCATGGGAACAAACAAAACAGGGGACAACTCGGTACTTACTGTTCAGTTTAAGTAATCCCATGTCCACTTAATCGGGTTAGTCAAGCTCGGGTCGTACGAATACGGGCACGTCAATGGGGTGTTGGCGTAGGTGATGTTAGCTGTGCGGAAGCCGTCGCGGTAGTCCTTCTCGTCAGGAACCGCTTGAGTCGAAACGCTTACGTAAACAGTGCCGGCAAAGTTGCAACCGTAAGCACTTCCAAGGGCGTAAACAGGCATGAAGAACTCTGGGTCGCCTTCTTCGTCTGTCACCGTCGAATAACTCTGTGCCCACGTATCGAACTGACCTGGTGTGCTTGGCGAGGAGACCGTCCAACTCGTATCTTCGAATGAAGCGCTACCGCGGCCATACCAGCTTTGGTAAATCGACACGCTCGGTCGGGGCGAAAACTGCTGCGGGGCAGGCCAACGCAAGCTGAAGTTGTCGGCAGGGTATGGCCTCACTTGAGTTTTGACGGTCGATGTGCGCGCGCTTAGTTTACTTTTCGATTTATAACAACTCTTAAATGCAGTCACACGCACCGTGATTTTTTGTCCAACATCGGCCGCAGTTAGGTATAAGTACTCTTCAGTAGCGTCGGGGATTTCGGCACCATTTCGATACCAGCGGTAGCCTAACTCGTCGGGGGCCGGCTTCCATCTGCCCGATCGAGCTCCTAAAACATTTGTGGATTTAGCTGAGCCACTCACTTTGGGAACAGGAGAACTCTTGAACGACTTTAACTTCGAACAGCCTCCGTTGTTTTCGGAGCCGCCGCCGCCCGGGCCGCCATTATCGTCATCTTCTGAACACGACGAAGCATAATCAACAATGATCACATAAATCGTCGGTAGGTGGGCCACGTAATCGGAGTTGTAAAGTGTCTTTGCCTGATTGAACTTGCTCCGGCAAACGGGATGATCGCTCGCAAAATAACCGCAATACCTGCTGATTGTTTGGTATTGGCCCGCCGCGGCAGCGTTTCCGGCCCCGAGCGCTCGAGAGATTCCTGAATCAGCCCAGCTACAGTCGTAGCTTGCGGCCTCAGCTCGTTCGATTGGTCCACTCGAGATGGCGAATCCACCAAGCAAGAAAGCCACTGTGAGCAAACCGGTTAAGCGATTCTTTGACATTCTTTCAGTGTATACATTGACATTGGGTTCTCGCATCATGTGTTTTCGTAGTTGTTAAGGGTTGGAATTCAGATTCAGGCTATTCGGACTCTGCGCTTTCCGAGGCTTTAGAGGCTGGGTAGTTTTCTAGAGAACATAAATCTATTCTTTAACCTTCAAACCCTTCGGTGTTGAGCTGCAGCCTTTTTTGCGTGACTCCATATCCGCGGCGTCAAAGTGACTAGCATTTAGGTCCTAGCATCAACCATTTGCAACGGAGCGAATGAAAGGCAATCAATGAATTGGACCGATTACGTCAACATGGTCGCGACGGTCGTTACGACGGTCGCGGCCGTTTTTGCGACCGTGTTTGGCCTAATGCAGTACCGCCAATCTAAACAATTGGAATTTGAAGACAAACGGGCGTTCATTGTTCCTCGATTAGAGGTCAATAAGGACGAGAAGACTCCACGCGTTTACCTCGTGATTAGAAATGCTGGCGATACTCCAGCGAAAAACGTCGTTCTTGAATTTGACGAGGGACAAGTGTGGAATTGGGTCAAGCCGGCAAACTTCCCGTTCCTCAAAGATCAAGGCGGGATAACAGCGATAAGTCCCGCAGGGGAGATGTCCTATTTTCTTGGTGAGATTCGCGCCGACAACTTCAAGTTCAACGATATCGAAACCCGAGACATTCTTGGGGTTGCCTCTTTTGACCACCCGGTCCGCAAAGGTAAGAGGATAGAAGACGAATTTCGTCTGTCCCTGCACGACAATCGGTTTCAATCGAACCCAAAGAGCCGTTAGAACAAGCAACTGGAGGGGATGACGGGAATCGAACCCGCGTAATCAGTTTGGAAGACTGGGGCTCTACCATTGAGCTACATCCCCACAGGGGAGCCTATAACAAAACGTGGCGCGGCAAAAATCGACCAGCCACTACACTGGAAACGCGTCGTGCCCTTTGGGTCGCGTACGTCCGGGGCGTAGCTCAGCTTGGCTAGAGTGCCCGCTTTGGGAGCGGGATGTCGCAGGTTCGAATCCTGTCGCCCCGACTAGTTGTTCAGTCCGCATGTATATAGGAGTAAGTCAGTGCCTACAACAACCGTCGAGCGTTTGTCGGATACCCGCGTCAAGTTGTCGATTTCGGTTTCGCCGGCCGAGTTGAAGCCGTCGATCGATCACGCCTACCAGCACATCGCCGAGCAGGTTCAGATCAAGGGTTTCCGCAAGGGCAAGGTTCCACCGAAGCTCATCGACCAGCGCGTGGGTCGCGGCGACGTCATCAACCACGCCGTGTCCGAGGGCGTCGACCGCTTCTTCCGGATGGCGACGGAGGCGGAAAAGATTCGCACGCTCGGCCGTCCCGCGATCGTCAACACCACTCTTCCGAAGGACGACTTCTCGGGGGACCTCGTCCTTGAGATCGAGACCGACGTTCGCCCGACGTTCACCATCCCCAAGCTCGACACGTTCAAGGTGTCCATCGAGACGTCCGAAGTCACCAAGGTTGAGGTCGAGGAAGAACTCCTCGCAGTTCGCACCCGCTTCGGAACGCTCGTCACCGTTGACCGTCCGGCCGCAAAGGGCGACTTCGTTGTCCTCGACCTCTCGGCGTCGATTGGCGGCAAGACCGTCGATACTGCATCATCGATTTCCTACGAGGTCGGCTCGGGTGAACTCATCGAGGGACTCGACGAGGCCGTTGACACCCTGACCGCAGGCGAGAAGACCACATTCAAATCGAAACTTGTCGGAGGCGACAACGCCGGCGAAGAAGCCGAAATCGAAATCACGGTCAACCAGGTCAAGGTCCGCGAAATCCCCGAGGCGGACGACGAGTTCGCGCAAGTCGCTAGCCAGTTCGACACGATTCAGGAACTTCGCGAAGACCTTAAGGTTCAGATCGAAAAGCGCGCCGTGTTCGACAACGCAACGAAGGCCCGTCAGGCGCTTCTTGATGCGCTGCTCGAAAAGGTCGTCATCGCGGTCCCCGAAACCGTCATCACGGACGAGGTCCAACGCCACCTCGAGCAAGAGGGTCGCGAGGCCGACGACGCCCACCGCGCCGAGGTCACCGAATCGACCACCCGATCGTTCCGCGTTCAAATTCTTCTCGACGAACTCGCCGAAAAGGAAGAGGTTCAGGTCGGCCAGGACGAACTTCTCCAGTACCTCATGCAGTCCGCGCAGCAGTATGGCATGGACGTCAACGAGTTCATCAAGGTTGTGTCCGAGAACGGCCAGATTCAGAGCATGGTCGGCGAGGTTGCCCGCTCAAAGGCGCTGTCGGTCGCGCTGACCAAGATCACGGTCACCGACGCGAAGGGCAAGGCCGTTGACCTGTCCGACTTCACGAATTCCGCAGCGGCCACCGTCGCTGACCCCGTCTTTGCAGACGACCACGCGGGTCATGACCACGACGACCACGACGGTCACAAGCACTAAATCGAACGGGAGCCTTCGGGCTCCCTTTCTTTTGGGCGGTGCTAACCTTTGTCAATGAAGAAATCTACCCTTTGGGGAATAATTGCCGGCTCGACCGTTCTTGTCGTCGTCGGAGGCGGTCTGGCTGCCGGAGAGTACGTGTACACGTCGGGAACGGAAGTGGCCTGTGCCATCAACGTCGACGACGTGAACAACTCGCCCGAGAAATTCGTCACACCAGCCAAAGGCGAAGGACCCTTCGAGGGACCCGGTTGGGACAAGTGGGTCGGGTACGACTTGTCGGCCTGGTGGCTGACGGACACGCCGTATTCGGCGGTCACGATTCCGGTCGCCGAGGGAATCGATCTGTCGGCCTGGTGGATTACGCCCCTTGAAAGCAACGGCAAGACCGTGATCGTCACCCACGGAATCGGCACTTCTCGTCGCGATTTCAACGCGCTGTTGCCCAGCTCGATGCTCGTCAAGCGTGGATTCAACGTGTTGCTCGTCGACACCCGCGATGCGGGTGAATCGACCTGCACCGACGGCCGTCACTCGGCCGGTCAAGAGGAATCCGATGACTTCGCCGTGGTCGCCGATTGGCTCGTGGCGGAAAAAGCTGTAAAGCCGGAGAGCCTCGGAATGTTCGGCGTCTCGGGCGGAGCGGTCGCCACCAGTTTGCTTCCGGCCAAGACCGAGACGGTGTCGGCCTTTGCGATGGAGGGAACGATCTTTGACTTCAACGCGGCGGCGACAAAGGAAGTCGAGTTCCAGGGCTTCCCCGGGTTCCTCTGGCAACTCGCTCTTGTGTCCGCGCAAATCTTCCACGGAGTCAACCTGACCGAGACCTCGGTCACATCGGCAATCGACGCGGCGGGCGACCGACCTATGTTGGTCTTGCACGGTGACGCCGATCAGCGGCTCGCTTATCAATCGTCACTCGATTTCGTCGAGTATGCGAAGTCGGTGGGCGGGAACGTTCAACTCGAGACGTTCGCCGGCGCCGACCACACCGAGGGCATGCTCACCGAGACAGACCGTTATGCAGATGAGCTCGCGTCGTTCTTCGAGGCCAACCTCGCGCCGTAGAAGCAAACTTTCAAAGAATTTTCTTTAGTTGCTTCGTTATTGGTGCTAAGGTTTACTCAATTCTCGTTTTTAGTTAGGAAAATTTTTGGCCACCTCCCCCCCCCCCGAAACTCTGGGTCGCTAGTTCTCTAGCCCTTACCCTTTTGCTCGCTGGATGCGCGTCGGCATTCGAGGCTGGGCAGAACGCATCGGGCGGCAGCAACACCTCGCAGTCAACGGGCGAATCCGCGGAGCCGATTGTTGAGTCGACGGATGTGTCCGCTTCGGTGACAAAAATCTGGAAGTTTCCGAAGAGTCAGTTTTCGACACCAGAAAAAGATTATCTTTTGGCGATTGATCTAGAGATTGTCAACGAATCAACCGAAGACGTCTCCGTCTCGTCACTTTTATCCTTCGCGCTCACGGGTGAGAATGGCAAAACCTACTCGCTTAGCGTCTTTGCCGATGTCGATTCACGCCTCGACGGAACAGTCAAACCGGGTCGCAAACTTGTAGGCACGTTGGTGTACGACGTTGACAAAAACACCGACTTCTACTTGAACTTCAAACCGTCGTTGCTGGAAGACGGAATTGAATTTCAGATTGGCCAACCAGGCCAATCGAAATAACAGAGAGAAAGGGACTCTAATGTTCAAAAATCGATCGATTACGGGGGCGATAGCTACGGCTATTGCATTCGCCTACGGAATCTACCTGATTAGCTATTGGGCCGGCGCCAACACTGGAACTTCGGCCGACGGTGAAGCTGTCGGAGCTGCAATCGCAACCGCGCTCGTACTTCCGCATTTGTTGGCTACGTGGGTAGGAGTCATCTTCGGTGTACTCGGATTCTTTACTCGCAAGTCGGGTTTCCTTCTCACAGCTGCAATTCTGTATGCATCGGCGGCTGTTCTATTCCTGCTCTATGCGCTTTTCCTCGTTCCGAGCATCGTGCTTGGCTTCGTAGGATACGTCAACCAGAAGAAAATGACGCCTAAGAAAAAGAAATAGCGACAACTAGCTGATTTCGAGATTGGACCGAGCGTGTGAACGCTCGGTCCAATTGTTTTCGCAACAGTTTTGCCCTCGGCGAAATCGTCACGGCTCGTCGTGTGCACTGGGTACGCTGGCTAACAAGCCCACAAGGAGTAATAAATGAGTGAATCGGTATTCCCGCCCAACGTGTTCGACCGTCTGTTGAAAGACCGCATTATCTGGTTGGGCAGCGAGGTTCGCGACGAGAACGCGAACGAGATCGCGGCGAAGCTTCTCCTCCTTGCAGCGGAAGACCCCAAAAAGGACATCTACCTGTACATCAACTCGCCCGGTGGTTCGATCACGGCGGGTATGGCGATTTATGACACGATGCAGTTCGTTCCGAACGACATCGTGACCGTCGGAATCGGTTTGGCCGCGTCGATGGGTCAGTTCCTGTTGACCGCCGGAACCAAGGGCAAGCGCTACATCACCCCGAACGCTCGCGTCTTGCTTCACCAGCCGAGCGGTGGCTTCGGTGGAACCGCGAGTGACATTCAAACCCAAGCGGAACTGATCAACGACATGAAGAAGCGCCTCGCGGAAATCACCGCAGCCGCGACGGGCAAGACCGCGGAACAGGTTTCGAAAGACGGCGACCGCGACCGTTGGTTCAGTGCTGAAGAGGCCTTGGAGTACGGCTTTGTCGACCACATCCGCGCATCGGCTGACGACGTCGTCGGTGGCGGCGGAACGAACACGAAGTAGGGGACAGACACATGAACTTTGACACCAACGACAACGGCATCGCCGTCCCCGAATCGCGTTACATCCTTCCCCAGTTCGAAGAGCGCACCGCAAACGGCACCCGTTTCCTCGACCCCTACGCCAAGTTGTTCCAGGACCGAATCGTGTTCCTCGGAGTCCAGGTCGACGACGCGTCCGCGGACGATGTCATGGCCCAGCTCTTGGTCCTCGAGTCGCAAGACCCGGACCGCGACATCATCATGTACATCAACTCGCCGGGTGGTTCGTTCACCGCGATGACCGCGATCTACGACACGATGCAGTACGTCCGCCCGCAGATTCAGACTGTCGTTCTCGGTCAGGCCGCATCGGCTGCGGCGGTGTTGGCAGCTGGAGGAACCCCCGGCAAGCGACTCGCCCTGCCGAACGCGCGAATTCTGATTCACCAGCCCTCGACCGGAGATGCTGGCCGCGGTCAGGCATCGGACATCGAGATTCAGGCGAAAGAAATCGCGCGTCTACGCGAGTGGCTCGAGCACACCCTTGCCGATCACACCAACAAGACGGTGGAAGAAATCCGCAACGACATCGACCGCGACAAGATTCTTACGGCCGCCGAAGCTCTCGAATACGGACTCATCGACCAGGTTCTGTCGAGCCGCAAAGCTCTCGCTAGCTAGTCGAGGTGGTCTTCGGAATCTTTCTTTCCGAGCAGACGGACGAGCAGCCAGATTGACCCGATAACCACAGGAATCGTCGCGAGCCCAATCCACGGTGTCAGATCTGTGCTGGGAGAGGGTGCGACGACTGGCGGAGCCGTCGACATAACGGTTGGCTCTGTTGGCGCCGACGTCTCATCGACGAGAGCCACCGGCGTCTCGCCACACACGGGGCGTTCGGCGTATTGAACCAGGTTCGATTGGCTCGCGTCGCCCTCGAAGTCAAACGTGAACGTTCCTTCGACGGGGTGTCCGTCATCCGAAATCACGCGGTATGCAACCGTGTACGTTCCGCGGAGGCTCAACTTTACGTCCATCGACGCGGTGTCGCCCCTGACGGAAACGCACCCGTCGCCGTAAAACGCGCCGTCCTCGTCGCTCACGGCGATGACAAAGCCCTCGGCGTTCTCGCCGATGTCGAGCAGGTCCTCGTTCGCGGTGACGGAAACCACAGAGATCTCGGAAACAGTCGAGTCTGCGGCGGGAGTCGTCCCAGTCAACGCGGCGTGCGCGAGGGCGGGTCCGGCGGAAAGCACGGCGAATCCGAGAGCGGTGACAATGACGGTAACGACGGAACGAATTGACATATTTCCACCCTAAGCGCCACGCCGAACAGTTATCGACAGCCCTGCCCAACGCCATGGGTGGGCGGGGTTAGGCTGGAACGGACCACGAAGGAGGAACCATGTCACGCATCGGCGACAGCACCGACGTCATGAAGTGTTCCTTCTGTGGCAAGACGCAAAAGCAGGTCCAGCAACTCATTGCGGGTCCCGGCGTCTACATCTGTGACGAGTGCGTCGAATTGTGTAACGAGATCATCGACGAGCGCATGGCCGAGGCGGCTCAGGGCGAGAGCGACGAGATCGTCGACATCGACCTTCCCAAGCCGAAAGAAATCGCGGCCTTCCTCGACGAATATGTCGTCGGTCAAGACGCCGCAAAGCGCGCACTGTCGGTGGCGGTCTACAACCACTACAAGCGCGTTCGCGCCCAGGAAGGCGTGCGTCCCGCCGACGCACAGGACGAAATCGAAATCGCTAAGTCGAACATT
>JBILBA010000050.1:0-2659 GCA_044353905.1 Microbacteriaceae bacterium | reverse complement strand
GTTGGCCAGAGAGTCGGCGCCTATTCCCGCGAGCAAGACCCAGGCGGCATAGCCGAGGCCGGCAGCGAGACCGATGTAGAGCGAAACGCCGTAGATGGTCTTTTCGTCACGTCGAACGACGGTCGCGACGCCAGACTCGACACCCGCGAACACGATGACACAGATGGGGATTATTCCCGTGGCGATGATGATGTTCTCGGGCGTGAACAATCCACCTGAGCCTGACGTGGCAACTACTGCCATCCCGATGAAAACAACCACCGCTGGACCGACGAGAGTGAAGCCGCCCAATGCCAAAAGGAATCCACGGTAAGCAGTCCTCGGGAGCGACGCGATGATGAAACCAACCAGAACGACCAACGCCACCACGATCACCGAGACGTGCGCTTGCGGGGCGATCTGGGCAAGGGTTGAGGTCACTCCGGGGATTGAACTGAGTTGCAACCCGACGCCCTGCGACGTCACAAGAAGGACGCTCAGCACGCCGACAAGCACGGCGATGGATCCGATTGTGGACAGAACCGTTCCTCCGACTACGCCAGCCGCGCGCTGGACAGCGGCTCGAGTCGTGAGTGCGTGGCGGACCGATGTTGACCGAGCGAGCACAACCAATGGCGTAAGGGCGACGAGAGCCACCGCCACAACAAAGACTCCCGCGGGGCCCAACATCGACTCGACGCTTCCCGGCACCGGCGAGCCGAACGCGGTGAAAACCGCCGACGTCACGGGAATCAGGACAGCGACCACCGTCGCCATGAACAAAACGGCGCTCCAGCCCCGAAAGCGACCAGTGACAGATGCCGCAGAGGACGGTTCGTCGATTGCAACGGGCGTAGGTGTCGGCTCGGCGACCATGGCGGGACTGGCGGTCGGAGCCGTTTCCGACGCAGTCGGTGTGGCCGCGATGATGTCTTCAATCGCCGCACTGGGCGAATCCACGGCTGTTTGATCGCCCAGGGACAGTGTCGCAATTCGGGGGTCGACGTCGGCAAAAATCTGTTTCAACTCGTCAAGTAACGGCTGGGCCTCGCCTTGTTTCGCCGTACGTAACACCGCAACAAACTCTTTCGCGGTACGAAAGTCATCTTCCCGCAGAGTCACTTGCGCATCGAGCATGGCAATCTGCTCTGAACTGGACATGTCTGCGGATTCAACGAACACCGTCGCGATTTCTTCTTCCGACATCGATTTCCGTGTCGGAACCACGAGACGTGCAGGTGCAGCAGGCTCTCGCAGGCTCGGTTGACCCGTCTCTACAGTCGGGAAGAAGTTAACATCGGAGGCCGCCGGAATCGGTGTCGATCCCACGGCGGGCAAGATTGGCACGAAATCCGCGTTTTCTTCTGAGGCAGCAACAAACGAAGACCGTCGGGGACGCCCAAAGAGGTTTTTGCCGTTTTCGTTATCCGCGACCATGTTTACTACCTTAACGCCACGAGGCCGTGGAATCGGGGATTTACAGGGATCGCCGTGGCACTGTCGCGACCGCGACGCCGCTCACCAAGAGTGCGATTCCGACCCAGCCGATGGTTGGCAATACTTCACCCAGCAGCACAACTGCCAAAATCGTTGCGAAAACCGGTTCGAGAAGGGTCACCAGGGTCACGAGCGAAGCGCTCGCGCGTGTCAGCGCGTAACCGAACAACAGATAAGCAAGCACCAGCGGTCCCAGGGCGAGATAAACACCTCGGGTGAGGTTGTCGAAATCGGAAACGAGCGGACCCCCGGTGACCGCGAGCACGACGAGCAACGGCAACGCCCCCGCACCGAAAACTGCGCCCATCGAGCCCTGAAAGCTCGCTCCTGCGGCGATCACACGCGAACCGGCGACCGAATACAGCGCGTATGCCATCCCGGCAATCAACGCCAGCAGCACACCGTTGAGACCGACCTCACTGGTTCCACCACGGGCAATACCGACAAAAACGAGTCCAGCGCCAGCGATGACGACTGCCAAGAACCAACGCTGGGTGGGTCGCCTTTTGGTCGCGAGCCATTCGATAACGCCGGCGAAGAGAGGCCCCGACCCCAACGCCACCGTGTTTCCGACCGCAACACCGGCGTCGCGCATGCCGGCATAGAACGCCAGCGGGTAGACCAATACGCCGAGTCCACCGAGCACGATCCACCATCGCGCTTCGGGGATGGCGAGTGCTCGACGAACCGCGGGCCACGTCAGAGCCGCCAGAACAACCCCACCAACACCCATTGTGAACGCGCCGATAGCGAACGTGGAGACGTCGGGAGTCATTCCGGCCGCAACAACACCCGTCGTCCCCCACATGAGGCACGAGACGAGAAGAGCGAGCAGTGCAGAGCTAGACATTTACCCCAGCGTACGCGCGATGGCGGCGACGAGAGAAGAAAAGAGCGGGTGATCCTTGCCGATTCCACACACGGTCGTTGCGATCTCGTCTGCGCTCAGTGTGGCCCGCATCCGTTGAAGTTCGACAGACTCGTCGTCGGCCGCTACGTCAAATCGGAGTGCTGCCTCGATGACCTGCAACAACGCAACTGGTGTGACTCCGGCCTCAGACAGTGCTGCTGCTGGCTCGATGAGTCGTTCATGGCGCGAAAGCTTCCGAAGCGGTTGACGGCCGACTCGAACGAGCTCGTCATCAAGGTCAGGGTTTCGAAAACGATCCAACGTGAGTGCCAC
>JBILBA010000049.1:0-2706 GCA_044353905.1 Microbacteriaceae bacterium | reverse complement strand
GCCGTTTTGTTCATGGCGACGGTGGTCGCTGTCCTGATTCCCGTGACGTCGGCGGTTTTCACCGCGTTCGGCTCGCCGGTGCCGGGAAGCGTCGAGTCGCTGTTGGGCCCCGCGGGAGTCTTTGTTGTGGCGGTGGCTCTCGTTGCCGTTACGCCATTGGTTTTGCTCGCTCGGTCAACGTCGGTTCGCCACGCACTCACGACTCGAGTTGCCATCCAGCGTGCGGCTGGCGTTGTCGGTGGAACGTTTCTGTCAACAATCGGATCCATCGCCGTTCTTGTCGGCGTGCTGACCGTCCTTCTCGTGACGTCGCAGGGAGTCGGGCTGCAACTCAGTTCAATCCCCGGAGTGACGTCGACCCTGGCCCAGATCGCCCCGCAAGCACACGTCTCGGTGATCGTGGTGGCGCTCATCGTGCTGGTTGGCTTCATCATCGCTTCTCTACCTCGTGCGGCCTACCGGGGTCTGCTCTTGGCATTGGGGGGATTCACTCTCGTCGGGCCGGCCGTCGTAATTTTCATCGGGATGGCAGTAGTTGCTACCTCAGTCCCTGCGGGAATGTTCACGCCCGAGAACATCATCATCGCCACGGGAATCATCCCTATTTGTGTCATCTTGTTCGCTGGCGTCGAGTCCGGCGTCGCGACTGTCGTTCGACGCGACGAAAAGCCCATGTACGGGATTTCGCTCTACATCGGACTCGCTGCCGGCCTCGGCTTTGCCGCCTGGGTCCTGCTCTCGGGGATAGGTTCCGACGCTCTGGGCAACGTCTTTGTCGGGTCTAACCCGGCACTGCACATCGTTGCGTCGAGCACCGAGTTGGCCTTCATCGCGGGGTCAATCGCCTTCGCAGTTCCTCTCGTGCTCATCGCGGCACTTATCGGTCGTTCTCTCATGATGACTACGGTCAGCGATGATCGTGCGGCGAGTTCGTGGCTGATTCGCGCTTTCGTCCTCATCGTCCCGCTGATTGTTCTCGCACTTGACCTGACCGGGGTTGCCGGCGACATCACCGCCGTTTTACCCGGAATTCCGTTCGTGTCGATTCCGCTCATGGTTATTGTGGGGCTGATGGCCGGAGCCTCGGTCGCGTCTCGGCGTGAACTCGGCGGTGGCGCGCGCCTGATCAACGCGATTTTTGCCATGCTCCTGATGGTCGTTGGACTGGCCCTCACGTCGTGGTCAGTGCCGGGGCTCGCACCCCTCTACGACAGCGCGATCGCGCCGCTCGCATCAACGCTGGGGCTTTCGGGCACCGTATCGCTCGTCGTCCCAACGGGAATTCTCGTGTTCACGTTCGTTCTGTCACTGTTCGTCTCGATGTTTGGCGTCGTGCGCCCGAAACGCAACGCGTAGGTCCGCCGTGACGACGTTACTGCGGGACATCACCGCGACGATTGATGAATTGTGGCCCCTCGCGGGGCAGGAGGACTGGGACAATTCCGGGAGCATTTCGGGCGCCCCGACGCACCCGGTTTCCTCCGCACTGTTCGTGGTCGACATCACCGACGCGACAGTATCCGAAGCGATTGACGGCGGATTTGATTTACTCGTCGCGCACCACCCGCTGTTGCTCAAGGGAATTTCGACCGTCGCCGAGGACCGCTACAAAGGTGAGCTGATTGCACGTCTCATTCGCGGCGGGTGTGCCGCAATCGGCGTGCATACCAACGGAGACCGGGTCCCCACGGGCACGAGCGCATCGTTGGCGAAAGCGCTGGGTGTGTCCTTCCAGAGCACAATCGTCCCGAACGCTTTGGGTGGCGGCTTAGGTGTAATCGGGCAGGTCGCCGATCAAACCCTTGGTGATTTCGCTCGCCACATCGCGTCAAAACTGCCGGCGACCGCGGGCGGCGTCCGAGTCTCCGGAGAATTCGCGCGCACTGTTCGCTCAGTGTCGCTCTGCGCCGGAGCGGGGGACTCTCTGCTCGCCAACGAGGATGTGATGGCGACGGACGTTTACGTGACGAGCGATTTGCGTCATCACCCGGCCTCGGAATTCCGCGAACAGGCTCGTCTCGGAAACGACACGGCACTCATCGACATTTCGCACTGGGCAGCCGAGTGGCTGTGGCTCGACACCGCTGCGTCCGAATTCCGCACCGCCCAACCGGGTATCGCGGTCACGGTTTCTGAGATCAACACGGACCCCTGGACCTTCGCGGTGATGCAGTAGTGGCTTTGCGCGCGCCAGCGGAGGCTCAGGCGAAACTGCTCGAGGTTCTTGCGCTGGACACCGAGGATTTGATGATCAATCGGACGGTTGCCGATGCAGAATCTGCGTTGGTTGCTCTGGACACCGATGCCGAGTACCAACGCCTCGTCCGTGAAGCGGAAGAGTGGGCCGACCGACACGACGAGATTGAACGCCGGTGCGAACACCTCGAATCCGACATTCAGGTTGCGAAAGCCCGAATCGTTCAGGATCGAGAGCGCGAAAAGGGATCGACCGATTCCAAGGAATTGACGTCTCTCGAGCACGAAATTGCGTCGTTGGAACGTCGGATTGAGATGCTCGAGGAACAAGAAGTGGAAGCTCTGACCGAACGCGACGACATTGCCGGAACATGGAACGCCATCAAAATCGCCCGAGACTCTTTCCACGACGCGCGAGCTGCCTCGCAGGAGGCACTGCGGTCCGACATTGACGCATCGAATCGTCGACGCGCGGATATCGTCACCGCTCGCGCAGCGATCGTTGCCGCA
>JBILBA010000048.1:0-2774 GCA_044353905.1 Microbacteriaceae bacterium | reverse complement strand
ACTGCGGTCAAGGCGAAGGCAACCGAGCCTGATTTTGACCTCGCCCGGTTCCTCACGTCGGAAGGGGATTCAAGTTTCGTTACCCGCGCATTGCTGCACAGTATCGATCGAAGCATCGCCGGCGGTGCGGTTCCAATCAATCTCAACAACGGCGATCTTCACCTAGAACACATCGCACCCAAATCAGGTCTCGACGACTGGAAGGACGCAGTTTTTCAGGGCGACCAGAATGAATTCGTCAAGTACGAAAGTGTGATTACCGCCGCAGGGAACCTCACGCTTCTGGATGCCAAGCTCAATCTGCAAGCGCAACGAAAGCTTTTCGACGAAAAGAAGTCGGAGTATTACCAGCACAGCCGTATGACCTCGATAACTCAAGATCTGATGGCTTTCCCGAAATGGAATCGCCAAATCATCGAAGAACGAACCGTATGGCTCGCAGAAATGTTCGAACGACTTTGGTCGATAGACCGCCCCGATACGAGGGCAATTCGTTTCTCCGAATGGGTTGAAGGTAATCGTTAAGTAGCGCTTCCCAATGGTGTGGCAGAAGGTGTATTCGACCGACTATCCGTCGAGGCTGAAGAGCGGCGACTTGTACGTCTACTAAAAACTCTCAGTTTTCGCGGGGCGAGTGCTAGCGTTGGGTCACCCACCCCAATAGAAAGGTTCGGCATGTCCGTAACCTATAAATCGTTCGCTTTTGCTGGAATCGCGGCACTCACCATCGGCTTGAGCGGTTGTTCGCTCTCGGGCATCGAGGTGATCGACCCCGCGGGTGTCGGCGTCTGCAATGGGGACGAACCGGTCGCGCTGGGCGTCACGCAGGACGTTGTCGGCGAAAACATCACCATTACGTATGACGGACCCGTCGGGGCTTCGCTCGTGGCATTCCACGGGATGTATTCCGACGAGAAGTTCTTTGATATCGCCGAAACACGCGGTTTGGCCATCCATTACTCTGACAACCCCTTTGCCGATCTAGCGCCCTGGGATATTGCGCTCTCGGTCATCGATCCGGCCGACATGGATGTCTACACGGTTGTTCCCGACGGCACCGTTCACGCCGAATACGACGGGCTCGCCGCCGATTTTGTCGCGGGTCTTGATTACAACTTTGAAGACCTCGGACCGAACGCAGCCGGGTACGACTTGTTCCTGCCGGTGACGATTGCGGTGTCGTGCGACACGAACATTACATCCGGGGTAATCACCGACGGTAACGCGGAAGATAACGACGGAATAGTGAATGAGCTCGACTTTGCCGTGGCGCAGGCCGTGTATCCGGGTTTCATGGAGATGTCCGCGCCGAGTGCGTCGGGACAGTCCGACATCGAGAACGGCGTGAGCGGGTTCCTCAACTTCCCCGACGATTTCACGAGCGAGATTGGCGCGGGCTTCACCTCGGATGGCGCTGAGGTCGGCTTGTCGTACATCGGTGACACTGATCAACTCCTGACCACCGATTACCCCGAGGGGCTTCTCGGTGCACCCATCGGGGACATCTGGTTCCTCAATTTGTTCGCGGGCGTCTTCTTTGAAACCACCGAAAACATGGAATTCACCGGAGACGATTCCGTAATGGGGCCGGTTGCATTCGAATTGTATGGCGCTGGGGTTGCGCCGCGCGACGGATTTTATCTGGTCACCATTTTCCTCCCGGACCTCAATGACTCCCTCAACCTGAGTAGTGCGAAAACCGTGAGCACGGCACTGCATTATTCGGCTGAGACCGGCGTCGGATTTACCGCTCTCGACCCTGCGACACCGAAAGAGGGTCTCGCAGCGACCGGCAGCGACCCCAACGCGATTATCTGGGCGGTACTCGGGGGTCTCGTCGTTCTCGCGGCGGTCTTCCTTCGACCCAAGCGCCGCAAGGCTCAGGCCAAGTCGACCAACGTTCCGTCCGACCTGAAGGAATAGGTCGCCTCGACGAATTCGCCGGCTAGAGCACGCGGCAACCACAGGCGCGCGTCGGCCCACATGCGATCAAACGGTATTCGGGAAATCGGAAACCAGCGCGGGGCAAGCTCTGCGGTCGCGGTCGGCGTCCCCGTCCAGACCCGCGTGACAAAGCCGAACGACCGCTGGCTCCACTCGTCTTTGTCGACGAACGGGTAGTCGATTCGACTGATGGGGTGCAGATCCGCGGGATTCACCGTGACCCCGAGTTCTTCGGCGACTTCGCGAACGGCGGCGGAACGAGGGTCCTCCCCCGGCTCGAGCTTTCCGCCGGCGCCGACCAACTTTCCGACGCCGAGCCCCGTGAGTTTCTCGCCCAACAGGACCTCGGTGCGACGCCCGAGCCACGTGCGGCGTTCCCGCACCAGATAGACCACACAGACGTCGTACACGGTCCAACACTATGGGGCGCGAACACGATACGTTAGAGGCATTGCTCGTTTCCTTCGAAGATTGCTAGGACGTCACCGATGACAACTCTGTTCGATTCCCCCACGCTCGATTCGAGGGGACGAGGTCCGGTCGGGTTGGCTCTTGTTCTGAGGCGCGGCCTCGGAGTCGTGAACATCGCGTTCGCGTTCACGATCGCCATCGCACTCGCGGTCAACATCGCCGACCGTCTGATTCAGGGAATCTTTGACCCGTCGCACTATTTCCAGTTCTTCACGATTCAGACCTGCATCATTAACATCGTCGTTCTGCTGATGGGCGGAATCATCGCGCTGACCCGAACGAACGACCCGCGCTGGTACGCGGTGATGCGCGTGAGCATTGTGTCCTACGCGATCGTCGTCGGAGTCATCTACAACGTC
>JBILBA010000047.1:0-2785 GCA_044353905.1 Microbacteriaceae bacterium | reverse complement strand
GAACTCCTCAACAAACTCGCTGACCTCGTCGAGGCCAACGTCGAAATGCTCGCCAACATCGAGACACTCGACAACGGCGCACTTTTACGCTCGCACCTGCGCGGGGTCATGCCGCGCGTTGCAATGAACATCCGATTCTTTGCCGACTACGCCATCAACGACCTGCACCACGAATCGTTTGAAACTCGTGGTCACACCAACAACATCACGTGGGACCCGTCTGGGGTCGCGGCACTCATCACACCGTGGAACGCGCCGCTCATGCTCGCGACGTGGAAGATCGGGCCGGCGCTCGCCGCCGGAGACACCGTTGTTCTCAAGCCGGCCGAGTGGACCCCGCTCACCGCTTCTTTTTTCGCGGAGCTCACGAAGCAGGCCGGAATCCCCGATGGCGTGTTCAACGTGGTGTTCGGGTACGGCGCTGAGGCCGGAGCCGCCCTCACTGCTCACACGGGTGTTTCCCGAATCTCGTTCACGGGCTCGGTTCCGACCGCGAAAATCATCGCGCACGCCGCCGCCGACAACCTCACCCCCGTCTCGTTCGAATTGGGCGGCAAGAGCCCGTGCATCGTCATGGCGGATGCCGACCTCGACCTGGCCGCCGAGATCGCCGTCGAACAATACGACAACGCTGGGCAGGTGTGTCTCTCGGGGACTCGAATCCTCGTCCACGAATCCGTCGCGGATGCGTTCGCCGAGAAGTTCCGCGCGAAAGTCGCTGCGCTGAAGCAGGGCGACCCGCGCGACCCCGACACCGACATCGGGCCTCAAGTTCACCAGGTTCACTTCGATCGAATCAAGGGCTTCGTCGACCGTGCAACGGCTGAGGGCCAGGACATCCTCTGGGGTGGCGGATCGAACGCCGAACTCGGCGGGCTCTACTTCCAGCCGACTCTCGTCAAGAACCCCGCCCCGGGCAGTGAAATCGTCTCGGCCGAGATTTTTGGTCCGGTGCTGTGCATGCAGACCTTCACGACCGACGACGAGGTCATCGCGATGGCGAACGGGACTGAATTCGGCTTGGCGGCTGTCGTTGTTTCGGGAGACCGCAATCACGCGAAACGAATCACTGACGAACTCGTTGCCGGAACGATCTGGGTCAACTGCTTCTTCGTCCGCGACCTGCGGGCCCCCTTCGGCGGATCGAAGAAGTCGGGAATCGGCCGCGATGGCGGAACCTGGTCGTTCGATTTCTATGCCGACGTCAAGAACACAGTTGTTTCACCAAACGGATGGAAGGATTAACCCCATGGGCGAAGTAGTAGGAGCGGGTCTTCTCGCGCACGTACCCACGATCATGTTGCCGGAGGCGGTTCGCAAGGACCTCAACAACGGTGAAGAACTTAGCCTCGTCCCCGGACTCCGGAAACTTCGCGCCGACGTCTTTGAGACGCTCGACTACGACACCGTTGTCGTTCTGGACAGCCACTGGGCGACGACCGTCGAATTCGTCATCACATCAGCGGCCGAGCGATCGGGCCTTTTCACGTCGGAAGAACTTCCCCGTGGAATGACCCAGATTCCCTATGCCATCAAGGGCGACCCCGAACTCGCGAAGTCCCTCGCCAAATATGACGAAAAGAACGGAACGTGGATCACCCCGATCGCCGATCCGCACTTGCCGATCTTCTATGCCACGGTCAACCTCTGGCACTACCTCGGCCGCGGACTCGACGAAAAGGCATGGATTTCGCTGTCCGTCTGCCAGACCGGGACGCCCGAAGACTTCATTCGAGCGGGGCGCGCGCTCGGCGAGGCCATTCGCGACTCCGATCGCAAGGTTCTTCTCCTCGCGTCCGGTGCGCTGTCGCACACGTTCCACAAGCTCCGCGATCTGCGCAAGCACGAATCGAGCGACCCGAAGAACATTTACACGCCCGAGGCGTACCAGTACGACCTCAAGGTGCTCGAGTGGATGAAGGACGGCAACCACGCCGCAATCCTCGACGACTTCGACACGTTCAAGAAGTACAAGCCGGAAGCGGGTTTCTACCATTACCTCGCGATGGCGGGGGCACTGGGCGAAGAGAACTTCACCGCCAAGGGCGAGATGTACAGCGAATACGAGAACTCGATCGGAACCGGCCAGGTTCACGTGTGGTTCTCGAAGCCCGAGGGCGGATTCGCGCGGCCGAAGGATCTGGTGCTGTCGCGTGACTGAGTACCGCCGCATCCTTCTCGACGGATATCCGACACAGGTCCTGCGTGACGGGGAAAACCTCGTCGCCAATGACGGTCGTGTCGTTGCTATTGCCGACGCGATTCACCTCGCACCGGCCGAGCCGACCAAGATCATCGCCGTGCACCTCAACTTCGACAGTCGAACCCAAGAGTTCATGACGAAGTTGCCGGCGGCGCCCACGTATTTCCACAAGCCAATCACGGCGCTCAACACCCACAAAGGTGCGGTCGTTCGTCCGGCGGGGTGCAAGTGGCTGAACTACGAGGGCGAGATCGTCATCGTCATCGGAAAGACGTGCCGAAACATTGCGCCCGAGGACGCCGCCGAATACATCGCGGGGTACACGGTCGGGAATGACTATGGGCTCCACGACTTCCGCGACACCGACGCCGGTTCGATGCTGCGCGTCAAGGGTTCGGACACGCTCGCGCCGGTCGGCCCGGGACTTGTCACGGACTGGGATTTCCGCAACAAGTTGCTTCGCACCTATGTGAACGGTGAAGTCAAGCAAGAAGACAACACCGACAACATGGAGTGGGACATGCACTATCTCGTCGCGGATATTGCACGGACAATCACGCTTGTTCCCGGCGACATGTTGTT
>JBILBA010000005.1:0-69019 GCA_044353905.1 Microbacteriaceae bacterium | reverse complement strand
GCGGATTCCGCCATGTCAAATTCGGTGTCGCCCGTGTCCAGGGATGTGCCCACGTCGCGTTGGTTTCGGATTCCCCATGCGCGCCTCACCGTGAGGCTGCTTCGACTACGACACGGAAGATGCAGAACGCTCACGGTTGTCGACAGTGTTTCCGGATAGAAATCACCGGTCGTCATGTTGAGGACGCGATGATTTCCTTGGAGTAGCCAATCGAAGTCGCCGTCCGCACCGGGTAAGAGACGCATGATGGCCTTCTTCGGTTGTGCGGAAAACGCGTACCGTGCGAATTCAAAGCTGCGATCGAGAAGAAATTCCGTGGGTTTTTCACCGCGTTGCGCGAGGTAGTGAACGTGAGAGAGATCGTCGGGAGTGAAAACGTCGACGTCACGGGATTGGTAATAGTTTTCCATCACGCACAACAGTGCGCGGGTGTTGGTGGTCGCTAACCAATCGCGAACCTCGTCAATCAGTGGCCGCGACTTTCCCGTGAAAAATTCGTCGGCGTCAAACGGGACGAACGCGTCGAACCCGTCTTTACGAGCGAGGTGGGCGAGCGCAGTCATCGTTGTCGCTTGGCTGAACAACGGGCTGTTCTTTCGCACCCAACGGATTTTGGCCTCGGCGGGAATTTCGCGCAGGAACTGGTCGCGGGGATTGCCGCTCGAGCGATGGTCAACGATGTAAAAATCTGTGATTCCCTGGTTGACCATGTGTGCCACGACGGCTCCAGCAATGTCCCACGATTCGAAAATCATGGATCCCGCGGCAACCCGCGCTAACTGAGCCTTCGGTGAATTCATAGACCGAAACTATCAGACGGTACGTTAGCTACCCGTGCGACGGCGAGTGCGCTGTCGCGGTGCCCCGGCTGGCTTATCCGTCATCGAACCACTCGATTGGTTCGACGCATTTCGACCCGTGTTTCCGCCAGAGCTCCCGCCGCCGCGGGCTGGGCGACTCGTCGATTTTTCCACTCGCGGGCCCGAGGAAGCCTTGAGGCGTCCCTTCGATCCCTCGGGGATGTCGAGGTCGGAAAAGAGGTGGGGTGATGAGGAGTAGGTCTCGGTCGGTTCAAGCGGCAGGTCGAGAGCCCGGGAAATGAGCGCCCACTTGTGCAGGTCGTCCCAGTCAACGAAGGTGACGGCGATTCCGGTTCGGCCAGCGCGGCCGGTTCGGCCAACGCGGTGCAGGTACGCCTTGTCGTCCTCGGGAACCGTGTAGTTGATGACGTGGGTCACATCGTCAACGTCGATTCCACGCGCCGCGACATCGGTCGCAATGAGTACGTCTTTCTTGCCGGCCTTGAAAGCGGCCATTCCTCGCTCGCGCGCTTCTTGGCTCATATCGCCGTGGACGGAAACGGCGTTGAATCCACGATCGGTGAGTTCGTCCGTCACTTTCGAGGCACTTCGTTTCGTCCGAGTGAAGATGACGGTCTTACCGCGACCTTCCGCCATGAGGATGCGGCCGACGACCTCGTCTTTGTCGAGGTTGTGCGCGCGGTAAATGACGTGTTTGATGTTGGCCTGGGTGAGGCCCTCGTCGGGGTCGCTCGCGCGAATGTGAATCGGCTTCGACATGAATCGACGCGCTAGCGCGACAATCGCGCCGGGCATCGTGGCCGAGAACAACATCGTGTGGCGCTTTTCAGGGGTCTGTGCGAATAGTTTTTCAACATCAGGAAGGAAGCCGAGGTCGAGCATGCGGTCGGCTTCGTCGAGGACCATGACCTCAACGTTGGCGAACGACAGCAATTTCTGACCCGCGAGGTCGAGCAGACGACCGGGGGTTCCGACGATGATTTGCGCCCCCGCCTTGATTTTGTCGACCTGTTCCTCGTAGGACTTGCCGCCATAAATCGCGGCGACCGTGGTCGAGCGATTGCTCGTCGCAATTTCCATGTCTTCGGTTACCTGGACGGCAAGTTCGCGCGTCGGCACGACAATCAGCGCCTTGACGCCGGGAGCGGGGTCGAGCCCTAGCTTTTGAACGAGCGGAAGTCCGAAACCGAACGTCTTTCCCGTGCCCGTTTTCGCTTGACCAATGATGTCTTGGCCAGTCAGCGCGAGCGGAATCGTCTGTTCTTGAATCGGAAAAGGCTCGTTGATGCCACGAGCGGCGAGCGCATCGGCGATGTCATCGTCGATGCCAAGATCACGGAAAGTCACTAAACACCCAATCGGTTGGTAAATGTCAGTCTACCCGTCGTCGGGAACTGCCTATGCTGGTGGGGTGGCAAGCCTTTTCCGTAAGAGTGCGCGTTCCTCCACCTCCGGTACTCGGAGTCGTTCGAGGGTCGCCGATGGGAGCGCGCGCGTCGAATTCACCAACCTCGCGCCGACCCCCGATGTCTTTCTCGGACAGAGTGCTTATTTGTTTCTCCGCTACGCCGAGTCCGCGGCACGTCACGCCCACGACGCGACCGATCTCGAAACGGAATCGACGCTCGCGATTGTCGCCGAGGAGTGCTTTGTGCGATTTTCGAGCCTGGCCGCGACGTTGGACAAGTTGAAATTGGATCGCGTCGCGGCGATGAGCCCGTTCATCGCACCGACGAGGGAGTTTGAACGACGGACTCGCGGACGAAACTGGGTCGAGCGACTGGCGTGTACCTGGGTGACGATGGCGTTCCTTCAGGATTTTTGGCGTCGACTCGCTCAGGGTCTTCCGAAGAAGGTTCGGGCTGATGTCATTGCGGCGCTCGACGGTGACAAGATGATCGACGTCCTTCGAACGGAGCTGGAACGCCGCATCGCCCTCGAACCCGGGCTACGACCCACCCTGGCGATGTGGTCGAGACGGCTGGTCGGCGACACGATGCTCATGGCCGAGAGCGCTCTGCTGGCGAACCCGAACCCGGCACCCAAAGAGGATGGCCTCGGGCCGGTCTTCACCGAGCTCATCGCATCTCATTCGTTACGAATGGATGCGCTGGGTTTGACTGCCTAAGAAACGAAACCGACGGGCCGCGACTGGGCGGTGCCGAATTCGATGTAGGTGACACTGTTCGCGGCGATCAGGTATTCCTGACCCTTGGCGTCGTTGAGTCGAAGAACACCGTTCGCAGCGAGAGCGGCGGTGTACTTCTGCTCGATGTCGGCGACGCTCGCGTCCGTGTCGAAAGCGAGTTCGCGGGGGGCGTGTTGAATTCCAATACGAATGTCCATGCCTCAAGGCTAATAGGCGTCAGAGCTCAGTTGTACAGTCGAGTCAATGACAACTTTCGAAATGGATGAATCCCAACGCGCAGCCGTTTCCGCTGCGGCGTCGGGTGTCCATTTCCGCATCGTCGGAGCGCCGGGTTCCGGCAAGACAACGGTGGTCACCGAAATCGTCGCGGCCCTCATCGCGCGGGATGGTGAATCCGCGGTCCGAATCCTCACACCGTCCCGCCAAGCGGCGACGCGCCTTCGAGACCTCGTCGCGCTTCGGGTCGGTGTGGCCACCCGCGGCCCCCTCGCACGCAGCGTTTCGTCGCTCGCCTTCGAAATCGTCAGCGCAGAACAGGGCAACGGTTTCACCGCTCGACTCATGTCCGGCGGAGAACAAGACTCTGACATCAAGGCACTTCTCGACGGAGAAATCGCTGACGGCACGGACGGGTACTGGCCTGCGTCGCTCAACGCCGACGTTCGTCGCCTTCGCGAATTCCGCACCCAACTTCGCGATCTCTTATCACGCAGCCGCGACCTCGGGCTGGTCGACGAATCCAGCGATGCTCCATTCGCGGCGCTCGCGAACCTCGCGGCCACGGCAGAACTCGCATCGACGCGTTCGGACGACTCGGAAAGCCCCTACGCGGGATGGGCTGCTGCGGCGAACTTTTTCACGACCTACCGACGCCTTGTCGCGCGCTCGCGCGCCGGCCAGGTCGACCCTGCCGAACTGGTTGACCGCGCTCGGAACATCGTTGAATCAACGGCGTCCGACGCGCCGCGCATGGCGCTTGTGGTTGACGATGCGCACGACCTCACTCCATCACAATGGCGGTTTGTGATTTCCTGGGCGAAACATCGCGGCCCGGTCATCGCCGCCGGAGACCCGGACGTCGCGACCTCGGGGTTCCGTGGCGGTCACGTCACATTCCTGGACGACGCTGATGTCACGTGGGGTTCCACCCACGCCCTCACGACGATTCATCGTCAAGGCGGCGTCATGCCCTCTCTCCTCGGTTCAATCGCATCAACGATCGGCGGTGGTGTGCCGGAAATTCGTCGTGCGTACCCCAGCGCCCCCGAACCAACCGTCGCTCGATCTCTTCCGGGTTTCGATTTGCTCAGCGCGACCGCAGCCTCGCCGGCGCACGAACGTGACGTCGTGTCCCGCTATATCCGCGACGCAGTTGCGCGCGGGACCTCCTACGGTGACATCGCCGTCATCGTCCGGAGCGGGTCGATGGCCGAATCGATGGTGACCCACCTCAATTCGATGTCAATTCCCACTTTCTCCGAAACGACGGGTTCGCCCCTTCGCGACCACCCGGCAGTTTGGTCCCTCCTCAACCTCATCAGCATCGGAATTGGGCGCGAACCGTTGACCGCCGAACTCGCGCAGGAATTACTGCTCGGCCCATTCGGTCGACTGACAACTCTCGATCTGCGGCGGTTCCGGCGAAACCTCCGTAAGGCCGAAATTGCGTCGGGCGGAAATCGGCTCGCGGATGACCTCATGCTCGAGGCGCTCACGGAACTCGGAACATTCGAAACCGAGGTGAAATTCGCTGCCCCCGGCGTGCGCTGGATTGTCGACACGTTACGGGCGCTCCGGCTCGTGGCCGATCGGCAGATCGACGAACTTCTGTGGGCCGTCTGGGCACGCAGCGATCGGGCAAAGTCGTGGGCGACGGCGACACTCGGCACCGGGCCCGCCGCGGTCAAGGCACACGAATCGCTTGATGCGATCATGACGCTGTTCGGTGTCGCTGCGACGTCGCTCGAGAACGTTCCGACGGAATCCGCCGATGTCTTCCTCGACCGCGTGCTCGGGCAAACCGTGCCCAACGACTCACTCACGCCCCGCGCGACTTCTGGCTCGGTTCTGGTGTGCACGCCGTCGGCGACGGTCGGTCGCGAGTTCGACGTTGTCGTGGTCGCGGGACTGAACGACGGCGTGTGGCCCAACACGCGTGCCCGCAGCGCGCTGCTCAAAGCCAACGAACTCGCGTTGGTTCACGCGGGAATCGACCAGCGAACGGTGGATCACCGGCGCGACGTGATTTTTGATGAGGTGCGATTGTTCCTCGTCGCGATGTCGCGGGCGCGGCATCGAATGCTGGTCACCGCGATTCAATCAGAAGACGAAACGCCGAGCGGATTGTTTCGAATGGTCGCCGGCGAAAAATCCGCAGGTGATGACCTTTCTCGCGCGATTCCCGCAGCAAATGCCCGCGGCGGGGTGTTCGTCCCCGAAAACATCGACGCCAGCATCGGGGACATGGTCGGGCGCCTCCGACACCTGCTCCTGTCATCGACCACCTCGGCGGCCGAACGGGCACGATGCGCCGCGGCTCTCCGTGAACTGGCGAATCGAGGGGTTGCGGGCGCTCATCCCGACACCTGGATCGGGTATCGCCAAACGACCCCGATCGAATTGTTCTCGGGTACTCACGTGCCCGTGTCGCCATCCAACCTGGACACCTTCGAAAAATCCGCGCTCGACTGGTTCGTTTCCAGCGTGGCCGGCGGCGCATCCGGGTTGAGCGCAGCGATCGGCACCCTCGTTCACCGCGCAATCGAAGTTGCCCCCGATGGCACTCGCGACGAGATGTGGGCCGCTGTCGAAGAAAAGTGGAACGAAGTCAACTTCGACGCGCCCTGGCTTCGCATGCAATGGCTCGCGACGACGCGGTCCATGATTGATGCGCTCGCGGATTACGTTCGCGACGTGGCGCTCGATGGCAGGCGGGTTCTGGACAGCGAAAAATTCACCACCGTCACTCTCACCACGAACGCGAAGGGCGGCCTTGACATCGTGGTGGGGGGAACAATCGACCGAGTTGAGCAACATTCGGACGGATCGGTGTCCATCATCGATGTCAAGACGGCGAAAACGCCACAATCGGTCAAAGCCACTGAAGCTCATTTGCAACTGAAGGCCTACCAACTCGCCTTCAGCCACAAGGCGCTGGGTGACGCCGTGGCCGAAGCAACCAAACTTCACTCGGCCGGACTGCTGTACCCCCGCGTTGCCAACAAGAACTCGTTGTACACCGTTCGCACCCAGTCGGCGATGGATGCCGCCGCGCTCGACGATTTCACCACCACGGTCATCGCCATGGGCGTGGCGATGCATTCCGAACGGTTCACCGGACCCGAAACCGCGCCCGAGTATTCGGGTGTTCGCGACCTCGAAACCACATGGGTCCGAATCCCGGAGGTGAGCTCTGATGAATAATCTCGATCCCCGCATGTTGGACAAACTCCTCGGACTCGGGTTCGAACCCGTTCCAGAACAAGCCGACGTCATCGACATGAGCCCCGAGGGCATCCACCTTGTCCTGGCGGGCGCTGGAAGTGGCAAGACAGAAACCATGTCGCTGCGCGCGCTGTGGCTCGTCGCGACCCGGGGGATTCGGCCGGAGGAAGTTCTCGGGTTGACCTTCACCCGAAAGGCGGCCCGTGAACTTGCGGAGCGGTTCCGACGACGAATCACGCTCCTTCGAAGCCGTCGCGCCGAGTTTGCGGCACTGGGCGTCAACATCGACCACCTGTCCGACGACGACCACGGGTTTGCGACACCGACCGTGTCCACCTACAACGCTTTCGCCTCGGAAATCTTTGCCGAGCACGCCGCTCGAATCGGGTGGGACTCCGATTCGCCCGTGATCACCGACGCGACGGCGTATGCGATTGCCCGCGAGGTTGTGACCGCGTGCACCGATCCCCGCCTTGGCGAGTACGACTTTTCACTCGATGCCGTGATCGATGCGGTCATTCGACTGGCGGCGGAACTGGGTGAATTCGACGTCACGAATGACGACGAGGTCATCACCTACGCGCGCGCGGTTGCGGAGCGTCGCGAACTACCCGGAAAGTCAACGCTCGACACCGAAAAGTTCCGAGCGAAGTTGAACGCTGTCGGTGCGCTGGAGGTATTGCTTCCCCTCGCTCGGGGGTTCATCCTCGAAAAACAGCGCCGAGGCGTGGTCGAATTCTCGGATCAAGTAACTTTTGCTCGTCGCATCATCCAGCAGTTCCCGAGTGTCGCTCAGTCGTACCGCGACCGCTTCAAGGTCGTCATCCTCGACGAATACCAGGACACGTCGTTTTCGCAGACAAGTTTGTTTTCAGAACTCTTCGGTCCCGAGCGCGTCACGGCCGTCGGCGATCCGAATCAATCGATTTATGGTTGGCGCGGTGCGAGCCCCGCGAACGTGGCGTCGTTCCACGATGACTTCCGAGTTGCCGAAGGTGAGCGCACACATCGACCGCTCGTCACCTCGTGGCGAAACGGAACCTCAATCCTGGCGGCGGCGAACGTCATTCTCGACAATCGCACCGAACAAAACCCCCTGGACGTCGATCGACTGAACTCGTTCCCTGGCGCGTCTGGATTTGACATCGAGGGCACCTTCGCCGCGAGCACGTCAGTCGAAGCAGATCGCCTGGCGAAGTGGTTCCAGCGACACCTCGACCCGGCCACGTCGGGACGAAAAGCATCCGACTTGCCACCAACAATGGCAATGCTCATTCAAACCCGCACGCATCTCGACACGTTTCTTCGCGCATTTGACGACAACAATGTCCCGTATCGCCTCTTGGGTGTGGCCGGCATTTTGGGCAACCCATTCATCGCGGATTTGTACTGCGGACTTTCGGTCGTTGCGGACCCGGGCAAAGGCGCGCGACTTGTTCGCCTTCTCGGCGGAGCACGCTGGCAAGTATCGGTCAACGACCTCTGGTCGCTTCACAACCACGCGCGTAACGTGGCGAAGTCGTATACGACAAAAGACCAACGCGCCCGACTCGGCAGTTCGCTCGTCGAGGACGAAGCCGACTCGCTCGTGGACGCACTCGATTCGCTTCGATACACCGCGCGCGACATCGTCGAGACGGACGCTGAGTACGACAAGCGAGTCTCGTTCAGTGACGAGGGTTGGGAACGGCTCGTCAACGCCGCCGAGTTCTTCCATGACCTGCGGTCGCACGTCGACGTCTCGATCCCCGACATGGTCAATCTCACCGCCACCGCCCTTCAGCTCGATATCGAAGGCGCTGCGTCACTTCATCATTCACCGGCCGCCTATCGCGAAGCCTTCGACGATCTTGTCCACTCGTATCTCGCAATTCCGTCCGATCATTCGCTTCGCGGTTTTGTCAGCTGGCTTTTCGAGGTGGAAAAGCGCGAACGGATGACACCGCGAACCGACGAACCGGAACCCGGAGTCGTCCAGGTGCTGACCGTTCACTCGTCCAAGGGACTCGAATGGGATGTTGTCGCCTTGCCGCGTTGGACACAACCACCCATTCCCGCCAACGGGAGTCTTCGCGGGGACAAGTCCACAGCGGCCAACGAGATGGGGTGGTTGCAACTCGGTGCACTGCCTCGAAAATTCCGCAGCGACCGCAAGTACCTACCCGAATTCAACTGGGAGACGGCGACCACTATCGACGAGCTCCTCACCGAGTCCGACGCCTACACGCTTCGACTCAAAACCAAATTGATCCTTCCCGAAGAACGACGACTCATGTACGTCGGAGTGACGCGCGCGCGTCACCACCTCTGGATCTCAGGTGCGCATTTCGAGGGCAAAGCCAAGACGGCCAAGATTCCGAGCACTTATTGGGACGAACTTCACGCCGCGGGGCTATTGGACAAGGCGATCATCGATCCGGTTCCGGAATCCAACCCCGACGGCGACGGAATCGCGGTCGAGTGGCCCCCGCGTGACCCGCTCGGCCGAGCGAAGCATCGCGCCGCGTACGACGCCGCAGCACACGCCATCGAGTCCTCAACGGATTCGGTCGACCCCGCCGATGCTCGTGCCATCGAGCAACTTCTCGCACACGAAACCCTCGGCGCTGCGGACATTCCTGTGCGAATTCCCGCATCACGCTATGCCGAGTGGTCGATGGACCTTGCCAAAGTCCGCGAAGGCAACCGGCGTCCTGTTCCCACACGCCCCTACCGGGCCGCGCGGCTGGGAACCGAGGTGCACTTGTGGATTGAACGCGGTGCCGTCGATGACGACTTCGTTGACGGATGGGATGAAGCGAACGACCTTCCCGATTCCGATGACGGAATGCGAAAGCTGAAAGACGCCTACCTCGCGTCGCGATGGCCGGGACTGAAACCCGAGCACACCGAACTGGAAATCTTGCTTCCCCAGGGCAAACACATCGTGGTGTGCAAGATCGACGCGGTGTATCGAATCGACGGTCGTTGGGTTGTTGTCGATTGGAAGACCGGAGCGAAACCTTCCGAGGCGGAAAAGGATGCCAAGGCGATGCAGTTGGTGTTGTACCGCCGCGCACTCGCCGCGTTGTTGTCAATCGACGTGACCGAGGTTGACGCGGTGTTGTATTACATCGCTCACGATTGGGAATGGTCAGTCGAGCCCGAGCGGCTCGCTCGCCTCGACGCACTTCCCCCGATCGACTAGTTACAGGGGTTCGGTCGTCGGTTCAAGTCCGACACGGCCCACCAATAATTCCCATATTTAAATGGGTTTAAGTGAATCAAGTTGCTTCGGGCTTGAGACAGTTCGACTTAATGTCAACAAAATGTCAACATCCTTCTTCCGGATTAAGTACCTAAGGTCTCAACAAACCCAAGTACCTTTTCCCAAATCACCTTCGCACCAACCCAGCCCGCTAAATATGAAAAACCACTTAAGGTAGAATCTACTTATGACTTCTCGGGTTAAGTCTTCAATCAGTAAAAACACGCTCCTCACCTACAGCTTGGTGATTCTCACAATTGCTTCTGGCGCTTGGGCATACTCACTTGGTGAGCCCATCCACTCTCACAAGAACTTAACTGAAGCCGTGGTACTTGGAGGCGTTGCCTCCGCAATGTTCTTGGGGTTTTTGCTGGGAACCGGAATCAAAGGGCGCTGGGGAGCGCTATTAAACCTAAACAGAATCATCGCTTGGCCAATGGCTTTTGGCTACATTTGGATTCACTACGCATATCACATGGAACACGGTCAACCAGGTGGCTTGCTAGCTCTTGACATCGTGCCTCGAGTCTTCTTTGTGTCCTCGTTTATCTGGATCGCATTTCATTCCGGTGTTGCCGCCAAGACTTATGGAGCGCCATGGAAGTTGCGACCAAAGACAACTTATGACTGGTACGTGGCATTGAGTTGGCTAGTTTTGGTAATCACCATCCCGGTGTTTAGTGTTTCTGCCCTTGGGGCAAGCCCGATATTGATGGGGCTTGCCTGGTTAGTTTTCGCGCCGCATTTGAGCTTTAACGTTTATCAATTAGCTCGCAGAACGCCAGCTAAGCAATTCAATAGCGGTATTGGGCTTTGGTTAATTGTTGGTGGATATGTATCCGCAGTTGCTTACGCGGCTTTCCATAGTTTTCCAAAATAGTTTCAACTGTTGCCAGCACTAAGTGATCCAGCACGGCGCCAGACCTGGCCTTAAGTTAATCTGAAGTCATTATGGGCAAAGTAACCGACTTGGAATCAGCAAGTAGAAAGCTTGCTAAAGCCAAACACATTGATCCAGCCATCATCATCGGCCAACCAAACAACCCACAACACCTTGGCCCCATCGACCAAAACGGGCGGTAGCTCAGTTGGTCAGAGCATCGGACTCATAATCCATCGGTCGTCGGTTCTTCGGGTTGCACGGCTGCCGTTGGCGCGGGGCTTTCGCCGAAAACCAGCGTGGTTGGTGATTTCGGCGGTGCACCGAGATCAGTCGCGGAATTGTCCGTCACCGCGGTGAGGAGGTCGTTCAACATGACGACCGCGTCGGCGACAATCCCATCATCGTTCGAATCGGTACCGTGAATGAGCCAGCGTGCGACATCAAGTTCCGAGGCGAAACGCGCACGATGTGCGAGGCGCCTGTCGTTGGTCGGTCGTTCGGCTGCATAAATGCTCATGAATTCCGCTGCGTCATCTGCGCTGAACCGAGCGAACACCCGCCACAGGTCGTCGGCGGGGTCGGCCACTCGAGCGCCAGCCCAATTAATGACCCCTGACACTGTTGCTCCGTCAACGAGGACTGCATCGAAATCCAGGTTTCCATGCGTGATGGTGGGTGTGAACTGCCACATGCCGGCATCCTCGATTGCTGCATCCCAGCGATCGAGGAGAGCGCTAGGAACCTTGGTCGTTTGGTGCGCTCGGTCGATGATGCCGGCAGCGTCACGCAGGCTGTCCAGTGAGGTCGTGGCGGGGATGATGTTCCGCGTGACAATCGACGCGGGAAGGCTGTGGATTGCCGCGATTGCCGAGGCAAGCGAGGGAATCGCGACACGTGCGTCTTTCAGGCTCGATAGCGGCGTCCCGCTCGTCTCTTCGGTAACGACAATCCGTCTCGAGTCATGGGTGCCCGCGGCGAGAGTGTGGGGGACTCCGAATGGCAACCGCTCACGCACTCCCGCTCCGAGAAGTTGTCCGACACGGTGTTCTGCGTTCTGCAGGTCCGCGGCGGGTGCGGTGAGGGGTGATGAAATCGAGATCACGCGATCGTCCGCGGTTCGGCACGTCACGCGATCAAACTCGGCGGTCGAGGAGTCCCGATAGCCGTCGATTTCGAGAGACGGGATCTCTGCAACCGCCCACGCGGTTAGCATGATGGGGGACAATGCCATATCGGTACTTTAAGCCGAACCCGCGTCCGTTCAGGTTTGCCACGCGAGAGGAACACGATGAGCGCACTCATTGAATCTCTCGACGAAAACCAACGGAAGGTCGCGCTCGCGCTCGTCGGTCCGGTCCGGGTCCTTGCGGGCGCTGGCTCCGGAAAAACTCGAGCCATCACTCATCGCATCGCATACGGCGTCGAAACCGGCGTCTATAGTGCAGAAAAAGTTCTCGCACTGTCGTTCACCGTCAAAGCGGCGGGTGAAATGCGAAGTCGGCTCAGCGAACTCGGTGTCGAGGGTGTTGCGTGCCGCACATTCCACTCCGCGGCAATGCGTCAACTGGCGCACTTCTGGCCGGACCTCATCGGCGGAGATTTGCCGAAGGTTCTTCATTCCAAAGCGGCGACGCTCAAGCGCGCAGCAGCACAACTGAATATTCGGGCGACCGACGAACTGTTGCGAGGTATCGCGGCCGAGATCGAGTGGCGGAAAGTGCGGCTTCTGTCAATGGACCATTACGAGACGGTGTTACCCGAACGACCACTCCCCGGGGGACTGTCGGCGGACGCGACGCTCGCGCTCGTCCAGAAATATGAAGCGCTCAAGGACGATCAGTGCAATCTCGACTTCGAGGACACGCTTATCGCGACACTCGGAATGTTGAACTCGGAAAAGTGGGTCGCCGATCGCGTCCGCGAGCAGTTCCGCTTTTTCGTCATCGACGAGTACCAGGACGTCTCGCCCGTTCAACGTGCACTGCTGGATGCCTGGCGGGGCGACCACTCGGAAGTCTGTGTCGTGGGCGACCCAAACCAGACGGTGTTCGGGTTTGCTGGGGCGTCGGACGAGCACCTTCTGCGGTTCGAATCGGAGTTCCCCGGCGCGACGACGGTCGAACTGGATCGGAACTATCGGTCAACTCCCGAAATCGTCAGGCTGGCGAACTCGACGGTTCCGAATTCGCCGTTGGAACTCGTGTCGATGCGGGAATCTGGTCCAGCGCCTCGCGTCCTTGTGTCGGCGACGGATGAGGACGAAGCGCGCTCGATCGGAACGGCCATCCGCGCTGCAATCGACGGTGGCACTGACCCGGCGGATATCGCGGTGCTCTATCGCATCAACGTTCAGTCCCTCGTGTTAGAGCACGTTTTGGGCGAGATGCGAATCCCGTTTCGAGTCCGCGGAGGGCGGTTCTTCGATGAACCCGTCGTCACCCAGGCACTCGTCTTGGTTCGGGGGCGACTACAAACCGATCCCGCCGCGAACGCACGGGACACAATGGCGCTCATCTTGCGCGAACATCTGGGATGGTTGTCCAAGCCGCCGGCAAACCCCATCGA
Source organism: Microbacteriaceae bacterium (assembly GCA_044353905.1). GTDB lineage: Bacteria > Actinomycetota > Actinomycetes > Actinomycetales > Microbacteriaceae > MWH-TA3. The sequence goes on along the minus strand of JBILBA010000005.1, from coordinate 55,910 downwards.
CCGGCACGCGTGGAACATCATGTCGGCGCTCGCGCAGATTGCCGAGAATCTTCCGGCCGACGCCACCGTGATTGATCTCGCCGCGGATTTGAAGCACCGGGGCGACAACGAGATGGAACCGGCCGTGTCGGCGGTGACGCTGTCGACGACCCACAACGCGAAAGGTTTGGAGTGGGACACCGTTTTTGTTGTTGGCATGAGCGACGGCTTGTTCCCACTGTCCTACGCGATGGGTGATGGCCCGATGCAGGAAGAACGTCGACTCGCCTATGTTGCGTTCACTCGGGCGGGACGATCACTCACACTGAGTTGGGCGGAACGCCAGAAGGCGTCCAGCGCGGTGCGCACGCGCAGTCGGTTCATTCCGGAACATCTGGAATAGCGCGACAACCGCATTGCGGATGCAGGGCGTGCGGCGACACCGCGCGATTGAACGTCACGCCGTCGACACGAACTGAATACCCGCCACCCATCGGGTACATGCCCAACGATTCCGCAGCCGCGTGAATCGCGAGATCGACGGAATCGGCCGCGGCCGTCCGCCGCCACATTTGCGGGGCGACAGCGGACCACGCCGGATCGTCGTCGATGTGTGCCAGCTCGACACAGCGAATGCACGCGGTCTCGCCGGGAATCACGACGGGTCCGACGCGAACGCTCGATTCACCGAAGACGATTGCACAGTGCGGGATGTCCCGACCGAGCCAGGGTTGGACGTCGATTGGGGAAACGACGAAGTGACTGACGAGCACGACGAAATCAACGTCGACAGCTGAGAGGTCTGAACTGGACCCCGCGACAACCGTCGATCGTGTCGACCCCGCCCAGGTGCGGGCGATGGTGTCAGTGGCTGGTGCGACTCCTACGACGGCGAGCCGCGGCAAGGACGCTCGAGGTGTTCGATGGAAAACGTCGCCGCACGAATCAATGAGGGCCCGAGCCGCGTTTTCACCACCCACAATCGACGCGAGCCGGGCCACACTCGTTCCCCGAACCAACTCTGCGATTCCTCTCGCGCTGGTCAAATCAAGCGAACCCATACGCGCGTACTCGGGGTCAAGCCCGAACTGCACGGTTTCGGAATCGCGCCACACGACAGGTATCGAAGGGTCGATGCGGATGAACACCGTGGCATGCTCCCACACCACGCCTCACGGTGTCAGTCGCCGTCCACAGTCCCGTCTTCGTCGATCAACCGACGGATTGCGTCGTCCATGGCGTCGGGCGTTACGACCTTCGCCGACAGTCGAGAAATCAGAGCAGCGGGGTCGTCAATGTCGTCACTGGTGGGCATGATGTCGGGGTGGCTCCACACGCTGTCGCGCTGTTCCGGCGGGACGGCTGCATCAAGAGCACGCCACATCGCGGCGGCTTCACGCAACCGGCGTGGGCGAGCATCGATTCCGATGAGACCCGCGAGCGCTTTTTCGCCGGGCCTACCGACAGCGCGATTTCGTCGAACCATTTCCGCAATCGCATTTCGACTCGGCAGTCGATGGGCGGCGTTGTCGGCGACGACATCGACCCACCCTTCGATCAGCGCAAGCAGGGTCTCGATTCGGCCCAGTGCGACAATCTGTTCTTCTGTTTTGGGCGGAATCAACGACCCGTCGCTGACGAGCCGGCGGAGTGCTTCCGCGTCCGACAAATCGATATCACTCATCGCCTCGCGCATGCTCTCGGCGTTGATGGAAATCCCGTTCGCGTAATCGGTGATGCTGGCGACGAGCCCCAACTTGAGCCACTTCGAGTGCTTGAACAGTCGTGCATGGGCAATCTCGCGGATTGCGAGGTAGAGCAACACGTCGTCCAGCGGGATGTCGAGCCCTTCGGCGAAAGCCGAGACGTTCTGCGGAACCAGGACCGCACGCAACTCATGTTCGAGGACGCCGTCGAGAAGCGGAATTCCGATGTCGCCGCCCGAGAGAACTTCACCGGACAACTGGCCGATGATTTGGCCGAGCTGCAACGAAAACAGTGTGCCGCCGAGACGTCGCAGTGCGGCAAATGCGCCGGCCGCCGTCGCGGACTCGCCCTCGGGGATGTTGTCGCCCAACGCGCGCTCGCCCGCGGTCGAAATCGACTTCGCGACAGGCTCAGAGATTTGAATCCACACCGGAATGGTTGCCCGCGCCCATTCACCACGGGTCATCGTTGACGGACTCACGGTGAGTGGGGAAATCGAGGTCGCCTCGTCCAACCACAAGGACGCCAAGTGGAGCGCGTTCTCGGCGGCCGCAACGGTCGTTGCGTCAACGGTTACAGCTTGTTGATTTGCCACCTTCGTCGCGGTGTCCCGAACCATCTGTTCGGTGATGCCCTCGTTTCCGTGGGATAGCGCTTCTTGCAACTGCATCAACATCTTTTCGATGGTGGCAGCGTCACCAGGAAGCCCGGCCGCCTTAGCGAGTTCGGTGATATCGAAGTGCTCGCCGCTCTCGAGGAACTTGCGCAGCATCTCCTGAAACTCGTCAGAGCTGTCTTCAGCCATGTCAACAACCGTACCTGCTCGCCACGTGACATAGTGTGGAATACGTGACTGAATCCTTGACTGAACCCGCTCCGCGACGATCGCGTCCGAGTCGCGCGACGTGGGGTATGACTCTGCTCGCACTGAGTGTTGTTGGAACGATCGGCCTCGCCGTGGTTCCGGCGCCGTACGTCATCGAAACGCCGGGTCCGGTCTACAACACGCTGGGATCCACCGAGGACGCCGACGGCAAGGAAACCCCCATGATCTCGGTGTCCGGGACCGAGACCTACGCGACTGATGGCGAACTCTCGATGCTCACCGTTTATGTCACGGGCTCACCCGATTCTCACCCGAGCTGGTTCGAGGTCGCGGCCGCCTGGCTTCGACCCGATTACGCGGTCTTGCCGATGGAGTCTCTGTACCCGGCGGGAACAACGCGAACCGATTCGGTGAACGCCGCCAAGATCCAGATGGACAATTCACAACAGGAAGCGATTGCGGCCGCGCTGACGAGCCAGGGGATCCCTTTCGAATCCGAAATCGTGGTGGCCGAAGCGACACCCGGCTATCCGGCCGAAAAACTGGTCGAACCCGGTGACATCGTGGTGTCGGCTGACGGAATCCCCATCCACAACGTTTCTGACCTCCGCGCCATCATCAAGACCGCGGGAATCGGCAATTCCATCGAACTTGTGGTCGAGCGCGACGGAGCAACCGTGCCGTTGACGGTCGGCATCGTGGCCTCCGAACACGACGGCACGACTCCGGTGATCGGAATCCTGTGCGGCGGAACGTATCGCTTCCCGTTTGACGTGGACATCTCGCTCGCCGACGTCGGCGGATCGAGCGCTGGCATGATGTTCGCACTGGGAATCATCGACACCATCACGCCGGGGTCGCTCAACGGCGGAGAGAACGTGGCCGGTACGGGGGAAATCTCGGCAGACGGTTTGGTCGGACCAATCGGGGGAATCGTCCAAAAGGCTTATGGCGCTCGCAATTCCGGAGCAACCTGGCTGCTGGTTCCGGCCGAAAACTGCGCCGCGCTCGCTGGGCGCGTTCCCGACGGGCTTCGCGACGTCTCGGTGTCGACTCTCAATGACGCGCTGGCTGCACTGAAGGCGATTTCGACCCAATCGGGCACGTCTGTACTTCCCCATTGCGCTGCCGATTAGCGTTTCGGCCGTCGCGGGTACACTTTTAACAACATAAGGAGTTCATGCCGTGACCGTTCCCAATTCGCTTCGACAGCGTTCCCCTCTCATTGTTACCGTCAGCGTGGTTCTGGCTCTTGTCGCCGCATTCGTCACCTTCGCCGGCGTATGGGTCGATGTGCTCTGGTATGACCAAGCCGGATTCTCTTCTGTTTTGTTTACGCAATGGATTGCACTGGGAACGATTGGCGTCGTGGCGTTCGTTCTCATGTCCGTGCCGCTGTGGTTGACCCTCAACATTGCCTACCGCACCCGCCCGCTGACGGTTCGCCTCTCGGAAGGTGCGGAACGCTATCGCACCGCAATCGAGCCGATTCGTAAGCTCGTCATGCACCTCGGACCGTTCGCCGTTGGTGTGTTTGCTGGTGTTGGAGCGGCAAGCAACTGGCCCATCGTGGTGCAGTGGCTCAACAAGACTCCGTTTGGCACGACCGACCCGCAGTTCGGACTCGATGTCTCGTTCTACGTCTACGACCTTCCGATGTACCAGTTCGTTGTCGGCCAGGTCGAAGGGGTGCTGCTGGTTTCCCTTCTCGCGGGTGCCGCTGCTGGTTTCCTCTATGGCGGTGTCCGCATTTCGGCGAACCGTGAGGTCATCATCTCGAAGCCGTTCCGCGCACAAATCGCGATCCTCGGTGCGCTCTATGTGCTCGTTCAGGCCGCGAACCTCTGGATCAACCAGTACGTGACCTTGGTTTCGCCGTCCGAGGGCTTCCTCGCCGCCGGCGCCGGGTTCACCGAGGCCACCGCAACAATCCCCGGGAACCAGATTCTCGCGGGTATCGCGGTTCTCGTCGCCGTGTTCTTCCTCGTCACCGCGTTCATTGGTCGTTGGCGCCTCCCCATCATCGGTGGCTCGATGCTCGTCGTCGCCTCTATCGTCATCGGCGGTGCCTACCCCTGGATCGTTCAGCGATTCCAGGTTGACCCCAGCGCGCGAACCCTGGAAGCCCAGTACATTCAGCGAAACATTGATGGAACACGGGCAGGCTTCGGTTTGGACAAGGTCAACGAAGTTGTCTATGACGCAACGACCACGGCAGAGCCGGGTGCTCTCCGCGCCGATGCTGAAACGACCGCGCACATCCGCATTATTGACCCTGGGCTCGTGTCCGACGCTTTTGCGCAGCTCGAACAATTCCGTCAGTACTACAAGTTCCCCGAGCACCTCGACGTCGATCGATACTTGATTGATGGCACGATGCAGGACACGGTTCTGGCTCTTCGCGAACTCGACCTGAGCGGACAATCGTCGACCTCCTGGTACAACGACCACATCGTCTATACCCACGGTTACGGAATAGTTGCCGCCTTCGGAAACGAACGCAACGCCGACGGACAGCCGACATTCCTCGAATCAGGCATTCCCGTTTCCGGAGCGCTTGGCACGTACGAACCCCGAATTTATTTCGGTGAGTCTTCGCCGCCCTATTCCATCGTCGGCGCAAAGGGCGCGGACGGACCATTGGAACTCGACTACCCGTCGGCGTCCTCTGAATCCGAAGCCGGAAACGCGAAGTACACCTTCGAAGGTGACGGCGGTCCGAAGTTGGACAACATCTTCACGCGGTTGATTTACGCCATGCACTTCCAATCCGAACAGTTTTTGCTGTCGGACGCCATTTCCGATGACTCGCAAATCTTGTACGACCGCAACCCGTTGGTTCGCGTCAACAAGGTCGCGCCGTATCTGACTCTTGACAACGACCCGTACCCCGCGGTCGTGGACGGACGAATCACCTGGATTGTCGATGGGTACACGACGAGCAACAACTACCCCTACTCGACGTCGGTGAACATTGCGTCCGCAATTCTCGACACGTACACCTTGGGGTCGACCGTTCCGAGCGGCCCTGCCAACTACATGCGCAACTCGGTCAAGGCGACCGTTGATGCTTATGACGGTACGGTCACGATTTATGCGTGGGACGAGACCGATCCGGTTTTGACGACCTGGGCACGGATTTTCCCCGAGACACTGAAGCCTTCGAGTGAAATGAGCGCGGACCTGCTCGCGCACATTCGTTACCCGTCGGACCTGTTCAAGGTTCAGCGCGCGGTTTTGGGCTCGTATCACGTGACGGACCCCGGAACGTTCTACTCGTCTGAAGACACGTGGGTCACGCCGAACGATCCGGTGTCGACTCCCGAAAACCCCACGCTTCAGCCTCCGTACTACTTGACGATGCAGATGCCGGGGGCCGAAAAGCCAGCGTTCTCGTTGTACTCGACGTTCATTCCACAGGCGACGGGCGAGAACTCGCGAAACGTCCTCTACGGCTACTTGTCGGCGAACTCTGATGCTGGTCCGGACTACGGGAAGTTGACGCTGTTGACGCTGCCCAAACAGACCACAATCCCGGGACCGGGTCAGGTTCAGGCACAGTTCGACTCGGACGCGACCGTGAGCCAGCAACTCAACCTGCTGCGTCAAGGACAGACCGAGGTTGTCCCCGGAAACCTCTTGACACTTCCGGTCGGTGGCGGACTCCTCTATGTTCAGCCGGTTTATGTGCGTTCGACGGGTGAGACCTCGTATCCGTTGCTCCGAAAGATCCTGGTGTCGTTCGGTGACTCCATCGCTTTCGAAGACACTCTTCCCGCCGCGCTCGATACGCTCTTCGGTGGAAACGCCGGTGTCGATCCGGAAACCCCGGGAACACCGACGGAACCAAGCACTCCGAACGAGAACGTGTCGCCGCAACTTCAAGCCGCACTGGAAGAAGCACGCCAAGCGCTTCTCGACCGCGCGGCGGCGTACAAGGCGAACGACCTGGTCGCCGCGGCCGAAGCGGACAAGAAACTGCAGTCCGCTTTGCAGAAGGCGTACGAACTCTCGCGCTAACCCGATTTCGTGGGGCAATTGCCCCGTGATAGACTCGACCCTTGTGACGCGGGGTGGAGCAGTTCGGTAGCTCGCCGGGCTCATAACCCGGAGGTCGTAGGTTCAAATCCTGCCCCCGCAACCAAGAGAAACGGTCCCGAATTCGTTCGGGACCGTTTTCGTTTCAGCAAATTGCTGGGCGATAGGCTCGTTACATGGATAACCTCAACGTCGGGTTGGTTCAGTTTTCGCCGTCCGACGACGCCGCCGACAACCGAGCTGTGTTGCGTGAAGCGTTTGAGCACCTCGACGACGTGGACCTCGTTGTTCTACCCGAATACTCCGCGTGGTTTCACAAGGACACCGCGCACTGGCAGGACGGCGCAGAACCAATCGACGGACCGTTCGTCACTTTTGTGGTTGAACAATCACGAGAACTTTCGGCGACCATTCTCGCGGGTCTCCTCGTGTCCAACGGCGACACCATCACCAACACCGTCGTCGCGGTGAATGCGAACGGCGTGATCGGGCGATACGACAAGGTCCATTTGTACGATGCTTTCGGCGCACTCGAATCGGCGGTTGTCACGGCGGGAGACCCCACCGAGTCTCCGTTGATCGTCGACGTGAACGACTGGGCGGTCGGTGTTCAAACCTGTTACGACCTACGATTCCCGGAGATGTCTCGCCGGCTGGTGGATGCGGGTGCAACCGTACTTGCGGTACCCGCCGATTGGGTTCCCGGGTCGCACAAATCCGAACACTGGCAAACGCTCCTCCGGGCCCGCGCCATCGAGAACGTCGCGTGGGTCGTCGCGGCGAATCACGCTGAGTCGTCTGGAATCGGCGAATCGATGGTCATCGACCCGTTGGGGGAAGTCATTATCGAGGCGAGCACGGGCGAAATTGTCTTGGATGTCGTGCTTGATCCCGACGCGGTTTTGGCTGCTCGTCGATCGAACCCCGCACTTCGAAACCGTCGCTACGGGGTGACGCCTCTCTAGTTGGGGATAAATCACCCCCGCCCATCGAGGGTGTGGCACCCTCGGTGCATGCGCGTCGCTTTCATTATTGTCTTCGCTGTCGCCGTTGCGGGTTGTGCGTCGGGTGCATCACCCGAAACGACTCCGTCGGCAGCACCACCGACTGTCGCGGACGCCAGTGTTCTCGTTTCCGATGCCGAGGCGCTGATCGGGTCGACGCTTGATGCCTACATCGACGTCACGAATCGAATCGTTTCCGGAGACGCCCCGGTTGAGGCAATCAACGATTTCGCGACTCCCGAGTGGGCCATCGAAGAAGCCAACGGTTTCGCTGCTCTCGCGGTCTTGGGCGTTAAGGCGGCGGCGGTGTCGATGACTCGCTGGCAACTCACCGCGATGCGGGGACGACACACGGTTGTCGACGCCGTCGTTTCGGCATGTCTTGGCGGTGCCACGTCGCAGACACACGTGACCGTGCATTTGATGCCGCGCGAGGGCGCTCTTGTCATCGCTGAGATTTCCCCGTGGGAGGACTCGACCTGGTGCGCCGTCTCGTCGTCGCTCTGATTGTTGCCGCGGTAACGGCCACGATCGCGCCCCACGCGGTTGCTGTCTCGTGCACCGCTGCGCAGATCGCCGCGGGGTCGTGTTCGGTTGGCGGCGGCACAACCGACACCGGCGTGGACCTGTGGGGTGATTCGACTTCGGGGGGCTCATCAGGTGACACCGACTCGGATGGTCCAGACGAATGTCCGGTTGTCGTCAACGGCCAGTGCGTGGGGTCGTCGCCTCCGAAGGGCGGGGTCGGCCCGACGACCGTGAGCGACCTCCAATCGTTTCGGCCGATCACCCCGCAACAGTTCGTCGAGCCGGGCGGCTGGTCGCTCCGACGCGTGCCGACGAACTTCTGGTCGACCGCACACACCCATATCGTCTCGGGCAGGTTGCTGGACAATCCCGCCGATGTCCGATTCTCTCCGGTCTTGTTTCGGCGCTACTTTGGGGACGGATCTCGGCAGACGAGCGATCGCCAGGGAGCAACCTGGCGTCAACTCGGACAGTCACCGTGGACCAGAACACCGACGAGTCACGCCTACGACGAGTTAGGGATCGTTCGAGTTCGACTCTCCGTTTGGTATTCGGCGGAGTTTCGATTCGGCTCCCAGGACTGGCGGCCGCTTTCGGGATTGGTGATGGCTCGGGCGAACGAACTCACTCTCAGCATTTTCACCGCCGACACGGTGCTCGTCGACCGACCGTGTAAGCGCGGGGCGTTCGGATGCCCCGCGGAATGAATCAAGGAAACACACAGGTAACTTTGGGAAATTCTTAGGAAAATCGTCCATTCTTGGGAGTATGGAAAACGAGAACGTCCCCACACCCAAGCCCCGCGCACCGCGCGTTCGCAAACCTGTCGTCGTCGAAGCGCCGCCCGCCCCCGAGCAGGAGTCGATTCGCGAACCGCGCCGACCCTTCCTTGTGGGTGACATGCCGGTCAAGACAGCCGCCGGAATTGCGGTCATCGCCGGTTTGATCGGAGGCGGTGCGGGTGTTGCCATCACCGGCCTGACCGGAGAGACCTATCGAACCGTCGTGCAGCCACAAGTCGTCACCATCAACGGATCGTCGCCGACCGGGTTTGCAACCGCCGTCGCCGCGAAAGCATTGCCGTCCGTCGTGACAATCGAAGCGTCGGGGGAGTCTGCGGCCGGATCTGGTTCCGGAGTCATCTATTCCGAGAACGGTTACATCATCACCAACAGCCACGTGGTCACACTCGGAGGTGCTGAGAAAGACCCGTCGATTCGCGTGACACTGAGCGACGGCCGGTTGTTCCCGGCGACTATCGTCGGTACCGACCCGATTCTCGACATCGCGGTCATCAAGATCGACGCGACCGGGCTCGTTCCCGTTGTCTTCGGCGAAGCCGATTCGATCACTGTGGGCAGCGAGGTCATCGCTATCGGTGCGCCCCTCGGACTTCAGAACACGGTCACGGACGGTGTCGTCTCAGCACTCAACCGATCGATCACCATTTCGAACAATGGCAACGGGTTCAACTTCGACCTGCCAGGGAGCGAGCAGTCCGCTCTTGCGCAAGACCTTTCCTTGCCCGTCATCCAAACCGATGCGTCGATCAATCCCGGAAATTCCGGCGGAGCTCTTCTCAACACTCGGGGCGAGCTCGTCGGAATCAACGTCGCGATCGCGAGCAGTGGATCGTCGTCGGGTTCGATCGGAGTTGGATTCGCACTTCCAGCGACGCTAGCGAAACGAGTCGCATCGGACCTCATCGAGTTCGGCTCGGCTGAACACGGTCGAATCGGAGCGATGGTCAGCGCCGTGGCCACCTCGAGCGGTGTGATTGGGGCCACCATCCGTGGAGTCGATCCGGGCTCACCGGCCGAGGCAGCCGGGATGCGAGAAGGTGACGTTGTCACGACGTTCAACGGCGTACCAATCCGTGACGAGGTTGACATCACCGCGCAGGTCCGCTCGCTTCGCCCGGGGGATGTCGCCACATTCACCTTCGTGCGCGGCGGGGTGTCGCGTGAAGGTTCGGTCACGGTGGGTTCACTCGAGTAGCGGTCGCGCGTACACTATTCGCATGACCTCCGAGAGCGATTCCCCCGGCTCGTCTGACGTGCTCGACCGCGAACTCGAGGAACTCCTCGAGAACGACGTCACGGACGACGGTGACCACGACAAGTTCTCGCATTATGTCCAAAAGGACAAAATCGTCGAGTCCGCGGTGACGGGAAAACCCGTTCGCGCACTGTGCGGCAAGAAATGGCTTCCGAACTCGAATCCGGATCGTTTTCCGATTTGTCCGACCTGCAAAGAGATCTACGAGCGATTGCGAGACGAGTAGCCGTTATGGCGGAATCGACCGCGCTGTTTACCGACCGATACGAACTGACCATGATTGACGCCGCCCTGCGCGAGGGTCGTGCAGAACGTCGGTGCGTGTTCGAGGTGTTTTCGCGTCGCCTTCACGCCGGCCGTCGTTATGGCGTGTTCGCGGGAGTAGGACGCCTGCTCGATGCGGTTGAGTCATTCCGGTTCGACGACGACATATTGGCTTGGCTCACGTCGGAAAAGGTCGTGTCGGCCGAGGCCCTCGACTATCTGTCGACCTATCGCTTCTCGGGGGACATCCGGGGTTATCACGAGGGTGAACTGTTTTTCCCTGGCTCACCTGTACTCGAAGTCGAAGGCACGTTCGCCGAAGCGGTGATTCTCGAGACCATCGTGTTGTCCATTCTCAATTACGACAGCGCCGTTGCCACGGCGGCGTCGCGAATGGTGACGGCGGCCGACGGAAAACCGCTGATCGAGATGGGCTCGCGCCGAACGTCGGAGGGCAGTGGTGTCGCAGCTGCTCGCGCCGCGTTCATCGCTGGTTTCTCGGCGACATCGAACCTCGAAGCAGGTCGCACGTGGGGAATTCCCACCCGCGGAACGTCGGCGCACTCCTTCACGTTGCTGCACGACACGGAAGAGGAAGCGTTTCGCGCGCAGGTCGAAGCGTTTGGGACCGACACCACGCTGCTGATTGACACGTTCGATATTCCGAGTGCCGTTGAAACGGCGATTCGTGTTGCCGGCCCGGAACTCGGTGCCGTCCGCATCGATTCCGGCGATTTGCCGTCGTTGGTGCGGAGCGTTCGCGCACAACTTGACTCTCTTGGCGCAACGGGAACACAAATCGTCGTGACCAACGATCTGAACGAGAACACCATTGCGTCACTTCGAGGCGCACCGGTCGACGTGTTCGGCGTCGGTACTGCGGTCGTCACGGGTTCCGGAGCGCCGGCCGCCGGAATGGTCTACAAACTTGTCGAACACCAAAACAATGAGGGCGACTGGGTTGCTGTCTCAAAGCAATCACCCGAGAAGCAGGATCCCGCCGGACGCAAGGTCGCGCATCGCCGACTCGTCGACGGGATTGCCACAGAAGAATTGGTCGACCTCGGACCGAAGGACTCGCGGGCCGAGAAGGGTCGTGAACTGATTCACGCGTTCATCACCAACGGAGCCATTCGAGACGAATATCGCGGAGCCAATGGTGTCAGTCGCGCGCGCGAACACCACGCCATCGCATTGGCGGAACTTCCGGAGGCGGGCCGTCGATTGTCGCCAGGCGACCCCGCTATCCCGACAGTCTTCTGCTGACGTTAGTAGGCTAAAAAGATGAATCGGGACGCGAGCATCGGAATTGTCGACAGTGGTGTCGGCGGTTTGACCGTTGCACGAGCAGTCATCGATCAATTGCCGAACGAATCAATCCGATACATCGGCGACACGGCGCACGGACCATACGGCCCACTGCCCATCGCCGAGGTTCGTGAGCACGCGCTTGGGCTTCTCGACGAACTCGCGGATCAGGGCGTGAAACTGCTGGTCATCGCCTGCAACACCGCGTCCGCCGCAATGTTCCGCGATGCGAAAGAGCGATACACCGACCGTCTCGGGATTCCCGTGATTGAAGTGATTCAGCCAGCTGTTCGAACGGCGGTGGCACGTACTCGATCGAAACGCATTGGCGTCATCGGCACAGAGGGCACCATCAAATCGGGTGCGTATCAGGACTCGTTCGTCGCGGACCCCGGAATCGAGGTCACGGCTGTTGCCTGCCCACGATTCGTCGAATTCGTCGAGGCGGGAGTGACGAGCGGTGATGAACTGTTTGCTGTTGCCAATGAGTACCTGGCTCCCCTCAAGGACGCCAAGGTGGACACGCTCGTCCTCGGGTGCACTCACTATCCCTTGATTTCGGCTGCGATTCAGTACGTCATGGGACCGGATGTCTCGCTTGTCTCGAGTGACGACGCGACGGCCTACGAGGTATACCAAACTCTTCTCACCCACGATCTGCTGCGCACATCAACCACCCCGTCGGTTCACTCGTTCGAGACGACGGGGGGCGACCGAGAACGATTCCGTGAGTTGGCTCACCGATTCCTCGGTCTCGAGATCGATCGGGTTGACGCCTTCCCGACCGGCGCAATCACTCTTCCCACACGAATCGAACTGGAGAACACTGACTCATGACTCGCATCGACGGACGCACCAACGACGAACTTCGACCCGTGACAATCGAACGCGGGTGGTCCGCTCAGGCCGAAGGCAGTGCTCTCATCTCGTTCGGGAACACCAAGGTCCTCTGCACGGCATCATTCACCAATGGCGTTCCCCGCTGGATGGCCGGCAAAGGTAAGGGGTGGGTGACCGCGGAATACGCGATGTTGCCTCGCTCCACGAACGAACGCAACGACCGCGAGAGCGTCAAGGGCCGAATCGGCGGACGCACTCACGAGATTTCGCGACTGATCGGACGAAGCCTTCGCGCTGTCGTGGACATGAAGGCGCTCGGCGAAAACACCATCGTTATCGATTGTGACGTGCTGCAGGCGGACGGGGGAACGCGCACCGCGGCCGTCACCGGCGCCTACATCGCCCTGCACGACGCGATCGAGTGGGGCCGCGCCAAGGGCTTTATCGGCAAGAACGCCACCGCGTTGATTGACTCGGTTGCCGCAATCAGTGTCGGAATCATTGACGGAACACCCATGCTGGATCTGCAATACACCGAGGACGTCCGAGCCGAAACGGACATGAACGTTGTGGCGACGGGTCGAGGCTTGTTCGTCGAGGTTCAGGGGACTGCGGAAGGTGCACCGTTCGACAAGTCCGAACTGGACGCTCTCCTGACGCTGGCGATCAACGGAACAGCTCGTTTGACTGAAATTCAGGCGGCCACCGTGGCGGTGTCGAACTCGTGAGAACAGTCGTTGTTGCTACCCACAATTCGCACAAACTGGCCGAGATTGATCTGACCCTGAAGGCGCTGCTCGGCCCGGGTATTGAACTCGTCCAGACGGACGGCAAGGCACCGGCTGAGGACGGCGCGACTTTCGAGGAAAACGCCCTAATCAAAGCGCGCGCTGCATTCCGCCACTCCGGTCGTCCGTCGCTTGCCGACGATTCCGGGATATGCGTCGAAGCACTCGATGGTGCTCCGGGGATTCGTTCGTCTCGTTTTTCCGACGCCGGAACCGACGCCGCAAACCTCGCGCTCCTTCTCGAGAAAATGAAGGGCGTCAAGAATCGAGCCGCACAGTTTGTCTGTGCGGTCGCTTTTGTCTCGAAGGACGGAGAGCGCGTTGTTCGAGCAGAGTGGCCAGGCGTGCTTCGCGCAGCAGCGAAGGGGAGCAACGGATTCGGTTACGACCCGATTTTTGCACCGACCGGAATGACCGGAACCGCCGCCGAAATGTCGGCTCTGGAAAAGGCGGCACTGAGTCACCGAGGTCGAGCATTGGGACTCATTGCTCCTGCGCTCAATAGATATTTCCAGTCGTCGAGTTAGCGAGCACACAGTGTCGAGCCGTGTCGCGATCGTGTCGTTGTTGGGCCCCGCGTTCGTCGCGGGTGTCGCGTATTTGGACCCCGGAAACGTCGCAGCAAACATCACGGCCGGAGCTCAGTTAGGTTTTCTTCTCGCCTGGGTCGTCGTCGCGGGCAATCTCATTGCGTGGCTGGTGCAGTACCTCTCGGCGAGCCTAGGAATAGTCACTGGCAAGAGTCTTCCCGAGGTTTTGGGCACTCGCATCACGTCTCGCGGTTGGAGGCTCGGCTACTGGGCTCAGGGTGAACTGATTGCCATGGCAACGGACGTCGCCGAAGTCATCGGCGGTGCAATCGCGTTGCACCTCTTGTGGGGAATACCCCTGTGGCTGGGTGGGTTGATTGTTGGAGTGTCGGGTGTCGCATTTCTCGGCGTTCACGGACGGTGGGGCGCAAAGCCGTTCGAGCGGCTCATCGTTTTCTTTTTGCTCATCATCGCGGTCGGATTCGGAGCCATCCTCTGGGGTCAACCGATTGATGCAACGGCGTTCGCGTCGGGTCTTTTCCCTCGACTCGAGGGCTACGAATCGCTGATCCTCGCAGCCGCGATACTCGGGGCGACCGTGATGCCGCACGCGATCTATGCACACTCCGGGTTTTCGCGTGATCGAATCAACCCGTTGTCGACGGTTCCGATTCGCCGGCTTCGGGTCGCAACCCGGGTGGATGTGACTCTCGCGCTGGTCCTCGCTGGTGCCGTGAACATCGCACTACTTGTGATTGGCGCGGTGGTGCTCAATGGGCAGCCGGGTACGGACACCCTGGACGGCGCGTTCATCGCGATTGCGGCGGCTTCCGGCTCGCTCATGGCGACCTCGTTCGCCGTGGCACTGCTCGCGTCTTCTCTGGCATCGACAGCTGTTGGCGCGTATGCCGGCGCGGAAATCATGCACGGCCTGATCCGCCGACGAATTCCCCCGATAGTCCGACGCGGCATCACCGTGGTTCCCGCAATCATCATCCTGATGATCGGTATCGAGCCCACGGCGGCGCTGATCTATTCGCAGGTCATTCTCAGTTGGGGAATCCCCTTTGCTCTGATTCCCCTCATCATCGTGACGGGGGACAAGAAAATCATGGGCGAATATCGCTCACACGGAGTCGTCCGCGGCCTCGCGGGCGTTGCGACCGCTCTGGTGATTATCATCAACAGCGGTCTTGTCGCCCTCATTCTCGGCGTGTGAGTTAGGCCACTTCTTCGTCGCGAATTTCGCGTCGTTCGCGCCACCAGTGGATGCCGATCGAGAGCACGCTCACCGCAATGACGCCGAGGAGTACGAGGTCGATGTATTCGATTACGATTTCCGAAACGCCGGGAATGTGCGCGATGCCCCACCCGACGATGGGGAGCAACCCTGCCCAGAGAAACGCGCCAAGGGCGTTGTAGAGCGAAAAGGTGAGGCGATTCATTTTGCCGATTCCCGCGGCGACCGGCAGCAGGGTTCGGACAATCGGAACGTACTGCCCGATAGTCAGGGACAAGGGCCCCCAGCGCTGGAAGAACTGTTCGGTGCGCTCGACGCTTTTGTGCGACAACAGGCCGCCCTCTTGGCGCGTGAACACTGCGGGACCGCCGATGAGTCCGATTTGGTAGCCCAATTGGTTACCGAGAATCGAGGCGACGAAAATCACGGCGGAGACCAACCAAATGGGTTGCGGAATCATCCCCGTGAAGGTCAGAACCCCGGTGATGAGCAACAGCGTGTCGCCGGGGAGCATGAATCCAATCAGGAGCCCCGTCTCGATGAACACGATCGCGGCGACAATGAGAAGCCCCCAGTTCCCCGCGCTTTCGATGAGAGCGGCAGGGTCAAACAGTCCAAGGGCGTTTACCATTGTGTTCCTCTCGATTGTGCGGGTGGAGGGACTCGAACCCACACGCCGAAGCACAGGATCCTAAATCCTGCGTGTCTACCAATTTCACCACACCCGCAATGTTCCCCATTCTACGGTTCGAATCCCGACGACACCGAGGAATGCATCGCCACGAAGTCCACCTTCCAACCCGGCGCCTAACTCTGTGGAGAACACCCGTGGCGCCGATGCGGAGAGCGCCACGATGGGGGGATGACCTCCACCGATTCGATTGTCGGCCGGGTCCGCCGTGCGGTGATGTCGGGGGATGACCTTGGGCGGGCGATCGCGTCAGAGGTTCAACGCGCCAATGAACGCGCACTGGGCGAAGCGACGTCGACTGAGTTTCACGAATCCGATGTCGCGCACCGCGTCACGGGATTCGGGATTCTGCAATCCCACCTCGATGATCCAACCGTCGAAGAAATCTGGATTAACGACTCGACTGCGGTGTTTGTGGCACGTTCGGGGCGCCACGAGCGAATTCCCGCTGACCTTTCGCCCGAGGACGTGCGGACTCTCGTCGAACGGATGTTAAGGCGCAGCGGTCGCCGAGTCGATGTTTCCCAACCGTTCGTCGATGCGTCTCTGCCGGACGGTTCGCGTTTGCACGTCGTCATTCCGCCGATCACCAAGGAACACTGGAGCTTGAACATTCGAAAGTTCTCGACGTCGGTCCGATCGCTCGACGACCTGGTCGCGCATGGCGCGATCGCCCCAGAAGCGAAACGCATTCTTCGAACGGCGATGCTCGAGGGGCAAACCGTGCTGGTGTCAGGAGCAACCCAGGCGGGTAAGACCACGATGGTGTGTGCGCTGTTGTCGGAACTGGACGAGTCGGAACGAATCGTGACGGTGGAAGAAACGTTCGAAATCGCAACACGTCATCCGGATACCGTCGGCATGCAATCTCGCGGAGCAAGCCTCGACGGGGTGGGCGAAATCACGCTGCGACGACTGGTCAAGGAGGCACTTCGAATGCGACCGACGCGGCTCGTCGTCGGTGAGGTTCGCGGCGACGAATCTCTCGACCTACTCGTCGCCCTCAATTCGGGGATTCCGGGGCTGTGCACCATTCACGCGAACTCGGCCGCCGATGCAATTCGCAAACTGGTGACCCTGTGTCAACTTGCGGGAGGGGTGTCGGAGGGGTTCGTCACATCGACGATTCTTGCGACGATTGACCTCGTGGTTCACTGCCGCATGGACAGGGACGGCCAGCGGCGCGTGGTGGACATCGCTCGTCCGGTCGCATCGGGCGATTCGGGCGCACTCACAATGGAATCGCTGTGGGCGCAGCGATAATCGCCTGCGGGGTTCTCCTGGGAATCGGGATCGCCCTGTTGATTCTTCCTCGGGGTGTGCGGCGCCCTCGTTCCGTTCGCACCTGGTTCGACGAAGCGGGGCTCGCCGGCGTCCCGCTGGCGATCATCGGCGCCGTGATGACAACAGTCGCGATGATTGCCGGCGCGCTGACCGCGACCGTGATTCCGCTTCCCAGTGTCGCTCCGCTCGGCTTTGTAGTGGGGTGCGGGGTGCCGATAGTTGCGTTGGCGAGTGCTCGTGATCGCCGCCGGCAGCGCGCACGTGCGCTGTGGCCCGACGTTATTGATTCAATTCGGGTCGCACTTCGTTCCGGTGCGACCTTGACCGACGCGATGATCGCGGCATCCGCAATGGTTCCGAAGGAATGGCGCGTCGCCTGGACGGAGCTCGAAGTCAATCTGCGGCGCGGCAGTGATGTCGACACTGCGCTACGGCGACTGCAACGGGCGCTCGCCGACCCGATCGCCGATCGTGTAGTCGAAGCAATCGTCGTCGCCCGCGAATTCGGAGGTACGGAACTTCCGGCGGTGTTGACAGAACTCGGTCGTTCGGTTCGCCGGGAATCCGCCATGAGGCGCGAGGCACAGTCTCGACAATCGTGGGTGCGGCACGCGGCCACCCTCGGCGTCGTTTCCCCGTGGATCGTGCTCGCGCTGTTGGTGAGCAGGCCCGAAAACAGGGAGGCCTATTCCACCGCGGCGGGAACGATTCTGATTGTGGCGTCGGCGGGGACCACGGTGGTCGCGTATGTCGCCATGCGCGCGCTGGGAACACTGCGTGAACCCGCCCGCTGGTTGATCGGGGCGCTCCATGATTGAGGTTGCGCTCGGGGCACTGCTTGGTCTCGGGCTGTTCGTGATTGTGTCGGGGGCGACGGCGTCACGCGTCGCGATCCGCCTCGCTCCGCACATTCGAGACGTCGCGATCGCAGGAACCCCGATCGACGAGCGGAACGGCGCACTGCGTTCCCTCGGGCTCGTGTTCCGACTTCCCGCGAGCGTCATCAACGACATGGTCAATCGGCGTCGTCGTCGCGGCGCGGTGTCCGAGGAACTGCCCGGCGCACTGGACCTGATCGGTCTTTGTGTCTCTGCCGGAATGTCGGTGCCCACTGCGCTCGAACGAATCGCAACAAGCGGCGTTGGTGAACTGGCCGACGAGTGCAGATTCATCGTGGCCGAAATCGCTCTCGGTGTCTCGGTATCCGACGCACTTCAGTCGAGCGATGCGCGTGTCGCGCACGAGGGTTGGTCTCGACTAATCGACCATGTCCTCACGGCCCGGCAATACGGAACGCCGCTCACCGAGATCATTCGCGCACTGGCCGATGACGAACAACAGGCCGCCGGCCGGCGACTGCTCGAAGCCGCCAGCGCGAAAGAGACCCTGATGATGTTCCCGCTCGTTTTTGCGATCCTTCCCGTCACCGTTGTTATGGCGGTGTTCCCCGGGCTGACCGCACTCGGCTCGATTGCTCTGTGATGTTCGCTGGATTTCGCGCAATACTTGTGGTGTCGGAAAGGACATCATGAGATTTCGCCTCACCATTGCACTTTTTATCCAAGTCATCGCCGTTTTGTTCAGCCTGATCGGTTGGGTGGACGCCCTTCAGGGCGGTGCGGCGATCGTGATGGTGGTGTTGCTGACGATTACGACGCGCCTCATCAGCCGTGTCACCATTCCGAAACTGACGTGGATGTCACTCGCCGCGGCGATTGTTCTCAGCGTCGCAACCGTGTCGCTTCTCGTGTACGCCTACGACCCGCTGGCTGGTGACGGCCAATTCGCCAATTCGCCGTTTAGCCCCGCCATCGAAGCACTCAATATCGTGTTCCGCGTCGCCGCCGTGGCCGTCATCGCAGGAACCGTGTTCTACGCGATTCGTATCGGTGACGAACGAAAAAAGACCGCACTCTCCTGAGTTCTGGGGATAAGTTTCGCGCCACGACCGCGCGAGCCCCACGATGGGGTCATGTCGAACTTCACTCGTAATTCCTCTGACCGCGGCGATGTTCCTGGCTGGGTCCTCATCACTCTCATGACGGCGGGACTCGTCGTCGTGATGTGGGCGATGGCCGGCCCGGCCCTCGGCGACGTCTTCAACAACGCCATCGATCGCGTCCTGTCGATATGACACGCGGGCTCGAACGTGGCAGTGCCCCGGTCGAGTTCGTGCTGGTCGGTGTTCTGCTCATTGCGGTTGCGCTGACCGTGCTTCAAATTGCCTTTGTCGCGCACATTCGAGCGGTGGCAATCGATTCGGCGATTGCCGGAGCGGCACACGCCGCGCTGGCGGACACGGTTGATTCCGAGGGCGTTGACCGTGCCACCGAACTTGTGACCAGCGGTATCGCCGCGTCGCTGGTTCGTTCCGTGTCCGTCACGTCGGATGAGTCAGTGGGAGAGGTAATCGCCTCGATCACGATT
Organism: Microbacteriaceae bacterium; assembly: GCA_044353905.1. Taxonomy (GTDB): domain Bacteria; phylum Actinomycetota; class Actinomycetes; order Actinomycetales; family Microbacteriaceae; genus MWH-TA3. The sequence continues at coordinate 36,398 of JBILBA010000005.1, read as the reverse complement.
CGCCTCGCAGTGCCCGCAATCGGACCGTGGCTGGCCATCGCCGAGACCGATGTGACGGGACGTGCTTTTCGCGAGGCTCCTTAAACGAATGAGGCCCCGCCGAAGCGGGACCTCACCGTTGTGCGAGTTGTTAGCTGCCTGCGCGCATCTTCTTCGCGACCTCGATGGCGTCCGAATACGGAGCCTTCGAGCGAAGGTGAGGACGAGCGACGAGCAGGTAAAGGCCACCGGGGACCAATACCGCCACCACGCCGATGAGCGAGATGTTGTCGATGAACCAGTCACCGCTCACGCCGGGCTGGAGCAACCACGAGATTGCCCAGATTCCGTAAGCGAGTGCGGCGATGTTGATGATCAGTCCGAACGAACCCAGGGTCCACGGTCCGGCTGGCTTCCATCCACGGAATCGCTGGATGAGCGACGCGAGGACGACCGACTGGAACGCGATGTAAATTCCGAGCACTGCGAATGCGGTAATCGGAACCAACGACGCCGGGTTGGCGTAGATGACGACACAGAGCAACATCGGGATGATGCTCGCGACGAGCAGCGCGTTGGTCGGGACCTTGCTGCGCTCTGAGATCTGGCTGAGCCATCCGCTGGCGGGAAGCATCTTGTCGCGCGCGAACGAGTGCAGCAAGCGGCTTGCAGCAGCCTGCAGGCTCAAGCAGCACGAGATGAATGCAACGACAGCAACCACGAGGAACAGGCGTGCGCCGGTTTCTCCGAGGACGTCCGCGAGGATCGTTCCGATGGGGTCCGCGTTCTCTCCCGCTGCGGTCGCGGCGAGGAGTTCGGGCGATGCGGCGAGAACGTATCCCGCGAACGATGCGAGGGCCGAGACGCCACCGATGAGGATGGTGAGAATCATGGCCTTCGGTACCTCACGGGCAGCGTCGTCAACTTCTTCAGCGACGTCACCACAGGCCTCGAAGCCGTAGAACATGAACAGACCGACGAGGGCTGCACCCATGAACGCGGTGCCATAATCAGCCGACGCGAAGCCTTCGGTGAAGATGCTGAACTCGTTCTGGCGTTCGAACAAAAGCAGGTAAAGACCAAGTCCGACGACACCGACCAGCTCTGCAGCCAGACCGATGGTCGCGATACGAGCGAGGGTTTTGGTTCCTCCGAGGTTGACGAGAAGCGCCACCACGAGGAGGCTGATCGCAAGGATCAGGGTGAGTTCTGACGAGACCTCGGTCACACCAAGAACGGTGGCGAGGAAGCCGGTGCCGTATTGAGCAACCGACGCGATCGTCACGAGCATCGCCCAGACGTAGACCCACGCGGCGAGCCATGCGGATCGGCGGCCGGCGAGGCGGCGCATCCAGGGATAGATTCCACCAGCGATGGGGAACTGCGAGACGACCTCACCCATGACGAGCGCGACGAGCATCTGCCCACCACCGACGATGAGGATCCAGAAGATGGAGCCCGGTCCGCCGGTCATGAGGCCGAGGCCGAACAGTGCGTAAATTGCGACGAGCGGCGACAGGTAGGTGAACCCGAGCGCCATTGTGCTCCATACGGTCATGGAGCGGTTATAGGAACCCTCGTATCCGAGGGCGCTAAGTTGCGCTTTGTCTGACGTAGCCATTGTGACCTTTCGATTGTTGTGTAAATCGCGAGGTGCCACCGGCATTGGTCGCACCTCGTTGTGCTGGGGCAAACATAGCGCGTTTTTTTCTGCAGAGATAGATGTTTTACGAAACAGCGTTTTTCACTAAATCATTCATCAATGCAGGATTTAGCAAATTGGCATAAGATTTACCACAACAACCATTTGCGACCGAGTCGCTCGAACAATGAGGTTCACCTAATGCCAACGGATATCGCTGTACCGCATCTGGACATTTCAGATCCGTCCTTTGCGATGCATTCCGAGGCGGTTCGCAACGCTCGAGAACAGCACTGGTTCGCGACAACCAATTACGGGTTCGCCGTCCTAAGGCACGAATACGTCAGCATCCTTCTCAAAGACACCCGCTTGAGCCAGGGCAGCGGAAAATGGCCGGACCACAACGGAGTGCACACCGGATTGTTCCACGACTGGTGGACCAAGTGCCTGTTGGTCCTCGAAGGCGACGACCACCACCGGATCAGGCGCATGCTCAATCCGGCGTTCTCGTTCCGCCACATCGAAGCGTATGTTCCACGCTTCGAAAAACTTGCGGCTGAAATTGTCGACGCGATCATCGACAACGGCGAGTTCGAGTACGTCAACGACTTTGCCGAGCCGTACGCAACACGCGTGTTATGCATTCTGACGGGGATACCCGAAAGTGAATGGCCGACCATCGCCCGAATTTCCAGTTCGATTGGTCTGGCGCTGGGAATCACGATCAAGGAAGACCTGCCCGAGATCGAGGCGGCGCTCGCCGAACTCTATGGATACGCTGAAGCGCTCATCGCCGATCGCCAGGCGAACCCGCGCGACGATCTCGTGACGCGCCTCGTTGAAGCGAACCGAGACGGTGACAGCCTGAGCGACGATGAACTGCGAAACGCGCTGTGCCTTCTCATTTTCGGAGGAATGGACACGACGCGCAATCAACTCGGTCTCGGTATTCAGACAATGATGCGAAACCCCGACCAATGGGAGCTCCTCGCGAAGAACCCCGAACTTGCTCGGAACGCGGTCGAGGAAGTCATGCGATCCAATCCGACGACCACGTGGGTCACGCGCGAAGCCGTTGTCGATTTCGATTATGAAGACCTTCACGCGCCAGCCGGCTCGACGGTTCACTTCTTTACCCAGGTGAGCGGGAACGACCCCGCTGCCTATCCGAACCCCGGAATTGACATCACCGTCGAACGAGCGCCGCACTATGGCTTTGGCGGCGGGATGCACCACTGCCTCGGGCACTTCGTTGCTCGAATGGACATGGCGATTGCGTTTAGGACCCTGTCCCAACGAATGACCAACATTCGAGTCAACGGGCAGGACGAATGGATGCCTGATTCGGGTAACACAGGGCCCGTGCATCTTCCGCTCGCGTTCGACAAGCGATAACCTCAAACAACACCAAGGAGAACACCATGCACGTTTCTGTAGACCGCGCGAAGTGCGACAACCACGGTCAGTGCACCTTCTCTGCGCCGACCGTTTTCCGCCTCGACGACAAGGGCGTTCTGCAGTTCGATGAGAACCCCGACGACTCGTTGCGGGCGGATGTCGACGAAGCGGCTGACGTGTGCCCAATGCAAGCCATCCTGGTCACCGACTGACCCCGATTCACCCCACCGAAAACAAGGACAAAGGAGTCCCACCAATGGTTGACCAACTCGGAACGAGTGCGCTGACGGACAACGACGCGTTCTCTCGCCACCAGGCGTCGAACATGCGTCCCGACGTCATCAAAGACCTCGAACAGAAGATTGCCGCCGCCGGCGTCGAATTTATCTATTACATGCTTCCCACGATCGGCGCGAAAGTTGTGGCCAAGATGGTGCCAGCTCGGCACCTGCGACGCAACCTCGAAAAGGGCATCGCCCTTCACCGAACCGCCGTGGCTGACCTGCAGTCGACTCGCGAGGGCGAGCTCATCGGCGGCGGCATCGGCGCGCGCGAAATGATCGCGCTTCCCGACCCGGACACCTTTGTCGTGCTTCCGTGGGATACCTCTGTCGCACGCATGTTGTGCCTCGCCTACGAACCCCCTCACTTTGCTGAGGTTGGCGGCCGACCCTTGCAAACCGATTCACGCGGATTATTGATTCGCGCCCACCACGAATTCACGGCCCGTACCGGCTACGAAGTTCGCAGTGGCACCGAACCCGAAATGATGTGGACGGGACCGGGTCTCGAGGTCATCAAAAAGGATGGCGCTAGCCCCGCCTACCAGGTGGAAAACCTCGAACGCATGCGCCCGATTTTCAAGCAGGTTGTTCGCTACGCGCAGGCGTTTGGTCTCGACATGATCGAGGGCGACTACGAAGACGACGGCCAGTTGGAACTCAACTGGATGTACGACCGGGTCGAACTCACCTCGGACCGTCTTGTCACGTACCGCCAGATCTGCAAGCAGGTTGCGCGCGAGCAGGGTGTCACGGCGTCGTTCATGCCCAAGCCGTTCAACGGTTTGATGGGTAACGGATGCCACCACAACCTGTCGTTGTGGAAGGACGGGGCGAACGCGTGTGTCGAACCGGGTAACACCCAGATCCACCTCTCCGAGGTCGGGCGCTGGGCGGTCGGTGGAATGCTGACACACGCCGCGGACTCGACGGTCATCATGGCGAGCACCGTCAACTCGTACAAGCGGTTCTGGGACGCCGGGCAGTTCGCCCCGAGTTCGCCCTCGTGGGGGCTCGATTCCCGCGCGGGAATGATCCGCATCTCGTCGATCGGGCGAATGGAATACCGTCAGCCCGACTCGAGCGTTAATCCTTATCTGTCCCACACTGCGCTTCTCGCGTCAATCGAGGACGGTCTGGAACGAAAGATCAATTCGGGGGATCCCCTCACGGATGAGAAGGCGAAGGTCGTGAAGTTTGACCTGATGCCGATGACACTAGGAGACGCCATCGTGCAATTCGAAGGAAGTGCCCTTTTGAAGAAAGCGTTCCCCGCTGAATTGCGGGACGTTTTCATCGACCTGAAGAAAGACGAGTGGGCTCGCTACTGCGGGGTCATCACCGAATGGGAGTTCGCACAGTACTGGGAGACCCTCCCGTGAGCGCCGCGCTTCGTCTCGCGTGCATCGACGCCGATGCGCCGCCGCTGTTCAACCTCAGCCCTGACGGGATTCACCGCACGGGTTACGAGCCGGCCGCGGCCGACCTCCTCGCGAGTGTGATGGGTCGCGAGATTGAATGGGTCATCACCGGTTGGGACAACATGATTCCGATGGTTCAGAGCGGCGAAGTGGACGCGGTCTGGTGTGGTCAGGGAATGATTCCCGAGCGCATCGCACTGGTTGACTTCACGCAGCCCTACGCGGTCTTCAACGAGACAGTGTTGGTTCGTGCCGACGACCCCGCCCGTTCGAACACCACCATGAACGGATACAAGGTCGGTGCGATTGCGGGAAGCGCCAACCTCAAGGTCGCACAGACCATCGTCGGAGCCGAGATTGTCGAATTCACGGGCCCGAGCGTCTTCGAGGACATGATTGCGGCACTGCGAACGGGCGCCGTCGATGCGTTCGTTGATGACGACGTGGTCATGATCCCTCTCGCCGACAACGATCCGGATTTCGTCGTCGCCTTCACGGCCGAAACCCGAAACCCCTGGGGTATCGGGGTCCAAAAGGGCAACGCGGAACTGTTGGGCGAACTCAACAGCGCGCTCGACACGGTCATCGCCGACGGTCGACTCGCAAAAGTGTGGAGCACCTGGATGCCGGATTTGGCATTCCCTCTGGCAAAATAGGTCGCATGGCTCACAACATCGCTCCGAGCGACGTCATGCCCGAGGGCAACGCGTCGATGCCAAGTGACGCTCCGACCGTTGCGGTCGTCGTGTCGCTCAACATCCCCGAAATGACCGATGAAGTCGCTGGGCTCGTCGTTCGATTCACTCGTGTCGCGTTGACCGAACTGAACAATGTCGGGGCAAAGATTGTTCTTTTGGATTCGAGCAAATCGCCGCTCGACCCAGCGGCAATCGCCGATCTTGCCGACGGTGTCATGTTCTTGGGGGGCGGAGACGTCGACGCACGAATCTACGGCCACAACGAACCGGTGAATCACGAGTATGGGGTCGACCGCGCGGCGGACGACTACTGCATCGACATCATTAACGCCACGATCGCACGGGACGCACCGATGCTGTGCATCTGTCGCGGATCACAGTTGCTCAATGTGGCACTCGGCGGCGACCTCATTCCCGACATCGAGAACTACCACCCGCATCGTGGCGGCTCGGGTGACCCGATGTTCAAGGACGAACCCGTCATTCTGGAACCGGGCAGCAAGATTCGCGAGATTTTCGGTCGCGATCGGGTTGCGGTTCGCTCGGGGCACCACCAAGCCGTCAATCGTGTAGCCGAGGGACTTGTCGTCAGCGCTCGTGCCGAGGACGGAATCGTCGAGGGCACGGAAATGCCGTCCGCACGATGGGTCGTCGGAGTCCAGTGGCACCCCGAAGACGATGACGGTTCAGCGTCCGACCGACGCGCCCTGTTCCAGTCGTTCGTCGATCAAACGAAACTCGTTCGAACCGCGCGCTAGAAATTCGCGGCTCGCGGCGTCACCACGAGTTGCAAGCCGAGTTCAGGTCCTGGGATTTCACATCGGATCGCGTCTTTCGGCAATGCGACGACACGATTTCCCACGTGGAAGCGACTCGAATTTCCGAGGATGATCCGATCGAATTTCGACACGAGCGCGGCGTCGCCGGGAATTGTGCGCAGAATCGGCATGACGATCCGTTCTAGTTCGCGAACCTCTGTGTCGCACCCCGCGGTGCCGATGAGCACGCCGTCTAGCGACAGCGGAACCATCGCGGTCAGAATGTATTTGTCCATCCCCGCGTAGTCGAGGTAGGGACCCTGAATCGCGGGCTTTCCGGTCGAGACGACTTCGTTAAACCATTCGAAGGTCACAAAATCGTAGAAACCGGGGTCGTCGGGCGACAGGTTGAACACGATTCGTTGGGTTGAACCCGAGTCACCCCGTCGCCACCATTCGACTGCCCCGAGATCGTTTCCCAGCACGTTCGGTCCGACGACGATTCCAGCCGCGACGGGAACTTCGTGACGACCCAGGAAGTCCGTGGCGGCGGGTTGAATTGCGCGCAGATTGCGTTCCGTCAAACGGGCTTTCGTACCGCGCGAATTCCGAAGTTCGCGTTCGCACGCCGTCGCCATAATCGTCAAGTCGTCGTAGACAGCGGTAAACCAGTCCCCAACCGCCCTACTCGCGCGTTCAGGGTCGCCGCGGGCATCACTCATTTGTGGGTCCAATGGGATACAAAACATCGAGTCGGGCGGCAACCAGGCGATAAAAGTCTCGCGAGATGTGTTCCCGAACAGCCCGTTCAGCGGCGAGAAGGTCTCTGTTGCGCAGGGCGGCCACAATGGCCAAGTGGTCGTTCATCGTCCATTCCCTGTCGGCTTCGACTGAGAGAACGGTCCATATGATTTCAATCGATTCGGTCAATAGTCGCATCTGTGTTGCTAAGAGGCGCTCGGATTGGGAAAGCACCGCAAGTTCGCTCTGGAATCGACTGTCGGCCCGCATGCACGACTCGGTTGTTGTTGTCTCGCCCATGGTCCGAACGATTCGTTCAAGACGGTCGAGGTCGTGGGGGAATGCTCGTCCGATGATGAGTCGCACGGCAGCGAGGGCGGTGGCCAACTGCTCGTCCTCCATGTCCCGCAATTCCGCCATGGACAAATTCAGCAACTTCTCTCGTAGGGCATCAGGATTTGGGTGGGGAGAGCCGATGATGAAAGTTCCGCCGCTTCGCCCCCGACGAGTTTCGATGATCCCCTGGTTCCGTAACGTCTGAAGCGCATCGCGGACGGTCGCAGTGGCGACGCCGAACATTGCGGTCAACTGGTTCTCGACGGGGAGCTGCTCGCCCCGTCGCAGCAGCCCGAGAGAGATCGCGGTCGACAGCCGATCGACAATCGCATCAGCACGCAAGACATCGGGGAGCGGTCGAAAGACCTGTGATTGCACACCGCTCAGAACACCCACGGGACCTCCCATCGTTTGACCACTGTCAATTACGATACTGGGAATCGTTTAGGGATAAACGGTTTTTTGTTCGTCGATGAACGACAATGAATGTATGCCTTACGCCATAACCAATCCCGCCACCGGAATCGTCGAACGCGAATTCCCGAGTGCCACCCCGACCGACATCGCCGATGCCATTTCACGTGCCGACGCGGCCCACACGGCGTGGAGTCAAACACCCCTCGCCGATCGCGCCGCTGTGCTTCAGCGGGTCGCGGATTTGTATCGCGAGCGCAAAGATCAGCTCGCGGACATCATCGCGCGCGAAATGGGAAAGCCGGTTCGCCAGGGTCGGGGCGAGGCAGGATTCGTCGGGGACATTTACGAGTTCTACGCCACTCAGGGACCCGGGCACCTCGCCGATCAGGACATGCACCCGATGTCGGGTGGACAGGCGATTGTCCGGTCGCAATCGCTCGGAGTGCTTCTCGGCATCATGCCGTGGAATTACCCTTACTACCAGGTGGCGCGTTTCGCCGGGCCGAACCTGCTTCTGGGTAACACCATCATCCTCAAACACGCGAGTAACTGTCCGGAATCGGCGCTCGCACAAGAGCAGATTTTCCGAGACGCGGGATTGCCCGACGGCGCGTACATCAACCTGTTCGTCGAGAGCCGCGACATCGAAACCATCATCGCCGACGCACGTGTTCAAGGTGTTTCACTGACGGGAAGCGAGAAGGCGGGCGCAGCAGTCGCGCAAGCCGCCGGTCGTGCTCTCACGAAGGTGGTGCTCGAGTTGGGCGGAAGTGATCCGTTTATCGTCCTCGATGACGTGAACCTCAACGAGACCATCGCCGCCGCTGCGTCCGGACGCATGAGCAACGCGGGCCAAGCGTGTACTGCCGCGAAGCGGTTTATCGTTGTGGATTCCGTGTACGACCGGTTTGTCGAGGGCTTCGCGGCCCAACTGCAGACCTACACCGTGGGGGATCCGCTCGACCCAGAAACGAAACTGGGCCCGTTGTCCTCGCTCGGAGCAGTCGAGGAACTGATTGAACAAGTGGACGACGCCGTCGCCAACGGAGCGACTCTCGTTACCGGTGGTCACCGTGTCGGAGACGTCGGTTCGTTCATGGAGCCCACGCTTCTGACCAACGTCACGCCCGCGGCCCGCGCATTCAGCGAAGAACTGTTCGGCCCGGTCGCCGTCGTGTACCGAGTGGCCAACAAGGACGAGGCGATCGAACTGGCAAACGGTTCCGAATTCGGTCTGTCTGGTGCTGTGTTTGGGGCCAACCCCGAGGACACACGATACGTCGCCGACCGACTCGAATCGGGCATGGTGTACATCAACGAGAACACCGACTCGCATGTCGACCTGCCGTTCGGCGGAGTCAAGAAATCGGGTTTCGGCCGTGAGCTGGGACACTTCGGGCTCGACGAATTCGTCAACAAAAAACTGATTCGAACCGCCGCGCGCTAAACCTGTGGACAGCGGGAGCGCTTCTCGGGCTGTCGCGAAAAACTGCGTGCATGAGCACGATGCCCGAGCGCGGGAGCGCCAGCATTGAATTCATTGTCGCGTCCGTCGCCCTTCTCGTGCCGCTCGTCGCACTGACAGTGACGACGAGCCAGATCGCGTCCGCAACCTTCGCGGCAACCTCAGCCGCACGGCACGGCGTCCGGGCTTTCACGTGGGCTGAATCGACCGACATCGGGCTGGAACGAATTCGCGCCATCACGACTCTCGTCGCCGACGATCACGGCGTGCTCGACGCCACACCTCGTTGGGAACTCGATTGCTCTAGGCGGAACTGTCTACGCCGAGGGGCACTTGTCGAATTGACCGTGCATCTTGACGTCCCCTTGCTTTTCATTCCGGCCCTTCCCGGCATCGACATTGCGCCTCGGGTCACGGTGTCCCGAAGCGCAACGGCACGCGTCTCGATTACGTCGGTGAACCGATGAGCGATCGAGGTTCCCTGTTGCCCATGGTCGCGGGGCTGGTTGCTCTGTGCGGTGTGGCGGTCGTGGGAATCATCGACTCGACGGATTTGGCGCTGGCGAGAACAAACCTGCAATCCACTGCTGACATGGCGGCGCTCGTTGGTGCCGAATCGTTCAACCCGCTCCGAGCACAATTCGACGGAACTTCACTGACGGTGAGGCTAACGAACCGCGACGTTCGGCGCGCGGTGCGCCTTTTCGTTACCGAGGCGAGTGATGGAATCCGACTCGTCGCCGCGACGACACCAGACCGATTGACCGCTCGAGTCACGGTGAGTTCTGTGTGGTCGCCGCCTCTCGGCAACCAGTTTTTCCCGATTCGACTCCGTTTGGAAGCGACCGCGTCCGCGCGGGCAAACATCGGGGGTGGAACTGACGAAGGGTAGTCTGGAAATCTCATGATTTCGTTGGACGTTTCCGACCGCATCGCGGCACTTCGCTCGTCGTTCGCGGACATCGTCAGTGTCGTCGATTTGCCCGAACTCACGAAGCGCATCGCCGAGCTCTCTGAAAAGGCCGGCGCGACAGACCTGTGGGACGATCAGGCGTCGGCCCAGGCGGTAACGAGCGCTCTGTCGCACGCTCAGACCCAGCGCGACCTGGTGAACGATGTGCAGCAACGCCTGGACGATCTCGATGTTCTTCTCGACATGGCGAAAGAGGCCGGCGACGACGATTCGGCGACCGAGGTGCTCAACGAACTCGCTTCCCTCGAGTCGGTGATTGGGACGTTAGAAGTCCAGACACTTCTTGACGGCGAGTACGACCCCTTGCCGGCGATTGTCACGATCCGGTCCGGTGCGGGTGGCGTCGACGCGGCGGACTTTGCCGAGATGCTGTTGCGGATGTATCTGCGCTGGGCGGAACAACACAAATACTCGGTTCGAGTGTTGGACACGTCCTACGCCGAAGAAGCGGGAATCAAGAGCGCGACGTTCGAAGTTGATGCCCCGTTCGCGTTTGGAACGTTGTCGGTCGAGGCCGGAACACACCGTCTTGTTCGGATGAGCCCGTTCAACTCAGCGGGAAAGCGACAGACATCTTTCGCCGCGGTCGAAGTGGTGCCTCTCTTGGCAGCGACCGAAGTGATCGACATTCCCGACTCCGACATCCGGGTCGACGTTTTCCGCTCGTCTGGCCCTGGCGGCCAGTCGGTCAACACGACCGACTCGGCGGTGCGCATCACTCACTTGCCGACGGGAACCGTTGTGTCGTGCCAGAACGAGAAGAGCCAGATTCAAAACCGTGCCGCGGCTCTGCGGGTGTTGCAGAGTCGCCTGCTGCTCATCCAAAAGGAAGAAGAAGCAAAGAAAAAGAAGGAACTCGCGGGGGTGATCACGGCGTCGTGGGGTGACCAGATGCGCTCGTATGTCCTCGCGCCCTACCAAATGGTCAAGGACCTTCGCACGAACCACGAGGTCAACAGCCCGCAAGCGGTGTTCGACGGTGATCTCGACGGGTTTATCGCGGCGGGTATTCGACACCGCAAACAGAAGACGCACTAGTCGGGCGAGTGTCGCTCCGCGTTGGGTGAAAGCCCGCGCATAGGCTGAAGCCGATGATTCGTTTCGATGGTGTGTCCAAGGTCTACAAGTCGGGAAACCGACCCGCCTTGCACGAAGCGACCCTTGAGGTAAAGCCAGGGGAGTTCGTTTTCCTCGTCGGCGCCTCGGGGAGCGGCAAGTCCTCGTTCCTGCGGCTCATTCTGCGCGAGGAGCGCTCTTCGACCGGACTGATTCACGTCCTCGGCCAAGACCTCGGGCGTTTGTCGAATCGCAAGGTGCCGGCGTATCGCCGAAACCTCGGAGTGGTTTTCCAGGACTTCCGCCTGTTGCCGACCAAGACGGTGTTCGACAACGTCGCGTTCGCGCTCCGCGTTCTCGGTCAGAGCGAGGCCTACATTCACGATGCCGTTCCCGAGGTCCTCGGGCTCGTCGGCTTGGGCAACAAGGAAAACCGGCTTCCACACGAACTGTCCGGTGGTGAACAACAGCGCGTCGCAATCGCACGCGCGGTGGTGAACAAACCCGCAATCCTGCTGGCCGACGAACCGACCGGAAACCTCGACCCATCGACCTCCGCCGGAATCATGGATGTGTTGCGCAACATCAACGCCGCCGGAACCACGGTCCTCATGGCGACCCACGACACCGCGATTGTCAACGACATGAAGCGTCGCGTGGTCGAACTGAGCGACGGGCGAATCATCCGTGACGAGGCGGGTGGGCAGTACCTCACACGGGCCAACCCGATTGTCATCGTCGAGGACGAGATGCCGACACGTGCCGACTCTCAGCCAATCGCGATCGAGCCGCTCGACTTCGATCCAATCCCGGCATTCGACCCGATGACACCGACGAGCGAAGCGGTCGACCTGAGCTACCTCGATCGACTCGAAGAAGACCCGCTATGAAACTGAGCTTCGTCTTCATCGAGGCCTGGAACGGTGTTCGACGCAATATCTCGATGGTCGTGTCCGTCGTCCTGGTCACCCTGGTGTCACTGACATTCGTGGGGTCGGCTGCACTGTTGCAATTGCAAATCGGCAACATGAAGTCGTATTGGTACGACAAGGCCCAGGTCGCTGTCTATTTGTGCACGCAGTATTCGACTCTCGGAGCGTGTGACCAACAAGAGGCGAGTGCCGAGCAAATCGCCGCGGTCGAAGCGCAGCTAGAGTCGGACACCCTCACGCCGTACATCGACAAGTGGTACTTCGAAAACCACGAGGACGCGTACAAGAATTTCACTGAACAATTCAAGGGGAGCCCGGTCGTTGACCTGGTCACTCCCGACCTGTTGCCCCAAACGTTTTGGGTGAACCTGAAGGACCCCACCCAGTCCGCCCTCGTCTTCGAGGCGTTGGGTGGCATGAGTGGTGTCGAGTCGGTCATTGACCAGCGCTCGTATCTCGACGGAATTTTCTCGATGCTCAACGCCGCGAGTCTGACCGCGGTGGGCGTTGCCGTGCTGATGCTCGTTGCCGCCGCGCTGCTCATCGCGACGACGATCCGACTCTCGGCATTCTCGCGTCGCCGCGAGCTCGCAATTATGCGTCTTGTCGGCGCATCCAACTGGTACATCCAAACGCCGTTTATCCTCGAGGGCGTGGTCGCTGCGACGATCGGTTCGGTCCTTGCGTGTGGCGCGATTGCAGGAATCGTTGTGTTCTTTGTCGACGGGTACTTGGCCACCGCGTTGCCGACAACGTCGTTTGTCACGCTCTCTGAGGTGTGGATTGTGTTCCCCGGATTGCTCCTCGCCGGCGCGGTTCTCGCGGCCACCAGCGCGTACATCGCCATTTCCCGTTACCTTCGCGTCTAACCCGGATGTAAACTGGAGGGCTTGGACTCACCAGATGACCGGAAAGGGGGTGCGCCATGCCAAAGGAACTCGGCGAAAAAGTCGTTGCGACGAACCGCAAGGCGCGCCACGATTACCACATCGAGGACACGTTCGAGTGTGGCCTCGCACTCGTCGGTACCGAGGTCAAGGCGTTGCGGTTGGGCAAGGCGTCACTCGTTGACGGCTGGGCCCAGATTGTCGACGGCGAAATGTGGATGGAGTCCGTTCACATCCCCGAGTACACGCAGGGCACATGGACCAACCACGCAACCCGCCGCAAGCGCAAGTTGTTGCTGCACCGCGCCGAGATCATCAAGATTTCGCATCGCATTCACGACGGCGGGTACACGCTCGTTCCGTTGAAAATCTATTTCAAGGACGGCCGAGCCAAGGTCGAACTCGCCATCGCCAAGGGTAAAAAGGACTACGACAAGCGTCACACCCTGCGTGAAAAGGAAGACAAGCGCGAGGCCGAGCGCGCGATGAAGTCGAAACGACTGCGCGGGGAATAACGCACGTCAGAACTGCGTTCTATACTCGTGTAGCACCCGAAAGGGTTTTGATAACTCAACAGTGTGGAATGTGACTCGCCTCCCATCATGGGGATGATCGGTTTCGACAGTGCGTCTAAGCCGGAAAGAAGCGGGTCGAGGATGCAGGGTTATCTCGTAAACGCCCCTTGCAAACCAATAGGTGCCAACGCAAAGCGCACCGACTTCGCTCTCGCTGCCTAATAAGCCGCCATCGAAGTCCGTCAGACCGAGTTCCGCCTTCGGCTCGGATCCTGGCGCCATTTAGAGGGCTTGCTACGAACTTGTGTGTCAGGGGTTCGCGGGACATTTACTGATACTGGGCTCGTCGACTTAGGTGTTAGTGACAAAGGTCGGGGCCGAGTAAAGCGTCTTCACTGACTACACCCGTAGAAGATTCCGACTGTTCGTATTGGACGGGGGTTCAATTCCCCCCATCTCCACCATAGGCAAGTCATATTCCACACGATCGGCTCGACCCGCCTTTATCGAGAAGCAGAAATGCCTCCCGGTGGAGGCGGGATTTTTCGTTTGTGTGGCAATAGATTTAAGTGGTCAGACAGATTTCACTGTTGAGCGGAAAGGTGTGGATTTTGGACTTAAGTTTGGTAATCCTTCTGTTAATCCCTGTGGGACTTCTTGTGTGGCTGCTTTTGTTCGGCAGAACATGGTCAGCAATCGTGTCTTTCGTGATCTTTGCATCCATTTGTGGGGTCTCCCTGTTTCTCTCGTTCGAACTCTCTGGTCAAGGCGGGAGCGGTCCGCAATTTGCGCAGTTGTATATGTGGATTGCGGTTATTGCCTTAGCGATGTTTGTGTTGACCTACATCGTTTTCCGTCGTCGCCAAAAGAAGATTCAGTCCAGAAACGAAAACCTCGTGAGTTCTGGCAAATAGATAGGATGGCGACGGGTTGGTTTGCCACGTACCCACCCCGACCATTCGGCAGGTCACATCCACACGTTGAGCACCAAGCCCATCGTTGCGGGGATTTAACTCGCCACACGAACGAGAATGAATTGTGAATTCACCGCAGCTAAAGGGCTCTGACCCTCACGAGTACGACCACACCCACCCGAATCTCGCCGGTGGCTGGCTGCGGGCTTCCGTTTTTGGAGCCATGGACGGGTTGGTGTCCAACATCGCGTTGATCGCCGGTGTTGGTGCTGCTGGTGCGAGTGCTCGAATAATTGTCGTGACCGGTGTCGCGGGTTTAGTGGCGGGCGCGTTCTCGATGGCCTTGGGTGAATTTGCTTCGGTGAAGACGGCCAACGAGCAAATTGACTCGGAACTCGACGTCGAACGCAAGGCGCACACGCGAAATCCCGCAGGAGAACAGAACGAGTTGGTTCTCAATTTCATCCAGATGGGCATGACGGAAACGACCGCAAAAGCCGCGGCTTCTCAGGTCCACGAAAATGCAGAGCAAGCAGCCAAAATCCACATCGCTCAGGAGTTGGGCGTTAACCCGGATTCGAAGCCATCCCCGTGGATTGCCGCCGTCTCTTCGTTCGCAATGTTTTCCAGCGGGGCGTTTGTTCCGCTAATTCCTTATGCTTTGGGTTTTGAATCGCTGGCATTAGGACTCGCAGTTGGCGGAATAGGTCTGCTCGTTGCCGGCGGCATTGCAGCCTTTTTCACCCGCAAATCGTGGTGGAGAAACGCAATTCGCCAGTTGCTTTTCGGCTCAATCGCGGTCGTAGCAACGTACCTTGTTGGCTCGTTGCTGGGTGTCAGCGCAGCGTGATTCGCAAGCGCCTCCTATGGCGTGAATTGCTGTTATGGGCTCTAGGTCGATCTTCTCCCTAGGCGGGAGGGGTATCGTGGGACATGCTCGGCAGTTACGCAGAGCACAAGCACACCAAACGTTAGGAAACCCCATGTCATTCGGCGCAGCCATCTCGAGCTTTTTCTCAAAGTACGCCACGTTCAGCGGACGTGCGCGACGCAGTGAATTTTGGTACGCGGTCTTGTTCACGACTCTCGTCAGCGTTGTGATTGGTGCTGTTTGGCCAGGGACGACGGTCGTTCTTGACGGAATGTCGTTCCCGCAATCCTCCCTGCCGTCGAATCTCTGGCAGCTCGCCATTCTCGTTCCGTCGATTGCGTTGTCCGTGCGACGACTACACGACGTCGGGCGCAAGGGAACGTACTATCTCTTCGTCCTTCTCCCGATTGTCGGATGGATTGTGCTCTTCATTCAATTCCTGAAGGACAGCGAGCCCGGACCCAACGCTTTCGGCGAACCCGTCAAATAACGCTGGCTAACTGCCCATCCTGCGAGGGTGTAGCGTTCGGAGAGTAAAGTTTGTTTGTCCCTTCAACGATTGGCTCTCACTATGAATGCGATTCGACGCTCGTTCGCCCTATCCGCAGCATTACTCGCAGGGCTGTTTAGCGTTGCCGTTGCCACTCCCGCTCATGCGGACGCGGACTACACCATCGACTGTAACCAGACGCAGGGCCCGCCCTACGAGGACACCGATCCACGTCCAGAGATTTGGTATTCGTCGTACGTTGAGAATTTTGGCGGCACCGAAGAACAAACCGTCACGGTCCACATTCTGAACTGTGAATTTCACTCCGTTCGCGATGATCCGTCCGGCTGGATTTTTCAGGCCTACGTCGGAACGGACGCTAATGAGCAATACACCGTAACGATCCCAGTTCGCGGCACTGCCGAAGTGGGCGGCTACAACACCTCCCCAGCCGAGACGAGCTTCACCATCAGGTTCTGGAACGAAGCGCCGTCCAGTGGTGGCGAAGACGATACGGAACCTCTCGCCCAAACAGGCACCACCGACGCAACCAATGCGCTTCTCGCCGGGGGTCTCGTGGGTGCAGTGGGTCTCGCGCTGTCCGTGGTTCGTCGCCGACACGCGCGAATCTAAAGGGTGCGCGCGAACGCCTTCAGCGCTGAGCGGAACGCGATCGTGCCGATCGCAAGAATGAACGGCGCGGTCCACCAAAACACGCCTTTGGGCTTGAGGTAGATGTCCTCAAACCAGTCGAGGCGCGTGGTGGACGCTTCGACTGCCGACAACGTGAAACCCGCGGTGCCACCGAGGACCGACCCCGTCTTGATGATGGTGCATGAAGCGCGTCCCGCTGTAGGCGCTTGAAACTCGGTGACCGTCATCGGGTCGTCGAGCCGAAGTGGACCAATTCGGGTAATCCCGACGAACTCGGTTCCCGGACCCTTGGTTTGTTTTGTAATGGTCACGACGGTGTTGGGAATCCACGCCGAATGGGACTGCCAATCTGTGAGGCGATCCCACACGCGGTCGATGCCGTGCGGCAATTCCATTCGAATGTCGATGCGAGTCATGATGCATCCAATCTACGTCTCAACGGGCCTCACTGTTAGCCTGTGGGTATGGCTACTAAAGATGATTCCCTCGATCCCGCTCTTCTCGAACTCGCGAAAAAGAGCCTCAAAAAGAAGCGCGACGCGAAAGAATTTCTCATCGTCACGCTCGCGGTCAATGCGATTCTCGTTGGTATTTGGTGGTTCACGACACCGACCGGCTACTTCTGGCCCATGTGGGTTATGTTCGGGATGGGTATCGGTGTGATGTTCGCTTACCTGGACGCCTACACGGTCATCGGTGCCAAGCCGATTACCGACGAGGACATTCGCGCCGAGGCCGAAAAGATGCGGAAGCGCCCATAGGGTTCGGCTGTCTCAACGTTCGTCGACGATGTGAAGTGAGCGCCAAAAATGCAGCTTAACTTCGCCGGTGACATGTTCGAGTGGCGCGGTCCGTCTCCGTTTTACTTTGTCCGTGTCCCCGAAGACGAGGCGGCGAGAATCGCCGAGGTAGCGTCGATGGTCACATATGGCTGGGGTGTGATTCCAGTTACGGTTACGGTGGGTGCGACGACCGCGACGACGTCACTGTTTCCGAAAGACGGCGGGTACCTCGTGCCCATCAAGAACGCTGTGCGACTTCCCGAAAAACTGTCCGTCGGCGACATCGTCGATGTGACGTTGTCAATCGCGGTCTAGCGACTGTTCGGTGCAGGGTAGGTCTGTCAGACTGAGACCGTGACCACTCCGACCATTCCTTTTCGCGATGCACTCGGGTACTGGTGGAAACTCGGTCTCACCAGTTTCGGTGGTCCGGCTGGTCAAATCTCGATGCTGCATGACGAGGTTGTCGTCAAACGGCGATGGATCTCAGAGAAACGTTTTCTGCACGCCCTCAATTACTGCATGGTCCTGCCCGGCCCCGAGGCCCAACAACTCGTCACGTACATCGGGTGGCTCATGCACGGGGTTCGCGGTGGTGTCATCGCGGGGACCTTGTTCGTTCTTCCGTCGCTGGTGATTCTCATCGCACTCACGTGGTTGTACCTCGCGTTCGGGGAAACGGCAATCGTGACGGGGATCTTCGCCACCATCAAACCCGTTGTCATCGCGATCATCGCGCACGCCGTGTTTCGCATCGGCTCGCGATCGCTTCGTCATCCGGTGCTCTGGGCGATTGCTGGCGTGTCGACAATTGCCATGCTGATCTCGGGTGCTCTGTTTCCGCTCATCCTCGCGGTCGCCGTTGTGATCGGCATTGTCGGTTCGCGCGTGGCACCCCGCGTTTTTGACGGTGGAAGTGGGCACACGCCAACCGCGGATTCCGGTGGGCCGGCCATCATCGATGACACCACGCCAACCTCACCGCATGCTCGAGTAACAAACGGGCGTCTGGCACGGACCATCGCCGTATCGCTCGCCGCGTGGCTGTTGCCGGTCGGAGCGCTGTGGCTGAGTCTTGGTCCGGACAGTTCCCTCGTCGAGATGGCTCTGTTCTTCTCCGGGGCCGCTCTTCTCACGTTTGGGGGCGCGTACGCGGTGTTGCCTTACGTTTTCCACGGTGCGGTGAGCGCGGGTTGGGCGACGCCCACGCAAATGGTTGACGGCCTCGCACTCGGTGAAACGACTCCGGGACCACTCATCATGTTCGTCAGCTTTGTCGGTTTTGTCGGCGGTTTCGGCGGAGAATTCCTCGGCTCGGGTACTTCCTGGGCTTCCGGGATTCTTGCGGCGATCGTCGCGACCTGGTTCACCTTCCTGCCGTCATTCTTTTTCATCCTCGCCGGCGGCCCTTACGTCGAGGCAACGCGGCATCGCACGGCGTTCGCCGGCCCACTCACCGCAATCAACGCGGCTGTCGTCGGTGTCGTGTTGAGCCTCGCGTTGGTGTTCGCCCAGAACGTGTTTGTGCCTACCGGCCAATCGGTTGATTTGGTCGGCGTGTCAATTGCGGTCATCGCCGCGGTCGCGCTATTCCGGTTCCAACGCACCGTCATCGAGGTCATCGTGTGGGGCGCTTCGCTTGGACTGGTCACGGGGTTGTTCGCCACGTTTGTTGCCTAGTGTCGTACAGGGGCAACTCATAGGAAAATCCCCTAAACTCGGATAATGACAGCAACCCTTCTCGCACCGCTGACGTCCAACTACACCGAGCTTCTCGCCCGTGTGAAAGCGGCGGGCCTGCTGAAAAAGAACCCGAGCTTCTACGTCATTCGCCTCGCGGTCATCTCTGTTCTCGCAGTTGGACTCTGGGTCGCCGGTGGCTTCGTTGGTGCATCCGACCTTCACGACGGCATCGTGATTGGCGTCGCGTTCCTCATCGCAGGTTTGCTGGGAGTTCTCGGAGCCCAGTACGGCTTTATCGCTCACGAAGCTGCGCACCGACAGATTTTCCGTAACAACAAGTGGAACGATTGGGCCGGGCTGTTGCTCTCGAACCTGTTCGCGGGATTGTCCTACGGTTTCTGGATGCGCAAGCACAACAAGCACCACCAAAAGCCGAACCAGATTGGCGAAGACCCCGACATCGCGATTCGCGTCTTGAGTTTCACGGTCGAGTCACGCGACGAGAAGCGCGGCATCGAACGATGGATATCGAATCGCCAGGGCTACCTTTTCCCCGCACTCTTGTTCTTGACCGGTTTTGACCTGTTGCTCGACTCGTTCGCGGCACTTCGTCGCACCGAACGGCCTCTCGGGATTCGAATTCTCGAGTTCTCGCTGATGGTGGTCCGTCAGACCGCGCCCTACGTCATCATGGGACTAATGTTCGGGTGGCTGTGGGCGATCGCGCTGTGGATTTTCATGATGATGATTTTCGGGTTCTTCATGGGTGCCGCCTTCGCACCGAACCACAAGGGAATGCCCCTCGTTCCGCGCGACGTGAAACTCGACTTTTTTGAACGCCAGGTCCTTACGAGCCGCAACATTCGCGGAAGCTGGCTCAAGGACAACCTCATGGGTGGGCTCAACTACCAGGTCGAACACCACCTCTTCCCGTCGATGGCGCGCCCGTACCTCAAGCGCGCGCACGAGATTGTTGCAGCCTACTGCGCAGACAAAAACATCACGCTGGTAGAGATGAACCTCATTTCCTCGTACAAGGCGATCATCATCTATTTGAACAAGGTCGGACTGAGCAACAACGCCGATCCGTTCGTCTGCCCGATGGTTGCAGACATGCGCCCTCGCTGGTAATTTTCCGCGCATGAACCTGGTTGATCGGGTGACGACTCGGTTCACCGAGGTTGTCGGGGCAGACCCCCTTGGCGTGTGGGCCGCGCCCGGTCGAGTTACCATCATCGGAGATCACACCGACTACAACGCGGGGTTGACGTTACCCGTCGCCATCAACCTCGGTGTGGTCGTCGCCGTCGGAGTTCGGGATGACGGTCGGGTCCGCGTCGTCTCGCCCTTCGGTGACACGACCACAGTGGAATTGACTCGATGTGTGCCGGGGGCCGTGAGTGGCTGGGCGGCCGGTCCGCTTGGAGTGTTGTGGGCGCTGGGCGGTGCACACGGCGGCGCATCGGGATTGGACATCGTCATCGACTCGGATATCCCCGCCGGCACGGATTTCGGGGCTTCTGCTGCGATCGCGTGTGCGGTAGCCGTAGCGGTGAATGATCTGTGGGAAATCGACCTCGGACGAATGGAATTGCTTCACGCCTGCCAACGGGCGGAACACGACATGGTGGGCACACCAACGACAATGGTCGACACGGCGACGGTGATGTTCGGGGAAACGGACTCGGCGGTGCTCGTGGATTGCCAATTGGCCGAAGCCTCGGCGGTCCCCTTTGCCACCGACGATGCCGGCCTCGCACTCCTTGTCATCGTTTCGGACGGGCATCGTTCGTCGGGCGGGGTAACCAATCAGGATCGACGCGCGGCGTGCCAACGAGCGGCGGCGTCGCTCGGTGTCGAGACTCTTCGGGACCTCGCCGTGAGTGATCTGCCGCGTGTGCGCGAAACTCAGGACGGTGAAACCTACCGGCGGGTCCGTCACGTGGTCACCGAAAACGCCCGAGTGGCGGCGGTTGCCGAATTGTTACGGTCCGACGGGCCGCGAGCAATCGGGGACTTTCTCGTTGCCTCGTACCTGTCGATGAGAGACGATTTCGATGTGAACAACTCGCCTAGCTCCCGCGCGATCCGGTCGGCACAGCGGGCCGGTGCTCTCGGGGCACGGATGACGGGCGGGGGACTCGGCGGGGTGGTTATCGCGCTCGTGCCAACCGAGGTGCTGTCGTTCGTCGAGCGCAAGGTTCGCCAGGCCTTTGCCGACGAACAGCTGAGTGAACCCGAGTTGCTTGTGGTGACACCGTCGCGCGGCGCCCATCGCGTTTACTAACGCTTGGCGTCGGCGAGAGTTCCGATAGTTTGCTTCGTCGGGTCAAAGATGACGCAATCGATGCCGCGGTCACCGTTCGCCCACGATGATTCGGTTGGGTAATAATACTGAAAATCAAACGCCGAGATTCCGAAGTCGAGGCCGACAAACTTAGTGAATTCGACTGCACATTTCTTGGTGCCAAAGCTGACGAGTTCTTCCACTGATGGGTAGGCGGTGCCGTCGAATGTCAGTGACGCGAACACTTCCAGGTCGTGCTTCGAATCGCACGCGACGAGTGGCTCGGTGGAGGTGATTCCGTCTTCAAGCCGCTTTTGGTCGAGGCAATCCCCGATCTTCAGGTCGATGAGCCCTGTCGGCGCGAAGGTCGGTGCAGCCGAGGGGCTTGCCACGGGCGCTGGTGCACCGCCGTAGGTGTCGATCAGCGTGGAAACCATGGTGCACCCTGTCAAGGAAAGCGCGGAAACAGCCAACACGGAAGCGAGACGAAGGGTCGAGAAACGGAAGGTAGGCACGGTCTAAGACTATCGAAGGGCCGAGAGAACTGCGTCGTGCAGATGTCCGTTGGTTGCACACGCGGTGCCGTGCCACGGTCCATCACGCCCATCGATATCCGTGAAACGTCCACCGGCCTCTTCCACAATCGGAATCAGAGCGGCCATGTCATAGGGCTGAAGGCCGCATTCGGTCGAGACATCGATGGCTCCTTCGGCGACGAGCATGTAGGGCCACATGTCTCCGATCGCTCGCGCCCGCCACGCAGAGGTTGCCAGTGCAATCGCCTGGTCACCGCGTCCAGCCTCGATCCACCCCGGCAGCGAGTTGTACGAGACGACCGCGTCGTCAAGAGATGTGACGGAACTCACCGACAAGGTCTCTTCGTGTTTCCCGGCGCGTTGTGTGTAAGCACCCAAGCCTTTAGCGCCCCACCAGCGTTGACCCAGAGCGGGAGCGGACACGACACCGACGACGGGGACACCATCAATCGCGAGCGCAAGCAGTGTTCCCCAAATCGGTACTCCGCGGAGAAAATTCGCGGTCCCGTCGATCGGGTCGATGATCCATTGACGATGAGGACGGTGTTCGCCCTCCTGGTGGCCGGTCGAACCGAACTCTTCGCCCAAGATCGCATCCTCTGGACGAGCGGCGGCCAATCCCTCACGTATCGCGTGTTCAACCTCGCGATCCGCCTCGGTGACCGGTGTGCGATCGGGTTTCGTGGTGACAGTGAAGTCTTGAGACTCATAGCGGCGCATCGACACGAGGTCGGCCATGGCGGCAAGCGAACGTGCGAGAGCGAGGTCGTCCTGGAGGGTTATGGTCACGCTGTCAGGTTACGCCACGGAATCGAGCGACTGAATTAATCGCTGAACCGAATCGAGTCGCGCCGCACCTTCCGAACCAAGCGCGTCGGCGGCGACCGCTTCGACCATCGCGCAGTCGGAGTCAAAGTGATTGCAGCCGCGCGGGCAGTCCTCGGCGATTTCGGCTAGATCGGTGAACGCCGCGAGGACGGACTCGGGACGAACGTGTCCCAATCCGAATGATCGGACTCCGGGGGTGTCGATGAGCCACCCGCCGCCAGGGAAACGGAAGGATGCGGTCGACGACGAGGTGTGTCGTCCCCTGCCCGTCACGTCATTGACAACACCAACGGCCCGGTGGGCACTGGGAATGAGGGCATTGACAAGGGTGGACTTTCCGACGCCCGAGTGCCCGACCGCGACAGTCGTGTGTCCGACGAGAACCTCCGTCAATTCTGCGAGCGGCGGGTCGTCCGAACGGGACGTCACGACGGGCACATTGAGGCCGTGAAAATGAGCGAGGAATTCGGTGGGATCCGCGAGGTCGGTTTTCGTCACACAAAGGATTGGCAAGATTCCGGCGTCAAATGCAGCCACCATGTACCGGTCGACCAATCGCTGGCGTGGCTCTGGGTTCGCCGCCGCAACGACGATGAGCATCCGATCGGCGTTGGCAACAATCATGCGCTCGACCGTGTCGCTGTCGTCCGCCGAGCGCCTCAGCACCGTCGTGCGTGGGACAACGCGAACAATGCGTGCGAGAGTGCCGTCGCCACCCGTCGTGTCCCCCACGATGTCAACGAGGTCGCCCGTGACAATCGGTGTTCGCGACAATTCGCGGGCTCGCTTGGTGATGATCTCGCGTTCCTCGGGCGTTCCCTCGTCGGCGAGAGTCAGATATCGACCTCGGTCAACCGTAATGACACGGGCCTGAATCGAATCGTCATGTGCCGGACGGTTCTTGGTGCGCGGTTTGCTTCCCCGTTTGGGTGGGCGGACTTTGGCGGCCGACTCGTCGTAATCGTCGAAGCGGTCAGCGTCCTCCGGAAGCCAGGTCATGAGTCGAGCATCGCCGTCCACATCGCGGTGAATTCCGGAAGCGTCTTGGCGGTTGTGCCGATGTTCTCGACGTGGACCCCATCGACGGCCAAACCGATGATGGCGCCGGCGGTCGCCATGCGATGGTCGTGATAGCTCTGCCACTCACCACCGTGCAGTGGCGCGGGTTCCAGGTGGATACCGTCGGGCAACTCGGTTGCGTTACCGCCGAGCCGATTGATTTCGGTCACGAGCGCCGCGAGCCGATCGGTTTCGTGACCACGCAGGTGAGCGATCCCGGTGAACGTCGATGGCGAATCGGCGAGAGCCGCGAGTGCAATGAGAGCGGGAGCCAGTTCGCCGCCGGTCGACAGGTCGAGGCTCACACCGCGGATTGGCCGTCCTCCACGAACCCCTGGACCGCCATCGACGGTGAGACCTCGATCGTCTCGCGTGACCGTCGCGCCGAATTCCTCGAAGTACCCACCGAGGTCGTCGCCGACCTGGGTCGTGTGAGCTGGCCACTGAGGGATGGTGACCGTGCCTCCGGCAACGAGCGCCGCCGCGAGGAACGGTGCGGCGTTTGAGAGGTCTGGTTCGATCTCGATGTCGATTGCGGAAATCGGGCCTGGCTCGACACGCCAGACGCCGCGCTCGGGTTCGGTGACGGTGACGCCACGGGCGCGAAGGCACGCGATGGTCATCTCGATGTGGGGCATGGACGGAAGGTGGTCGCCCGAGTGGCGAAGAGTTAGCCCGTTGGTGAACCGTGCACCGGCGAGAAGCAACCCAGACACGAACTGGCTCGACTGCGATGCGTCGATCGAGATGTCGCCGCCGGCCACGCGGCCGGTTCCGTGAACCGTGAACGGCAACATTCCGCGACCGTCGTCGTCAACCTCGACGCCCAATTTTCGCAGGCTGTCAATTGTTGTCGCCATCGGGCGCCGCCGAGCCCCGTCGTCGCCATCGAATGTCACCGGGCCGTTAGCCAAGGCCGCGATTGGCGGGACGAACCGCATCACGGTTCCCGCTAATCCGCAGTCAATCGTGACGCCTCCGGCGAAATCCGCGGGGGACACGAGTAACGTGTCCGACCCCCCGTCTACACTTTGACGACACTCAACACCGAGCTGACCGAGGGCGTCCATCATCAGAGCCGAATCTCGCGATCGAAGTGGACGGTGAATCACCGAGGGATGATCGGACAGGGCGGCAAGCACCAACTCGCGGTTGGTGAGGCTTTTGCTTCCCGGAATGGGAACAACCGCGCGGAGCGGAGAGGTTGCGCGCGGCGCGACCCAATTTTCGCTCTCTCGGGAATAAACGCGGGACGTCATTGGTTTCGACTCTACGCGAGGAAAAGCCCCACAAGGGCAGAAGAGAAGGAGTACGCCATAGAATCACGAGCAATGGTTACCAATGAAACCCCCGAGGACAACGACATCCTCGCTGGGGAAGAAGCAAACGCCGAAGACATCGTTATTCCCGGCTCTCTCGAGTGGGATCCGTCCGAAATCGAAACGAACTACGTCAATCGTGGTTCGTTCGAAGACGTCTACAACTCGGTGTACCCCCGTTTGTACCGTCACACGGTGTATGAAATCGACCGCCTCAATCTTGCCAAGCAACAGGTCGAAGAAGTCCTCCAGACCGCCATGGGTAAGGCCTACCAGAACTGGGACACCTACACTCAGGGCACGTACGCGCTGGGCTGGCTCAAAAAAATCATCACCAACACGGCCTACAACCTTCGCCGCAAGGAAAAGAACGAGCCCATTCTGTTCGGCGACATGGGAATCGTCATGGATGGGCCCGCCTATTCCGCGCGAAGCGCCGAGAGCGCCGTGATCGAATCGGTCACGTTCGACGAGATTCGGGCGTTGTTCGACGAGGTGCGCGAACCCTTCCGGTCCGCCCTCAAGTTAGTCATTCTGGAAGAAATGCCCTACCAGGATGCGGCCGACAAGGTCGGGGTACCGCTGAACACGATGCTCACCCGCGTGAACCGAGGCCGCACCATCCTCAAAGAGCTCGTGCTCACACACAAGAAAGAAATGGGAATCTAATGGACATGAATCGCGATTGTGGCTGTGAATCCGCCCGACAGCGGATGGACATCCTCATTGACCGTGAATTGACGGAAATTGAATGTGCCGACGTCAGTGAACACTGTGCGTCCTGCGAGAGTTGTCAAGCCGAAATTGTTGTTTTGGAAAAATTGACCGATCGCTTCAGAGCGGCGTGTGCGGAACCCGCCCCAGAAAATTTACGAATCTCAATTCTCAATTCACTGAAGAATCAGAATGGAATTGTCGACGCGTAAAACGCTGTCCGCCGAAACTCGCTAGAGCCCCTGGAATGCGCCGTCCATGACGGCGGCGTGTTCCTCGGCGGAACGCGAGGATGAGCCGGTTGCCGGGGATGCCGACGCGGGCCGCGAGACGACTCGCACCCCGTCGAGTCCGAGGCGACGCATCTCGAGTGCGATGAACGGCCACGCACCCTGGTTCTCGGGTTCGTCCTGCACCCAGACGAGTTCTGAGCCTTGGTGTCGATCGACAATTGCGCGCAGTTGGTCTTCGGGGAACGGGTAGAACTGCTCGAGGCGAACCAACGCCACCCCCGACAGTGCGCGTTTTTCGCGCTCGGCGAGGAGGTCGTAGTGGATCTTGCCCGAGTGAAGGATCACACGACGCGATTGACCTTCGATGCTCCGATCATCGAGCACGGGCTCGAACGTGCCGGTGGTGAAGTCGTCGACGTTGCTCGTCGCGCCGCGAAGCCGCAACATCGCCTTCGGAGTGAACACAATAAGTGGACGTTGAGGCTGTGCGTAGGCCTGTCGCCTCAAGAGGTGGAAATACGACGCCGGTGTCGAGGGGCGCGCAATGGTCATGTTCCCTTCGGCGGCTAACTGCAAGAATCGCTCGATTCGCGCCGACGAGTGGTCTGGCCCTTGTCCTTCGTAGCCGTGGGGCAGCAACAAGACGAGACCTGAATTCTGTCCCCACTTCTGTTCGGAAGAGGAAATGAATTCGTCGATGACGGTTTGCGCCCCGTTGGCGAAATCGCCGAACTGCGCTTCCCACAGAACGAGCGCGTCCGGGTTTCCGACGGTGTACCCGTATTCGTAGGCCATCGCGGCGTATTCGGAAAGAAGTGAGTCATAGATATAGAAACGACCCTGGTTGTCAGAGAGATTCATGAGTGGCAGCCATTCCTGGCCGTTCACGCGATCGTGTAACACCGCATGGCGCTGAACGAACGTGCCGCGTCGCGAGTCTTGACCGGCGAATCGAACTTTTTTACCCTCGAGCAAGAGCGACCCAAGCGCGAGAAGTTCGCCGAAACCCCAATCGATGTCGCCGTTGCGGCTCATGTCGATTCGCTTTGCCAACAATTGTTCGAGCTTGGGGTGCACCGTGAATCCCTCGGGCGGAGCGCCGTGTGCGTCTCCGATTCGGTGGATGACGGACGAATCGACCGCGGTCGATTGCGGGTGCCGCTGAACCTGGGATGCGGTCGGTGCCCCGTTCGAGATGGTGGCGGGCGCGTCGTCGTCGTCGTGGGTGTCGCTGAAGGACTGTTCCAACAGCCCAAGGAACTTGGCCTGAACGGCGTCGTACTCTTCTTGGGTGATGTCACCACGGCCGACGAGCGCCTCGGCGTACAGCGTACGAACCGAACGTTTCGCTTCGATGAGGTTGTACATGAGCGGCTGTGTCATCGACGGATCGTCGCCCTCGTTGTGGCCGCGACGACGGTAACAGACGACGTCGATGACCACATCGTGTTTGAACTTTTGGCGGTAGAGGACTGCGAGCTTGGCGACGCGGACGACGGCCTCGGGGTCGTCACCGTTGACGTGGAAGATGGGAGCCTGAATCGATCGCGCAACGTCGGTTGAGTACAGCGACGTCCGAGAGTCTTTCGGCAGAGTCGTGAATCCGACCTGGTTGTTGGCGACCACGTGGATTGTTCCACCCGTGCGGTATCCGCGGAGTTGGGCCATCTGCATCGTTTCGATGACGACACCCTGACCCGCCATCGCCGCGTCACCGTGCACGAGAATCGGTAGGACTGTGAACGACGCGATCGGCTTGTGGTCCTGTTTGGCTCGCACGATGCCTTCGAGAACACCGTTGACCGCCTCGAGGTGCGATGGGTTGGCCGCGAGGTAGACCGGAATCTTCTGTCCCGTGGCCGTGGTGAATTCACCCTTGGTTCCCAGGTGGTATTTCACGTCACCGGAACCCTGAACGGTGCTCGTGTCCGTCGTGCCTTCGAACTCGCGGAAAATCTGGCCGTACGTCTTACCTGCAATGTTGGCGAGAACGTTGAGGCGACCGCGGTGAGCCATACCGATGTCAACCTCGTCGAGTTCAAAATCGGCCGCGTCTTGGATGATTTCATCGAGGAGGGCGATGATGGATTCGCCACCTTCGAGCGAGAAACGCTTTTGCCCGACGAACTTGGTCTGCAGGAACGTTTCGAACGCTTCGGCCTGGTTCAACCGGTCGAGGATGCGCATCTGTTCGTCGTGCGTCGGTTTCTCATACGGCTGTTCGAGGACTTCTTGGAACCACGCGCGTTGTTCGGGGTCCTGGAGGTGCGTGTATTCGACACCGACCGTTCGACAATACGAATCGCGCAGAAGACCGAGAACTTCGCGTAACAACATGGTGCGGCGACCGGCGAGTCCGCCGACGACGAACTCACGATCAAGATCCCAAAACGTCAGCCCGTGGTTCTCGATTTCCAGGTCGGGGTGAGTTCGTTGTTGGTACTGAAGCGGATCGATATCGGCCATGCGGTGGCCGCGAACGCGATACGCGTCGACCAGTTCTTGCACGCGCGCGGTCTTGTTGATTTCATCCGAGACATCGACCTTGATGTCTTGAGACCAACGAATCGGTATGTAGGGGATACGCAGTGCTGCGAAAATGTCCTCGTAGAAACCGTCTTCACCGATTAAGAGACCGTGAACAATCTTGAGGAACTCACCGGACCCCGCGCCTTGAATCACGCGGTGGTCATAGGTGGAGGTCAGCGTGATGGTCTTCGAAATGCCAAGGTCGAAAAGTACGGTTTCGGACGACCCCTGGAATTCGGCCGGGTAATCAAGTGCGCCGGCGCCGATGATGCAGCCCTGACCGCGCATGAGACGCGGCACCGAATGTACGGTCCCGATTCCGCCGGGGTTTGTGAGGGACACGGTGTTTCCCGCGAAATCGTCGGCGGTGAGTTTGTTGGCGCGAGCGCGAGCAACGACGTCTTCATAGGCCTCGAGGAAGTCGGCAAAGCTCATCTGCTCGGCCTTCTTGATTCCGGGGACGACAAGTGCGCGACTTCCGTCGGGCTTGGGGATATCGATCGCGAGTCCGAGGTTGATGTGCGCGGGAATAACCAACGACGGCACTCCGTCTGGCTCGTCATAGAACACGTTTTGCGACGGGAACGTTTTGAGGGCTCGAATCATGGCCCACCCGATGATGTGGGTGAACGACACCTTTCCACCGCGAGTCCGGCGGAGGTGGTTGTTGATGACGATTCGATTGTCAATCATGAGTTTGGCGGGAATCGTGCGCACGCTCGTGGCCGTCGGGACAGTGAGACTCGCGTCCATGTTTGCGGCGAGAGCCTTCGACATTCCCTTGAGAGAGGTCACCGTGTTCTCGTCGGTCGAATCCGACGGACGTGAGGTTCCTGGTGCCTGTGCGGGAATCGGAGTTTCGGTCGGCATGGCCGAGGTGGTGCGCGACGCTGGCTGCAACGCCGTAATCGGCCCGGTCACGTTCGGGTCGAACGCGGGGGCTTCGGTGGCGGGGGCGGCTGGTGCCGAAGGGGCCACTCCGCCGGCGAGTTTTGCCGCGTAGGTTTCGAGGGTGGGTACCCACGACGGGTCAACCGAAGCCGGATCCTTCACCCACGCCTCGTACATTTCTTCAACAAGCCAATCGTTGGCTCCGAAATCTTCGCTGCTCAGGTCAGTTGCTCCGTCACTGGACACTGTGGATGGTCACCTCGTTGCTGGAAATTCGACGGCAGGCTCGTGCTACCGCTATCTAGCCTAGTCCCGCGACTGGAGGGTTTGCACACTTCGGTTCGGGAAATCCACAATCTATACTTGAGGCATGGACCTCCCGCATAGTCAGTTGACACTCGCCAACAGTTTCACGGTGGGTGTCGCATGAACGAATGGGTTTTAATCGGGATCGGCGTGTTGCTCACCGTCGGCACAGGATTCTTCGTTGCGTCGGAATTCGCGCTCGTCTCGCTCGATCGCCCCGACCTTGAGGCCCGCCGCGACGCCGGTGAAAAAGGTTTTACCCTCGCCATTCGCGCACTGACGAGGACGTCGACGCACCTGTCGTCGGCCCAACTCGGTATCACGATTACCACTCTTTTGACAGGTTGGTTGATGGAGCCGGCAATCAGCAGCCTCCTCGCCCCCGTGCTCTTAGGGTGGGGTCTCGGCGCGGGAGTGGCCGACACGGTCTCGGCAGTCGTCGCGATTCTCATCGCGACCATCCTTTCGATGATTGTCGGGGAGTTGTTCCCCAAGAATCTTGCTCTTGCTGTTCCTCGCCGCGTCGTCAAGATCGTTGCGCCGTTCCAACTCGCTTTCACCTGGCTGTTCTCCCCGTTCGTGTTGTTTCTCGTGAACATGTCCAATGGGATTGTCCGTGCCATGGGAATCGAACCGAAAGAAGAGTTGTCGTCGGCGCGAACCGCAGAGGAATTGGCGTCCGCGGTTCGTCACAGTTCGATGCACGGAACGATGGAAGAGGACACCGCAACCCTGTTGGGTAAAGCGTTGTCGTTCACGAACCACGAAGCCCAAGACATCATGACCCCCCGCACGCGCGTCGCCACCATTCGTGTGGGCGACTCGGCGGACGACGTCATCGCTTTGACCCGAAAGACGGGGTATTCGCGATTCCCTGTTATCGATGAAGACGCCGACGACATCGTCGGAATTGTGCACGTCAAGCACGCCGTCGCTGTTCCGCGCGACCGTCGGTCCGAGGTCCCGGTCGGCGCTCTTCAGGGAGAAGCCCTTCGAGTCCCCGAGACGATGCACCTCGATGTTCTCCTCGGCGAATTGCGCCAGGGCGGCTACCAGATGTCGATCGTCGTGGACGAATACGGCGGCACGGCGGGGATCGCGACACTCGAAGACCTCATCGAAGAATTGATCGGAGAGGTCAGTGACGAACACGACCGCACCAAAGCGGACGTGGTCAAAATGGGTGACACCGTGACGTTCCCCGCCTCGCTCCGGCCAGACGAACTCCGTGAACGTGCCAACATCGACGTCCCCGACGACGGCCCATGGGAAACGGTGGGCGGATTCCTCTTGAGTGAATGGGGCTATATCCCGGCGGTCGGCGCGTCCCTCGACGCGTGCGGCGGACGTTTCGTGGTGGAACGCATGGACGGTCGCCGAATCGATCGTGTCCGGTTCGTCGTGACGGGGGAAACCGATGAGTGATCTCGACGGAATCATCTGGCTCGTCGTGCTGCTCGCAGCGAACGCTTTTTTTGTCGGAGCCGAGTTCGCGGTGATCGCCGCCCGCCGATCTCAAATCGAGCCACTCGCAGAGTCCGGTTCCTGGGCGGCCAAGGTTTCGCTTCGCGCCATGGAGCGGGCGTCGTTCATGCTTGCGACGAGCCAACTCGGAATCACCGTGTGTTCGATCATGATTTTGAGTGTTTCAGAACCCGCGATTCACCACTTGATCGAAGGGTTGCTGTACGGGACGTCGCTTCCCAAAGAGGTGATTTCCGTTTCGGCGCTGATCGCCGCGATTCTGATTGTGACGGTACTCCACGTCGTGATCGGTGAAATGGTTCCCAAAAACATCGCTTTCTCGGTTCCCGATCGCGCCGTGCTCATTCTCGCACCCGCCCTCTCGGCTGTTGCGTGGTTGTTCACTCCCGTCATCGCCTCTCTCAACGCCGTGTCGAACGTCTTGGTTCGAATGACGGGAACCGAGCCGAAAGACGAAGCGCAGTCGGTGTACACCCTCGAAGAGATGGCGACCATCGTCCAGCAATCACAAAAAGAAGGAAAGCTCGACGATGTCGCGGGAGCGGTGTCGGCGACGATTGAATTCACGACAAAGAAGGTCGACGACATCGTCGTTCCGCTGTCCGAAATCGTGACGCTCCCCGAAGGGGCAAGTCCGAGCGACGTCGAACGCGAAGTCGCGCAACGTGGTTTCAGTCGCTACGTCCTGCTTGATGCCGCGGGCGAGCCGTCCGGCTATGTCCACCTCAAGGACATCCTGGGTCGTGACGATGACGAGGTCGATCAGCCAATCCCGCTGAAGCGGATTCGTTTACTCGTGTCGTTGTATCGCGGACTCGACCTCGAAGACGCCCTCGCGACGTTGCGTCGAACCGGGTCACACGTTGCCCGGGTCTTCGATCGCAGTGGCGAGACTGTCGGCCTTTTGTTCCTCGAAGACATCATCGAGGAACTCATCGGCGAGGTCCAAGACGCGACCCGCCGCCGTTAAGGCTGGGCGCGCAGGTACTGGTCGGGCCAGTAGGGAAGCGTAAAGCCAAGAGCGGTTGAGGCGCGCAGTGCGAAGTGCGGATCGCGCATGAGTTCTCGGCCGAGCATCACGGCGTCAGCTTTGCCCGATTCGACAATCTCGTTCGCCTGCTCGGGAAGAGTAATGAGGCCAACGGCGTTGGTTGACATCTCAGCGGTTCGACGAATCGTGTCCGCGAACTCGACCTGGTAGCCGGGTCCGGTCGGAATCGGAATTCCGGGGGAAATTCCGCCTGTAGAGGTGTCGATGAGGTCGGCGCCATCGTCGTGGAGCCACCCCGCAACGGTGGCGACGTCGGTCACGGTGATACCGCGCTCGTCCCAGTCGGTTGCACTCACGCGGACGAACAGCGGGACGGTATCGCCAATTTCCTCACGGACCGCCTGAACGACTCGGCGCAGAAGTCGGGCACGATTCTCGAGAGACCCGCCGTATTCATCGGTTCGCTCGTTCGCAAGGGGGGACAGAAACTGGTGCAGAAGGTAACCGTGGGCGGCGTGGATTTCGACCAGGTCGAATCCCGCTCCTATTGCGCGGCGCGCGGCGTGAACCCAGTCGTTCACGACGGCGTCTATGCCCGCGGCATCCAATTCCTCGGGGACGTCGTAGTCACCAAACGCCACGGCGCTGGGCGCGACTGTCGTCCACCCTCCCTGGTCGGCAGGGGTCGAATCCTCGTAGTCGACTCCCCAACCAGGGGCGGTCGAGCCCTTACGACCGGCGTGCGCGAGTTGCACTCCCGCGACGACGCCCTGCGAGTGAATGAAATCGGTGATGCGCTTCCACGCGGCAACCTGCTCGTCGTTCCAGATACCCACGTCGTGAGGCGAGATGCGGCCCACTGCACTAATGCTCGTCGCCTCGGCCATGACGAGACCTGCGCGCCCGATTGCGAAGGAACCGAGATGGACCATGTGCCAATCGGTAGGTACGCCATCCGTCTCGGCGGAATACTCGCACAGGGGTGACAGCCAGATTCGGTTCCGAAACGTCACACCGCGAATCGTCATCGGTTGAAAAAGGGCGGGGGTGCTCATCGGACTCCTTCGGGCAGATTGATAGTTTGCAGATTGATAGTTTATGGCACGCGCTCTGCGGAATAGGCTGGTCCCATGGGTGTCGAGATTTTTCACGAGAGCGAAGCCGCTTTCGAGTATCGCGCGCCCACGGCACAGGACCACAAATACTCGCGCGGCGTCGTTGGGCTCGCGACCGGATCGACCGCCTACCCCGGTGCCGCGCTTCTGGGTGTCGATGGTGCGCTGTCAACCGGAATCGGCATGGTTCGTTACGTCGGCCCCGAAGAAGCAACCCGCCCGCTTCTCGTTCGACGCCCCGAGGCGGTTCTCGGTGCTGGACCCGTGTCCGCCTGGGTTGTGGGTTCCGGAATGTCCGACACCGA
Organism: Microbacteriaceae bacterium; assembly: GCA_044353905.1. GTDB lineage: Bacteria > Actinomycetota > Actinomycetes > Actinomycetales > Microbacteriaceae > MWH-TA3. Next base: position 2,907 of record JBILBA010000005.1, on the reverse strand, counting down.
CACGGAGTCGATGAATCGAGCTCGCCGCGCGATGGACGAGGGGAAACCCACCGTCGTTGATGCCGGCGCACTGAGCCTGTTGCCTCACGCCGGGCTTATTGTCGCGACGCCCCACGCGGGTGAGATGGCCAAGGTTTTCGGGGTAACCCGCGAGTCCGTCGAGGGCGCACCGGCTGAATACGCCCTGCTCGCTGCCTCTCAGTGGAATGCGACTGTTCTGCTCAAGGGTTCGACGACGTTTATCGCCAATCAATTCGGCGACGAATTTTCGGTGTCGTTGGCGACACCGTGGTTAGCCATCGCCGGAGCGGGCGATGTACTTGGCGGAGTGCTCGGTTCGATGATTGCGACGCGCGCAACAGACATCGCCGCCGATCAGCGAGTGCTTGCGCGAATTGCGGCGTCGGCGGTTGTCATCCACTCGCTCGCGGCACAGGCTGCGTCCGCCGGTGGGCCGTTTCTGCTGGAGCAACTCGTCTCGCAGATTCCGACCGTCATTCGTAACCTTCTCGCACGATGAGTCCTCTGCGGACGCTCGCGGTCTGGGCGACGTTTGCGATTGTTCACGCCATCCTGATTCTCGAAAACCTGTTCGCGCCGAACCAACCTCTCGGAGACGTTGAGAACACGTATCCCACGTGGTGGTCGATGGCGCTGGAGGGCTTTGGATTTCCGGGTCTTTCGGCGGACGGCGTTTACCCTTATCTCGCGCTCGGTCCAATCGCGGTCGCGGCGGGTGGAGTCGGCGCATGGTTTGCCCTGATTGTTGCGCTGGATGCGATTGCGGTGGCGGTGCTGGCGCGGCGCAGCGAACTCGCGACCTACGTGTGGCTCGGATTTCAACTTGCCCTCGGCCCAATCGCCCTCGGCCGAATCGATGCGGTTACCGTGGCAATCGCGATCATTGTCGTCGTAATTATCGACCGCGCTCCGCGAACCGCGGGGACATTGATTGCCGTGGCGACGTGGATCAAGGTGTGGCCGATCGCGCTGGGTGTCGCGGCGATTCGGTCGCCGCGATTCGGGGCTCTCGCTCGCTCATCAATTACGGTGGCGATCGGATTTGCTCTGGTGGGAATTCTGATTGGCGACCGCCTGTCCGTGTTCAGCTTTTTTGGTGAACAGCAAGGTCGCGGAATCCAAGTCGAGGCCGTCGCGGCCACCCCGTGGTTGTGGGATGCCTGGTCGGGCGGCGCTTCCGTCATCTCGTTCTCGCCGGACATCTACACCTTCGAGGTCGACGGTCGCGGAACGGTACTCGTAGCCGAACTATTGACCACCGTGCAGGTCTGCATGCTCCTGGGCATTGTCTTGTTGCTGTTGTCGCATCGTCGGACGGTCGGCACGGTCTCGGGGGCATCGTTCGGTTATGCGCTCCTCGCGCTCGTTGCACTGTTGGTCTCGGTGAACAAAGTGGGGTCACCGCAGTTCGTGGCGTGGTTCGCCGTGCCGCTCGTTGCGATTGTTCTGGTCAACGGTCAACGCTCGACAACCGTGCTCGTCGCCCTCATCGGCTCGATCGCGACTCTGACGCACGTGATTTACCCCTACGCCTACTTCGCGTTTCTCGAACTGCGAACAACCCCGCTCGTGCTCATCACCATTCGAAATCTCGTCGAGGTTACGCTGCTCGTCACGGCCCTTGTCGTGCTCGTGATTCAGTTACGAGTCGAGAAGTTGGCGTATCAATTCGCCAACCTCGGCATCGGCGATAAGGAAGGCGTCGTGCCCGTACGGTGACGACATGACGTGCGCGTCGCGGCCACCAAGGTGGTTGGGCAGGTACTCGGCGAGTGTGACCTGCTGTTCGAGGGGAAAGAGTCGATCCGAGTCGACCCCGACAACAAGAGACCGTGCGGTGACGGTTCCGAGAACGTCCTTGAGCGAACCGCGGTCGCGAGTCACATCGTGGGAACTCATCGACTCGACGAGGGTGATGTACGAATTCGCGTCGAAACGGCGCGTGAACTTGTTCCCGTGGAAATCCAAGTACGACTCGACCGCAAATCGACCGCCCTCACCCAAAGGGCTTATGCCGCTCTGCCACGCTCGATCGAAACGGTCGTTGAATTCCGCCGGGGAACGATAGGACAACATCGCGAGCCGACGCGCGAGCGAAAGACCGCGATAGGGTCCTTCCTCGTTCTCGTAGTAGTCACCGCCCGAAAACCACGGGTCCATTCGAATCGCTTCGATTTGGACGGAGTTCAGCGAAATCTGGTCGGCGCTCGTGACACCGCACGTGGCCAGCAATCCGACTCGCTCGACGTCGTCCGGGTAGGTGACGGCGTACTCGAGTGCGCTCATCCCTGCGGCGCTGCCGCCGATGACGGCGGCCCAGCGAGCAACGCCGAGTTGCTCGGCGAGTTTCTTCAACGCGAGAGTTTGGTCTCGGACGGTGAGGTACGGGAATCGCGATCCCCATTCGCGTCCGTCGCTGGTCACGGTGGACGGACCCGTCGAACCCTGGCAGCCACCGAGAGTGTTGGGGCAGATGACGAACCACTTCGTCGTGTCGATCCCGAGCCCGTCGCCGACGACACCGCCCCACCAGCCGTCCGTGACGTGCCCTGGCCCGGCGGTTCCGACGACATGGGAATCCGCGGTGAGCGAGTGAGTAATCAGAACAGCGTTCGACAGGTCGGCGTTAGGCGTTCCCCAGGTCTCGTAAGCGAGGCGCGCGCGGGGAAGGGTTGAACCGGATTCGAGTACGAGGTCGCCCAATTGCGCGAATTGGCGATTTCCGGGGTGGTCGCCGTCACGCCACGCTCCGGTGACGGGTGGGGCTCCGAGGGCGCGAACGGTCCCCTCGGTCACAAAGGCCGAGGGAACAGTCTCTTCCGACGTCTGCCAATCCATAGTTCGCCTAGTCTCTCACGCTCAACGACGTGCGGGGTCGGACCTTTC
>JBILBA010000006.1:0-61506 GCA_044353905.1 Microbacteriaceae bacterium | reverse complement strand
CGACCCCGCACGACGAGGAGAACTACTTGGCTTTGCGCGCGGCTGCGAATCCAGCCTCGAGGTCAGCGATGATGTCGTCGATGTGCTCGAGTCCGACCGAGAGACGTACGAGTCCGGGTGTGACACCGGCGCTCAGTTGTTCTTCGGGTGAGAGCTGCGAGTGCGTCGTCGACGCGGGGTGGATGATGAGCGAGCGAACGTCACCGATGTTGGCGACGTGGCTGAACAACTTCGTCGACTCGACGAGCGCACGACCGGCTTTCACGCCGCCCTTGAGTTCGAACGAGAGGACAGCACCGGCACCCTTGGGGGCGTACTTCTGGCCGGCCGCGTACTCGGGGCTCGACTCGAGCCCCGCGTGAAACACGTTGTCAACGTCGGCGTGTGCCTCGAGCCAGCGCGCAACCGCGTTCGCGTTCTCGACGTGACGCTCCATGCGAAGCGACAGCGTCTCGATGCCCTGCAGAATCGCCCACGCGTTGTCGGGCGCGACTGCTGCACCGGTGTCGCGCAGCAACTGAACGCGCGCCTTGATGATGTAGGCGATTCCGTCACCCAGAACGGTCGTGAACGACGCTCCGTGGTACGACGGGTCGGGCTCGGTCAGTCCGGGGAACTTCTCGACGTTCTTCGACCAGGCGAACTTTCCGCCGTCGACGATCGCACCGGCTACGACGGTGCCGTGTCCACCGAGGAACTTGGTGGCCGAGTGAATGATGATGTCGGCTCCGTGCTCGAACGGACGGATCAGGTACGGGGTGGCGATGGTGTTGTCGACGATGAGCGGCACACCAGCATCGTGCGCAACCTTCGAGACGCCCTCGATGTCGAGGATGTTGATGCGCGGGTTCGCGATCGTTTCACCGAAGAACAATTTGGTGTTGGGGCGAACGGCGGCCTTCCACTCGTCGAGGTTGTCCTGATCGTTGACGAAGGTCACCTCGATGCCGAGCTTAGCGAGCGTGTAATGGAAGAGGTTGTACGTTCCGCCGTAGATGCTCGACGACGAGACGATATGGTCGCCAGCACCGGCGATGTTAAGCACCGCGTATGTCGTTGCGGCTGAACCCGACGCGACCAAGAGCGATGCGGTTCCGCCCTCGAGAGCCGTGATTCGCTGTTCGGCGACATCCTGGGTCGGGTTCATAATTCGGGTGTAAATGTTTCCGAACTCGGCGAGCGCAAAGAGGTTCTTCGCGTGGTCCGAGTCGTTGAAGACATACGCGGTGGTGCGATAGATGGGGACTGCACGAGCATTCGTGACGGGATCCGGCGCTGCGCCCGCGTGAATCTGTTGGGTTTCAAACTTCCACGACATGTGGGCTCCTTCGGTTGGGTTCCCTTCACAGTAGGGAGCGCAAGAAGCCAGCACTACCCACGGCGAAACATTGCGTAACCGAAGGATTATTCGCGTGCGAGCGACTTCTGCATCATGACGATGCCAATCCACTCGTCGAATTTGCGCCCGACGTTGTCCATTTCGCCCACGCGCACGAACCCCGCCGTGTCGTGAAGCCGTATCGACGGGACCGCGTCGGGCGTGTTGGCGATAACGGCGACGACCTCACGGACGCCGGCGATTGCCCCGAGTCGACAGAGTTCCTCGAGCATCGTGGCGCCAGTTCCCGCACCTCGCGCGCTCTCGTGCAGGTACAGCGTGTTCTCCATGGTCGTGTCGTACGCCGCCTTCTCGCGGAACGTCGACAGGTACGCGTAGCCGACGAGTTTGCCTTCCCGCTCGGCGACGATGAACGGCATCCCGAGAGCTTCGACCGTTTCAATCTTGTGAGCCATGTCGTCTGCCGTCCACACGTCGAGGTCAAAGGTGACGTTCGAGGTCGTGACGTAGTGGTTGTAAATGTCGACGAGTGCGGGCGCGTCAGCGTTGATGGCCGTTCGGAACGTCGCTGCATTCATTACGAAAGTCTAAATGCGCCAATCAATCGGGTCGCCGCCTTGGGCGGCCAGCAGGTCGTTGACCCGCGAGAACGGCCGCGAGCCGAAAAAGCCTCGGTGCGCCGATAGAGGGGAGGGGTGGGCGGATTCGATGAGGTCGACTCCGGTCAAGAATGGTGTCGCCCACTGAGCGTCGCGCCCCCACAACACGGCGACGAGGGGACCACCGCGCTCGGCGAGTGCCCGAAGCGCCGCACCCGTCACGTCTTTCCATGGCCACGATCGGTGCGACCCGGCGTCGCCCTCGCGCACCGTCAACGACGTGTTGAGAAGCAAGACCCCTTGATCGACCCAACGTGACAGATTCCCGTGGTCCGCGGGTTGAAAGCCGAGGTCGTCCCGCAGTTCTGTGCAGATGTTCGCGAGGCTTCGGGGGAGTGGGCGAACATTTCGGTTCGTCGAAAACGCGAGCCCGACCGCGTGCCCAGGTGTCGGGTAGGGGTCTTGGCCGACGATGACGACTCGAACGGACTCAATCGGAACGCGAAATGCGCGGAAGATGTCAGTGCGGTGTGGTGCGTGAGTTATGCCAGTGGCGCGTTCCGTCTCGAGTCGATGGGCGATGTCGGTGATCGCGTCAGCCGCACGACCGAATGCGGGGAGCCAACTGGGGTGGACGCCCGCGAGGAGGTCCGTGTTCACGACCTAGTTATAGTTCGCGCTGTGAACGGCGTTGGCAAGGCTGACAATGTCGAGGAACGCGTCTTCTCCGCCTTCCGCGGACAGCACGGAAATCCACGAATCGACGGCGATCACGTTATAGGTCGCCGTGGTTTGCCCACCGCTGACTCCGATAACCCCAAACGTGACGTCTCCGCGTTCGTCGGTTGACTGCGCGAGTCCCTGAGAAGTGAGGCCGTCAACGATATCCGCGCGGGTCGTCGCGTCCAAGGGCGCAGCAGAGACGAGGGCGACGACGGTCAAAAGAGTGGGGTCTTCGTTGTCAACCCCGAAGTAGCAGGAGATTCCGCCAGCGTCCATTTCCGGTGTCGGCTCGGTGATGAGTTCGTTGCCGTATTTGCCGCCGGGGCCGGCTAGCAAGATGATGTCGTCCGCGGCAAACCTGTTGACTTGTTTGGCGGGCAAAATGCCGGTGCAGTCGTCGGGCATCGAGAAGAACTCGGTCGGCTCGGGGGCCTCGGTCGGTTCGACAGTCGGCTGAGTCGTCTCGCTCGCGGTCGGCTCTGCTGTCGGGGTCACACTGGGTGCACAGCCCGTCATCAGAAACGCTAAAACGGCTAAGGGTGCGATGACCCCTACTGCTCGGAACTTCGATCGCGACGTCATACTCCCGAATCTACCCGCACGCGGTCGCCCCACCGACGAAGGTTCTGTGACGATTTGGTTACGAAAACCCGTCACCGACACAGGGCGATCGTCTCGGAATTCTCGGTCCAGATGGCGGGCGGGACGGTGTCACCGACGAGGGTCAACAACGTTTGCGCGTCGCGGGCATCGCGTTCGATTTCGCCGGCGTCGACCGACAATATTTCGCTCGCAGCCGAAACGTCCATGTCGAGGTCGCGCAAGTCGAGGTCACCGAGCTTCGGAAGGGTACCGACGGGGCTGTCCACTCCGCCGATCTCGCCGCGCATGCGATCCATCATCCATTTGACGACCCGAATGTTTTCGCCGAAGCCCGGCCACATGAATTGGCCTTCATCGTCGCGGCGGAACCAGTTCACGTGGAAGATTCGGGGAAAGCGCCCGGAAACGCGGAGGCGCTCGCCGATGGACAACCAGTGTGCCCAGTGGTCGCCCACGTTGTAGCCGGTGAAGGGAGCCATGGCGAAGGGGTCGCGGCGAAGTTCACCGAGGGTTCCCTCGGCGGCAGCGGTGCGCTCTGACGCCATCGTGGCACCGAGATACACGCCGTGAGTCCACGAGCGGGCTTCCGTGACGAGGGGCATGGTGTCCGATCGGCGACCACCGAAGACGATTGCGTCGACGACAACTCCGCGCGGGTCCGCCCACTCGCTCGCGGCGGTCGGGCACTGGTCAATTGCGACGGTGAACCGTGAATTGGGGTGCGCAGCGGGAGTCGTCGACTCGGGCGTCCAATCCTGGCCGGTCCAGTCGGTGAGGTGCGCGGGCTTTTCCTTGGTGAGCCCCTCCCACCACACGTCGCCGTCGTCGGTCAGTGCGACGTTGGTGAAAACCGTGTTGCCCCACAGTGTCTGGATCGCGACGGGGTTGGTCGCATTGCTTGTGCCGGGCGCGACACCGAACAATCCGGCTTCTGGGTTGAGGGCGCGCAACAAGCCGTTCTCGTCAATCCACATCCACACGATGTCGTCGCCGAGGGTTTCGACCTGCCAACCCGGAAGCGTGGGCTGCATCATGGCGAAGTTGGTTTTGCCGCAGGCGCTGGGGAACGCCGCAGCAATGTGAGCGACCTGCCCTTCCGGTGATGTGATTCGAACGAGCATCATGTGTTCGGCGAGCCAGCCCTCGTCGCGGGCCATCGCCGACGCGATTCGCAGCGCGAAGCACTTTTTGCCCAAAAGAGCGTTTCCGCCGTACGCCGATCCGAACGACCAGATTTCTCGGTCTTCGGGGAAGTGGCTGATGTATTTGGTCTCGTTGCACGGCCAGGGGACATCCTTCTCGCCCTGCGCCAGAGGTGCGCCGACGGTGTGAACGGCCTTGACCCAATCAGCGCCATCTTCGATAACGTCCAAAGCGACCCGCCCCATGCGTGTCATCATCCCCATCGAAACGACGACATACGGCGAATCGGTAATCTCTACTCCGACGCGAGTGACGGGCGATCCGACCGGGCCCATCAAAAACGGGATGACGTACAGGGTGCGGCCGCGCATCGATTCGGTGAATAGCCCCGTCAGCGTCGATCGCATTTCGTCGGGGTCGTGCCAATTGTTGGTCGGTCCCGCGCCGTGTTCCGTTCGAGTGCAAATGAATGTCCGTCCCTCGACGCGGGCGACGTCGTCGGGGTTGCTGCGTGCGAGAAACGAATTCGGGCGAAGCTCGCCATTGAGCGGGATGAGGGTCTCGGATGCAATCAACTCGGCGATGAGATCTTGGCGCTCGCCGAGCGAACCGTCAACCCACTGAATCCGGTCGGGTTTCGTCAAGTCGGCGATCTCGGCCACCCAAGCCCGAAGGTCCGCCCGCGTCGTCGGCAGCGCGTGCGCATTTTCGGTGACAGAGGGCTCTGTGGGGGTCGATGTCGAGGGCATGTATCTAGAATTCTCCCAAAAATACCAACACGCCGACAATTTGCGACGAAATAAAGTGCTTTCTTGCGTTTTATGAAACTTTTGGCGTAATCTGGCACCATGAACACGTCCCCCACGCTGGGCCGGCGAATCCGGCACTTCCGCCAGCGAGCGAATCTGACGCTCGATGCGCTGAGCGATAAGGTCGGACTTTCCGGAAGCCAATTGTCGATTATCGAAAATGGCAAGCGTGAGCCCAAGATCGGGCTCGTCACCTCGATCGCCTCGGCCCTCGGGGTTAGCGTTGCGACACTTCTCGAGACCGGCGCACCGGACGAACGTAGTGCGAAAGAGCTCGAGCTCGACGAACTGCAACACTCGGCGCTCGCGACGCGACTGGGAATTCCGTCGACTCGTGTCGGAAAGACCATGAGCGATGAGACCCTCGACGCGCTCTTGGGATTGCACCGCGAAATCGTGCGACGCGAGACGACCGCGATCGCGACTCCGGAGGAAGCCCGTCGCGCCAACACCGAACTGCGGCTCGCGATGCGGGAAATCAACAACTACCGTCCCGACCTCGAGGCGATTGGCCAAGACCTGTCGGACCAGGTTGGCCACACCACGGGCGCTCTCACTCACCGTGAGATGAGTCAGATGGCGGAACGTTTTGGGCTCGAGATCATTTACGTGGACGACCTGCCGGAATCCGCGCGCAGCATCACCGATTGGGCGAACGGACATGTTTATCTTCCGCCGGCGTCGATTCCCGGTGGACACGGTCTGCGATCGATGGCGATTCAGTCGATTGCCCACCGAGTCCTGGGGCACAGCGTTCCCTCGAGCTATGCCGAGTTCTTGCAACAGCGCCTCGAGATCAACTATGTGGCGGCGGCGGCCATCATGCCGGGTCGTCAGGCGGTCGAATTCCTGACCAAAGCAAAGGCCGATCGCAACATCGCAGTGGAGGATTTCCGTGATGCGTTCGGGGTGACTCACGAGTTCGCGTCGATGCGATTTACGAACCTCGCGACGAGCCACCTCGACATTCCGGTCCACTTCTTGAGGGTTGGTGACGATGGTGCGGTCTACAAGGCCTACGAAAACGACGGACTGCCGATTCCGACGGACGTCACCGGGGCGGTTGAAGGACAGCGACTGTGTCGACAGTGGAGTGCTCGAGTCGCACTCGAACGAGTCAATCGCACCACCGAATATCACCAGTACACCGACACCCCCGACGGCACGTTCTGGGAATCGTCCCAAACGGGATCTGGTGTCGACGGGAGTTTTTCGATCACCGTGGGAGTGCCGTTCGCCGACTCGAAGTGGTTCCGCGGACGCGACACTGCCGATCGCAAGGTCTCGACCTGCCCCGACCCGGCCTGTTGCGTGTTGCCGTCCGATGAACTCGCCGCGAAGTGGTCGGGCAACACGTGGACGAGTGCGGCGATGCATTCGCAAGTGCTCACGCCACTACACCGCGGAAGTTTCCCCGGAGTGGACGATCGAGCGGTGTTCGAGTTCCTCGAGCGGCACTCGGCGCAGTAGTACGCTAGACATGAAAGCCCCTTTAGCTCAGTGGATAGAGCGTCTACCTCCGGCGTAGAAGGTCGCAGGTTCGAATCCTGTAGGGGGTACCCCTGAACTCACCTGACGAGCGACTTAAGATGGACGTATGAACCCCGACGCGCTGAGCACCGCCATTGCCGAGGCGACGCGCACAGTCATCGGCGCTCGCGATGAGGCAATCGCGGCGAGCATCGTCGATTCGGATGTGGCGCTCGAGCGCCCCAAGAATCGCGATCACGGGGATTGGGCGACGTCGATTGCCCTGAAGGTCGCAAAGCGCGTCGACATGAACCCGCGCGACGTCGCACAAGAACTTCACGCCGCTCTCTCGGCGATTGCCGGCATCAAGGCTGTCGATATCGCGGGTCCAGGCTTTCTCAACATCACGCTGGATGCCTCGGCAGCCGGCGAAATCGCCCGCACAATCATTACCGCGGGGGACACCTTCGGTCACAACGACACCCTCGCCGGGCAGTCCATCAACCTCGAATTCGTTTCGGCCAATCCGACCGGTCCGCTGCACATTGGCCACACCCGGTGGGCGGGACTCGGCGACTCAATTGGCCGTGTTCTGCGGGCGTCCGGCGCAAAGGTCGCGAGCGAGTTCTACATCAATGATGCTGGGGCTCAGATGGACGTCTTCGGCGAATCCGTGCTTGCGGCTGCGCTTGGCGAACCCACCCCCGAGAACGGTTATCCGGGGGAATACGTCCAGGAACTCGGCACGTCGGCATTGGCGCAACGCCCAGACCTCGGCGACCTTCCCCGCGACGAGGCCATCGTGATCGCCCGGGACATCGGGTACGAACTGCAACTGCAGGAAATCAAGGATTCGCTCGCGCGGTTCAACGTCGAATTCGATGTCTGGTTTAGCGAACGCACGCTGCACGCGGGTGGCGACGACTCGCTCATCGAAAAAGCCATCGAACGACTTCGAGCACAGGGCCACGTGTACGACGAAGACGATGCGGTCTGGGTTCGAACGACCGACTTCGGCGACGACAAAGACCGGGTGATTCGCCGCGGCAACGGAATCTATACGTATTTTGCCGCCGACGCCGCCTATTACTTGTCCAAGGGCGACCGCGGTTACCAGCACAAGATTTATCTGCTCGGCGCCGACCACCACGGATATGTGCACCGCCTCAAGGCGCTCGCCGGTTCGGCGGGCGATGACCCCGACAAGGACATCGAAGTCCTCATCGGTCAGCTCGTCAGTATTAACGGTGCCAAGTTGTCCAAGCGCGCCGGAAACATCATTGAGCTTGACGATCTGCGCGAATGGCTCGGCACCGACGCGCTGCGCTATTCACTCGCGCGGTACCCGGCGGATTCGCCGTTGTCGCTCGACCCGGAACTGTTGACCAAAAAGTCGAACGACAACCCCGTGTTCTATGTGCAGTACGCGCACGCTCGAACCTGTGCCGTCGCGCGGAACGCCATCACCGCCGGAGTCGACCGATCGGTGTTCCGCGCCGAGCTGCTCGACCACCAGACCGAGGCCGACCTCGCGAACGCACTTGCCGATTTCCCGCGCGTGGTTGCACAGTCGGCAACTCTGCGCGAACCACACCGCGTCGCCCGGTACCTCGAAGAACTCGCGGCCTTCTATCACCGTTGGTACGACAATTGCCGAGTGACGCCAATGGGTGACGACGAGGTCGACGACGCGCACCGGACGCGACTGTGGCTCAACGATTCCGCTGGTCAGGTTTTGCGCAACGGCCTCGACCTGCTGGGCGTCAGTGCACCGGAGCGAATGTGAGCCAGTTCAGGCCAGAACAGAGTGCCGCGATTCGCGCGGAGTTCCCGCAATTGTCGGAAACCGTCAGCGGGCATCCACTCGTCTATCTCGACACGGCGGCGACGAGCCTTCGACCGCGAATTGCGGTTGACCTCGAATCCGAATTCGCACTGCGGCACACTGCCGCGGTCAATCGAGGCGCGCACTCACTCGCCGCCGAAGCGACCGAGGCCTATGACGATGCGCGCGCATCGATCGCGGCGTTCGTCGGCGCACGACCGAACCAACTCGTCTTCACGTCCAACGCGACGGAATCAATCAACCTCGTCGCACTCGCCATTCAATTGGCGTCCGCCGTCGGCTCGCCCGCGCGATTCGCCCTCGCGTCCGGCGACGAAATCGTGGTGTCCGAAGCAGAGCACCACGCGAACCTCATTCCGTGGCAAGAGGTCGCCCGGCAGACGGGTGCCGTTATTCGAGTCGCTTCGGTCACGGATGGCGGAGAACTGACCCCCGAGGCCGTGCAATCGGTGATGTCCGGTCGAACGCGAATCGTCGCGGTGTCTTCCGTGTCCAACGTGCTCGGAATCACCAATCCCGTCCGCGCCATCGCTGACCTCGGCCGAGCCGCCGGTGCGCTCGTCATCGTTGACGCCTGCCAGTCCGCCGCGCACGGACGCCTCGATGTCAATTCGTACGGTGCTGATTTCGTCGTGTTCTCGGCTCACAAAATGTATGGGCCAACCGGAATCGGTGCGCTGTGGGGGACGACGGAAATCCTCGCCGAGATGCCGGTTGTTCTGACGGGCGGTGCCATGATCACGCGCGTCGACTATGACTCGTCGGATTACCTACCCGCCCCCGCGAAGTTCGAGCCGGGCACCCCGCGACTGACCCAGGCAATCGGCTGGGCGGAATCGCTGCGTTATGTCGAGTCGATTGGAGTCGACGCAATCGCCGCCCACGAAGAGGCGCTCGGTGCAGACATGTTTGCCGCGGTCGCTGACATTCCGAACGTTCGAATCTTGGGCACCGCCGACGGTGTGCATCGCGTCGGGCTCGTGAGTTTCGCTGTCGAGGGCGTTCACCCCCACGACGTCGGTCAGTACCTGGACTCGCGCGGAATCGCGGCGCGCGTGGGCCACCACTGCGCCCAGCCGCTGCACAAGCGACTCGGAGTTGACTCGTCGACCCGTTTCTCGCTCGGGATGTACTCGACGTCCGACGATGTCGCTCTTGCCGTCGCGGCTCTCGCCGACGTGCGGGAATATTTCGGGGAGGGCTGATGGAACTCGACGACCTGTACCAACAAATCATCCTCGATCACAACAAGCGACGTGCGGGATACGGCCTGCAGCCGGGCGGATTCCCCTCACACCAGTACAACCCGACGTGCGGCGACGAAATAACGCTCACGGTTCGACTGTCGGAGGACGGCTCCACCATTACGGCGTTTGAATGGGAAGGAAAAGGCTGCTCGATTTCGCAGGCGTCGGCGTCACTCATGACTTCCGAGGCAACAGGGATGTCGGTCGCCGAATTCGTAACCTTCGCCGAGGGCTTCCGCGACGCGATGCGGTCGCGCGGAACAATCGCCCTGTCCGAAGATGACTACGGAGACCTAGCTGCGCTGTCGGGTGTCTCGAAGTTTGTCGCTCGAGTCAAATGCGCGATGTTGGCGTGGGTCGCCGCCGAGGACAGCCTGATTCTGACGCGCGAGTCGCTAAACTGACGTGATGCCTGAAGGTCCGCGCGCGATAAGGAAAACCCATTGATTGAATATCGAAACCTTCGAATCGCGCTTCTTGGCGCGGGAAGCGTTGGCGCGCAGGTTGCGGATCAAATTCTTAATCACGGCGACGAACTCGCCGCGCGAATCGGTGCCGGTATCGAGTTGATCGGCGTAGCTGTTCGCGACCCGAAATCGAAGCGCTCGACGGACATTCCCGCGCACCTCATCACGACCGACGGCGCCACGCTCGTTCGGCAGGCCGACATCGTGATCGAACTGATGGGTGGCGTCGAGCCGGCGCGCACGCTAATCCTCGACGCGATCAACGCGGGGGCCGACATCGTCACGGCGAACAAAGCGCTGCTCGCGCATCACAGCACCGAAATTTTTGAGGCTGCATCCCAGGTTGGTGCACAGGTCTACTACGAAGCGGCCGTTGCCGGCGCGATTCCAATAATCCGTCCGCTCCGTGACTCGCTTGCCGGTGACCGGGTGACGCGAATCCTCGGAATCGTCAACGGGACGACCAACTTCATCCTCGATCGCATCGACACTCTGGGTGAATCGATGGAGGACTCGCTCGTCATGGCGAAGAAGCTCGGATACGCCGAAGAGGACAGCAGTGCGGACGTCGAAGGATTCGACGCGGCGCAAAAGGCCTCAATCCTCGCGTCTCTGGCGTTCCACACCCACGTACCAATCGACCTCGTCTATCGCGAAGGAATCACCGCGATTACTCTCGACCAAGTTCGCTCGGCGCGGAAGGCCGGCTATGTCGTGAAGCTTCTCGCGATTTGCGAAAGGGTCACCCTGGCAGACGGCACCGAGGGCGTCAGCGCTAGGGTTTACCCCGCGATGGTGCCCGACTCCCACCCGCTCGCTGCCGTGCACGGCGCGTACAACGCGGTGTTCGTCGAAGCGGAACTCGCGGGCCCGCTCATGTTTTATGGCGCGGGTGCCGGCGGAATCCAAACGGCATCGGCTGTTCTCGGAGACCTCGTCTCTGCCGCTCGTCGCCACGTTATCGGCGGTCCTGGCGTCGCCGAGAGCACGCACGCGACGTTCCCCATCCTCCCGATTTCAGAGATCCGCACTCGGTACCACATCTCGCTCGAGATCACCGATGCCCCCGGTGTACTCGCTGACATTGCGTCGCTTTTCGCCACGCACGGCGTCTCGGTCGAGTCGGTCGAGCAGAAGCCCGCAGGCGCTGACGGCCAGTCGGCCACCGCTACGCTGGTTATTGGAACTCACGAGGCGATCGAAGCCGATCTCGCCGCGACCGTGGATGCTCTCGAGGCGTCGGCCGTTGTCCAACGCGTCGTGGGAGTTATTCGAATGGAAGGTCTGTAATGGCTCATCAGTGGCGTGGTGTCCTTCACGAATATCGTGATCGCCTTGACGTGTCCGACAAGACCCCCATCATTTCGTTGGGCGAGGGTGGAACACCCCTTATCTTTGCGCCGGCACTGTCCGAGCGCACGGGGGCGAAGGTCTACATCAAATACGAAGGCATGAACCCGACGGGATCGTTCAAAGACCGCGGAATGACGATGGCGATCTCGAAGGCGATGGAGGCGGGGGCGAAAGCCGTCATCTGCGCATCGACCGGCAACACGTCCGCCGCTGCGGCCGCCTATGCCGCGCACGCCGGAATCACGGCGGCGGTTCTGGTTCCCGAGGGCAAAATTTCGATGGGCAAGTTGAGCCAAGCCGTGGCCCACAACGCCGAGATCCTGCAGTTGCAAGGGAACTTTGACGATTGCCTCGACATCGCACGAGACCTTGCTGAGAACTACCCCGTCCACCTCGTTAACTCGGTCAACAACGACCGAATCGAGGGGCAGAAGACCGCAGCATTCGAGGTCGTCGAGGTTCTCGAACGCGCGCCAGACTTCCACTTCATCCCCGTCGGAAACGCGGGCAACTACACGGCGTATCACCGCGGCTACCGCGAGGAAATCGCGCGCGGAGCGACCGACGTGTTGCCCCGAATGTTTGGATTCCAGGCAGCCGGCTCTGCGCCGTTCGTGACCGGAGAGCGCGTGAAGAGCCCAGAGACAATCGCCACCGCAATTCGCATCGGAAACCCGGCGTCGTGGGATTTGGCGATTGCCGCTCGCGAAGACTCGGACGGATACTTCGGTGCCATCAGCGATGCCGACATCCTCGCCGCCCAACGAATCCTTTCCGCCGAAGTCGGAATCTTTGTCGAGCCAGCATCGGCCGCGTCGGTCGCCGGGCTCCTCGAACGTGCCGAAGCCGGCGTGATCCCACGCGGTGCAATCTGCGTGCTCACGGTCACGGGACACGGACTCAAAGACCCGCAGTGGGCCCTCAAACTTCCGGACGGATCCGAGGCAATGCCTCAGGTGGTTCCCGTCGACGTCGACGAAATCGCCGGTGTTCTCGGTTTGGTGAAGGGCGCGTAATGTCGTCAACAGTTCCCGTCGGACGATCGGTTCACGTCAAGGTTCCCGCCACGACGGCCAACCTCGGACCCGGTTTTGACACCCTCGGAATCGCGCTGTCTCTTTACGACGAGTTGACGGCAACGGTTCTCCCATCCGGCTCAACGCGCGTCACAGTCCGCGGCGTCGGTGACGGCACCGTCGCGACGGACGACACCAATCTTGTTGTTCAATCGATGGCCGCAACGTTCGAGCATTTCGGTATCCCGGTCCCGATTGTCGATCTCCTGTGCGACAACCGAATCCCACACGGTCGCGGAATGGGATCGTCCGGCGCCGCGATTGTCGGCGGAGTCATGGTCGCCAAGGGGCTGCTCGACGGCATCGTTGACATCGACGCACAGGGACTGCTCGACGTCGCGACGAAGATGGAGGGGCACCCCGACAACGTTGCGCCCGCTCTGTTCGGTGGTTTGTCGATCGCGTGGATGACGGAAACGGGTCCACAGCACAAGAAGTTGACGGTTCATCGCGGTGTGTCGCTGTTGGTCGCTGTTCCTCGTGACATGACGATGAGCACGAAAGTTGCTCGCGACTTGCAGCCCGACACCGTTCCTCACGAGGACGCGGTGTTCAACGTGTCGCGCTCTGCGCTTCTCATCGCGGCTCTTTTGCAGAGCCCCGAACTGTTGCACGCGGCAACGGAAGACAAGCTTCACCAGGAGTATCGCGCCGAGGCGATGCCGGAAACCATCGCACTGATTCGCCGCTTGCGCGATGAAGGGTTCGCCGCGGTGGTCTCGGGGGCGGGGCCGTCGGTTCTCGTTCTTACCGATGATCCCCTCGAGCGCGCGCGCGCCGCGAGCATTGTTGACAAGTCGAAGGACACGGCCTGGGAGTGCCTCATGCTCGCTGTTGACTTCAAGGGTGCTACAGTTGTCGTACTGCCCGATGGAGACGGTCTCTAACCGGATCCCGAGCAGGTTTCGATTCACCTCACCGAATATCGCGTTGTGCGATTGCTCACGGTGGTGTGACACATCAAGGAGTAACCAATGGATAACGAAAACACGGACGTGCCTGTCACCGACAGCACCGAAGCACCGGCTCGCAAGCGCGCGCCGCGCCGCGCCACCAAGAAGTCCGCCGACGCACCGGTTGAGGTCGTCACTCAAGACGCCCCCGCCGCCGAGTCGGCACCCGAGTCGGGCGATGCGCCTGCCGACGGTGACGCCCCCGCTGGTCGCCGCACCCGCGGTCGCGGTCGTGGCCGCACTGCCGCTACTGCAGCGGGTGACGCCGATGCGTCAGAAAACAACGACTCTCCCGAATCCGATGACACACAGGCGGACAACGGTCGCAGTCGCCAACGCAACCGCAAGCGCGGACGCGGACGCGACGACGACTTCGATGGCGTGAGCGATGACGACGTGCTCATCCCCGTTGCCGGAATCTTGGACATTCTCGACAACTACGCGTTCGTTCGCACCGCCGGCTACCTCGCCAGCCCCGCCGACATCTATGTCGCACTCGGTCAGGTGAAGAAGTACAACCTCCGCAAGGGTGACGCCATCGTTGGTGCAATCCGCCAGCCTCGCGACAACGACTTCCAGAACCGCCAGAAATACAACGCGCTCGCGACGATCGACTTCGTGAACGGCGCTGCGCCAGAAGAGGCCGTCGTCCGCGACGACTTCAATGACCTCGTCGCCGTCCACGCGACCGACGGATTGGGATTGAAGGGTCGGTTCGGTTCGGTCAAGAAGGGCGACCGCGTTCTCGTTGACGGTTCTGCCGGAACGGCGCGCACCACGGTGATTCGTGACCTCGCTACCGAGATCTCGGCCAGTGCAACGGACGCCCACCTCATGGTCGTCGTCTCTGAGGGTCTCCCCGAGGATGTCACGGCTCTTAGCCGCGGCGTTCGCGGAGAAGTCAGCGCCTCGTCTTACGACCGTCACGCCGACGAACACGTCACCGTCGCCGACCTCGCCATCGCGCGGGCCAAGCGCCTCGTCGAAAAGGGACACCACGTTGTCGTCCTCATCGACTCGATGACCCGTGTCGCCAAGAACCAGATGGCCGTTATTCAGGGCTCGCGTCCTCTCGGCGACGGAGCGGTTGACGCCGCCGTGTTCTCTGCCACCAAGCGTTTGTTCGGTGCCGGCCGCGCTCTCGAGACCGGTGGCTCTCTCACGGTCATCGCGACGATCGATAACCAGACCGACGGATTCCCCGGTGCTGTTCGAGACGAACTCCTCGACATCGCCACCGCCGTCGTCACCCTCTAAGGGCTCTCATGCTCGACTCGATCGACGGTCTCGTCGCGGAACACGCCGCTCTTCAGGTGGAACTCGCTGATTCGGCGATTCACACGAATCCGGCGCGCTCCAAGAAACTCAATCGTCGATATTCGGAATTGAATCAGATCGTCTCAACACACGAGGCACTGTCCGCGGCCCGCGATGATCTCGCTGCCGCGAAGGAACTCGCCAAGGACGACGACGCGTTCGCCGCTGAAATCGCACCGATGGAAGCGAGCGTCACCGAACTCGAAGAGAAACTTCGCCGTTTGCTCATTCCTCGCGACCCTGACGATGGACGAGACGTCATCATGGAAATCAAGGGAGGCGAGGGCGGCGCGGAAAGCGCTCTGTTCGCGGCCGACCTTCTGCGCATGTACACCCACTATGCGGACAGTCGTGGTTGGCGCGTCGAGATTCTCGACAGCACCGACAGCGACCTCGGCGGTTTCAAGGATGTGCAGCTCGCAATCAAGGCGAATGCGACCGATCCCGCCAACGGCGCGTGGGCGAAGCTCAAATACGAAGGTGGGGTTCATCGCGTTCAGCGAGTTCCCGCAACCGAGGCCCAGGGCCGAATCCACACGTCGACGACGGGTGTTCTCGTGTTCCCCGAGGTCGACGAACCCGAAGAGGTCGCGATCAGCCCCAACGACATTCGCATCGACGTCTTCCGTTCGGGCGGTCCCGGCGGTCAGTCCGTGAACACGACCGACTCTGCTGTTCGAATCACCCACATTGCAACGGGAATCGTCGTGTCGTGCCAGAACGAGAAGAGTCAAATCCAGAACAAAGAGTCGGCGATGCGCGTTTTGCGTGCGCGGCTGCTCGCGCGTCAGCAAGAAGAACGCGACGCCGTCGCGAGCGACGCCCGCAAGAGCCAGATTCGCGGGATGGATCGCTCGGAGCGAATCCGCACCTACAACTTCCCCGAAAACCGCATCGCGGATCACCGCACGGGGTACAAGTCGTACAACCTCGACCAGGTGATGAACGGCGCGATGGAGCCGATTATCGACTCGTGCATCGCCTTTGACGAAGAAGCGCAATTGAAAGCGCTCACGGAGTCCTCCGGCTCGTGACCACGGTCGGCCAGATCGTGTCCGCCCTCGCGGAGCGGTTCGACCGCGCCGGTATCGCCTCTGCTCTCGCGGATGCCGAACTCGTCGTCGGCCATGTCACTGGCTGGACTCGCGGCGAGGTGGCCACGAAGGCGTTCATGGGCGTCGATCTGGATGAGGCGGTTGTGGCGGAAATCGACACCCTCGCAGCCCGCCGCGAATCCCGCGAGCCTCTCCAACACATCACCGGAGAGTCACCCTTTCGTCACTTGGTTCTTTCCGTCGGACCTGGGGTACTCGTTCCCCGACCCGAAACCGAACTTGTCGCCGAATGGGCGATCGACGCTCTTCGGCAGGTTCCGTCACCGCGGCCTCGCGCCGTTGATTTGGGGACAGGCACGGCGGCTCTCGCCCTCGCACTGGCAACCGAGGTTCCCAATGCGGAAGTGTTCGCCATCGAATTGTCGGCCACCGCGGCGGAATGGGCCGCGCGTAACATCGCTCGATACGGCGACGACCGCGTGACTCTCGTGATTGGCGACGCCGCGAGCGTGGTACCCGAACTTGACGGGACTATTGATGTTGTTGTCGCGAATCCGCCGTACATCCCCGATTCCGAAAAGCCGGCGGACATTGAGGTTTTGGGTTACGACCCAGAAATCGCTCTGTTTGGCGGGGACGACGGGCTTCGAGACATCCGAACCTTCATCGCGCGCGCGGCCCTGCTCTTGCGCCACGGTGGCACGCTCGTCGTCGAGCACGGCGACGGGCAAGGCGCCGCCGTTCGTGCCATCGCGAAGGGCGCGGGTTTCTCGATGACCACCACCCACACGGACCTTCTCCAACGCGAACGAGCCCTCACCGCGGTCCGTTAGAGACCGATGGCTAAACTGTCAGGGATGGGCACAATCTATAACTGCCTCGAAACGACCGAGGCCTTGACGGGACTGCGACTGGCCAGACAGGCCATTGGTCGCGGCGACCTCGTCGTTCTCCCCACCGACACGGTGTACGGGATTGCGGCCGACGCGTTCAACCCTGTCGCAGTCCAGAAGTTACTCGACGCCAAGGGCCGCGGTCGCCAGTCGCCACCGCCGGTGCTCGTCGCGGGAATCGACACGATGACAGCACTCGCCGAGCAGGTCTCACCCGAAATGGAAAAACTCGCCGAGGCGTTCTGGCCCGGCGGATTGACGATAGTCGTCGCTGCTCGATCGACTCTCGCGTGGGATCTCGGTGAAACCAACGGCACGGTCGCACTCCGAATGCCCGACCACGATCTTGTGCGCGAATTCTTGAGTGAAACCGGTCCGCTCGCCGTGTCGAGTGCAAACCTGACCGGGGAACCCGCCGCTCTGACGGCAGCGGAAGCGATGGCTCAATTGGGCGACAGCGTCGCGGTGTATCTGGATGCCGGCGAGTCGTCGGGGTCGCGTATCGGTTCCACCATCGTGGACGCAACTCCGACTGTCGAGGGGAAGCCCGTTCGGATTTTGCGCGATGGGACGATTTCACGCGATGCGATTCGCGATGTGCTCGGATCACTAGCCGAGGACGGCTGATGAATTACCTGATTATCGGTCTTGTGTCAGCGATCATTTCGTTCGTTGGGTCCCACCTGTTGCTTCGCCTGAGCCACCGCTTCAAGATTTATCCCGTGATTCGTGACCGCGACGTTCACACGACGCCGACACCCCGACTCGGAGGTGCCGCAATCGTGCTCGGCCTCGGTGCCGCGCTTGTCGTTGCCGCGAACCTGCCGGTGTTTGCGCCGGTGTTCGTCAACATCATGCCGATCATCGGAATCGGAATTGGAATCGTTCTCATGGCCGTCGTCGGCATCATCGACGACCTCATCGACCTCAACTGGCTCGTCAAACTAGGAGCTCAACTGATTGCCGCCGGGGTGCTCGCCTGGAGTGGTGTGCAAATTGTGAGCCTGCCGTTCAGTGGAATTTTGTTGCTCTCGCCGACGATGTCGCTCGTGCTCACCGTTTTCGCGGTTGTTCTCGTGATGAACGCCATCAACTTCATCGACGGCCTCGACGGATTGGTCGCCGGGGTGACTCTCATCGCGGGCGCGGTGTTCTTCATCTATTCCTATGTCCTCGCGACCGGTCCGGGCGAAACAAGCTTCTTCAATCTGTCCACCCTCTTGACGGCCGCGCTGTGTGGTGCGCTCATCGGTTTCCTTCCGGTCAACTGGCATCCCGCCAAAATGTTCATGGGGGATTCGGGCGCGCTGGTCATCGGCTTGGTGCTCGCCGCGTCGACTATCTCGGTGACCGGACAGGTCGACCCAACTCGAATCGACCCGGGCCAACTCGTTCCCGCCTTCATTCCACTTGCTCTTCCGCTCGCGGTGCTGGTCGTGCCGCTGGTCGACTTTGTCCTCGCGGTCACGCGTCGCATCCTCAACGGCCGCTCGCCGTTCTCGGCGGACCGAAAGCATCTTCATCACCGCCTTCTCGACATGGGGCACACCCACTTCCAGGCGGTCCTCATCTTGTATGCGTGGACCATCGTCGCCGCCGTCGGCGCCTTGTTGTTCATGTTTGTCGACGCAATCGTGGCAACCGGAATTGTTGGCGCTGGGCTCATCGTGACCACGATTCTCACCATCGCACCGCTCGGTCGCGAGAAGCCCATCAACCTGTTCGGCGACATCCAGGAGGACCCTCATGACTAGTGCTGTTCAACTCGCGGCGAAAGCGATCCGCACCGCGCTTCTACTGGGTGGAATCGTCACTCTGGGTATCGCGTTGGTCGGCGGCGCGATCGGTTACTGGCTGGTCGGTCCAACGGGAATCTGGAGCGCTCTGGTCGGAAGCGCCATCGCGTTCGTGTTCATGGGAATCACCGCGGGCAGCATCCTTATCGGCCAGAAGGCGAGCGGCGGCAGCATCGCCTCGGGGGTCTTTTTCGCCATCGTCCTTGGTTCGTGGCTTCTCAAATTCGTCCTCTTTCTCGTGGTCGCTTTTGCCATCCGAAATTCCGACTCACTTGACACGGTTATTGCCTTCAGTTGCGTCATCGCGGCGGTGCTCGGAGCCCTTGTGAGTGACGTCGTCGCAATCTCGAGGGCTCGTGTTCCCATTGTCGACATGGTGTAGGCTCGACACTAAATGAGCCCATGCAGCGCAAGGTAGCGCTCGACTCAAGGAGACAACGTGAACGGACTGAACAGCCTCGTTCTGTCTGAAGGCATTACGTTTCACGCTCCGTCAATTTCTGAATTCTTCCCCGCCGCGATTTTCTTCGAGGGAACCCCCTTCGAAATGAACCGCATCATGATCATCCGCATGATCATGGTCGTTGCGCTGATTATCATTTTCTGGCTCGGCACGAGGAACATGAAACTGATCCCCGGTCGATTCCAAGGGGCCATCGAGATGGCACTCGACCTCGTCCGAGTCAACATTGCCGAAGACCTTTTGGGCAAAAAAGATGGTCGACGTTTCCTTCCGATCCTGACGACAATCTTCTTCCTCGTCCTGTTCCTCAACATCACGGGAATCGTCCCCGGCTTCAACATTGCGGGATCGTCCGTTATCGGAATCCCTCTCGTCCTCGCGGTCGTGTCGTACATCACGTTCATTTACGCCGGGCTGAAAAAGCACCCCGGTGCCTTCCTCAAGAATTCGCTCTTTCCGTCGGGAGTCCCGAAGGCGTTCTACATCGTCGTCACGCCAATCGAATTGCTCTCGACCTTCGTCTTGCGTCCCGTCACGCTCACGCTTCGACTCCTCATGAACATGATTGTCGGGCACCTCCTCCTCGTACTTTTGTTCTCGGCCACTCACTTCTTCGTTCTTGGAGTCGGACAGTGGTACGGGTACATTGGCGGAGCCGGAACATTGGCTTTCGGTATCGCTTTCTCGCTCTTTGAAATCCTGGTCGCTGTGCTTCAGGCCTACGTTTTCACACTCTTGACCGCTGTCTACCTCCAGCTCGCGCTGGCGGAAGAACACTAACCACAACGACCCATCCGGGTCACAACGGAAGGAAACACCATGGTTCTCGCAGAAATCACGGGAAACATCGCAACCGTCGGCTACGGTCTCGCAGCCATCGGACCCGCCATCGGCGTGGGTATCGTCGTCGGAAAGACGATCGAATCGGTTGCGCGTCAGCCCGAACTCCAGGGCCGTCTCACGGTTCTCATGTACATCGGTATTGCGTTCACCGAAGCACTCGCCTTCGTCGGTATCGCAACCGGCTTCATCTTCGTCTAACCAACAGCAAGGATTCGATATGCTGCACGCACTCGTGTGGGCTGCGGAATCGGCTGAGGCCGCACCGAACCCACTCCTCCCGGCGATTTACGACATCGTCTGGTCGATCATTCCGTTCGCGCTCGTACTTTTCCTGTTCTGGAAGATCGTTCTTCCTCGCATGCAAAAGACCCTCGACGCTCGCGCGGAGAAAATCGAAGGTGGAATCGCTCTCGCTGAGTCGGCTCAGCAGGAAGCGGCGGTGGCACTCGAAAAGTACAACGCCCTCCTGCAGGAGGCTCGTGCAGAGGCCGCCGACATCAAAGAAAAGGCTCGCGCCGAGGGTGCACTCATCCTCGCCGAGCTGAAGGACCAGGCATCGGATGCTGCCGAGGCGATTACCGCCAAAGCGCAACAGCAAATCGAAGCGGAACGCCTCGCGGCGATCCAGTCGCTTCGTTCCGAGGTCGGACAGTTGGCGCTCGAGCTCGCGGGTCGGGTCATCGGTGAACAAGTGAAAGACGCCAAGGCGTCGTCCGCTGTCGTCGATCGCTTCCTCGCCGACGTCGAAAAGAACGAGAAGAGCAAGTAATGGGAAGTGCATCACGCGTTGCGCTGGCCTCGGCGAAAGCCGCGGTCGCGAAGGCGAACGGATTGAGTGTTGCGGCGGGCGCCGCGATTCTGTCCGTTGGTCGCGCCATCGGGGAAACCCCGGCGTTGCGTGCTGCACTGGCAAACCCCGTTGCGGACGCCAAGGCTAAAGCCGCGCTGGTTGACGGTGTTGTCGGAAAACTCGACGCAACCGCAATCACTCTTCTGCACAGCATCGTCGGTGTGCGCTGGTCGTCCGCCGACGAGATGCTGGCCGGTATCGAAGAAATCGGAATTCGCGTCATCGCCGCGGGTTCCTCAGACGCGATTGAATCGGAACTCTTCACGATCGCTCAAGCGGTCGCCGCCAACCCCGAGCTCGAATTGGCTCTGAGCGCCAAGCGGGGCGGGGCGGAGGCAAAGCGGTCTCTCGCTGGAGCAGTTCTCAAAGGCGCAAGCGACGCGACGACAGAAATCGTGAGCCACCTCGTGAGCCAGCCTCGCGGCCGACGTATCCGCGCGTTGCTCGCCGAAGCCCAGAACATCGCCGCCGATCAGCAGGGTCGCGGAGTCGCAATTGTGACTGTCGCCCACCCACTCGACTCGGCGCAGCGCGAACGAATCTCGACCGTGCTTCGCACACGATTCGGACGAGACCACCACATCGATGAAATCATCGACGATTCAATCGTCGGAGGCTTCACCGTTCAGGTCGGAAACGACACCATCGACGCGAGCATCCGCTCGCGCCTCACAGAACTCTCCTCGAAACTCGCGGGCTAACCGCCACACAAAGGGAAACAACAATGGCTGAACTGACAATTAACCCGGACGAAATCCGCAAGGCGCTCGGCGACTTCGCGAAGTCGTACGAGCCGTCCACGACGAGCGCGAAAGAGGTCGGACACGTTATCGACGCGGGCGATGGAATCGCGCACGTCGATGGGCTCCCCGGTGTCATGGCGAACGAACTCATCAAGTTCGCGGACGGAACCCTCGGTCTCGCACTCAACCTCGACGAGGACTCCATCGGTGTCGTCGTGCTCGGTGAGTTCTCTGGTGTTCAGGCCGGCCAGGAAGTCACCCGCACGGGCGAGGTCCTCTCGGTTCCCGTCGGCGAAGGCTACCTTGGTCGCGTTATTGACCCGCTCGGTAACCCGATCGACGGTCTCGGAACCATCAAGACCGAAGGCCGCCGCGCACTCGAACTCCAGGCTCCTGGCGTTATGGCTCGAAAGTCGGTTCACGAGCCGCTGCAGACCGGAATCAAGGCAATCGACGCCATGATCCCCGTCGGACGTGGCCAGCGTCAGCTCATCATTGGTGACCGCCAGACCGGCAAGACGGCCATCGCGGTCGACACCATCATCAACCAGAAGGCTAACTGGGAGTCGGGCGACACGAACAAGCAGGTTCGCTGCATCTATGTCGCCATCGGTCAGAAGGGTTCGACGATTGCGGCCGTGAAGGGTGCTCTCGAAGAAGCCGGAGCAATGGCGTACACGACCATCGTCGCGGCCCCTGCTTCTGACCCCGCCGGATTCAAGTACCTCGCGCCGTACACCGGTTCCGCCATCGGCCAGCACTGGATGTACGCGGGCAAGCACGTGCTCATCATTTTCGATGACCTGTCCAAGCAGGCCGAGGCCTACCGTGCCGTGTCCCTCTTGCTTCGTCGTCCGCCGGGACGTGAGGCATACCCCGGTGACGTCTTCTACCTACACTCGCGTCTGCTCGAGCGTTGCGCAAAATTGTCCGACGCACTCGGCGCCGGTTCGATGACGGGTCTGCCCATCATCGAAACCAAAGCCAATGACGTCTCGGCGTATATCCCGACCAACGTCATCTCGATCACGGACGGACAGATCTTCCTTCAGTCTGACCTGTTCAACGCCAACCAGCGACCCGCCGTCGACGTCGGAATCTCGGTGTCGCGTGTTGGTGGTGACGCTCAGGTCAAGTCGATCAAGAAGGTGTCGGGAACGTTGAAGCTCGAGCTCGCGCAGTACCGCTCGCTCGAAGCGTTCGCGATGTTCGCCTCGGACCTCGATGCGACGAGCCGCCGTCAGCTTGCGCGCGGTGCACGACTGACCGAACTCCTGCGCCAGCCGCAGTACTCGCCGTACCCCGTCGAAGAGCAGGTCGTTTCGATCTGGGCTGGAACAAAGGGCAAGCTCGACACTCTCGAAATCACCGACGTTCTTCGTTTCGAACGCGAACTGATCGAGCACCTTCGTCGCAACACGAAGATCCTCGACACGCTCCGTTCGACCAACGTTCTCGACGATGCCACCGAGGCCGACCTCGAGAAGGAAATCGACAAGTTCGTCACATCGTTCCAGGGCGGCAAGGGTGGAACCAAAGCCGGCACGGAAGAGTTCGACGCTCTTTCCGATGACGAGGTCGAACAAGCCAAAATCGTCAAGCCGCGCAAGCGCAAGTAATTCGCACGTAAACCGAGAGGAGGAACACCATGGGAGCGCAACTTCGCATCTACCGACAAAAGATTAAGTCGGCTCAGACCACGAAGAAAATCACGCGCGCCATGGAACTCATCTCGGCGTCGCGAATTCAGAAGGCGCAGGCGCGCATGGCGGCAGCAGCCCCCTACACGCGGGCGTTGACCCGAGCGGTCACCGCCGTGGCCGTCGGATCGAACGTCGACCACCCGTTGACGACCCAACCCGATGTCCATCGTCGTTCGGCTGTCGTGATCTTCACCTCGGACCGCGGCCTCGCCGGCGCGTTCTCGTCGCAGGTTCTTCGCGAAGCGGGCGAACTGGCCGAGAAGCTCGACTCGGAAGGCAAAGAAGTTGTCTACTACCTCGTCGGTCGTAAGGCGCTGCAGTACTTTGGGTTCCGCCAGCGCGAGTGGGAGCGCGATTGGATCGGGAACACCGACCGCCCCGAGGTCGAAACCGCCGAAGAAGTCGCGCAGGCGCTGATTGAACACTTCCTCAAGAGCCACGACGATGCCGGTGTCGACGAGATTCACCTCGTCTACAACCGTTTCGTCAATCTCGTCTCGCAGGTTCCGACGGTCCTTCGACTTTTGCCGCTCGAAGTGGTCGAAGCGGACGACGACGCGCCCATCCCCACCGGCGCCGACATTTTGCCCCTGTACGAGTTCGAACCGGACGGGCTGAGCGTGCTCAACGCACTTCTGCCTGTCTATGTCGAAAACCGCGTGTTCGCGGCGATGCTGTCCTCGGCGTCGGCAGAACACGCTGCACGTCAAAAGGCGATGAAGAGCGCGACGGACAACGCCGACAAGCTCATCCAGAACTACACTCGACTCGCGAACAACGCGCGTCAATCCGAAATCACCCAACAAATTTCTGAAATCGTGGGCGGCGCAGACGCCCTCGTTTCGAAAAAGTAACCACAGAACAGAAGGACGAGAAAATGGCAGCCAAGACTCAAGCCGCGGTCGGACGTATCGCGCGAGTGACCGGACCCGTTGTTGACATCGAGTTCCCCCACGACTCCATTCCGCAGATCTACAACGCTCTTCAGACGACCTACACGTTGGATGGTGTCGAGATTGTGTTGACCCTCGAGGTCGCACAGCACCTCGGCGACGATCTCGTGCGTGCAATCGCGCTCAAGCCGACTGACGGACTCGTCCGCGGTCAAGAAGTTCGCGATACCGGCGAGGCCATCTCGGTGCCCGTTGGCGACGTGACCAAGGGCAAGGTCTTCAACGTTCTCGGTGAAGTTCTCAACGGCGACGGCAAGAAGATCGAGATCAAAGAGCGCTGGCCGATTCACCGCAAGCCCCCGGCATTCGATCAACTCGAGTCGAAGACGCAGCTCTTTGAAACCGGCATCAAGGTCATCGACCTTCTGACCCCCTACGTCCAGGGTGGAAAGATTGGTCTGTTCGGTGGTGCCGGTGTCGGCAAGACCGTTCTCATCCAGGAAATGATCCAGCGTGTTGCGCAAGACCACGGTGGTGTGTCGGTGTTCGCCGGAGTCGGCGAGCGCACCCGTGAAGGAAACGACCTCATCCACGAAATGGAAGAAGCGGGCGTGTTCGACAAGACCGCACTCGTCTTCGGTCAGATGGATGAGCCGCCGGGGACGCGTCTTCGCGTGGCCCTCTCGGCTCTGACGATGGCGGAATACTTCCGTGACGTGCAAAAGCAGGACGTTCTGCTCTTCATCGACAACATCTTCCGCTTCACCCAGGCCGGCTCCGAGGTATCGACGCTTCTTGGTCGTATGCCGTCCGCCGTGGGTTACCAGCCGAACCTCGCCGACGAGATGGGTATCCTCCAGGAGCGCATCACCTCGACGCGCGGTCACTCGATCACGTCGCTGCAGGCTATCTATGTGCCCGCGGATGACTACACCGACCCGGCTCCCGCAACGACGTTCGCCCACCTCGATGCGACCACGGAACTTTCTCGTGAAATCGCGTCGAAGGGTCTGTACCCCGCCGTGGACCCGCTCACGTCGACGAGCCGTATCCTCGACCCGCGTTACATCGGCGCCGACCACTACCGCGTCGCGACGACCGTGAAGCAGATTCTTCAGAAGAACAAGGAACTCCAGGAAATCATCGCGATCCTCGGTGTCGACGAACTGTCCGAAGAAGACAAGATCACCGTGTCGCGCGCACGTCGCATCCAGCAGTTCCTCTCGCAGAACACCTACATGGCGAAGAAGTTCACCGGTGTCGAGGGTTCGACGGTTCCGCTCAAGGACACCATCGAGTCGTTCGACGCGATTGCCAAGGGTGAATTCGACCACGTCGCCGAGCAGGCGTTCTTCAACGTCGGTTCCATCTCTGATGTCGAAGAGAAGTGGTCGCAAATCCAGAAGGACAACGGCTAATCATGGCCACGCTCAAGGTTCATGTCGTCGCCGCAGACCGCGAGGTGTGGGCGGGCGAGGCGAGCATGCTCGTCGCTCGCACCGTCGAAGGCGAATTGGGCGTTCTGCCCGGGCACGAACCTTTTCTCGGCGTTTTGGCCGAGGGCGATGTTCGAATCCACACCGACGCCGGAATCATTCTGGCGAAGGCAGACCGCGGATTCCTTTCGGTCGAGAACAACACGGTGATGGTTGTCGCCAGCCAGGCGGAACTGGTCGCCTAAGTGCGCATCCTGCTTCCCCCGTCGGAAACGAAACTCAAGGGTGGGGCGCCTCATTCTGGACGTTTCGAGCTGTCGTTTCCCGTGCAAGACCCGAGTCGCCTGGACCTACTTGTTCCGCTCGAGGCCTTGTGTCGTGACGAACCGGTCGAGGCCGCTCGGATTCTGAAGTTAGGACCGAAGTCCCTCGAAGAATTGGCGAACAATCGGTTCACCGACGCGCCGGTCATGCCGGCAATCGATCGATACACCGGGGTTTTGTATTCCGCGACGGGCGTCGCTGATTGGACGCCCAGTCAGCGCTCCTGGGCGGCTGCGCACGTCTTTGTTCACTCGGCGCTATTCGGCATCATCTCGTCGGCCGATCCGATCCCCGCCTATCGACTGTCGTTCGATACACGGTTGTCGGGACGCCCCCTCAAGGATTTCTGGTTGGATTCACTCGGTAGCGCCATCACCGAGATGGCCGCGGGGGATTGGGTACTCGATGCCCGCTCGGCCGGGTATCGCGACCTTGCCCCTATTCCGCCAGGCACGCCGTCGTACTACCTCGATGTCGTTTCCGCGAATGGCGGCAAGGCACTCAATCACTTCAACAAGGTTCACAAGGGCGAACTCGTCGCGGCACTTGTAGCCGACTCGCCTGACCTGACAACGCCCGAGTTTTTCACCGACTGGGCCGCGGTTTCTGGTCTGAAGGTTTCCGTAGACGACCGGACTATCCGTCTCGTCATCTAGCCCGCACCGCTGTTACTGAGACTCTCGTGTCAAACTAGGCGCCACGAGCCCCGCACCCCACAACGTGATCGTTCACGACACCGACCGCCTGCATGTGGGCGTAGGCGGTTGTCGGTCCGACGAAGGTGAAGCCACGCTTTTTCAGGGCTTTGGCGAGAGCGACGGATTCAGGCGTGAACGCGGGCAGGTCGGTGATGGCGCGAATCGTAGGTCGCCGTCCTTTGGGGGCGTGCGACCAGATGAGGTCGTCGAGAGCGCCAGGCTCGGTATCCATCATCGTGGCGACGATGTTGGCGTTGCGGATGGTCGCGTCGATTTTCGCGCTGTTTCGGATGATTCCCGGATCCGACATGAGTCGAACGCGGTCGGCAGGCCCAAACCCGGCGACAACGTGCGGATCGAAGTTAGCGAACGCTGAGCGGAAGCCTTCTCGGCGTCGAAGAATCGTGATCCATGAGAGCCCGGACTGGAAGGATTCGAGTACTAGACGTTCGAACATCTCGCGGTCGCCGTGAACGGGAACTCCCCACTCGGTGTCGTGGTAGTCAACGTAGAGCGGATCGTCGCCGCACCACCAACATCGAGCGATGCCGTCCTCGCCGACACGAAGTGCGGTCATCGGTGGGCGATGCCCTCGTGGTCTAGCAGCCATACCTTCGTGGGGATTCCGTTTCCGCCGGAGTACCCCGTGATTCGGCCATCGCTCGCGAGCACTCGGTGGCACGGGACAATGATGGGGATGGGATTAGCCCCGACTGCACCGCCGACCGCGCGCCCCGCCGTCGAACGCCCCGTGGTCATCCCGACGTCGCCATACGACCGAACGTCACCGAACGGGATTTCTGTCAATGCGTGCCACACCGAAGTCTGGAACGGTGTGCCCGCCAGTGAAACCGGAACGCTGAAATCGCGACGTTTTCCCGCGAAGTATTCGCCCAGTTGAGTCACCGCCC
The DNA here is from genome assembly GCA_044353905.1 of Microbacteriaceae bacterium. Classification (GTDB taxonomy): domain Bacteria; phylum Actinomycetota; class Actinomycetes; order Actinomycetales; family Microbacteriaceae; genus MWH-TA3. Next base: position 33,953 of record JBILBA010000006.1, on the reverse strand, counting down.
GCTTGATGACCGCCGAATTTTTCGTGGGGGTTTCATCGTGCGGCAGTGATCCGTCACGTTCAATCGTGAGGCCAACAATCACGTCACCGCGCGCGATGATTTCAAGTCGGCCGATGGGGCTTTCCATGCGGGAAATGGCGTCGAATTCGTTCATAAGTGAAGAATAGTGTTTGCGTTGCTAACTGCCCAAAAGTGTTTGTAAAATGTTAGTAATGTGGCGATATTCGAACCTGGGGAGTGACGTCTTTATGGACTTTCCAATCAGATACCTTGGCGATTCAGGTCTCCTGATTTCGGCCGTCGGACTCGGTTGCAATAACTTTGGGCGTGAAGACACGCCAACGTTCACCGCAGAGGGAACCAACGAAGTGATGGTCGCCGCGATGGAGTCGGGCATCAACTTTTTTGACACGGCAGACATCTATGGTGCGGAATTCGGACTCTCGGAACGACTCATGGGCCCGGTCGTCGCAAAAACCCGTGAACGAATGGTCATCGCAACAAAGTTCGGGCACACGGAATATGAAAGCCCGCTCGCGCACCTCGGCCCTGGTGGTTCGCGCGCCTACATTCGGGCATCCATCGACCAGTCACTCGAGCGTCTGCAGACTGACTACATCGACCTGTATCAGCATCACACCCCGGACCCGCGTGTGCCCATTGAAGTGACGCTGGAGGCGCTGAACGAATTGATCGAGGAGGGCAAAGTTCGGCACATCGGTCACAGCAACTACACCGGCGAACAAGCCCGCCGAGCACAGTCGGTTGCCAAGCGCCTCGGGTTGAAAAGGTTCGTCTCGGCACAGAATGAATACAACTTGACCACGCGCGACGCTGAGAAAGACATCATCCCCGTTGCACACGATATGGGACTCGGTTTTCTTCCGTGGTACCCCCTCAACAATGGTCTGTTCACCGGAAAGTTCACCAAAGACGGTGGCCCCGAAAACTCACGAATCATGCGTAATCGACAACATGTGTACGCGGATGCTCCGTGGGACGCGATGGACAAGTTTGCGGAATTCTGTAAAGAACGCCGAATCACGATGCTGGAAGCGACGATCGGCTGGCTGTTGGCGGTTCCCGGAATGTCCAGTGTCATTGCAGGTGCGACCACGGCCGCTCAGGTCAGAGAAAACGCCGACGCAGCAATTTCGTGGAGCCCGACCAAACGCGAATTCAATGAAATTTCCAAGATGTTCCCGCTCACGCCCTAGGGCTCGGCTGGAACTACGAGCATCGCGCTCGCGTCGATTCCGAGTGCCGCATTGAGGCTCGACGCCTGCGTGTTCAACACCGCCATGCGGTCAACCAGCGTGTTGTAGTTGTCAATGAGTTCGTTGAGCGCAATCCTCGATTTCTCCAGTCTCGTTTTTCGCGTCGAGAGATTCTTTCGCTGTGCAGTGAAAGTTGAGGACGACGCGAATTGCCCCGGTGAATCCGCCGCTGCGTTGAACGCCTTGATATCTCCGATGAGGGCGCGGCGTTCACGCTTGTAAGCCTTCAGCTTTTTCGTGACCGATTGCTCGGCCGCAAGAATCTGGCTGCCGACCGATTCAATGGAGTTAGAGATTTCCGAAATGACGTTCGCGGACGAGGCAGCGAGTTCGACACACGCACGCCGGTCAAGGAAATAGCGCGCATAAACCGCTTCCAATTCTGGAGTCACGGTGGCGGACTCTGTTCCAAGAACCGCGAACAGTTCCGGAATCCTTTCAACGGGTGTCATCGACTCATAGATCGCCAGCCGTCCCAGTAAGGCGGGGCTCGAGACTCGGCTGAATGATTTCTCGACTTCGGCGCTGATCGCGGAACGCTCGGCCGCATCGAGCCTCGACCACACCGCGTGGAGAGTGACGTGCGCGGCGACGACAGGCTCGAGGATTGTCAGGCTGTCATCGGTGATATCAAGTAGATGAATGGTGTCGTCGACCGCGGAATAACAACCGAGGGCCGCTATTCCCGCCTCGCGACGCGGGCAGGCTTCGTCGAACGTATCCGGAGTATGCAACGTTGGGTTCGCGGCAAACAGATAGAAGCGCCCGGAAGCCGAGAGACCCGCTTGAGTGACGTAGTCAGTGAGTTGGGTCGACCCGGCGACCTTGCCAACAACGAGCCAATCTCGGACGGCGGGCACGTTCCCCACACCCCAGGCGACGAAGGACAGTACCGAGAGTTGGGCGACGATTGCCACAAGCCCGATGACAACGCCGACACGTCGCCCGAGTCCGGGCGCAAGAAAGCGTTTCACCCTTTCAGGCTATTGGCTAGTGTCCCGTGAGGGGTGCAAGCAGACGAGCGACAAGCGACGGACGTCCGGTGATCTTTTCTTCCTCGTCCGCGAGCGTCGTTCCCACGAGCCCCGCGTTCGCGCCGAGGAATCGGAGTGGCTCCGGTTCCCATGAGGGTGACCGGTGGTTTACCCACGGCAACGCCGTCAGCGGGGTCTCCGCTCCGGTGATGAGGTCGGCGAGAGTTCGTCCAGCGAGATTCGTTGTCGTTAGTCCGTCACCCACATAGCCGCCCGCGCCACCGAGACCGGTAGTTGGGTCATACGAGACGTTTGCGTGCCAGTCGCGGGGAACGCCCAACGGCCCACCCCAGCGGTGAGTCACAACGATTTGGTCCGCGATCTGCGGGAACATCTCGCGCAGCGTGCGGGTGAGGTGCACGAAGACGCTGTCGACGCGGTCGTATTCGGGTTTGATTGCGGAACCCCAGTGATAACGAGCACCACGTCCTCCGAAGGCGAAACGGTTGTCGGCCGTTCGTTGACCGTAGATAACAAGGTGCCGCCCGTCCGAGAACGTGTGGCCATGCTCGATTTTGAGTTCTTTCCAGACCGATTCGGGCAGTGGCTCGGTTGCAATCATGAGCGAGTACAGCGGCAGGATACGACGCTTCGTCTGCGCGATCGAGGCACCGTATCCCTCGGTCGCGTTAATGATGTGCTGTGCGTGCACATCCCCGCGATTGGTGTGGACGACACCCTTTGCCCACGACGTCACGGTCGTCTGTTCGACGATGCGCGCACCGCGCGACTCGACTATTTCCGCGATTCGTCGCACGAGTTTGGCCGGGTGGAGGCGGGCGCAGTCGGGGGTGAAACTTGCACCGCGGGCACCAGAGGCGCCGACCTTGTCGGCGTCCCACCACTCGAGCGCATCAATTCCGAGAGCCTTCGTCGCGGCAACTTCAGCACGCATTTCGCGTTCCTGACTAGCACTTCGGGCGTAAATGATGGTTCCCTTGTGCACCCAGTCACAGTCAATCTTTTCCGCGGCAACCACTCGACCGATTTCCGAGATGGCACCGGACATTGCATCACGCAGAGCTTTGGCACGGTCGAAACCGTACTTTTTCACCAAAGACGAGGTCGTCTTGGGGAACAACGCGCTTGCCCAACCGCCGTTTCGTCCGGACGCACCGAAACCGGCGAAGTTCTTGTCAATCAGCATGATCGACAGGCGAGGGTTAGCCTTTTGCAGGTAATAGGCGGTCCACAAACCCGTCAAACCGGCCCCCACGATGGCGACATCGACTGTCGCGTCGCCATCGAGGGCCGGCCTCGGAGTGAGGTCGACCGCCTCGTGCCAAAACGAGACGGAACCCATTGGTTAGAGGAGCTTCGTCGCGCCGACCAGAACCTCGCGGAGGATCTGCTCAATCTCGTCGAACTCGGGCTGCCCGATAGTGAGCGGGGGAGCGAGTTGGATGACGGGGTCGCCTCGGTCGTCCGCGCGGCAGTAGAGCCCCGCGCTGTAGAGAGCCTGTGACAGATAACCGCGCAACAAGCGCTCGGCTTCTTTGTCGTTGAAGGTTTCCTTGGTGACCTGGTCCTTGACGAGTTCGATGCCGTAGAAGTACCCTGCGCCACGGACGTCACCGACGATCGGGATGTCTTTCAACTTCTCGAGAGTCGACTTGAACGCCGGGGCGTTTCGACGGACGTTTCCGTTGAGGTCCTCTTCTTCGAAAATGTCGAGGTTCTCCATGGCAACAGCGGCCGAAACCGGGTGCCCACCGAAGGTGTAGCCGTGGTAGAACGCGGTCGTGCCGTGCTTGAAGGGCTCGTAGATGCGGTCCGAGATGATCGTTGCGCCGATGGGTGAATAACCCGAGGTCATCGCCTTGGCACACGTGATCATGTCGGGGACATAGCCATAGGCGTTACAGGCGAACATCTCGCCGATACGACCGAACGCGCAAATGACCTCGTCCGACACCATGAGGACGTCGTACTGGTCGCAGATCTCGCGAACGCGCTTGAAGTAACCGGCCTGGGGTGGGAAACATCCACCCGCGTTCTGGACTGGCTCGAGGAAGACGGCCGCAATCGTGTCGGGGCCTTCCATCTGAATCATGCGTTCGATCTCGTCGGCGGCCCAGAGTCCGAAATCTTCTTCGGTCTCGGGTCCGTGGTAACCCTGTTCCTTGGCACGATAAATGTTCGTGTTCGGCACGTGGAATGCACCGGGGACGAGAGGCTCGAACGCCGCCTTGATTCCGGGGAGTCCCGTAATCGCGAGGGCGCCCTGCGGGGTGCCGTGGTAAGCAATGTTGCGCGCGATGACCTTGGTCTTCATGGGCATGCCCTGCGTCTTCCAGTACTGCTTGGCCAACTTCCAGGCTGTCTCGACTGCTTCGCCACCACCGGTCGAATAAAAGACACGGTTGAGGTCGCCGGGCGCGTAGTCCGCGAGGCGGTCAGCCAATTCGATCGCCGAGGGGTGCGCGTAGCTCCAGAGCGGGAAGAACGCGAGTTCTTCGGCCTGCTTCGCGGCGGCCTGCGCCAAACGCTTGCGACCGTGACCGGCGTTGACAACGAAGAGCCCCGAGAGGCCATCGATGTACTTCTTGCCGCTCGAATCCCAGATGTGGTGTCCTTCACCCTTGGTGATGATCGGAACGCCCTTGCCGGATTCCATTCCCGACTGGCGAGCGAAATGCATCCAGAGGTGGTCTTTCGCCATCTTCTGTAACGGGTCCTTCATGACCTCACGCTGAGAAAGAATTTTCCCCTCGGCAGGCTTTGTGGCCTTGGCGACCTTCTTTGCCGCGGGTTTTGCGACCTTAGGTTTCCTGGATAGTAATGTCATTGCTTTCAACTCCAATGTGTTGTGGGAACTACAGCGTTCCCCAGTTGTACTGCTGTTTCTTCAGTTGTAGATAGGTGAAAACTTCGGTCTCGAAGACTCCGGGTAACGCCCGAATTGTTCCGTTGAGAAGGCTGAGCAGATCGCCATCGTCGGTGCAGACGACTTCGGCCATGATGTCGAACGAGCCGGCGGTGAGGACGACGTATTCGACCGCACCGATTGCGGACAGTTCATCGGCAACGACGCGTGCGTCACCCGACGTTCGAATGCCAATCATCGCCTGCCGGTTGAAGCCCATTTGAAGCGGGTCCGTGACAGCAACGATTTGCATGACGCCCGACTCAATTAGTTTCTGGACTCGCTGACGGACGGCTGCTTCGGACAAATCGACCGCTCGACCAATATCGGAATACGATTTGCGGCCGTCAATCTGGAGTTGTTCCACGATTGCGCGCGACACATCGTCGAGTGTCGACGGGCGCGCGTTAAGGCTCATGAACTGATTCTGACGGTAAAACAGACAAAAATCAAGTGATTTCGTCGCGAAACGCCATAATCACTGCGGAAATTCGAAGAATTTATGCTGGAAACTACGGCGCGGAGTGATTATTGTGGAGGCATGACTAAAACATTGAAGAACTTCATCAACGGTGAACTCGTCGACTCGCGCGGCAAGGACACCATCGACCTCGTCGACCCCGTAACCGGAGACGTCTACGCGAAGTCGCCTGTCTCGAACGACGCTGACGTCGATTCGGCATACCAGGCGGCCGCTGCGGCGTTCGAGGAATGGGGCGAGACGACTCCGGGCGAACGTCAAAAGGCGCTCTGGCAGATCGCGGATGCGATGGAAGCCAAGGCCGACGAATTCGCTGCCGCCGAGGTGCAGGACACCGGTAAGCCCATCGCCCTCACGCTGAGCGAAGAAATCGCCGTCGGTGTCGACCACATTCGATTCTTTGCGGGCGCAGCGCGCAACCTCGAGGGTCGTTCCGCTGGCGAGTACATGAAGGACCACACCTCCATCATTCGCCGTGAGCCCATCGGTGTTGTCGGTCAGGTCACGCCGTGGAACTACCCGCTCATGATGGCGATTTGGAAGTTTGCGCCGGCGCTCGCCGCGGGAAACACCACCGTCCTCAAGCCATCGGACACGACCCCGCAGTCGACGCTGCTTCTCGCGCAGGTCGCACAGGAGTTTCTGCCCAAGGGCGTCTTGAACGTTGTCATCGGGGACCGCACCACGGGTGCTGCGATGACCGCACACAAGATTCCACAGATGGTGTCTATCACCGGTTCGGTTCGCGCCGGCATGGAGGTCGCGAAGTCTGCGGCCGCCGACGTCAAGCGCGTTCACCTCGAGCTCGGCGGTAAGGCTCCTGTCATCGTTTTTGACGATGCCGACATCGCCCGCGCCGTCGAAGGTATCGCGACTGCCGGCTACTTCAACGCCGGCCAGGACTGCACCGCCGCAACGCGCGTGCTCGTTCACGCCAAGGTTCACGACGAGTTCGTGGCCGCGATGAAGGAATACGTTCAGGCGAACGTGTCGACCGGAACCCCGACCAACGAGGACATCCTGTACGGCCCCGTCAACAACGTGAACCAGTTCGATCGCGTCATGGGAATCCTGGGCGACCTCCCGAACAACGCGGTCATCGAGACCGGCGGTAACCGCCAGGGCACGGAAGGCTTCTTCATCGAGCCGACCATCGTCTCGGGTCTCAAGCAGACCGACTGGATCATCCAGAACGAGATCTTCGGCCCGGTTGTCACGGTTCAGAAGTTCAAGGACGAGGCCGAAGCGCTCTCGTGGGCGAACGGAGTGGAGTACGGACTCGCGTCGTCCGTCTGGACCAAGGACCACGGCCGTGCGATGCGATTCGCCAAGCACCTCGACTTCGGTGCGGTGTGGATCAACACCCACATCCCGATCGTCGCCGAGATGCCCCACGGTGGCTTCAAGCACTCGGGTTACGGCAAGGACCTCTCGATGTACGGTTTCGAGGACTACACGCGCATCAAGCACGTCATGTCCTACATCGGCGAGTAAACACGTCTCGAACGGCGGCGGTTCTGCACAGAACCGTCGCCGTTCGCTCGTTGCGCGTCCGGTTAGTGGGACCGTTGCACGGTGACTGCCGCGCATTTCCCCGTCATCGGCGTCGTCGCACCAATGGCGGTGGCGGGACTGGTGTGGGGAGTGACCGGTTCGACGTTCGCCCTGCTCGGCGCTGTCATCGCGCCGACAATGGTGATTGCTCATCACATCGACGGTGTTCGACGAGCGGCGCGAGAAACTCGGCGAGCCGAGTCGGTGCGTGCCAACGAACGAGCAGCCGAACGGGAGGCGAACGAGATTCGGGCCGCTCAACGAATCGTCGACGAGAACCGTAAGCATCCGTCGGTTGCCGACATCGCCAGAAATCCCGAATGGGTTCCCGCCCGTGACGGAGTCACCGTTGTCCGTGCCGGGCATCAACCCGATGGTTCCCCGTGGCTGGTCGATGTGGCTGCTGGAGTCGCCGTCATCGGGGACGGTCCCGTCGCGGATGCCGTGTGGAGGTCGCTCGTGGTTCAGGCAACCGCAGGGCTCGGGGTTCCTCGCGATTCGGGGGAAACCGTGCGGTGGGCGAACGGCGCATCGATTGTGCGTGGCGAGACCACCGAGGTCGGCATTGTCATTCGGTGTTCGGCCCAGGGTGTCGATTCCGTCACGACACGAGGATCCCTTCCCGCACGTGTTGACTATCTGCCGGATGACACAAGTGGCGCGGATGTGATCCTCGACACCATCGCGCGGACCCGGCGTGAACGATTACGCGTGTCGTTGACGTCAGACACTCCACACGTCCTTATCGCGGGCCGGACGGGATCGGGAAAATCCCACGCGCTCACCGCACTTGTCGTTGAGTGGACCACTCGCTTCACGTCGGCGGAATTCCAGTTTGTCGGAATTGACTTCAAGGGCGGTGCGACGCTGGGTCCGCTCTGCGGACTGCCACATCACCTCGCGACACTCACGGATTTGACCACCACGGACGTGCCGCGCGCAATTGCGGGATTGAGCGCAGAGATTCCGCGACGTGAGGCAGAGTTCGTTCGGCAACGCGTCGCCTCGATCGAGAATTCAATCGGTGTTCCGCGCCTCGCCATCGTGATTGACGAGGTCCACGAGTTCCTTCGGCAATTCCCCCGCGCTCACGACCTTCTCGCCGACATCGCCCGGCGCGGGCGGTCGCTCGGGGTTCACCTCGTTCTCGCGGTTCAACACCCCAGCGGGGTGTTGCGCGACGCGGTGTTGGCCAACATTCCCGTTCGAATCTGCCTCGCGATGAACACCCTTCACGACGTCGTCCAGGTGTTGGGGCGCACCAGCTCTATCGCGCCGACTCGGGGGAGTGCGCTCGTCACCGTCGGCGACGGGCTGATTCACGAGGTTCGCGTTCAGGTGGTCGACGTCGCCGCTCTCGGGGTGCGACCGGACGACCCGCCCTCCGAGCCACCCTGGAAACCAGCGCTGACAGCGCCCGTCCCTCGAGAGGGGCGAACCGGGTTCGGGCTCGTTGACGACGTGGTCAACGCCTGTTACCGAATCGCCCACTGGCAACCGAGTGACGGCGACGTGGCGGTCATCGGCGACCGCGGTTCTGGCCGAACCGAGACGCTTCGGGCGTTGGTCGACGGGCACACTGCAATGTGGGTGACGAGTGCGTCCGAGTTGAACCCCCACCCCGAGGCTCGCATCCTCGTGATCGACGACCTGGACCGCATCGTTGATTCGATGGCACCCCTCGAGGCGGCCACATTTCTGGAGTCGATTCGGCGGGTTCGGCAGTCGTCGTCACCGATTGCAGTCGTGGTGTCGAGCGACCAGCCGTTACCCCGTGCGTTCGGCCCCGTTCGCACCGTCATCACACTTCGGACGGCGACGCTCGACGCCCACCGCGCTACCGGCGCTCCGCCGGAAACCTTCGACCCCGCCGCCGCACCCGGTTCGGGCACGTGGCGGGGTCTCCGGTTTGTGCTTTACGCGAGAACGGACTCGAGCGACACGGCATCAAGACCGTGAGCGACGGCAACCGCGTCGTTGGTGAGCGAACCGTTGTGAGTGTTGAGGCCGAGGGCCAGCGACGCATCAGCGCGGAGGGCGTCTTTCCAGCCCTTCGCGGCGAGCGCGCGAACGTAGGGTGCTGTCGCGTTAGTCAAGGCATGTGTCGACGTCTGCGGAGCAGCACCCGGCATGTTGGCGACGCAGTAGAAAATCGTGTCGTGGACGGCGAAGGTCGGTTCACTGTGCGTGGTCGCGTGTGAGTCCTCGAAACATCCGCCCTGGTCGATCGCGATGTCAACGAGAACGCTTCCCGGCTTCATCTTTTTCACAATTGCGTTGGTGATGAGCTTCGGTGCTTTCGCTCCGGGGATGAGAACCGAACCAATGACCATGTCGGCGTTCACCGCGGCCTTTTCGATCTCGTAGGCGTTCGAGGCGAGGGTCTGCACGCGGCCCGCGTACAGCGCGTCGAGTTCACGCAGGCGTTGGATGTTGGTGTCCAGCACGGTGACGTTCGCGCCCAAGCCGACGGCCATCGCAACGGCGCTGGTTCCGGCAACGCCGCCGCCAAGGACGACGATGTTCGCGGCGTGGGTTCCGGGAACGCCCGAGACGAGAAGTCCAGTTCCACCGTTGGGACGAAGCATCGCGTTCGCTCCGACGATGACGGACAAACGACCAGCGACCTCACTCATCGGTGCGAGGAGCGGGAGGGCGCGAGTGGGAAGTTGGACGGTCTCGTAGGCGATGGATGTCACCTTCGCGTCGAGCAGGGCCTTCGTCAGGTGCTCTTCGGCGGCGAGGTGAAGGTACGTGAAGAGAAGCATTCCTTCGCGGAAGTGGGGGTATTCGCTTTCGATCGGTTCCTTGACCTTGAGAATCATGTCGCCGGCGGCCCAGACCTTCGCTGCGTCTTTCTCGATTTCGGCACCCTGCTTGGCGTACTCATCATCGGTGATGTTGCTGCCCAGGCCGGCGCCGGATTGAATCAGCACCGAGTGACCAGCGGATACGAGATCCTTCACTCCAGCTGGTGTGATCGCGACGCGATATTCGTTGTTTTTGATTTCGGCGGGAACGGCAATCCGCATGGTGTGTCTCCTGTGACAATCGAGTTGTGGGGAATCCCTCTGTAATTATGGCCATTTGCGAGGGATTCCGCAACAAAATCGGGAAAATTCTGCGAAATTAGTGTTCTGGACACGGCAGTCTTGGGAAAATAGCCGTTAGCGGTTACTTTTTGTCGTCAATTGTGCCATTATCAGACATACGCGGGGACGACAAAGTAGTCACCCACCGAGCAAAGGAAATGCATGAACAAGCCAAACCTTCCTGAAGATCCGATCATTCGCGAGCTCGTGCAGCACGCCCGCGCAGCCCAGATGTCACGACGCGCACTTCTCGGTGGCGCATTCGGTGGTGCGATTGCATTGTCGCTGGCCGCGTGTGCTCCCGGCGAACAGGCACTTGTCGCCGCTGAAGACATTTCGGACTCGGACCCCACGGTCAACTGGGCCAACTGGCCGTTGTACTTGGACGAGGACGACGCTGGCAACTACCCGACGCTCGAGGCTTTCACCGCGGCGTCCGGAATCGCCGCCAAGTACCTTGTTGACGTCGACGACAACAACTCGTACTTCGCCAAGGTCAAGGACCAATTGGCGCTCGGCCAGGACATCGGAGCGGACACCGTGTGCCTCACCGAGTGGATGGTCTCGCGCTGGATTCGACGCGGCTGGACTCAAGAGTTCAACCTGGACAACATTCCGAACCACGCCAACCTCGTCGAGACGCTGCTCAACCCCGACTTCGACCCGGGACGCAAGTCGTCCCTGCCGTGGCAGGGCGGATTCGCTGGTCTCGTCTACAACACGGACCTCGTGAAAGACCCCGTAGTCTCGGTCGCAGACCTATGGCGTGAAGACCTTGAGGGCCGTGTCGTTGTCCTCAGCGAAATGCGCGACACCCTCGGCGTCATGATGGCGAGCCAGGGCGTCGACATCAAAAAGTTCACCGCCGACGAGTTCTACAACGCTCTCGACGAGGTCGAAGCACGCGTGACCGATGGCTTCATTCGCAACATCAAGGGCAACTCGTATTCGGAAGACCTCGTGAGCGAGGACGCTCTCGCGGGAATCGTTTGGTCGGGTGACATCACTGTCCTCAACCTCGAAGCCGGTTACGAGAAGTGGAAGTTCGTCCTTCCTGATTCGGGTGGAACGTTCTGGAACGACACGTTCATGATTCCGATCGGAAGCCCTCGCAAGACGAACGCCGAAAAGCTCATCAACTGGTACTACGACCCGGCCATCGCGGCTCAGGTTGCAGCGTGGGTCAACTACGTGACCCCCGTCAACGGCGCGTACGACGAAGCGATCAAGATCGACCCCGCTCTCGCCGAGAACCAGCTCATCTTCCCCAACGCGGACACGCTTTCTCAGGTTTCGATTTTCCGCTCCCTGTCGGATGCCGAGGAAAGCGAATTCCAGGCAGCCTTCCAGGGCGTCCTCCTGGGCTAATCGCGTCAACTTAAGGGTGGTTGCAGGTGTCTGATTCCGTGAGCGGTTTCGCGCAAGGAGGCGCCGACCTCGAACTGGTCGGTGTATCAAAACAGTTCCCGGGGTTCACCGCGGTCGACAACGTCAGTTTCACTGTGCCCGCGGGGTCGTTCTTCGCCCTGCTCGGCCCGTCCGGGTGCGGAAAGACAACGACCCTCCGTCTCATCTCGGGGCTCGAAGAACCCACCTCGGGACAGATCCTTGTCGGCGGAAAAGACGTCTCGAGCACCAAGGCGCACCAGCGTCCGATCAACACGGTGTTCCAGTCGTACGCTCTGTTCCCGCACATGACGGTTCTGGACAACGTCGCGTTTGGGCTCAAGCAGCGCGGTGTCAAGGACGCCATACAACTTGCCCATGAGGCGCTGCTGTTGGTGGAACTCGACCACCTCGCGGATCGGAAGCCGACGCAATTGTCCGGTGGGCAACAACAGCGTGTGGCCCTCGCCCGTGCCGTTGTGAATCGCCCGGCGTTGCTCTTGCTCGACGAACCTTTGGGTGCACTCGACCTCAAACTGCGTCGCCAGATGCAGATCGAGTTGAAGTCCATCCAATCCGAGGTCGGACTGACCTTCCTTCACGTCACGCACGACCAGGAAGAGGCCATGACCATGGCGGACACCGTCGCGGTCATGAACAAGGGCAAGATCGAGCAGATGGGCCCGCCCGCCGAGCTCTATGAACTTCCCGCGACGCGGTTTGTCGCGACGTTCCTCGGCCAGTCAAACCTGTTTGACGGGGTCGTCTCGGGAACGTCCGGAAAAAACGTGAAGGTCACGGTCGGAAAGTTGACGCTCGAGGTCCCGTCGTCCCGCACGAAGGTCACGTCGGGGGACATCACGGTCGGAGTTCGCCCCGAAAAGATCCAGATTTCCCGGAAGGAGCCCACCGCGTCGCCAACCCGATCGGTCATCGGCCCGGGAACCGTCATCGACACGTCGTTCACGGGCGTCTCGACACAGTACGTCGTCGACGTCCCCGGGCTGAACAAACTGACGGTCTTCGAACAGAACGACGGTGACATTGTCGCAGCGGGCTCGAAGGTGTGGCTGTCCTGGGCGACGGAATTCTCGTTCGGGATCCCATTCGACACCGATGAGTTTGTCGAGTCGGACACCACCACGCGGTCGCTCGCCGTCGCCAAGCGATAGTCCGTCATGAGCCTCACCGCATTTAGTCACGGACCGTCCGGTGTGGCGGTCGAACCCGCGGCACAAAAGAAAAGCCGCATGGTGTGGTTCCTGTTGTTGCCGGGAATCGTCTATCTCGGGTTGTTCTTCATCACCCCGCTGATTTCACTTGTCATCACCGCGTTCAAAGAAGCACCTCCCGGAGCGTTCATCGGCGAGTACGTCAACGCGTTCCGGTGGGAGAACTACACCGAGGTGTTGTCGCTCTACGGCGAACATTCCGTGCGGTCGTTCCTGTACGCGGCTGCGGCGACACTCATCGCGCTGGCGATTGGGTACCCGTTGGCCTATTTCATCGGCGTGCGCCTTCGGCCCTACCCGCTCTGGCAGTCCCTCGCCCTCGTTCTCGTCATCGCGCCTTTCTTCATCTCGTTCCTTTTGCGAACGGTGGCGTGGAAGCAACTCCTTGCCGATGAGGGGTTCATCGTCGGGACGATGAAGGCGTGGTCAATTCTTCCGCCGGACGCGCACATCACGGGAACGTCCATCAGCGTGATCTTCGGTCTGGCCTACAACTTCATTCCGTTCATGACTCTTCCGCTGTATTCGAGCATCGAGCGCCTCGATCTGCGGCTTCTCGAAGCCGGCAAAGATTTGTACGCGGGACCGTTCACGTCGTTCCGAAAGATCACCGTGCCGCTGACGATGCCGGGCATCATTTCGGGAACTCTGCTGACGTTCATCCCGGCCGCCGGTGACTACGTGAACGCCAGTGCCAACTTCCTCGGAAGTACGTCGACGACAATGATCGGAAACGTCATCGAAGCGAACTTCCTTGTTCTACAGAATTATCCGCACGCGGCGAGCATGTCGCTGATTCTCATGTCGGCAATCCTGATTCTGGTCTCGGCTTATGTCTTCAAGAGCGGAACGGACGATCTGCTATGAAACTGGGCAAATACCTTCTTCCGCTTTACGGAATCCTCGCGCTCATCTATTTGATGGTGCCCATCGTGTACACGATCGCGTTCTCGTTCAACGATTCGAACCGAACCAACATCATTTGGAACGGATTCACGTTCGACAACTGGCTCAACGTCTGCGACGCTCAGGGAGTCTGTGAAGCGTTCGGAAACTCGATCGTCATCGCTGTCGCCTCAACAATCGTCGCAACGGTTCTGGGAACGGCCATCTCGATCGCTCTGGTTCGCTACAAGTTCAAGGGTCGTGCGGCCACAACGCTTCTGTTGTTCATGCCGATGGCAACTCCTGAGGTTGTCCTCGGAGCTGGCCTTGCGGCGCAGTTCCTCAACGCGGGTGTTCCCAAGGGAATGTTGACCGTGATCCTCGCGCACATCATGTTCTGCATCTCGTTCGTCGTGGTCACGGTGCGTGCCCGAGTCGCGGGCATCGATCCGAAACTGGAAGAAGCGGGACGAGACCTGTACGCCAAACCGTCACAGGTGTGGTGGAAGATCACCTTCCCGCTGCTGTTGCCCGGAATCGTGTCGGCCGCTCTGCTCGCGTTCGCGTTGTCATTCGACGACTTCATCATCACGAACTTCAACCGAGGTGCGGTCAACACGCTTCCCTCGTATATCTACACGGCCGCGGCACGTGGAATTCCGGCCGAGGCGAATGTCCTGGCCTCTGCGGTGTTCATCCTCGCGATTCTCGCGGTCGTCATCACTCAGGTGGGTGGCGAAATCAACCGCCGCCGATTGAAAGCTAACGCTTAGACGCTGACGGTGAGCCGTCCGACGACGGCATCGCCACCGGTAATCGGCGCCACGAGTTCGGCGATGAGGTCTTCGGCGACGGATCGATCGATGACTCCGTGACGCGCGAGCAACGTGACCGCGGCGGCGGTGTTCGCCCGCTGTGAGCCGTCGAGGCACTTGATGGCGACCGCAATTCCCTCGCGGGCGATGATGAGCACGCCCTCGGCTCCGATCTTGGCAATCGCATCGGTGCTCTCGATGACGCGCGTGTTGTCGCGACCCGGTCCGTCCAGCGCCCACGCGTTCGTCCGAATCGCATTCACCAGACGTTCGGCGTCCGCATCGTGTCCATCCGTCGCACGGGCGATGCCGGTGCCCAGGTCGCGAAGACTCATTCCGTAGAGCGGTGCGCCGCAGCCATCGACCGCCGGCCACATCGCTTTCGCGCCCGTGAACTCTTCGACGACATCCCGGATGAGGACCTGCAGAGGGTGTTCGGGCTCGAGGTAAGTCCGCGTGTCCCACCCGTTGGCGACGCACGCCCGCAGGAACGCCGCGTGCTTGCCGGAACAATTCATCGTGACGCGCTGTGGGCCTTCGCCCGCCGCAATGCGGTCGGCCTTGTCGTTGTAGCCGAGCGGCCAGTCGGTGGGGCAACTCAGGTCAGCGACTCCCAGGTGATCGTGCGCGAGCATCGCTTCGATTGCGTCGGTGTGACGATGAGAACCGCAGTGGCTCGCGCACGCGAGCACGAGTTCGACACCCTCGAGCTCGGCGCCGGCTCGAAGTGCGGCGATGGCCTGGAACGGTTTAAGAGTCGAGCGCGGGAAAATCACCGCATCGATGTCCCCGCCGGACTCGATCACCGAGCCGTCGCGGTCGATGACCACAAACGCACCGATGTGACGTGATTCAACCAGACCGTTTCGGTCGAGGGATGCGAGTTCGACACACCCCTCAACCGCGAGCGGATGCATTAGCGAGCGGAGAGTGCTTCGTCGATAATCGCCACAGCGTCAAGCAAGAGCTCGTCGCTCGTGATGACCGAAGGCAGGAAGCGCAACACGTTTCCGTAGGTTCCCGCCGAGAGAAGCAAGAGGCCCTTCTTGATGGCGTAGGCCGTGACGAACGGGACCACGTCGGAAATCGGGGTGTCGGTGCCGGGCTCGGTGAATTCGATCGCCTGCATCGCGCCGATACCGCGGACGTCGCCGATGATGTTGTGCTTCTTCTGCAAATCGAGCAGTGCTCCGCCGAGGACGCGCCCGACTCGTTGGGCTTCGCCCATGAGGTCGCGCTTCTCGATTTCTTCGAAGATCTGAACCGCAGCGGCGGCCGACATCGGGTTTCCGCCGAAGGTTCCACCGAGTCCACCGACGTGGCTGGCGTCCATGATGTCCGCACGTCCGGTGACGGCGGCGATGACGAATCCGCCTCCGACGCCCTTAGCGGTGGTGACGAGGTCGGGAACGACCCCGAAGTGCTCTGAGGCGTAATACGCACCCGTTCGCATGATGCCCGACTGAACCTCGTCCGAAACGTAGACGATTCCGTTGTCGTTACACCACTTCTGGAGTGCGGGAAGGTATCCATCCGCGGGGACGATAAATCCGCCCTCGCCCTGGATGGGCTCGACCACGAGACAGGCCAAATCCGTTGCACCGGCTCGCTTGTCAAGCCACGAGATGGTGCGAGCGGCCGCTTCGGCACCCGTCAACTTGTCATGGAAGGGGTACGAGTTGGGCGCGTGGTGAACGTCGCCGGCAAAAGGACCAAATCCGAGGTTGTACGGCATCGCCTTGAAGTTCATCGACATCGTGAGGTTCGTACGACCGTGGTAACCGTGATCGATGACCGCAACTCCGGGGCGACCGGTGAACTTGCGGGCAATCTTGACCGCGTTTTCGACGGCTTCGGCACCTGAGTTCAGCAAAACCGACTTCTTAGCGAAGTCGCCAGGCGTGTGCTGGGCAAGCAATTCGCACAGACGCACGTAAGACTCGTAGCCAGTGACCGTAAACAGGGTGTGCGTGAAGCGCTGCGCCTGCTCGAAAGCGGCATCGATTACTGCATCGTCAGCGTGACCGATGGTGTTGACACCGATACCGCCTCCCATATCGACGATGTGGTTGCCATCAACGTCAACGATGATCGCACCTTTAGCGCGCTCGATGTACACAGGGAAAGTTGCACCAACACCGGCGGAAACGACGTTCTTTCGGCGCTCGTGAAGGGCGAGGGACTTTGGTCCGGGAATTTCGGTGACGACGAGACGCTCTTGGGTCACATCCGTGGTTACGCTGTTCATAGCGCCATCGTACTCCGTTAGCGCCCCGACAACAATTGAGAAACGGCCATGAACCACAACTTCGAAATTCGCCTCCGCTGGCACAACAGCAACCCGACCGAGCGTGAAATCGGCGGCGATTATTCACACGAGGCGATAATCACCTCGGACAAGCACTCGGCACTCGTCGCTTCCGCGGCAGAAGGCTTTGGCGGAGATGTGCGGCTCTGGAACCCCGAGGAACTGCTCATGGCGGCGCTCGCGCAGTGCCACATGCTCTCGTTTCTCTACGCTGCTCATCAGGCCGGCATCGAAATCGCCGATTATGTCGATGAAACCAGCGGCACCATGAACTACCAAGGAGGCGCGGGGGCGATGACGAGCGTCACGCTTCGGCCCACCATCGAAACTAACGCCAGCGAAGCTGACGTCAACCGACTTCACGAGGAAGCGAAGGCGATGTGTGTTTTGCGTGCCTCGGTGAATTTCCCCGTAACCGTCGAATCCGTCACGACACCGCCCACGGTGAACCTAAACTAGAAGGTGCCTGCGCGGATCGCGCACTCCATTGACACCGAAGGTTTTCCATGTCGCGTATCGCTTCCTTCCTCACCGTTTCTGTCGTCACTCTGGCGCTCGCCGGTTGTTCGACCCCTGGCGGAGATAACTGCATCCCATCCGGTTCTGCGTCCTCGGCCGTCTCGGTAGAGGGTGAGTACGGCGCCGCGCCGACGATCACGTTCGACAAGGGACTGACCGCGACCACGACGGAACGCTCGGTGGCGGTTGCCGGTTCCGGTGCGGCCGTTGGCAACGGCGACACGGTCACAATGGACTACACGCTGTACAACGGTACGACGGGGCTCGAAATCGAAAAGTCGGAATACACCGAATCATCCCCGATTCCGTATCCGATCGACACCGCGGCGACCAGTTTTGTCGGATTGTCAAAAGCAATTTCCTGCACCACGGTTGGCAGTCGAATCGTCGCCGTCATTCCAAACGCTGAGGGCTTTGGGCCTCAGGCGGCACAAGCGGGGATTGGCGCCGAAGACACCCTGGTTTTCATCATCGACGTGACGTCGGTTGCGGCAAAGCCCCTCGCCGAAGCGACCGGAACTCCCGTTGAACCGCTCGAAGGCTTCCCCGACGTTGTGTTCACCGACGGAAACCCCACGGTCACGATTCCTGCGGGAGTAGTCCCGACCGAGTACGCCATCGAAACTCTGATTCAGGGTGACGGAGAAGTCGTCGGTGACGGTGCGACCGTGGTCGTCAACTACGAAGGTGTCAACTGGAACTCGGGCGAAGTCTTCGACTCGAGCTTCGACCGCGGTTCCCCTGCAACCTTCAGCACCTCGGGTGTTATCCAGGGCTTCAAAGACGCTCTGGTCGGCCAAAAGGTCGGCTCTCGCGTCGTCGTCATCATCCCGAGTGACCTCGGATACGGCGACACCGGCTCGGGGGACAAAATCAAGGGCGGCGACACTCTCGTCTTCGTCGTCGACATCCTCGGCGTTCAGTAGTCCTCGCCGCAACTCTGTTTCGACACTGTGTTGGCACTGACTTAGTGCTGCCGCAACCTGCCCGATCGTGCCGCCCACTCGTTTCTGCAACCTGCCCGATCGTGCCGCCCACTCGATTCTGCAGACAGTTTGATCTCAAACACCGGTTTCTACAGACCGTTGGCCGATTTGGTGCGCTAGCTCGTATTTGTTCCGCTTTGTCTGCAGAAACAGCCGAGACTCGCGCCCAGCGTCTACGTTTTTGGAAACGGTTTGGGCAGATACTGACGTTTGTGGAAACCGAACGCTGGTTTGCCTGAGACGTCAGCGCGACACCTCGTTTTCGTTTCCACGAACGTGGGAAATGGGCGATTCGGTTTCCACAAACGTGATGGGTGGCAAAGAGGAGCGGGGCCGGGGAGTGGAGCCGCGGAGCGTGATGGGGATCGAGGGGGTGGCGCAGAGGAGCGAGGCCGGGGAGACGCCACGAAACCATGAATTACTCTGCGCACAACCACTCCGTGCAGGTGTGGTCGCTCGTAGAATTGAGATGTGACCGCTGAACCGCAGTACGACCGACCCGTTTCGGGGTTGACTCCGTCCGATGCACACGCGCAGGCCGCGGAATTGCGCGACAGAATCACGGAACTCGCGGATGCGTATTACGCGCGGAACGAGCTACTCGTCGCCGATGCGGACTACGACGAACTGATGCGCCGGCTCGAAGAAATCGAGCGAGAATTCCCCGAGGTTCAGAGCCAGGACAGCCCCACCCAACTGGTCGGCGGTTCCGCGGATTCGACACTGTTTGATCCGGTCGTGCACCTCGAACGTCTGTACAGCCTCGACAATGTTTTCTCGGTCGAGGAATTGACCGAATGGATGACCAAAACAGAACGTGACGCCGACCAGCAGGTGCAGTGGTTATGCGAGGCAAAGATCGACGGGCTCGCTCTCAGCATGCGATACGAGAACGGAGTGCTGGTTCAAGCGGCGACCCGTGGCGATGGAATCACCGGCGAAGACGTCACCGAGAACGTTCGGCTCATCCCCTCGATTCCTCAGCGTTTGACCGGCGAAGGCCACCCCGCCGTCGTCGAGATTCGCGGCGAGGTGTTTTTCCGAACCGCCGAGTTCGCCGATCTCAACACGCGGCAAGCGTCGCTGGGTGAAAAGACATTTGCGAACCCGCGAAACGCCGCGTCCGGAAGCCTCCGGCAGAAAGCTGAGTCGAAGAACGAACGTCAACTCCAACTCATGAATGACCGGCTCAAACGTCTGAGCCTTTACGTTCACGGAATCGGCGCGTGGGATAACCCGCCGGTCGCGAACCAGTCCGAGATATACGATTTATTGAGCTCGTGGGGGATGCCGACATCTCCTTATTGGTCGGTGGTGTCCGATTCCGTCGGGGCGGTCGCGTACGTCGAGCGATACGGTGAGCGCCGTCACGACCTCGAACACGAGATCGACGGCGTTGTCGTCAAGGTCGACAGCCTCGAACTGCACGACCAGCTCGGGGCGACATCTCGGGCACCGCGCTGGGCGATCGCCTACAAATACCCGCCCGAGCAGGTCAACACGGTTTTGCTCGACATCGTCGTCGGGGTCGGTCGAACGGGCCGCGCCACGCCCTACGCGGTGATGAAACCCGTGACTGTCGCGGGTTCCGTTGTGCGCCAAGCAACCCTCCACAACAAGGACGTCGTGGTTCAGAAGGGCGTGCTGCTCGGTGACACGGTGGTTCTGCGTAAGGCGGGTGACGTGATTCCCGAGATTCTTGGACCCGTCGTCGAACTGAGGGACGGGACGCAACGCGAATGGGTCATGCCGACTGGCTGCCCGGAGTGCGGCGCGACGCTCGCCCCGGCGAAAGAGGGCGACATCGATTTCCGGTGCCCGAACACCGAGCACTGTCCAGCGCAGGTCCGAGGCCGGGTCGAGCACATCGGCAGCCGTGGCGCACTCGACATCGAGGGGCTGGGTGAGGTCACGGCCGCCGCTCTGACCCAACCGATTGTTCCCGCGACTCCGCCGCTCACGAGCGAAGCGGGTTTGTTCGACCTCACGATTGACGACCTGTTCCCCATCGAGGTGACGGTCAAAGACTCCGAGACGGGGCTCGCCAAACTCGACGACAAGACTGGGCAACCCGTCACCCAAACACCGTTTCGGGCGACGGTCAAAAAGGAACTCGTTCCATCTCAGGACGCGCTCAAGCTGATCAAGGGTCTCGCCGACGCGAAGTCGAAAGACCTCTGGCGTTTCCTCGTCGCACTCAACATTCGCCACGTTGGTCCGGTTGCCGCCCGCGCGCTCGCGAGCCACTTCGGGTCGCTCACCGCGATTGAAGCAGCATCGGTCGACGAACTGTCCGCCGTCGATGGAGTCGGCGCGATTATCGCGTCGAGCCTCGTTGAGTGGCTCGAAGTCGACTGGCACCGAGACATCGTGACTCGCTGGCGGGCGGCTGGCGTTCCGTTCGAGATTCCTGGGCATCCGGGCCCGGGTGTGGTGTTCGAAGCC
This sequence comes from Microbacteriaceae bacterium, assembly GCA_044353905.1. Classification (GTDB taxonomy): domain Bacteria; phylum Actinomycetota; class Actinomycetes; order Actinomycetales; family Microbacteriaceae; genus MWH-TA3. The sequence continues at coordinate 13,073 of JBILBA010000006.1, read as the reverse complement.
GTCGATGGACCGCTGTCGGGAATGACGGTTGTCGTGACCGGCACGATGCCGGGATTCACCCGTGACGGTGCAGAAGAGGCCGTTCGACAGGCAGGCGGAAAAGTTTCGTCGAGCGTGAGCGCGAAGACCGACATCGTGTTTGTCGGTGAAGGCGCTGGTTCGAAGCAAGCAAAGGCCGAAGAACTCGGTATCCGCATCGTCCCAGCGGAAGCTTTCGCCGCGACCCTTGGTTTGTGATTAGTCGAAGTAACCCGCAAATTTAAGGTCGACGCCGCCGCCCGAGAGACGCAGGAACCCGTCGACGATTTCGATTGTCGTGACGAGCGAAATGTCACCGAGGAACCGAGTCTCGTGATCCATGATTCCTGCTGGCTCGGAGCACCACATTTCGGTGGAGTGCACGGAACTCACAACTACCGTGGACTCCGTGATTGCGATGTCACCGCCCCAGGTGTTGCAGATTTGACCAGAGATTTGACCGTCGTCGATTGTCACGAGGGTCGCACCGGCCACGCCGTCGAGCCAAACTCCCTGTGCATCGGTAGCGGACGTCAGTAGCCAGTTTCCATCGAATCTCTCGTCCGGAAGAATTGCACAACCCGCGAGGACAATGGTCGCTGCGGCGACGAGGCCGATGACAATCTTTCGCATGGTGTCAGTATGCTCTCGAAACATGAGGAGTCAAACGCGGGGCGAGGTGCGCTCGGTAGGATTGGGGTATTCCCGACGCACGGAGAACCATGTCTGACATCACCGAGGACACCGTTCGCCATCTGGCGAACCTTGCCCGAATTGCCCTGACCCCCGACGAGGTCACGACGTTGACGAGCGAACTCGCCGCGATTGTGAGCGCCGTCGAGAAGGTCAACGAAGTGGCCACGGCGGATGTTCCGGCGACGTCGCATCCGATTCCGATGGAGAACGTGTGGCGCGACGATGTCGTCGCCGACGAACTGACTTCGGAACAAGCCCTCACCGGCGCCCCGGACCATGACGGTTCACGCTTTCGCGTGACCGCGATTTTGGGTGAGGAAGCGTGAGCGACCTCACGCGCCTTAGTGCGGCCGAACAATCCGTACTTCTCGAGTCCCGCGAGATTTCCAGCGTCGAACTGACGAAAGCCCATCTCGATCGCATCGCCGAGACCGACGGCGACCTCGGTGCGTTTCTTCACGTTTCCGACGACGCACTCACCATCGCGGACGAAGTCGACGCGGCTCGTGCCGGCGGCGTTGAGCTCAACCCGCTCGCGGGGGTTCCCGTCGCGGTCAAAGACGTTCTGTGCACTCTCGACATGCCGTCGACCGCCGGGTCCAAGATTCTCGAGGGTTGGGTTCCGCCTTACGACGCAACACCCGTTGCGCGGCTGCGCGCCGCTCGCATGCCCATCCTCGGGAAGACCAACATGGACGAATTCGCGATGGGGTCGTCCACCGAACACTCTGCGTATGGAATCACGCGAAACTCGTGGGACCGAACTCGTATCCCCGGCGGCTCGGGCGGCGGCTCGGCATCGGCCGTTGGCGCTTTCCAGGCGTCGCTCGCCCTCGGATCCGACACGGGTGGTTCGATTCGTCAGCCCGCCGCGTTCACCGGAACCGTTGGAATGAAACCGACGTACGGCGGGGTCAGTCGTTACGGGGCAATCGCTCTCGCCTCGTCGCTCGATCAGATTGGCCCGGTAACCCGCACGGTTTTCGACGCCGGTTTACTCCACGACATCATTGGTGGTTACGACCATCACGATTCGACGAGCATCACTGACGAATGGCCGTCTTTCGCCGATGCCGCTCGTCGCGGTGCTCGGGGCGACTCGCTCAAGGGGCTTCGCGTTGGTGTCGTCAAAGAACTCGACCAACCTGGTTTTCAGCCGGGCGTGACTGCTCGCTTCCACGAAACGTTGACGATGCTCGCGGCCGAAGGCGCAGAAATCGTCGATGTCAGCGCGCCGAATTTCGAATACGCCGTCGCCGCGTACTACTTGATTCTCACCGCGGAGGCGTCGAGCAACCTCGCCAAGTTCGACTCGGTGAGATTCGGTCTGCGCGTTACGCCCAGCGGAACTCCGACGGTCGAGGACGTGATGTCGGCGACACGTGAGGTCGGCTTCGGCGCCGAAGCGAAGCGCCGCATCATTCTGGGCACGTATGCCCTGTCGGCCGGTTACTACGACGCGTACTACGGTTCGGCGCAAAAGGTTCGCACCCTGATCCAGCGCGACTTTGCCGCGGCGTTCGCGCAGGTCGACGTGCTCGTGTCCCCGACCGCTCCGACGACCGCGTGGAAGGTGGGGGAGAACCTCGAGGACCCGCTCGCGATGTGGCTGAGCGACATCACGACAATTCCCGTCAACATGGCGGGCATCCCGGGAATCTCGATTCCCATCGGTTTGGCGGACGAAGACCAACTTCCCGTCGGCCTGCAGATCATGGCGCCCGCGCGCGACGATGCTCGTTTGTACGAGGTCGGCGCTGCCATCGAGGCACTGCTCGATGCCAAGCGCGGGTCGACGTTCTCGGCGCTCACGCCGGCCTATGCGGGAGGGGTGAACTGATGGCCGAGGACGCACTGATGGACTTCGACAAGGCCCTCGAAAAATTCGAGCCAGTCATCGGCCTCGAGGTCCACGTCGAACTGTCGACAAAGTCCAAGATGTTCTCGAGCGCATCGAACGGCTTCGGGGCTGACCCGAACACCTCGGTGACTCCCGTCTGTCTCGGCCTTCCTGGCAGCTTGCCTGTGGTCAACAAGGAAGCCGTTCGTTACTCAATTTCGCTGGGGCTTGCTCTCGGGTGCGAGATTGCCGAGACGTGCCGTTTCGCGCGCAAGAACTACTTCTACCCCGACCTCGCCAAGAATTACCAGATCTCGCAGTTCGACGAGCCGATCGCATTCGAAGGGTCCCTCGAGGTCGAACTCGACAACGGCGACATCGTGACGATTCCAATCGAACGCGCTCACATGGAGGAAGACGCCGGAAAGCTGACGCACGTGGGTGGTGCAACGGGACGAATCCAAGGAGCCGAGTACTCGCTCGTCGACTACAACCGTGCTGGGGTTCCACTGGTGGAAATTGTGACCAAGCCGATCTATGGAACGGAAGGGCGCGCCGGCGAAGTTGCCCGTGCCTACGTCTCGACAATTCGAGACATCGTTCGCGGCCTCGGAATTTCCGAAGCCCGCATGGAGAGAGGCAACCTACGCTGTGACGCCAACGTGTCGCTACGGCCGCGCGGCGCCGAGAAACTTGGCACGCGAACCGAAACCAAGAACGTCAACTCGCTTCGATCGATCGAACGGGCAATCCGTTACGAGATTCAGCGGCAAGCGGCCCTCCTCGACAAGGGAACCCCGATCATTCAAGAGACGCGCCACTGGCACGAGGACACCGGAACGACGTCCCCCGGTCGTCCCAAGAGCGACGCCGACGACTACCGATACTTCCCCGAGCCCGACCTGCTTCCGATTCGTCCGTCGCGGGAACTCGTCGACGAATTGCGCGCGGCACTGCCCGAACCGCCCGCCGCTCAGCGCCGCCGGCTGAAGGCCGAATGGGGCTTTAGCGACGTCGATTTCCAGTCCATCGTGAACGCCGGTCTGCTCGTCGAGGTCCGCGAAACGGTCGAAGCGGGAGCGAGCCCTCAGTCAGCACGAAAGTGGTGGATGGGGGAACTTAGTCGTACCGCCAACGAGATGAATGTCGAGCCGTCGTCGCTCGTGACTCCGACCCAGGTCGCCGAACTCCAATCGGCCGTCGACGCGGGAACAATCAACGACAAACTCGCGCGTGAAGCCCTCGCGGGGCTCATCGCGAACGAGGGTACCGTCGCCGAGATCATCGAGAAGCGCGGATTGACGGTCGTTTCTGACGACGGCGCACTCATTGCGGCAATCGATGCCGCCCTCGCCAGCCAACCCGATGTCCTCGAGAAAATCGCGGCGGGCAAGGTCGAAGCCGCAGGTGCAATCATCGGCGCGGTCATGAAAGCGATGGGCGGCAAGGCAGATGCGGCTCGAGTTCGCGAGCTCGTCATCGAACGCGCCTCAGCCTAAGAGGATTACACTAGGAGCATCATGAACATCTTCTTGAACATCCTCACCGGCGCAATCTTCCTCGGGTCATTCCCCGTGATGTCCTTCGCGTTCCAGGTTCCGGGTTACGAAGCGCTCATCTTCGGCGCCGGAGTTCTGATGGCGGTCTTCGCATGGATGATCCCGCTGTACATCGTTCCCCGTCTCTCGAAGTAGGGCTTAAACGAACTACGGCGCTCCTCGTGAGAGAAGCGCCGCAGTTGAAGTCGAGACTTAGAGGGGGCGAATGTGCGCCGCCTGTGGGCCCTTGTCGCCCTGTGCTACCTCGAATTCGACCTTCTGGTTCTCAGCGAGACTCTTGAAACCGTCGGTCTCGATCGAGCTGAAGTGTGCGAAGAGGTCGGGACCGCCCTCATCGGGGGTGATGAAACCATAACCCTTTTCGTTGTTAAACCATTTCACGACGCCTGTGGCCATGATGCTGCGCTCCTTGCTGTTTGATGGGTCGTACTTCGCCCACCAAGGTCACCATCCCTGTGTCCCAGAACTGCCTGAGAGTGATGTCTGACTTATTTGACACTAGCGCAGATTTTTTGAATCGCGCACAAGATTTATAACAATTGCAGTTTGACCCCGAAACAATCTTGCGGACGAGACGGCAACACCCCCAGTGTTCGCGTTGTGCCGAGCGGTAGACTTGGGTAACGACCGTGCCTGAAAGGACATCGTGAAGAGCGTCTCTATCGTCATTCCCGCCTACAACGAGGAAGAAACGATTCTTCCCTGCCTCGAGGCGTGCATCGCCCAGACCGTGCCGGCTCACGAGATCATCGTCGTCAACAACAAGTCCACCGACAAGACGGTGGCAATCGTTCGCGAGCTACAGTCGCTACATCCCGACGCACCCATCATCCTGATCGAGCAAGCGGATTCCCAGGGAATCACACCGACGCGTAACAAGGGCTTCGACACGGCAACGGGAGACATCATCGGACGTATCGACTCGGACTCGATTATGGAACCGAACTGGGTCGAGGAAACAGCCAAGGCCTTCGCGGATCCGACGGTTGCGGCAATCACGGGTCCCGTGATCTATTACGAGTTTCCGTTCCGCCGTTTCGGACTCGTCGCGGATGACACGATGCGCAAGGCGATGTTCCGATTGGTGCGGGACTACAAGTTTTTGTTCGGCTCGAACATGGGGATCACTCGGGAGGCGTGGCTTGCCGTTCGTGACGAAACCTGCCCTGACGAGGAAGACCTGATGCACGAGGACCTGGATCTCGCCGTCCACGTCCACCGAGCCGGACTGAAGATCGTTTACGCTCCCAACGTCGTCGCGGGAATGTCACTTCGTCGAATGGATGACAGCCCGTCGGACATGGTGTCGTACCTCATGCGATTCGACCGGACGTACAACCACCACGGCATCCCCGACCGCAGACTGCGCGTTCCCGCCGCGGCGTTTCTAGCGGTGTACCCCATCATCAAGACGATGCACTGGGGTAAGCGCCTCAGCCGGGCGATTCGCAAGTCCTAGTCCGACTTAGGGCGTGGTGCGGGGTTTCTTGGCCATGGGCTTCTTCGCCGACGGTTTCTTCGAAACTGGCTTAGCCGCAATCGAGTCACGCAGGTTCACCGGGGGTGTTCCGTGGTGGACGCGCTTCGCTTCACGATTTTTGTAGGTGATGTTGAGCGCTTCAACAATCACCGAGAACGCCATCGGGCCATAGATGAAGGCCTTCTCGATTTCAGTACCAAAGCCCTCGGCGACGAGAGCGGCACCGATCAGCACCAAGAACGCGAGAGCGAGCATTTTGACCGTGGGGTGTTTGTCGACGAAGTCGCCGACGACTCCCGCGGCCAACAACATGACAATCGACGAGATGACGACCGCGATAATCATGACCGCGAGGCTGTCAGTCATACCCACTGCGGTGATGATTCCGTCAACCGAGAACACAACGTCAAGAACGAGAATCTGGCCGATGATGGCCGCGAACGCCCGCGAACCGCTCTTCGCTGTGTTTCCCGAACCCTCGGTTCCTTCGAGTTTTTCGTGGATCTCGGTGGTCGATTTGTAAATCAGGAATACGCCGCCCGCGATCAAAATCAGGTCGCGGCCAGAGAAACCGAAGTCCCCGATGTGAACGATGTCGGTTTCCAATTGGATGATCCAGAAGGCGAAGAAGAGCATTGCCACGCGGGTGACGAGTGCCATGCTCAAACCGACGAACTGGGCGCGCTTGCGAAGTTCCTTCGGGAGGTTCGCCGCGAGAATCGCAATGAAGATGATGTTGTCGATGCCGAGGACGATTTCCAAAACAGTCAGCGTCGCGAGGGAAACCCACATTCCAGGGTCGGAGAGAAATTCGAGCATGTGCTCACTCTAATTGAGCGCGATAGGATGTACCGAAACACGGGAGTTCGAAAGGGCTGAGAGGAAGCAATCGCTTCGACCGTCATACCATTCGGATAATGCCGGATCGGGAAGACAGTTTCACCCCGTGCACACGACAGGGAGTGCACCATCATGAGCAACACATATAGCGGGTGGAGAACCGTTGACCTCATCGTCGCCGCGGTTCTGGCCGTCGCGTCGGGCGTGATTTTCGTCGCATGGAACGCGGCGTACACCCCGTTGTCATTGACCCTCGCGGGTTTCACCCCCGGGTTCGTCGGCAGCCTCGGTGGCGTGTGGCTGATCGGGGGGCTTCTGGTCGCATTGGTCGTGCGCCGGCCGGGTGCCGCGATTCTCGGTGAGGTGATTGCCGCGTCCGTTTCGGCAATCATCGGGAATCAGTGGGGTTTTACTGTTCTGATTTTGGGGTTCGCGCAAGGGCTGGCAATGGAACTCGGATTCAGGCTCATGCGAAACAACAAGGTCGACTTTTTTGTGGTCGCAACGGCTGGCGCGTTCGGCGGCATCGTTCAAGGAACCCTCGAGTATTTCTACTGGTACCCCGGAACGGGTCCTGAATTTGCTGCAGTGTTCATCGCCTCGGCGACGGCGTCCGGCGCGGTCCTCGGTGCCGGGCTCACGGTCTTGCTTGTTCGCGCGTTGACCAAAACCGGAATCCTCGCGACGTTCGGACGGTGACATGTCCCGGAGTCTCGTTTCATTCAAATCGTGGTCGTTGGTCTTCAACGGTTCCGATTTCGAGACGCTTCGCGACATCTCACTGAAGATTGCCCCTGGCGAGAGGGTGCTCATCACCGGCCCGAGTGGTGGCGGGAAATCGACACTGGTGCGGGCAATCGCCGGGTTGGTCGATTCCTCCAGCGTGCAGGAATACGGGTCCCGCGCGAACCGAGCGAAATCGGTGGCGTACGTCGGCCAGGAGCCGGACGAGCAGATTCTTTTCCCCACAATTCGCGACGAGGTGGCTTTTGTCGCCGAGACCGCCGTCGCCGACCCGTCAGAGGTTGAAGGCCGAATCCGTGAGGCGTTGGACTCTGCGGGGGTAACAAACCCCATCGAGTCCTCGACAGGGCACTTGTCGGGAGGCGAGAAACAGCGCGTCGCGATCGCCACCGCGATGGCCTCAAGACCCGACCTGTTGGTGTTGGACGAACCAACCGCGAGCCTCGACGGGATTTCGATGGAAACCGTGCGAGACGCCGTTCACCGCGTCATCACGGATTCCGATTCAGCGTTGATCATCGTCGAGCACCGCATCAAACTGTGGCGCAAACTCGTTGATCGAATCATTGTCATCGCGGATGGTCGCATCGCTCTGGACGGACCGCTCGACGAAGTGTTGACCACTCAACGCGGCGCACTCGTTGCGCTGGGCGTTTGGGTGCCCGGCCATTCGCGGGCCACCAAGCCCAACACGCGTCAGCGCGGTGCGCAGACCGTGCTCTCGACCCGCAAACTCGTCGTTCGACGCGCGGAAGGCGCGAAGTCCTTTCGACTGCCGGCGTTGAACCTCCGAGAGGGGGAGGCCGTAGCAATCACGGGTCTCAACGGGGCCGGGAAGACCACCGCACTGCGCGTGCTCGGTGGGTTGATTGCCCCGCACGGTGGAACGGTGGAATACGCCGACCAGGGCATCGAACCGTATCGGCTTCCCGCTCGGACACTCGTGACATTTGCGTCGTCGGTCCTCCAGAATCCGTCGTACGGTTTCGGAAACGGAACGGTAGGAGACGAAGCCCCGGCCCACGAACGCGCTGCGGTCGGTTTACGCGGAATGGACCGTCGACACCCGCAAAGTCTGAGCGGCGGAGAGCGCCGTCGACTGGCAATAGCCGCCGCGCTCTCGCGCGCACCTCGAATCCTTCTGTTGGACGAACCGTCGTTCGGCCAAGACGCGCACTCGTGGCACGACCTTCTCGACCGACTTCGGGACTACCTCGACGAGGGCGGTTCGATCGTGCTCGCATCTCACGATCAGTTGCTTGTCCGTTCGTTGGCCCATCGAGTCATTCACCTTGGAGAACCGCTGTGACCGCTCGTCGCCCACACGCCGTGGCGCTCATCGTTGCGAGTGCTGTCCCAGCACTCGCACTCGTGTGGAGTGTCGATCCGTGGATGCCGATTTTCTTGGGGGTGCCGCTGCTCGGCTTTATCGCCCTCATTACCCCGAAGGTCATCACGGTGCCGTCCAAGACATCATTGATTGTCTTGACAGCCGCCGTCGGAACGGCGGGAATTGCATCCCTACTTTACGGAACCCATCGGGGCGCCGAAATCTTCCACTGGGGACTCATGCACATTAGCGAAGGGTCGATTGCCACTTCCATTGCGGCGATGCTGCGCATCCTGGCGATCGCACTTCCCGCCCTTCTCGTTGCGGGGGCAATTTCCGCTCACGAAGTGTTAGCGACCTGCGCCGTGAAGCGAATCCTGCCGGACCGAGTCGCGCTCGCGACTCTGATTGCCTTGAGGTTGATTCCTGTCATCTCGTCCGACCTCGACGAAACACGCCAAGCTCGCCGCGCAAACGGTCGTGCCTCGACGCCGTTCGCCGTTGCCCTGACCACGTTGGTTATTGCAATCCGCCGCGCGGTGCGCATGAGCGATGTTGCCGAAATTCGCGGCTTTTCGCGATCAAACCGATCCTGGAGTGTCTATCGACCCCTCGGTATCCGCGACTGGATATTGATTACGGGCTCTGTCGTCATCGGTGTGTCGTCGATGATTCTGGTGGCGTACCTCGGGGTATGGAACAGTGCTATTGCCTAGACCGCACATCATCCTGATCGACGGTAAAAGCGGTGTGGGAAAGACAGGACTTGCTGTTCGCATGGCCACCGCTCTCGATGCGACTCTCGTCCACCTCGACGATGCGTATCCGGGTTGGGGCGGACTCATCGACGGTCGTGATGCAGTGATCGAAACCGTGGTGACTCCTCTCGCCGCTGGTCTGCCCGGTCGATACCAGGCGTGGGACTGGGAGCGGGACTCCGCGGGCGGAATCGTTGAGATTGCCCCCGCCGATGTGGTCGTCATCGAGGGCTGCGGTGTGAGCACCCCGCAGTCGCGCGAACTCGCGTCGACGGTGGTGTGGGTGGAGTGCGGCGAAAATGAGCGCCTCGCGCGATTGGTCGATCGCGACAGCAACCAATTCGACGACTTTTCCAAAGCGTGGGACGAGCAGGTCGACACACACATCGCGCAGAACGATCCGATTGGGACAGCGACAGTCGTTGTTCGAACCTGAATTCGGGGAAATGCGGAGGGTGGCTAACGGGGCTCGAACCCGCGACCTTCAGGACCACAACCAGACGCTCTGCCAACTGAGCTATAGCCACCATGTGCGCCGAAACGCAACCGTTCCATTATGCCAGAAATTCCGCCCACGCATTAGTGGCGGTCTTTCGTGCGCGCTCTAGACGTTCTGGGTCAATCGCGTCCATCGAGAAGAGCAGTTCGCGGTAGAACGCGAGCTCGCGAATCGATTCGATCGCGTCCGCAAGCGCGCGGTGATTGCCAATCTTTTCCGGGGCTGCCTCGACGACGTAGGGGAACCAGCGATAGAGAACTTCCTTCACGGTCGACGTGTCGACGTTGCGGTAGTGCACCCAGTCCTCGACAGCGGGCATGTATTTCGCCAAAAAGCGACGGTCCATGTGAATCGTGTTTCCGCCCATTTGCGCCGTCTGGCGAACGGGGACGTGTTTCTGAATGTAGGCGAGGACCTGTTTTTCCGCCTCGGCTACCGAGACCCCGTCTTTGAGTAGGGGAAGCAGGCCGCTCTTCTCGTGCATGTTTCGAACGAAACTTCCCATGTTCGCCATCGCGGCGTCGGTCGGTTTGATGACGAGTTGCAGGCCTTTGTCTTGCGCCACGAGATTGCCGTCGGTGACAATGACGCCGATCTCAACGATCTCGTCATCACGTTTGCCGGCTTCGGTGGTGTTGATGTTCAGACCCGTCATTTCGAGGTCGAGCCACACGATGAACCGTTTGTCGTTGAGAAAGTCGTTCGCTGCCATTTCTTCAGCCTATCGAAGGCATCCCCGCCGAATCAGGTCAGTTCGAATTGTCCGCCGTCGAGTTGTCCCTGCTGGCGATACAGGTCGAGCTTGGCGCGCGTGTCCTGTATGTCGAGGTTCCGCATCGTCAGTTGACCGATGCGATCGGTTGGTCCGAAACCTTCGTCCTCGGTTCGTTCCATTGACAACTTCTCAGGGTGATAGCTGAACCCGTCACCCCCAGTGTTGACGATCGTGTAATCGTCTCCTCGGCGAAGACGCAGGGTGACCGACCCGTTGACGGCCGACGCAACCCACTTGGTCAGCGACTCACGCAACATCAGCGTTTGCGGGTCGAGCCAACGGCCTTCGTACAACAGTCGGCCCATGCGGCGACCCTCCGCGGCGTACGCGGCCATCGTGTCCTCGTTGTGGATGGCGGACAGAAGACGTTCGTAGGCGATGTGCAACAGCGCCATACCGGGCGCTTCATAAATTCCGCGGCTCTTGGCCTCGATGATGCGGTTTTCGATCTGGTCGGACATCCCGAGTCCGTGGCGGCCACCAATTTCGTTCGCGGTCATGATGAGGCCAACCGGGTCGCTGGAGAAGTCTTTGCCGTTGATGGCGACGGGACGACCCTGGCGGAAAGTGACGGTGACGTCTTCGGTTTCAATGACCACAGACGGGTCCCAGAATGTGACGCCCATGATCGGCTCGACCGTTTCATACGACGTGTCGAGGTGCTCGAGGGTTTTTGCCTCGTGCGTCGCCCCGAGCATGTTCGCGTCGGTCGAATAGGCCTTTTCTTGCGAGGCGCGATAGGGCAGGTCTCGGGCCACCAGCCACTCCGACATTTCGCGACGACCACCGAGTTCGCCGACGAAGTCCCTGTCGAGCCACGGCTTGTAGATGCGCAGGTTGGGGTTCGCGAGTAGCCCGTAGCGATAAAACCGCTCGATGTCGTTGCCCTTGTAGGTGCTTCCGTCACCCCAGATCTCGACTCCGTCGTCGCGCATCGCACGAACCAACAGCGTGCCGGTTACGACCCGTCCCAGGGGAGTGGTGTTGAAGTAGGTCTTCCCGCCCGTTCGAATGTGGAACGCGCCACACGCAATCGCGGCGAGGCCCTCTTCGGCAAGCGACTGGCGACAATCGATAAGCCGACCGAGCTCTGCACCGTAGACCATTGCGCGCTCGGGGATCGAATCGATGTCGGATTCGTCGTACTGGCCCAGGTTCGCCGTGTAAGCGAAAGGGACCGCGCCTTTCTCTCGCATCCAAGCCACAGCTACGGCGGTGTCGAGTCCACCCGAGAACGCGATGCCGACTTTTTCGCCGACTGGCAACGAAGCTAGAACTTTGGACATGGATTCAGCCTAGACACTCCCACGAGCGGAACGCGCGTCGAAACAGCGCACGCCTAACTGAATGCGCTAACATTCATAAATAATCACCCCTCGAGAATGGATCATCATGAATAAATTTGTTGTTTCTGCCGTTGCGGCTTCGGCGCTACTGGCGGCGTCGGTCTCGCTGGTCCTCGTTCCTCTGTCGCCAACGCCAGCCCACGCGACTACTGTTGGAGGAATTGCTCTCTACCTCTCGGCCCCCCTTGTTCAGGGCTCAGAGATTGAGCCTGAAGGCACTTTGACCGAGAACTTCAATGGCTTGGGCGGCAGTCCCACATTGGATGGTTCAGATTGCCCGACCGCCCTTGAGATCGGAACGCTCAGCACCGCGCCCTCGACGAGCGCATGCAAATATCGACTTCCAGGGATTTATGGCGGCGCCAGTGCGACAAATTCGAGTCCGTTTTTTGGGGGCGATGGATCCAATTATTTTGGTACATATAACTTGAGCAACGCAGAGATCACTTTTACCTTTCCCGCTGGTGGCGTGAAGTACGTCGGATTCTGGTGGTCGGGCGGTAACAGGGGAAACGTTGTGACCTTTTACAACGGCGCGACCGAAGTTGCGAGCCTCGACACTCTCGCCCTCGAGGAACTATTGGGCAGCGCGCCACCAAGCGACTGGCCGTCGGGCAATGGATCAGTGACGGCCATGGATGGAACTACCTATCCGCAAGGACACTACTTCGGTAATCCACGCGGGTATACAGAGTATCCGCCTCTGTCCCAGTCGGCGGGTCTCACTCAGGGGGGCGACGGCCCCTATACCGAGCACCGAGGTTACGTATATGCGTATATAAACCTCTTCCTCACCGGCGATCAGACTGCAACCTCCGTGAAATTTAGCGGGAACGGGTTTGAGTTCGACAACCTGACGACGTCAACAATCGCGCAAGCACCCGACACGTCGATGGTTTTTGCGGGGGGACTCGTTGGACAGACAGTCCAGTTCCTTCCTGGCGCAGCTGACGCGACCGGATCAATGGTTGCGCAGTCCTCCACCACGGCCGCCAATCTCAGCGCAAACAGCTACCAGCGCTCCGGATACACGTTCACTGGTTGGAACACCGCCGAGGATGGAACGGGGACCCCTTTCGGGGCAGGCGCTAACTTCGACTTTGCGATTGACCTCACCCTCTACGCCCAATGGGAACTGGCAACGGAGGATCCAGCATCGGAGGACCTCGCAACGACCGGCGCATCGGA
>JBILBA010000051.1:0-2959 GCA_044353905.1 Microbacteriaceae bacterium | reverse complement strand
AAACGCCAAACCAGCGAATAATCTCCAGTAGCCAAGGAAGGCCTGAGATTAGTGCTCCAAGGCCTGCAACACCCAAAACAATCAAAGCTGCATCCGAAACGGCACAAATGGCAACCACAAGGAGAACGTGTTTTCTTGTTAGGCCTTGCCTTATTACAAATGCATTTTGGGCACCGATTGCAATAATCAGGGATAACCCGGTGAAGAACCCAGGCAGTGAGGCAATCATTATTTCAGCTTACGCTGTGCCCTCGGCAGGCATAGAACCTGGGGCCAAGAGATTAGAAGGATTTAGACCTTGGGCTTCGAATTCTTTTGCAGAAGCGAAACGATAAACAGGGTCGCCAGGAAGAAAAACGCGGGCCAGTTTAGGGCTTCGCCCGGTGGAGTGTGTGCGCTTTCGATTTTGCCCATCATGCCAGCCAAGGCTCTCATGGGTGCATCAAGGGCAAGAAAGAAAATAACCAGTGGTGTTAAGCCCTTGTAGGCGAAAAACAATGTGAGCATGAGGCCAACGAGAAGCAGCTGGATGGCTCCCCACTGGTGGAACAGGGCAATAATGTTGTTTCCGCCCGAGACGCTCGTGTCAATGCCGGCGATAGATTCTGCTCCACCATCTGGTGCGAACAAGTGAATCATGCTCCGAACGACGACTATCAAAAGGAACGCAAGCGTTACTAGCCGAACAAATCCAAAACCTCGGTACTCTCTAGGGTTCTCTGGGAGAATCTGATTTCTCATGCTTTGCCTTTCCTTCAAATTAAGGTGGTGCCCTCGGCAGGAATCGAACCTGCGACCAAGAGATTAGAAGGCTCTTGCTCTATCCACTGAGCTACGAAGGCAAGCCCTGATAATTCAGGGCGATTCAAGAATACCCGCAAAAGAGTTGGGGTGTTCGCCCTAGGCCAAATGAAAACGAATGGAAACGAATATCCGACTCAGGAAACCCTGTATTGCACGCAAGTTGCACGGCGATACCGTGCGCAAAGAGCAAGCAGGACTAATACACATGGCAACAAGGAAAAACTGGGGAGCGATTAGGAAGCTTCCCTCGGGCAAGATTCTAGCATCGTACATTGGTTCAGACGGAAGAAGGAACTCCCCATGGAGAATAAGAAAGTACAACCAGCCAAATTTGGCAAATTACACAAAGGATTTTCAGAGCTCATGTCCAGTTCAACCTTCCGTGCCTCGTTTTGGCGGAACGTACCAGTAGGGATACAAGGGCCTTGGCTGAGCGCCCTTATTCGAACTACTCAATGAAGTGGGGGCGGCAGGAGGGGGTGGAGTCAGGTTGGTTGAGTATGTGGGCTTGATCTCGGGTTTGGGTTCGGATGATTTAGCTGTAGGAGATTGAGAATCATCAAACATCTTTGATGTAGGTGTCGGAGATTTAAAGTTTGCTAGCCCTTTTAGCCGGTTCTTCCACTTAGAATTCTGAACCAGAGAGCTAACACGCCAAGAGAACTTAGGCAACACGAAACGGCCTCTCAAAGATGGAAGCATTCCAGCAAATGGCCACCACCGACGCCAAAGTTTCTTGCTCGGTGCTTGCTCAACTGGAACTGGATTATCGCTTGATAAAGATAATGCCGGGGCCAAAGTGTCTGGCCTATATTGAGGGTAGGGCTTTGGCTCGCTTTCCACCCGAGTTTTTCTACTTGAGCGAAATTCCTTGAATGCTTGAAGATAACTCCAGAGTTCACTTAGTGCCTTAGCTATCTTTTTTCGCAGAGCGAGAAGAAGGATTAGACCCAGCAGGCCTTGCTTCCAGGGAAAAACAATCAAGGTTTGCTGATTAGAAACACTTGTTTTGATTTGGTCCCCGATTTGCCCTTGGACACTCTTGGTGAATTGGTAGATACCCATACTTAGATTCTTTTTTTCTGAATCAATTGACTGAACTTCCACTGTATTTTGGGTTACTTGGCCAGGAACTAAGAAAGCTGCAGTTGAATTCGAGAACCTAAGCTTTTCTGGCTGGCCAAAAATATTTAGTTGCTGAACAATTAGCTCCGCTTCAGTCTCCAGAAAAATGTTTCCGCTATTGGATAGCTCATAGTCCACTTGCAGATCACCGTGATTCCTAAAAAATGGAAGGTCGGGAATCATGTTCAACGGGAAAAAGTCTGGGGATACCCTCTCAATTCTTGGCATTGAGAGGGATAGCTCTGGTGCGTATTCATTCATGCTCAGGCCACCCGCCGGCATGTAAGCGAAAGTTGCAACAATTGAAGATCCTAAAGTCACTTTTTTGTCGGACTTCTCTTCCGGCACGATTGATATCGATAATCCGCCGAGGACTGCTCTGTTTAGAACCTCATCTTTCTTAAAATTAAAGTCGATGTCAAAAAACTGAAACTCGCCATTTGGCTGATATCTAAGGTATTCATCGGCAAACTCGATCAGACCGTTTGGAGTAAATGGACTCGAGTTTAGGGGAAGAGATTTTTTTGATCCAGAAGCTTCCGAAACAATGTCGACTAGCTCAAAGACAATTCTTGCTTCCTGACCACCCTTCACGGCTAATCGGAAGGAGCCACCTTGGATAGCTTGGTCCTGGTTAGTAAAGACTATGTTGTTGCCTTCTAGGCCATATCGGAAATCTTCATTCTCCTCACCGAAAGATGGAGCATTTCCAGCAAGAACCAAACTGGCAACCGCCAATCCAATCCAGGTGCTGCCTGAACGAATGATTATTTCCCTTAGGGTGTCCACACAACGGTCAACGTACCTGAAAATTCACCCGTCGTTGTAGCGTCTGAGGCGTCCAAGGTTCCATAAATGTCGCTATTTCCCATCCTGAACATTTCCTCCGCAATACAGTCCTCTGTGGAGCCTCCACACCAACTGTCTGACATTACCAAGGGAGAATCTTGATTCGGGGTGAAAGTAATAGCTACTGTTCCTGTCATGTCAATGAACCCACCGTTGCAGTTATCCAACCCTTGTTGGAAGC
>JBILBA010000029.1:0-11684 GCA_044353905.1 Microbacteriaceae bacterium | reverse complement strand
GCCCAACCCTGGACATCAAACGGTTCGATGACGGTCACAGCATCGTTGTCAAACTTCGTCGCGAGTTCCGGAAGGGCGGTCGAGTTCGCCACGAGCACGCGCTTTCCGCGAGAAAGCGCTTCGACAACGGGCAGTCCGTAACCCTCGGCCAGCGACGGAATCGCGACCACATTGACCGCGTCGTACACCGCAAGCAGTTCGGCATCGGAAACGATTCCCTCGATGCTGATTCGCGAACGCTGTTCAGGAGTACACGCGTCGATTGCCGCCCGCAATCCGGAGTCGCTCATGGCCGAGTAGCCGGCGAGAATTCCCAATCGAACATTTGCTCCGCTATCGAGAAGTTCACGTACCGCCGAAACGACCACCCGAAAGTTCTTGCGGGTGTCCAGTTGACCGATGAGCAACACGCGAATCGTCGCATCACCGAAAATCGCTTTAGCCCGCGAATCGTCACGGCGACCGCTGGTTTTGAGGTGGGGCCAGGGGAGATAAACGACGGAACGGTTTTGTCCGGTCGTGGACTCGAGCAACTCACAGAACCGCGAGTACTGCCTCAACGTGAATTCAGAATTTGTCACGACATCCGTCGCGCGACCCACTGCGTCCAGGTATTGAAGGTGGAGGCTTCGAACCTCGGCGTGGCCGATGCGTTCGAAGAGTTCGGGGTGGGTCAACGGAAAAAGATCATGCACATACACAACCGAACGAATCGCCTTACGGTCGAAAAGGTCGGACATCGCCCATGTGTGTGCCGATTTGATGGGAATGTCCATCATCAGATACGTCTGTCCAGGACTCGGCTGCCACTCAGGCTGGTCCTTGAGAACGTAGGTGTGATTCACCTTCTGTGCCTGCAGATAACGAGCGATGAACTTTCGCAGCCAAAGGTATGCGGGTCGCGCCATGGGAATCTCGCGCAGAAGGTGGCGCCACGACGAGGTTTTGGCATTCTCGACGAGAGCGGTCGAGGCTTTTTCCGCGCGGGCGCGGGCTTGTGCAATGACGCCGCTTTGCTCTCGAACGACAATCTCGCCGAGTTCCGGGACACTCCGCCAGACATTGGTCGAGAAATCGAATCGAATGAACTCGATATCGCCCTGATTCGCCGCAACGAACTGACGAACCACCCGTTGCACGCCGGTCGTGAAATTCATCTCCGCGATTGCGGTGATGTCAAGGGCAATAGGTTTCGTCATCGTGAATTGTCTTCCGCTCGGCGGATCCACTCATCCCAGCTCGCGCTGTGCGAGGACTGCATGGACCGTAACTTGAGGTTAGACCGAAGAAACCGACGCATCACCCAGCGACGATCCGCTGGTGAGAGCGTCCACGGGGTGAAGGGAGTCCCATCGGCGTCCGGCAAGCCGGCGAGCGCTTGGTTGTGGTACTTGACCGTCCACGAATCCCACACCGCCGTCAAACGCGGTCGAAACGGAGGCCACAGCCACGCAACACGCGTGATGGTTTTCAGCCACGCCATTTTCTTCATCCCGAACGGGGAAAAGGTCGGGTGAATCCGCAAACCGTCGATGCCGTCTATGCGAGGTGCGGCTCCGAGGTCCGCAAATTCAAAGATTCGATCGATTGTTCCGAAAGAGCCTTGGTCGTTCTCGTCGTACGGCACAACGATGAGGTTATCCTGGCCAACAACGTCAGCCCATCGTTGGTATTGAGCGGCGTAATCGAGAGCGGCGAAATCGCGAAGACGCGGTAGCTTTGACATCTCGAACCGTGGACTCAGCGTGGACCATCTCTTTTCCCACATTTTCATGTTTTGGGCGACAATCGATCCCACGAGTTTGTCCTGGCGGCGCGCGATGAACAAGTAGTCCACGACATCGAAATGGCGGCGCAAAACGGTGTCCAGCAGCCGCGGCTCAAAGCGAGGTAGACCCGTTTCCACCACGAAAACCGCCGTGGCGGTCTCGACTGGCCGCGACCGAAGCGCGTCAGAGACGGTGGCCAAGGCAACATCAAGATTGCTTCCCGACTGTGACGCAACGGCCTGATTTCCCAGTGGGCTGTGGGATTTGCTCATCAACGCTTCGAGTTGGTAACGCTGGCGAACAATATCGCCGTTCTCGCCGAACCAGAGATCGCCCGTCGGAAAGATAATCGATTGCGGGGTCGTGCCTGATTTATTGGTGAGTGTGAAATAGCGCGACAGAGCGGTGGTTCCGGTCTTGATCGGCCCGAGGTGGATGAGTGCGCGGGTTACGGTCATGTCGTTGGACCTAGCGTGCGTGAAAACCACTCCGTCCATCGCGCGTTCGTGGCGTCAGCACCAAGCTTGAGTCGAAACTGATTATTCGATTCCTTGTACTGCTCTCGAACAAACGTGCGTTCAGACTCCGACAACGTCCATGTGTCACGGGAGTGGACAGATTTCCGCGAAATCTCGGCGTGAGCCCGACGAACCACAGAATCGAAGACCCAACGACTCAGGGCGCCGGCGCCGGGAATCGCGGCTAGGCGACGCCCCCAACGTTTGATGGTCGCCAAGTCCCTCATTCGTCCGCGGGAAAAAGTCGAGTGAATTCGCGCACCGTTGAGAAGTTCTGGAGAGTGCGGGAACTCGCCGAAGCCAACAGCGGTGAAGACGTCTTGTGACAAATCGTCCGCGCCGACCCCGTCCCGATACGGAACGAAGTGCACGGTGTAGTCCTTCGACCCGATGTTCCACTTGTCCCACAACCGCGAATAGTCATATGACCCGCGCTGAGCGTGTTTGCGGGTGAAGTCCTCTGAATCGAGAGAATCGACGTCCGTTCGATTCCACATCCGAATCTGCTGTCCGAGAAGCGACCGGATAGCGCTCGTCTGGTCGCGCGCGACGATGACAAAATCCACCGAGTCGAAGTACTCGCGCAGAACTTTTCCAAGTTCCGCAGTGGCACGTTGATCAGCTATCTCGCAAACCATCACTACCGTGACCTCCCCGCCTCGAGCGGCCGCCTCGGTTGCAATCGCGGCGAAACGCGCGCGCAGAAGTTGGGGGGTCGCCTCGGTGGTCCGTCGGCGTTCACCCTCGCCATACAGTGGTGCGGGCGCGAGTTCGACGAGGTCGTGATGTTTCACGATGTCGCCTCGAGCCGAGAACCACAAATCTCCGGTCGGATAAATCACCGATGGCGGAAGGGTTCCGGCTGATGCTCGGCGAGAGAGATGAGCCGCAAAAGCGCTCGTACCCGTTTTCATCGGTCCCAGGTGGACGAGAAGTCGAACCTTTGACATCTAGAGGCCCGTCGCCTTGAACCACGAAGTCCATTCCGCCTGAGTCGATTGAGACCCCAGTGCCTTCCGAAGGTCATCCCCGAGGTTCCCGTAAAGCGCCAGTATCTGCGAACGCTCCTCTGACGAAATCACCCAATCTCCGGAATCCGACGAGCGGGTGCTGAATCCCGCGCGCACAACCTTGTCACGGTCCGCCGTAAGGATTCGACGGAACAACGACTGAGCGATTGAGGTGAAAAGTGGGAGGCGGCCAAACCGGCGATTCAGCTTTTTCAATGCGACGAGGCGCTTCAGCGACGACAGCGGGAGGCTCGGGTGGATTCGACGCGAGCCGAAATCACCGTCGAGTCGAGGGGCCGGGTTCCCCGTGACAACGTGCATGAACCGATCCACCACCGCATATCCGTCTGATTCCTCTTCGAAATAGGGGATCAAGACAAATTCGCTGATGGAGAGCTTCCGAAAGCGGGAAATCATTCGCTGATAGTCGTAACTGAGTGAACCGTCGCTGTTCTTGAGCATCCCAAACAGATCGAAATCGACGTGGTCCAACCGCCAGTCTTTGATCTTGTGTACAAGTAGTGATTGTGCTGCTTCGACTGGCGAACGGACGGCGAGCACGAGGACCACCTCGTCGAACGTAGCCGCCAGAAGTTCCACCAAGCTCTCGACGTTCGGCCGGCCCTCTAACGTTTCGCTGATGAATACCGCGGTGGCGCGTGGACCGTTTTTGGTCGCCAGAAACGTCGCGACGTCGCGAAGCTTGGCCGCGACGTCGTCCGGGGTTCGAATCTGGGTTTTTCGACCCGAATTGTGTCGCCCCTCCGGATACAGGAAATCCGCCAGCTGTCCGTGTTTCGTGATGTTTCCCGATGCCGGAAACCATAAATCTCCGAGAGGGTAGACGACGCCGGACGGGAGAACGCCCGCTTGTTGGGCGGCGGAAAAGTATGCACCAAGAGCGGTCGTTCCCGTTTTCATTGGGCCGATGTGAACAACTACGCGGGTGGTCGCCATGGTGGTTCTCCTCTACACCCGAGTGTCACAGTCAATCGTTACCGAGCGGAGACGGTGGGATTTGAACCCACGGCTCCCTAAAGGGAACTCCACCTTAGCAGGGTGGTGCACTAGGCCGAACTATGCGACGTCTCCCGTACCAGTCCATGTTACCGACTTATTTCTTGAGAGGTGCGTCCAGTTCCGCGAACCATCGCTTCCATTCGTCACGGCGTGCTGCGGCGCCCAACATCTTCTTGAATCGCGCATTCGACTCGCGGTAGCGCTCCACGATCTCGCGTCTTTCCGGCGCCGTAAGCACCCAGCGCGGCCCTGGCGTTTCCTTCTGGATGCGTTGACGCGCAACGAAATACGCCCATTCAGCAAGTTGAGAAAGCCCGGGAATTGATCGCAATCGGGACATCTTGTTCTTGAGCTCTCCGAGGCGCGTGAGTTGATCTTTCCCGAGTGACGCGTTTTTGACCTCGGCACTGGCGGACGGCGGCACATGAATCCCCGTGTGACGCGAGAACCGCTCCATCAGTCCGTCCGTCGTTCGATCATTTTCAAAATAGGGAATGGGCGTCAGAGCGTGGTCCTCACCAGACCACCGCGTGACGTAGAGGTCGTATTGGAATCGCTTTCGGGTTCCCCGAACAATTCCCTCGTGATCGGGCCGGATATACGTTGGTGAAATCCATGATTGAACTCGCTGCGCGACCACGGATAGAACCGCCGCGCTCTGTGCTCTGGCAAAAAAGACGATTTCTAGCTTGTCCGCCATCTGCCGAAGCCGCCCAATGATGTAATCAGGGAATGGTGCGACGTTGAGTGCTTCTGCAACGAGCAGAATCGTGACCTCGGGGACATCACGCCCGCGCGCTTCGACCACAATTTTCTCGAGTCGACGTTCGATCGCGGCACCACGACGAGTCCCTAAAAGTTCCAACTCGGGGTGCTTGGCGACATCGGATCGACTTTGGGGCCACGACGTCCCCGACGGAAGAATCAGCGAATCAGGGAGCGGGTTGGACACGAGCCGCGACGACAACGCCTCGGTTCCCGTTTTCATGGGACCGATGAGGAGAACGATGCGGACGCCGATGACGATTCCTAGAAGGCGTATGACACCGAGCAGGTGTTTTGCGCAGCGGACTGTCCCTTGATTCCTGGCAACAACTTGCCGGATCCCGTTTTCTTCGCTTTGCCCTTGACTTCGGATCCGACACCGGTTGCGTCCTTGTCAAGACGGAACGCCTTGTCCTTGCGGATGGCCGAGAACAGTGTGTTGGCCAAGTCGGTCAGCGGCGCGACCTTCCCCGCATAAACACCGCCAACACCGGTCGTGCTCGGGTATTGAATAAAAAGGATGTTCTCGCGAGGGATGTCTTTAAGCACCAGAGCCATGGCGACCATGGTGTCGAGGCTCGAGAGCGAGTTCGACAACGTCATGGAACTAGCGGCGACGGACGCGAGACCATAGACCTTGGCCGGATCGAGCAACACTCCTTCGTCTTGGACCTTTCGAACGAGCGATGAGAGATAGACCTGTTGCGAAGAGATACGTCCGAGGTCGGACCCGTCACCAACACCGTGGCGCGAACGCAGGAATGCAAGCGCTTCCCAGCCAGAGATGTTGTACGTGCCCTTTTTCGGAAACTTGAGTCCGGTGTACCGATCGTTCACCGCGGCATTGACACACACATCGACGCCGCCAATCGCGGTCGCCAGCGAGGCAACACCCTTAAACGTGATGAGGCCGGCGTACTTGATCTTGAGTCCCGTCAATGCTTCGGCGGTGAGGACAGCACAGGCAAGTCCACCGTACGACAGCGCGACGTTGATGGGTTGTGCCGACATTCCCGAGTTCATTCCGGAACCATCCTCGCGAGGGCACGAAGGGATTGGGATGACCATGTCTCGTGGAATCGACACTGCGACCGCGCGCGAGTGGTCTTCGGAAACGTGCACGACGATGTTGACATCGTTCAGTGTCGCGCCGGCTGCAGCCCCGCCAAACTTTGCGCGCTGATTGTCACGAGTGTCCGAACCGACAATGAGAACGTTGAATGCGCCTTTCATTGCGCCGATTCCCGAAAGCTTGATTTCTTCCACAGTGCCGTCTTCACCGGCCAATGAAACGGAGTCGATTGACGACGTAATCTTCCAAGCGACGATTCCCGCGATCGATGCGGATGACACCATCACAACCGCGAGCGATAACCCGATAACACGCAGGATCGTTCCCCACGGCCGACGAACAGACCGTGCCGCGTGACGAGGCGAAGGCTCGGTCGGTGCGGTTTGCTTCGGTTCGGTCACTGTTCTCCTGAATGTTTGTGGCGGAGGGCGTGGGATTCGAACCCACGAGACATTGCTGCCCACTGGTTTTCAAGACCAGCTCCATCGGCCTCTCGGACAGCCCTCCGTCATTAAGTCTAACCGAGTGAATCGGGTGGGTTAGTCGAGTGTCGCTAAAGCCGACGGGAGCCCGCCTTCCGACTCGTCGAGCGTCAATTCACTCGCCGCGTTCCGCACTTCTTCCGGTGCTTGACCCATCGCAATCCCGCGCCCGAATTCTCCGGCCCATTCGAGCATGTCGATGTCATTTCGACCGTCACCGATTGCCATCACTCGGCTTCGAGGTATTCCCCATCGTTCGCGAACCTTCTCGAGCGCTGTCGCCTTGTTTACCCCTTGCGGCCCGATATCGAGCCACGATGTGTAACCGATTGAATATGTCACCTTGTGCAGTCCAAGCATGTCGACGACGTCGGTGAAATAGTCCTGTCGGGAGTTGGGTGCGATGACGACCACGCGGGTGGCTTGATCGGTCAACAGCTCCTCGAACGACTCCATCTTTTGGGTGTGCATATTCACGCCCGTTTCGGGGAACCAGCCGATGTAGCGCAGCAAGCCCGTCTCGTCTTCGACGGCGTAATGGGCGTCCGGAATTGTGTTGTGAATCTCGCGAAGCACGAGACCCGGATCGAACAACTCAACGGTGTCCCGCGCGTACCCCATCGGGTGCGCCTCGTCTCGACGGACGATAATCGCGCCATTCGCAGAGACCACGTATTCCGGCGAGATTCCCAATTGGTCGATGAACGGAAGAGTCATGGGAACGGAACGACCGGTCGCGATGGTGACGTGGTGACCTGCATCCACGAGTCGCCTGACTTCTGTGGTGGTCCCCGGATTGAGGGCTCCGTAGTCAGAGATGAGAGTGCCGTCAATGTCGATGGCGACCAACCACGGTTCTGGACGTTCCGCCATCACGAAAGGGGCTCCGCGACGGCAAGGCCGCCGAGGTACGGACGAAGTGCATCGGGTATCGTCACCGATCCGTCCGCGTTCTGGTGTGTCTCAAGAATTGCAACAAGCCAGCGGGTCGTCGCGAGCGTTCCGTTCAGTGTTGCAACCGTCTCGGTTGACCCGCCGTCTGGACGGTGTCGAATGTTGAGGCGTCGAGCCTGGTACGTCGTACAGTTCGACGTCGAGGTGAGTTCGCGATACGTGCCCTGGGTCGGGATCCACGCTTCGATATCGAACTTTCGGGCGGCCGACGAGCCGAGGTCACCCGCAGCAACATCAATCACGCGATACGCCAATCCGAGCAGGCCCATCATCTCTTCTTGCCATGCAACGAGACGGTCGTGCTCGGCCTCCGCTTCGCCGGGGGCACAATACGAAAACATCTCGAGCTTGTTGAATTGGTGAACGCGCAGAATTCCTCGGGTGTCTTTGCCGTACGAGCCTGCTTCGCGGCGGTAACACGTTGACCAACCGGCATAACGCTTGGGACCGGCGGCAAGATCGATGATCTCGTCGGCGTGAAATCCCGCCAGCGCGACTTCGCTGGTTCCCGTCAAATACAAGTCATCCGCGGGCAAGTAATAGATCTCGTCCGAGTGTGCGCCGAGAAATCCCGTCCCCTGCATGATCGCGGGGCTGACCAGGGTCGGGGTAATGAGCGGCGTAAATCCGGCCGCGAGCGCGCGGTCCAGCGCGAGCGACATGAGTGCGATTTCGAGTCGAGCGCCTATTCCGGACAGGAAATAGAAACGCGAACCCGACACCTTGGTGCCGCGAACGGTATCGATGGCGCCCAGCATTTCCCCAAGTTCGAGATGGTCGCGCGGTTCGAAGTCGAACGTCGGGATTGAGCCGACCTCGCGGAGGGTGACGAAATTGTCTTCGCCGCCCGCGGGTACGCCGTTGATAATGATGTTTCCGATGCCGCCAGCAACGCGCTTGAATTCCTCGCCGGCTTCGGATGCCGACTTTTCGGCCGCCTTCACCCGTTCGGACAGGTCTTGAGCGGCGGCAACAAGAGCGGCCTTTTCTTCCTTGGGTGCGGCCGCGACGAGTTTGCCGTGCGCGTTTTGCTCGGCCCGAAGTTTCTCGAACGCCGAGATGGCGTCGCGACGCGCCTGGTCGGCCGTGAGTGCAGCGTCGACGACAGAGGGGTCGTCACCTCGAGCGACGAGTGAAGCGCGAACAACGTCGGGTTCGGCTCGCAGAAGCGTGGAGTCGATCATCCTTACGCTTCTCCTCCGGCGACCAAACGATCGAGCCAGCCGCGGGCGTCGACGAACGCAGCGTCGGAATACTGTTCAGGCACGATCGGAACGTGACCGTCCGCGCGATGGTATGAACCAAGGAACTGCAAGCCGGGGCTGTAGCGCTTGAGCCCGAGAAGTGCGTCGGCGACACGTTCGTCTTCGATGTGCCCGTCAATGTCGATCACGAATCGGTACCGCCCGAGCGAATCGCCGATTGGTCGCGACTCGAGTAGCGACAGGTTGACTCCGCGAGTCGCAAACTGTTCCAGCATCTCGAGCAAACCACCCGGCCGGTCGTCAGGGAGTTCGACGATGACCGTCGTCTTGTCGGTTCCGGTGCGCGGGGCAATCGGGCGACGACGTCCAATCAGCACAAAACGTGTCACTGCCGACGGATTGTCGCCGATTCCCGAGTCGAGGGTCGCGAGGTCTACGTGCGAATCAAAACCAGCTGGAGCAATCGCCGCGTCGCCGCGAGCGCCGTCGACGAGTTCATGAGCAGCAGCAACGTTGGATGTCGCGGGGAGATGTTCGTGCTGCGGAACGTTCGCCTCAAGCCAGCGGCGGCACTGTGCGTATGCGACGGGGTGTGCAATCACGACACGAATGTCGGCGAGCGTCGTTCCGGGGCGGACGACAACATCGAAATTGACGGGCACAAGATATTCGCCGAGAATCTGCAACCCCGTGGACTGGGCCAGCGCATCCTGCGCGGCACTGACGCCACCTTCGATCGAGTTCTCAACGGCAATCATCGCCGCCTCTGCTCGACCGTCGATCACCGCAGATAGTGCCTCACCGACATTGTTTACGGGGAGCCATTCGGCGCCTACCGCCTCGGGGACTTGCCCAAGAGCAGTCCACGTGAAGGTGCCAACAGGTCCTAAATAGGCGTATGTCATGTCGGCTCCTTTCACTGACGTTTCGTTTCCAGACTATCGCCCGCGACCGCGCGCTACAGAGCGTTAGCGTGCATAGTCAGGGGCTGGGGGTAGGCCAAAAAACTCTTCCATCGTGATTTTCGGTGTGAGGTGAAGCTCTGCCGCGAGTTCTTTACCGACGTATCGCCAATGCCACGGCTCATACTTGTACCCCGTGATCGACGTCTTTCCCTTGGGGTAACGCAAGTGCCAACCGAATTGCCACGCGTTTTTGGTCAACCACTTGCCCTCACGGGTCTTCGCAAAACACGACTGAATTGTGCAGCTCCCGGAGGCCGAGGCGATGTCGACCGACAACCCTGTCTGGTGCTCGGAGTAGCCGGGACGTGCGCTTTGCAAATCCGCCGCCTTCCGACCCAACGAAGCAACCCAGCCGTTGTAGACCGAAACCTGGACGGAATAGGAACGGTAACCGCTCTGAAAGACGAGGTTCACCCCATCTTTCCTCGCCGCTCGGAACATTTTCAGATACGCTTTCGCCGCGTCACTCCGGAGCGTTGGGCTATACGTGTGCGGAACGTCAAGCGTTTTGAGTCCGGACGGCACGTACCGCTTCGGTGTGAGGCGACGCAGCTTGTCAGCGACGACCCAGAGTGAATCCGCCTCGTCGATTGAATGCAGTGTCATATCGAACGTTGCAACCGTTGGTGCCGGAATTGGCACAGGTGTGAGCGCGGAAGCGGCCGACGGCTTTTGCGTCGGCGCAGGGATCTCTGAATGCGCCGGTGTCGTCGAAACACAACCCGCGAGGATAAAGGCAAGAAGAAGAGGGAGTGCCCGTGCGAGAGTCATGCCTCAAGATTATCGGGCGTATGCTTACCGTCGTGCCTCACTCGACCGTCGGAAAAAACATCTCGCCGGCCGACGCGGCCACCGTGGCGCTCTAGGAGGAGTGATGGAGTTACAGGTTGAAGAGGAACGCATCACCGGTCTGCGTGATGGCGTTGCCGTCGGATGGGTGGATTTCGAGGTCACGGACGGCGTAGCCCGCCTGTTCCACACAGAGGTCCTTCCGACCATGCGCAACACGGGTGCTGGCACGGACCTCGTGGTTTCCGTGCTCGAGTGGTTCCGCGACAACACCGAACATCGAATTGTCGGAGTGTGCCCGTTCATCCCCGTCGTGATTCGCCGGCACCCCGAGTTCGAGGCGCTGACAACGCGCTAGTCGTCGAGGTCGTTGTCCGACCAGTCGGCAGTGGTCAGGTAGCTGACCTTTGACGAGATATCGACAACGTGATCAGCGATGCGCTCGAAGTATCGACTCGCGAGCGTCACGTCGACCGTCTGAACGGCTTTCTCTTTCCACTTCTTGTCAAGGACGATTTCAAACACCTCGCGGTGAAGCTCGTCAACTCGTTCGTCCGCGGCCTGAATCGAGCGAGCGAGGTCGACCGACGTGTTTTTGAGGAGTTTGACGAGTTTCTTGCACAACCGAATATCGAGCCGCGCCATTTCTTCAAAGGTGTCAGACAAGGCTTCCGGCACAGCAGAATCCGGGAAGCGGAACCGCGCAATGGTCGCGATGTGCGACGCAAGTGCGGCCATTCGTTCGAGTGATGCCGAAATGCGAAGAGTTGAAACCAAAATCCGCAGATCCCGTGCAACGGGTGCATGGAGGGCGAGCGTGCGAATGAC
Source organism: Microbacteriaceae bacterium (assembly GCA_044353905.1). Taxonomy (GTDB): domain Bacteria; phylum Actinomycetota; class Actinomycetes; order Actinomycetales; family Microbacteriaceae; genus MWH-TA3. The sequence goes on along the minus strand of JBILBA010000029.1, from coordinate 307 downwards.
GAGTTCGTCCAGCGATAACGCCTTTTCGCTGACAACCTCTGCGCCAACGAGGGCTCGATCCGCTGCCTTAACGTCCGCTTCCAAGAAGGCCATCGAGGCATCCGTGACGATGCTGAACACACTGTCAGCAATCTCAACGATTCGCTCTTGGACTAATTCCAATTCCAGATCGAACATCTCACGCATGGCTACCCTCTCAATCAGTCCTCTTAACGAACCAGAGCAGGGTGAACTCCGCTCTAACAACTCGCTAACACACGGTGAAATCCCATCGCCGTGTGGTGTGAATACCACGATACCGTGCGGT
>JBILBA010000028.1:0-11704 GCA_044353905.1 Microbacteriaceae bacterium | reverse complement strand
GGACGAAATCGAAATCGCCAAGTCGAACATTTTGCTTATTGGCCCGACCGGCTGTGGCAAGACGTACCTGGCCCAGACACTAGCCAAGCGCCTCAACGTTCCGTTCGTCGTCGCTGACGCCACCGCGCTGACCGAAGCCGGTTATGTCGGTGAAGATGTCGAAAACATTCTCTTGAAGCTGATTCAGGCCGCCGACTTCGATGTCAAGCGCGCCGAGAAGGGCATCATCTACATCGACGAGATCGACAAGATTTCCCGCAAGGCCGAGAACCCGTCGATTACGCGTGACGTCTCGGGCGAGGGCGTTCAGCAAGCACTTTTGAAGATCCTCGAGGGAACCGTCGCGAGCGTTCCCCCGCAGGGCGGTCGCAAGCACCCCCACCAGGAATTCCTCCAGATCGACACGACGAACGTTCTGTTCATTGTTGCCGGGGCGTTCGCGGGCCTCGACGAAATCGTGTCGCAGCGCGTCGGTCGTCACGGCGTCGGTTTCGGTGCGCCTCTGCAGCTCAAGGGCGAACAGCAGAACCTGTTCGCCGAAGTTCAGCCAGAGGACCTGCACAAGTTCGGTTTGATTCCCGAGTTCATTGGTCGTCTTCCCGTGATTGCCTCGGTTTTGCCCCTCGACCGCAGCGCGCTCATCGACATTTTGACCGGCCCGCGCAACGCCCTGGTCAAGCAGTATCAACGAATGTTTGAACTCGATGGTGTTGAACTCGACTTCGATAAGGACGCACTCGAATCAATCGCCGACCTCGCTGTCAAGCGGGGGACGGGCGCACGTGGGCTCCGCGCGATCCTCGAAGACGTCCTCGGCCCGATCATGTTCGAGGTTCCGTCAACCGAGTTGATCGCCAAGGTGATTGTCACAAAGGAATCGGTCGACACCGGCGCCGCGCCGACCATGATCGAACGCAAAATCCCCAAGGAAAAGTCGGCCTAACTCCCCTGTTGATTTGTCTTGCCGCGCCGGTTCGACTGGTAACATCGACCTAAAGGTTCCATCCCGCTGAAACAGCCCCTGGGCTATGTCGAAAGACTAGGCGGGATGGTCATTTTAACCAGCGGATTCGATGCGGACCCGGTAACTTGCGAAGCCATGAATCATCCTGCGATTCTGATGCCCGAAAAGTTGCCCACGCGTAATGATCGGCTATTTGACCATTGACATCGTGTTTCACGGGGCGAAAAAGCACACGGAACGTTCGTGTGCTTGATTTGAGTTTGCCTTTGAGCTGACGCAAAACCGCCGCCCTCCGCTTTGCCGTCAGAGCAGTGTCGAACAGAAGCACGACGATTTTGTCCCGAAATGTCAGAGAATTTTCTAGTTCCTCGACCATTAGAGCAGCTAGGTAAGCGAGCAATGCCGGCGGTGAACACAGTTGCTTCTCGAGGCGACATTTATCGATACCAAATGAAATGACGTGGCAAGAATGTGCTGTCAAGCAAAGTGCGTCGACAAATCGTGCTCTTGTCCCGACAGTGTTGCTTGTTGCATGAAATGGAACCTGATCGATGAGTCCGCGCGAAAGGAATTCGTACGTCAGAGTTCTCAAGCCCGAACCACATTCGATCGGTGTTCTGGTGACGTGTGCCGAAACTACGAAGTGTCGAGTCCCGCGATTGGTGAAATCAAAGTTGCCTGATTCGTCAATGAAGACGAAAACAGGTTCTCCCAACGGTTCATGTGGCACATGTGGCACTCAGCAATTGTGATGGAGTCGACGCTGGATATTCCGCGGGAATGGCGGCGCTGGGGAAAACTAATTGCCCATCTCGTACGTCACCCAGGTTTGACGGGCCGCGAGTTTGTCGTAGATGCTCTGGGCGGTGACGTTGTCGTCGGCCGTGATCCACGAGATGGTTCCACCGCCGTTCGCGTCGGCGTGAGCCCGCAGGGCGTTGATGATCTGAGTTCCAGCGCCGTGACCGCGAGCCGCGGACGACGTGTACAGGTCGTCGAGGAACCAGGCCGGACCGCCGGTGAACGTGTCCCAGTGGGTTCGCATGTGACCGAATCCGACGACCGCGCCGTCAATCTCGGCGACCCACGCCTTCGTCAGGTGGCTCGGGTCCATCAGCCAACCCCACACGGTCGAAATCTGTGGTTCGGTGAACTCGGTTTCGTAAAAGACTCCATAGGCAACGAACAGTTCGCGCCAGACGGATTCGTCGCGCGCCTCGATCGGTCGAACGGTAACGGTCATGGTGTCACTGTAGTCCTCTGACCGTCGCGGTCAACTATTCGGCGGATTCCTCGAGTTCGATGGCGGTCACGGCAACCTCGGTCGACTCGACGAGCGTGAGGTTCACGATTCGTCCGACCGCAGCGAGGTCGGCCTTCGCTTCCGCGAGCAGCGCTGGTCCGGTGACGGTTGCGTTGGTGACCACCGTCTTTTGCGACGCCTTCGCGTCTGTCTTGGCTCCGCGAATGCCGACGAGTGCGACTCCACACAAATCGAGAAGCCCCGAGCTGGGTCCCTCGAACGGGATTTCCCCGACGGTCGGCCACGGCGCGATGTGAATCGAGCCATCGTGCGTCCATCGCCAGACCTCTTCGGTGGCGAACGGGATGACGGGAGCAAGCAGACGCAAGAACACGTCGATCGCGAGGCGCAGCGCGGCAACGGCTGACGCCTGCTCTGGTGAGACCTCGTCGCGATAGGCACGTTCCTTGACGAGCTCGAGGTAGTCGTCCGTGAAGGTCCAGAAGAACTGTTCGGTCACTTCGAGCGCGCGGGCGTGGTCGAATTTGTCGTACGACTCGGTCGCGATGCGAACGACCTCGGCGAGGCGCTTCAGCAGGTCGATGTCGATCAGCTCGGTGATTGGTGCGCCTTCGGTGTGCGGGAACGAATAGACGAACTTCGCCGCGTTGAGCACCTTGATGGCGAGGCGTCGGCCGATCTTGATTTGCTTAGGGTTCTCGGGGTCGAACGCGGCGTCAGTTCCGAGCCTGCTGGATGCTGCCCAATAGCGAACCGCGTCCGAACCGTGCTCGTCGAGCATTCCCTGCGGGGTCACGACGTTCCCCTTCGACTTCGACATCTTCTTTCGGTCGGGGTCGACGATGAACCCCGAGATCCCGGCGTGTTCCCACGGCGCAACACCGTGTTCGAGCTCGGCGCGCAAAACGGTCGAGAACAACCACGTGCGGATGATGTCTTGGCCCTGTGACCGAAGTGAATACGGGAAGACGAGGTTCCACAATTCGTCGTCCTCGCCCCACTTTCCGGCGATCTGCGGGGTGAGCGACGAGGTCGCCCACGTGTCCATGACGTCGACCTCGCCGATGAATCCGCCGGCGACACCGCGCTGGTCGTTGTCGTACCCCGGAGCTGGCTGCGACGACGGGTCGACGGGCAGTTGGTCCTCGGTCGGGACGATGGCCGAGTCGAAGACGGGGTTTCCCTCGGCGTCGAGCGGGTACCACACGGGAATCGGGACTCCGAAGAAGCGCTGACGAGAAACCAGCCAGTCGCCGTTGAGCCCGCCGACCCAGTTGTCGTAACGAACCCGCATGAAGTCGGGGTGGAAGTTGACCTGTTGGCCGCGCTCAATCAGACGCGCGCGAAGGTCTTCGTCTTTGGCGCCGTTGCGGATGTACCACTGGCGGGTCGTGACGATCTCGAGCGGCTTATCGCCCTTTTCGAAGAACTTGACGGGGTGAGTGATGGGCTTGGGGTCGCCGATCATCTCGCCGGATTCCTGCAGCAACTCCACGATTCGCGCCTTCGCCGAGAACACGGTTTTCCCGGCCAGTTCCGCGTACACCGCGCGCTGCTCGTCGGTGTCGATGCCGGCGGGCGGTTCGCTAATGACGCGACCATCGAACCCGAGCATCGGGCGGGTCGGAAGGCTGAGTTCACGCCACCAGATGACGTCGGTGACGTCACCGAATGTACAGATCATCGCGATTCCGCTTCCCTTGTCAATCTGGGCGAGCGGGTGTGCAAGAACGGGGACCTCGACACCGAACAACGGCGTGCGAACGGTCGTACCGAAGAACGGCTTGTAGCGCTCGTCGTCGGGGTTGGCGACCAGGGCCACACACGCGGGGATCATCTCGGGACGAGTCGTCTCGATGTCGATGGTTCCGCCATCGGGCTGGTGGAACGACACTCGGTGGTACGCGCCGGGCATCTCTTTGTCTTCGAGCTCGGCTTGGGCGACCGCGGTGCGGAAGGTGATGTCCCACAGGGTCGGTGCGTCTGCCTGGTAGGCCTCGCCCCGCGACAGGTTTCGCAAGAAGGCTCGCTGAGCGGTGCGCTGGGACTCGTCCGAAATCGTTCGGTACGTCTGCGACCAGTCGACCGAGAGGCCGAGCGTCCGCCAGAGTTCCTCGAACTTCTTTTCGTCTTCGACCGTCAATTTCTCGCAGAGTTCGACAAAGTTTCGGCGCGAAATCGGCACCTGGTCGGCGGCTTTCGACGATGCGTTGTCGCCACCCTCGAGCGGAGGCGTAAAGGACGGGTCGTAAGGCAGGGTCGGGTCGCAGCGGACTCCGTAATAGTTCTGGACGCGACGCTCGGTCGGCAGTCCGTTGTCGTCCCACCCCATCGGGTAAAAGATGACTTTGCCCTGGGCGCGCTGATAACGAGCAGCGAGGTCCATGTGAGTGTAAGAAAAGACGTGACCGATGTGCAGCGAACCCGAGGCGGTCGGCGGGGGAGTGTCCACCGCGAAAACGCTGTCTTTACCGAGTGAAACGGCCTTCGCGCGATCGAACGCGTACGTCCCTTCGCGTTCCCACACCTCACCCCAGGTCGCTTCGAGTCCTTCGAGGGCTGGTTTTTCGGGGATTTCGCGGGGCATGGGAGCCTCTTTCACTATCGGCGGCAGCGGGTATGGCTGCCTCACATTTGACTACGCCAAATCTACAACAGGCTCAATTGACGCAAAACCAGCTAGGTTCAGAACACGGACTAACGATCGATAGGTATGCGAATGAAACAGCAGGGTTATTTGTGGAGTATCGCGGTGGTTGCCGCACTGTGCGCCATCGCCGGGATTGCCCCCGCTCATGCTGCGTCGTATGTGCCCGGCGATGATGTTTTTGTCGGACCCAACAACAACAAGTGGGTATTCCGCGACATGGATGCGGCCTCCGTCAGGGCCCGAGTGGACGACGATTACACCCGGCCAATGTGGGACATCATTCAGGCGAGGCTGACCTCCGACGGCGGAGTTCCTTTTACTGATGCGCAATGTTCGGCCCCCGCTGATCTAACCGCAGATGGCGCTGACCAGGTCCTTACCTGCGACGCTCAAACGATTGACACTTGGGACGGCCTGTTGTCACTTGTCACCGAATTCCGTTTCTTCGCCGCCGGCGACACGGTTCGGATGCGCTACACCATCACCAACACGGATGACGCGACAGTAGCGGGGCAGATATTCAGTATTGCCTTTGACACATCCCAAGATGACAACACCATCGTGAGCTACACCGACACCGACGGGCTCATGGGTGATTACGCAGTCGACTACGGAACAGGTACGACTGTTGTCACCGACGCCGACAACTACGTGTGGGTGACCGATGACCGTGTAGGCGGCACGAGCACGACAACGTATGTCGCCAAATATGCAGTTGGTCAAGCCGGTTCAATTTCGCCCCTCGTTGACATCGACGAAAACACATGGACGTCGGGCGGCCATGGTAACGGAGGCAATCTCGCACAGCTCTACTATCGCGTGCCCGACCTTGCGCCAGGGGAAACCGTTGAATACGTCGCTCTTGCCAAGGTCTATTTCGTTGATGCGAGCGTGAGCAACGACCCAGTCATGAGTGGCTGGCAAGAGGGGACCGGCATCGCCATTGCCGATGCGGCGTCCGACACGGAACTTGAATCCGATGCGTTCGTTTTTGCCGGAATCAGCGATCGAACCCGTGTTGTCAATTGGGAGCACTCACCGTCGACAGCAAACGAAAACCTTGCGAATACCGGCGCGGATTCGAGCGCTTCCGGGTTATTGGCAATCGGCCTGGTGGCGTCATTGATTGCGCTCGCTGTTCGGCGTCGTTCGAGGGCGTAACAAATCGCACCGCATTGTCACGCGGGGTTTCTAGTTGAAGAGCGCGAGATAAATGTTGAGCGTCGACGCGATGAACAGCCACGCCTCGTAAGGAATCAGCAAGCGGGCCGACCAGATGTCGACCTCCTTGAACTTCACGATCGTCATCCACACGAGAACATCCATCACGAGGATGATGACCACGCCGAGCCAGAAGGCAGTCTGGCCGATGAGCGGGAACCCCGAGAAGAAAATCGGCGTCCAGATGGCGTTGAGCGCCAACTGCCAAATGAACAGTCGAATACCGGCGGTGCGGGCTGGGCTGGACGGCATTCGCCATGCACGCCAGAACGACACCCCGATTAAAACATAGAGGACCGACCAGACCGGGCCGAACACCCAGTTGGGTGGCGTCCACGGTGCGACGTTTGCCTCGGCGTACCATCCGTCAACGTTCCCCGCGGTCGACAATGCGCCAAGACCGCCGATGATGAACGGCACCGCAATGCTGATCGCAAGCGCGATCCCCTGACCGGGGCGGGTGGAAATCGTGGACATGTTGCTCCTTCGAGTTGAATCCAGCCTACGCCTCGCCCTCGTTCGCGTACACTAGACACAACGACGTTGAGCCGGCCATCACCGGGGAGTCCGCGGAAGAACGGCCCAGGCCAACTAGACCCGCGCGGGTAAGCCCGTTACAGCAGTCAACGAGTGGTCCGAAAGGGCAAACGGGGTGGTACCGCGGGAAGCGATTCTCGTCCTCGGTGAGAAAAACCACGAGGAGCCCCCATGACGTACCCCCGCCACCGCGAGACGACCGGTGTTCAACCGTCCCCGTCGTTCCCCGCAATCGAGCACGAAGTTCTTGCGTACTGGGCAACCAACGACACGTTCCGCAAATCGATCGCCAACCGCGAAGGTTGTGACGAATGGGTGTTCTACGACGGCCCGCCCTTCGCCAACGGTCTGCCGCACTACGGTCACCTTCTAACCGGGTACGCCAAAGATCTGTTCCCTCGTTACCAAACGATGCGCGGCAAACAGGTTCACCGTCGATTCGGGTGGGACACGCACGGTCTTCCCGCGGAACTCGAGGCCGAACGCCAGCTCGGAATCACCGACAAGTCGCAGATCGAAGAGATGGGGCTCGCAGCCTTCAACGCGGCCGCGAAAGAGTCCGTTCTCAAGTACACCAAGGAATGGGAAGAGTACGTTACCCGCCAAGCGCGCTGGGTTGACTTCGAGAACGACTACAAGACTCTCGACATCACGTTCATGGAGAGCGTCATCTGGGCGTTCAAACAGTTGCACGAAAAGGGACTGGCCTACGAGGGATACCGAGTACTGCCCTATTGCTGGCGAGACCAGACCCCGCTGTCGAACCACGAACTGCGCATGGACGACGACGTCTACAAGTCGCGCCAAGACCAATCCGTCACGGTCACATTCCCGCTGACCGGTGCAAAGGCTGAATCGCTCGGTCTCGTCGGGGTCAACGCACTCGCCTGGACGACAACACCGTGGACTCTGCCGACCAACGCGGCGCTCGCAGTTGGCCCCACTATTTCGTATTCGGTGCTTCCCGCGGGACCTAACGGTGCCGTCGCCGACGGCGAGAACTTCCTTTTGGCCGCCGACACCGTCGGTGCGTACGCCAAAGAACTGGGCTACGACGATGCAGCGGCGGCAAACCAGGCCGTGACCGCCACTTTTGTGGGGTCAGACTTGAGCGGAATCACCTACACGCGCTTATGGGACTACTACGCGGATGCGGAAGGCATGGAGAACGCCTGGCAGATCCTGGTCGCTGAGTACGTTGCCACGGGTGAGGGCACCGGAATTGTCCACCAAGCCCCCGCCTACGGTGAGGACGACCAGATCATCTGTGCCGCGGCGGGAATCCCCGTCATCGTGTCGGTTGACGATTCGGGGAAGTTCCTGCCCGAAGTCAGCGACGTCGTGGGACTCCACGTGTTCGACGCCAATAAGCCGTTGACCCAGAAACTCAAGGCCGACGGCCGTCTGATGCAGCAAAAGTCCTACGACCACTCGTATCCGCACTGCTGGAGATGCCGCAACCCGCTCATCTACAAGGCCGTGTCGTCGTGGTTTATCCGCGTCCCGGAATTCCGCGACCGCATGGGCGAACTAAACCAAGAAATCAACTGGGTGCCCGACAACGTCAAGGACGGCCAGTTCGGCAAATGGGTCAGCGGCGCTCGCGACTGGTCAATCTCGCGCAATCGCTATTGGGGCAGCCCGATTCCGGTGTGGAAGAGTGACGACCCGGAGTACCCGCGCATCGATGTGTACGGTTCACTCGACGAGCTCGAGGCCGACTTCGGTGTTCGCCCGACCGACCTTCACCGCCCCGCGATCGACGAACTGACGCGCCCGAACCCGGACGACCCGACCGGCAAATCGACGATGCGCCGCATCACCGACGTTCTCGACGTGTGGTTCGACTCGGGTTCGATGCCGTTCGCGCAGGTTCACTATCCGTTCGAGAACCGCGAATGGTTTGACACGCACAACCCGGCCGACTTCATCGTCGAATACATCGGGCAGACGCGCGGCTGGTTCTACACGTTGCACGTGTTGTCGACCGCACTGTTCGATCGCCCAGCCTTCACCAACGTCATCAGTCACGGAATCGTTCTGGGTAACGACGGGCAGAAGATGTCGAAGTCGCTAAGGAACTACCCCGACGTGTCCGAGGTCTTCGAACGCGATGGCGCCGACGCGATGCGCTGGTTCCTCATGTCGTCGAGCGTCATCCGAGGGGGAAACCTCGTCGTCACCGAGGAGGGCATCCGCGAATCGGTTCGCCAGTTCCTGTTGCCGCTCTGGAGTACCTACTATTTCTTCACCCTGTATGCGGGTGACGTCGACGCCGTTCGCCGAACCGACTCGACCCACGTTCTCGATCGCTATTTACTAGCCAAGACTCGCCAGCTCATCGAAAGAGTCACGACTGACCTCGACGCTCTGGACAGCCCGATGGCGGCCTCGGCGATTCGCGACTTCGCCGACGTGTTGACCAACTGGTATGTCCGTCGTTCGCGAGACCGATTCTGGGATGGCAACGATCGCGATGCCGTCGACACTCTTTACACCGTCCTCGAAACCGTGTGCCGCATCGCTGCGCCGCTCGCACCGCTCGTGACGGAAGAGGTCTGGCGTGGACTGACCGGCGGAGAGAGCGTTCACCTGACCGATTGGCCTGACGCGACCGAGTTTCCCGCGGACGACGCGCTCGTCATGGCGATGGATCGTGTCCGCGAGGTCGCCTCGGCAGCACTCGCGTTGCGCAAATCGAAGGGACTGCGCGTCCGCCTTCCGTTGGCGACCCTGACGGTCGTCGTCCCCGCAGCACCGACGATTCCCGAATTCACCGACATCCTGCGCGACGAAATCAATGTCAAGACCGTCTCGGTTGTCGAACTCCGTGAGGAATCAATCGGCGAATACGGAATTACACGCCGACTCTCGGTCAACTCACGGACGCTCGGCCCGCGCATCGGCGGGCAGGTTCAGCAGGTCATCGCCGCAACGAAGGCGGGGGATTGGTCGGTCGACGGCGATGTCGTCATCGCGGGCGGAATCGCGCTCGAGGCGGGCGAATACGACCTCGTTCTCGATGTTGCGGACGAGACGGTCGCGGTCTCGTTCCTCGGTAACGCCGGGTTCGTTGTTCTCGACACCGTCGTGACTCCCGAACTTGCGGCCGAAGGTCTTGCTCGGGATGTCGTTCGAGCGGTCCAGCAGGCACGAAAAGATGCGGGGCTCGACGTAAGCGATCGAATTCGCCTCGAGCTGGAAAGCGATGCTGGCACGATCGCCGCGATGCGCACACATCAGGAACTCATGGCCGGCGAGACTCTCGCGGTCGAACTCGAGTTCGTTGAAGGCGCTTCGGGAACCACCGAGGTCGGCGACGACGCACGCATTCGCGTCGGACTGGAAAAGGCGTGACCGACTTCCGCGCCGAGGTCGCGACAATCTTCGAGTCGCTCGTCGCGCGAATCGGCGAACGCGCCCCTCAACCGCGACTTCATGCGACTCGAAAAGCAGTCGAATACCTGGGAAATCCCCAACAGTCCTATGCGATTGTCCACGTCACCGGAACGAACGGCAAGACGTCGACCTCGCGCATGATTGAAGCGCTGTGCCGCGCTCACGGACTTCGCACCGGCCTGATGACGAGCCCGCACCTGCGTTTTGTCACCGAACGCATCATGATCGACGGTGAACCCATTAGCGACGAAAAGTTCGTCGAGAACTGGCGCGACGTCGAGCCATACATCAACATGGTCGACGAAGACCTGGTCACCGACGGCGAAGTTCCGCTGACCTATTTCGAAACGCTCACGATTCTCACGCTCGCGGCTTTCGCCGACGCTCCGGTCGATGTCGCCATCCTCGAGGTCGGAATGGGCGGTGCATGGGATTCAACGAACGTCGCCGATGCCGATGTTGCGGTCTTTGCACCCATCGGAATCGACCACGCGGAATTCCTCGGGAACACCATCACCGACATCGCCCGCACCAAAGCGGGAATCATCAAGCCGGGCAGCATCGTGGTCACCGCGGTGCAAGAACCCGATGCGATGGCGGAAATCGTCGCGGCCGCCGAGATGATGGAGGGCGAACTTGTCGTCGAGGGCGAGGCCTTCGAACTGATGTCGAGCGTTTCCGCTGTTGGTGGGCAAGTGATGCAAATCCGCGGTCGAGCCGCGGCCTATCGCGACGTTCCGGTCACGTTGCACGGTCGTCACCAGGCTCACAACGCAACTTTGGCCATCGCCGCAGTGGAATCGCTATTCGGAAACGGATCGCGGCCAATCCCCGACGAGATTCTCAGTATCGCGCTGGGGAACGTCACGAGCCCCGGTCGACTTCAGTACCTTGCCGCGAACCCACCCATCATTGTTGACGCCGCCCACAATCCACACGGCGCACTCGCACTCGCCGCCGCGATTCGCGACGTCCTTCCGTTCGACAAGGTGTGGTGCGTGATTGGGGTCCTGGATGACAAGGACGCCCGCGGCATTATCGAGGCCCTAGACCCAGTCGTCGCGGGATTCATCTGCACGCAATCCGGTTCGGATCGCGCGATGCAAGCGAACGACCTGTCCGACATTGTCGCGGCACTGGTCGGTGCTGACCGGGTGAGCGCGGAACCGACACTCACCGCGGCACTCGAGACTGCCTCGTCGATGTGCGGCCCGTCAGATGCGATTATGGTCACGGGAAGTATCACTCTCGTGGGTGACACCATCACCCTCGCCCGAACGGAGAACTGGACATGAGCGAACGCCGACAGCGCAGCGCAACCGAATCACTGCTGAGCGTCGCGTTCGGCGTCGAGATGGCCACCATCGTGTTTGGTGCGATTGCGATGGCGGGGCTCCACAAGCAGCAGTGGCTCGAGGTGCTCGTCAGTGCGGTCGTCTTGATCGCCATGCTTGCCATAGCCCAAGCGACTCTCCGTCGCGGACTTCACCCGATCGTGTACGCGTCGCAAGCACTCCTGGCATTGCCCGTCGTCACCGAGCCAATGTGGGGCGCGGCGTGGCTCGTGTGCATCATCTTTTTCACGTATTGCCTCGTCAAGGGACAACAACTTGACCGTCGAAAGGAACAACAATGACCGAACTTCAGGACACTCTCGTCCTCATCAAAC
>JBILBA010000056.1:0-3412 GCA_044353905.1 Microbacteriaceae bacterium | reverse complement strand
GAGGCTCTAAGTCAATTAGCGACAACGTTTCGAAGTAATACCAAGATTTTCAAAACTGTAATCAACCAAATAAAGGAGAAATAACATGGCAGAGATCTTTTACGACAAGGATGCCGATCTAGCAATTATCCAGGGACGCAAAGTTGCCGTTATTGGCTTCGGTTCTCAAGGTCACGCTCACTCACTGAACCTAAAAGACTCAGGCGTGGACGTAGTTGTTGGTCTGCAGGAGGGTTCAAAGTCTAAAGCCAAGGCCGAAGAGCAGGGCCTCAAGGTTCTAACTCCTGCCGAAGCGGCAAAGTGGGCAGATGTAATTGTTATCTTGGCGCCAGATCCAAAACAGCGCGATCTATACACCGAGTCAATCGCGCCAAACCTTCAAGAAGGTAACGCACTTGTCTTTGGTCACGGTTTTGCCATTCGCTTTGGTTACATCAAGCCAGCAGCTGGCATCGATGTTTTCCTAGTTGCACCAAAGGGACCAGGACATATCGTTCGTCGCGAATACGCAGATGGCCGAGGAGTTCCAAACCTAGTTGCAGTTGAGCAAGACGCCAGCGGCAAGGCAATGGAACTAGCGCTAAGTTACTCCAAGGCCATTGGTGGTACCCGTGCTGGAACTATCAAGACCACCTTCGCCGAAGAAGCGGAGACAGACCTATTCGGTGAGCAAGCAGTCCTTTGTGGTGGAGCATCCCAGTTGGTTCAGTATGGTTTCGAGACCCTAACTGAAGCTGGTTACCAGCCAGAGGTTGCTTACTTCGAGGTCCTACACGAACTAAAGCTAATTGTTGATCTGATGTATGAAGGTGGAATTGCCAAGCAGCGCTGGAGCGTTTCAGACACCGCTGAGTACGGCGATTACATCTCAGGGCCACGCGTTATTGGCCCAGAGGTCAAGGTTCGCATGAAAGAAGTACTCACTGATATTCAGGATGGAACCTTTGCGAAGAGATTCGTTGCCGACCAGGACGCCGGAGGCCCAGAATTCCTAGCGCTACGCGCCAAGGGCGAAGCTCACCCAATCGAAGAAGTTGGAAGAAAGCTAAGAAAGCTTTTCTCATGGTTGAAAAACTCTGACGACTACGAAGAAGGCAAGGCCGCTAGATAAGCAAGCTTTCTCAAAAACCCTCGCCCTAGGCGGGGGTTTTTGCTTTGTTGGAACTGGCTAAGTATTCGGGCTACGCTGAACGGGTGTTGATGCAAACCCTGATTGCCAAAGCTGGCTGTGAGAACTTTCGTGAGCTACACAGCTGGTCGGTAGCAAACCCAGGTAAATTCTGGACTCAGGCTTGGCAGGACCTAGGGATTGTTGGCGATAGCGGAACCATTGAGTTCTCAGGCTCAGGCTTTGCAGGCACTAGATGGTTTCCAGAAGCCAAGTTGAATGTTGTAAACACCCTGCTGGCAGGGGACCCAACCAAAGAAGTCTTAGTTGCTTACTCAGAAGCTGGGCCAAGGGTTTCTCTTACTCGTGGTGCGCTAAAACAAGAAGTTGCAGCTTGCGCTGCTGCTTTGAAGGCATCAGGAGTAAAGCAAAACGACCGGGTGGCAGCCTGGATGACTAACTCTGTTGAGAGCGTAATCTTTGCTCTTGGTGCCCTATCTATTGGTGCAGTTGTTAGTACCGCCTCAACTGACTTTGGACCAGCAGCGCTAGTTGATCGCTTTGGTCAGATAGAGCCAGTGTTCTTGCTTGCAGCATCTACCTATTCATATGGCGGCAAGCAGCACTCATTGCTGGACAAATTGGAACAGGTAGTCAAAGAGCTACCAACAGCAAAGACCCTGGTGGTTGTTGGGGCAGAAGGCAAGGACAGCTTCGAAGCTTGGCTAGCTCCGCACGGCGGAGCTGAGTTCAATCCGGAATTGTTTGGCTTTGATCAGCCGGGTTTCATACTGTTTTCGAGTGGAACAACCGGAAAGCCTAAGTGCATTATTCACTCGGCTTCTGGAGTTCTGTTGAAGGTCCTATCTGAGCAGGGCTATCACATGGACATCAATGAATCAGATCGAGTGCTTTATTCAACTACCTGTGGCTGGATGATGTGGAACTGGTTGGTCTTTGGATTGGGCCGCGGAGCAACCATCGTGCTGGTCGATGGCAGCCCAGGGTATCCCGATGTAGAACGTCTTTGGCAGATCGCAAGCGATGAGAAGCTCAGCTTTCTTGGTGTCTCAGCTGCGCTAATTGATGTTTGGCGTCAGCAGAATCTTGTCCTCAAGCAAAAGTATGAACTAAGTTCACTTAGAACTATTGCCTCCACCGGTTCCCCGCTTGCAGCCTCCGGCTTTGATTGGGTTGAGGAATCTGTTGGTAGCGACGTGTCGGTAGTTTCAATTGCGGGAGGAACAGATCTTTGTGGCTGCCTGGTACTTGGCGTTCCAACAGAGAAGGTCCCACGCGGTGAAATCCAAGGTCCAGCTCTAGGGCTTGATGTCGTTGTGCTTAGAGCCGACGGCACAGAAGCCGATCCACTAGAAGACGGCGAACTGGTTTGCCGAACTCCTTTTCCAACCGTTCCACTTGGATTCTGGGGGGACGATAACGGCAGCAAAATTCAAGCCGCTTACTTTGATCGCTTCGAAGGCATCTGGGCTCACGGTGATCACGCCAGAAGGACAGCAACTGGCGGCTTTGAAATCCTAGGAAGGCTAGACGCCACCTTGAACTCCAAGGGTGTTCGCATCGGAACCGCTGAGATTTACCGGGTTGTGCTCACTGTTGCTGGCATCACGGGAGCACTAGCGGTAGCCCAACCGGCAGGCAACGACACCAGGGTTGTGCTGTTTGTGGTTTGTGAAGGTGAGCTAACAGGAGAACTGGCTCAGGAAATCCGCTCCACCTTGAGAACCCAGGCCAGCCCGAGGCATGTGCCGGACGTGATTGCTAAGGCTCCTGATCTTCCAAGGACTAGAAACGGCAAACTCAACGAGCTTGCGGTTTCAGACATTGTTTCTTCAAAACCTGAAAGAGATAGCTCAACGCTGGCGAACCCAGAGAGCTTAGAGTTTTTTAGAACCTGGACTAAGCAAAACCCAGCTAGCTAGATAGCTCGGGTGGTTCCACGAACCACAAGCTCAGAAGTAACTCTTATCTGCTGAGACTTGGAATTTGGTTTTTCAATTCGCTCCATGATTCTTTTGGCGGCAAGCTTGCCAAGCTCGGCAAGGGGCTGGGCTACCGAGGTTAGGTTCACACTTCGCAATCCACCGAGTCTGATGCCGTCATAACCAACTACTGAGATATCTTCTGGAACCTGAAGACCGGATTCTTCAATTGCGGCAATTGCACCAACCGCAGCAAAGTCGTTAGCAACAACCAGTGCGGTTGGAGCAAGTTCCAGTGCTTTCTTGGCGGCTGCGTATCCGGCAGTATCAGTTAGCCCGCCGGCAACAACCTGCGTGAACT
>JBILBA010000027.1:0-13855 GCA_044353905.1 Microbacteriaceae bacterium | reverse complement strand
GCGAAGAGGACCCCCATCAGCGCACTGACCAACATCAGCAGGGAAGTTCCCGCATACGGGGACCAGACGAGACTCACAGCCCACCAGACCAGAAGTGCGAGCAGCGGTGTTGGCAGCGCTCGCCAGGTCACCCGGTTGGTGATGATGACGACGATCGACCACACCGTCGCGAGGATGACGAGGATCGCCCAGACCGGAACGGTGAGCGCGTTACGAAAGAAATCTCCAGCGAAAAGAAGTGTAAGGATTGCCACCATTACGGGTTTCTTCGCAATAAATTGAGCCACGGGACACTAGCCTAGTGAGCGACGTGGAGGTGTTGCAGTGTTCGAGATTGTGAATACCCCGCGTGACTATGCGTGGGGTTCGACCTCGGCGATTTCGAATCTGCTCGGTTCAACCCCGTCGGGCGCACCGGAAGCGGAACTCTGGCTCGGTGACCACCCGGCATGCCCCGCTCGCGTCAAAGAGACGGGTCAGTCGCTCATCGAGTGGGGAGAGTCGCACCCTGAGCGCTTTGGAACCGGGCCGCTGCCGTTCCTTCTCAAGATTTTGGCGGCGGATTTGCCACTGTCCATTCAGGCACATCCGACCCGTTCACAAGCAGAGCGGGGGTTTGCCCTCGAGAACGCGGCGGGGCTCGCTCCCGATGCTCCGAATCGAAACTACCGAGACGCCAATCACAAACCCGAAGTGCTTGTCGCGCTCACCGACTTTTCCGCGTTGTGTGGGTTTCGGTCGAGTGGCCAGCGCACCGCCATCATCACCGAGCTCGTCCGTCAGGACGTCCCCGGTTCGTTTGAATTGGCACGCGCCGTGTCCACAGGACTTGACTCCGCGGTTGAGTGGATTCTGACTCGCGGTGCCGGGGTAAACGAACTCGTCGGGGCGTTATCGGCGGGCATCCGTGCGACGACTGACGCGGTCATCGACGATGCCCTCGAGACGGCGCGGATGTTGTCGAATCATTTCCCCGCCGATCCCGGAGTGGCGCTCTCGTTGTTGCTGAACCACGTGGTGTTGCGCCCAGGCGAGGCGCTGTTCTTGCCGGCGGGAAACATTCACGCCTACCTCCACGGTCTCGGAATCGAGGTGATGGCCGCGAGTGACAATGTGCTGCGCGGCGGCCTCACGGCAAAACACATCGATGTCGCCGAGCTTTTGGCCATTCTCGATTTTCGCGAACTCGACGAGCCACGACTCATCGCGACGGAGTCGAAGGGCGTGCGGGCATTCGATCCGGGCCTTGACGATTTCATCCTGACCGAGATCAAGGCAGACGCCGATGTTCGCGTCGCGATAACCGGGCCTGCTATCGCGATTGCGGTGGAGGGGGATCCCGTGCTGCACACCGACGCTGAATACGGTCTTGCACGGGGCGGTTCGGTTTTCATTGACGCGAAAGAGACGCTGCACCGGGTCAGCGGGCACGGTCGGGTTTTCGTGGCACACCGTCCTACACGAAATTTCCCCAAATCGTAACTTGACTATTGGGAATAACAACGGTGTAATTAGGTGTCTTGAACACCCAATTGGAGGAAATCCCGTCATGACTGAATATCGCAATGACGTCCCCGGAGACTGGGCGATCGATCCACTTCGACTGGGAGTCATCGGAACCGGCAATGCCGTCGGCGACGACAACCCGCTCTCGTGGCAAGCCGATGCGCTCTGCACCCAGACTGATCCCGAAGCCTTTTTCCCTGAGAAGGGCGGATCCACCCGCGACGCAAAACGAATTTGCGCGGAATGCACCGTGAAAACGGAGTGCCTCGAATACGCTCTCGCCAATGACGAGCGGTTCGGTATCTGGGGTGGACTGTCGGAGCGCGAGCGCCGCAAATACCGCCGCCGCGCTTAAG
This sequence comes from Microbacteriaceae bacterium, assembly GCA_044353905.1. Taxonomy (GTDB): domain Bacteria; phylum Actinomycetota; class Actinomycetes; order Actinomycetales; family Microbacteriaceae; genus MWH-TA3. Next base: position 11,993 of record JBILBA010000027.1, on the reverse strand, counting down.
GCCTGAGGAGTCGGTTCGGTGATTCGCGACTCACTCGCGGTTGTCGTGGTGACACGTCGGCACCCCGAACGACTCTCGAAGACACTGGCGGCGCTGGCTGCGGACAAGGTTCCCGGCACAGTGACGGTGGTTAACCTCACCGGCGATTCCGTTTCCCTCAACGGACAGAGTGAAATCGTCGGGTCATCGACTCTCTCGCTGTCTCACGCTGTGGATCGCGCCGTGATGGACTCCACTGCCGAAACCATCTGGATTCTTCGTGACGACACCAGTGTCCGACCGGGCGCATTCGCCGCGCTTGCATCGATTCTCGACACGTCACCGTCCGTCGGTGTGGTCGGCCCAAAACAGATGGACGCGGACTCTCCGGTCACGATCCGGGAAATGGGCGAATCCATGACCCGATCGGGTTACGCGGTGCAGATCGCCGGACGAGAACTGGACCAGGCTCAATTCGACCGAACCAGTGACGTCCTCGCGGTCGGAGAGGCCGGCATGCTCGTTCGCCGTTCGGTGTGGACTGCGTTGAACGGTTTTGATCCAGCCCTCCCAGCCCTGGGCGGAGCACTGGATTTCTGTTATCGGGCCCGAAGTGCCGGCTGGCTCGTCGAGGTGGCACCGGCTGCGGTGATTGACACGGCCGCCACGTCCTTCGAAGCGCTCGCGGGGGTGGTCACCGACTCGCAAGAAGAACGTGAAGAAGCACGTGCTCGCGCCCACAGGGTGTTGGTTTACGGACCACCCGCGGCCCAACCGTTTCTCGCGCTCGGGTTGATTTGTGGGTCATTGCTTCGAGGTTGTGGGCGTTTCGTTCGCAAGCGCGCGAACCCCTTCGGTGAATGGCGAGGGGCGGTTTCGGGTGCTCTCGACGTCGGCTCAATCGCTCGATCGCGTCGCGCGTATCGGGCGACGTCGACGAATCGTGTGGACGGCGCCCGTCTGTTCGTGTCGCCGTCCGACCTTCGACACCGTCGAGCGATGCAGCGGGACGAGGAACGTGCGATTCGGGAAGCGGCCGACGACACTCCTCGTCTTGAGTTCCGTGCGACCGCGATGTGGTTGACCGCGTTCGCCACGGTGCTCGGGTTTGTTCTGGGCGGCCGTTTCCTGGGGGCCACCGCACTGTCCGGAGGAGCGTTGGTTCCGATGCCCGCTTCCGTCACCGAAGCGTTCGATGCAATCGGCGCAACCTGGAGTGACGTCGCGGGCGGAATCACCGCAGCCCCCGACGGATTCGCGGCGCTGATGGGAATTCTGGGTTCTCTCACGTGGTGGAACCCCAATCTCGTGGTCGTGACACTGTTCACTCTCGCGGTGCCGATGTCGTTCGTCGCGGGTTATGTCGGATCCGGAATACTGACGACCAACTCGCGCGCCGCAATCGTGGTCGGCGCGGGCTGGGCGCTTCTGCCCACGCTGCACGGCGCGATCTCTGAGGGGCGAATCACCGCGGTACTCGCACACATCGCATTGCCACTCTTCGCCCGAGCAATCTCTGGGTCCACCGTCCTTTCGCTCGGCTGGGCGTCGATTCTCGCTGCGATTGTGTGGGTTTCGGTTCCGGCCCTCGCGCCCGTCATCGTTGTCGCCATTGTGATTCGTGCCGTTACCGGTTCACTGGGCGCGTTGTTCACGCTGGCGCCGGCGTTGGCGTTCGAGTGGCCGCGAATCATCGCGTCCATCACGAACCCGATTGCGTACTTCGCGGACCGCGGCGTGCCCTTCCCGACAGCAGCGCCACACGGACTCATGTCACTCACGCTGTGGCCGACGACGCCGAGTTTCCCCGGCGTCGAGACCGAGATTGCCACTCTCGCAGCCTTTGTCGTGGTCATCGTGTGTCTCGCACTGACGGTAATCGCGGTGGTGGTTGCGGACAACCCGCGCGTTGGCGCTCTCTTGATTCTGGGGGCGACCGCACTCGTGACCTGGGCGGGACTGGGTTCGCTCACTCTGGCCACGGCTGACGGGCAACCGGTCGGGTTGTTCCCCGGACCCCTCTACGACGTGGTGTGGTTCGGGCTTCTCGGTGGTGCGGCCGTCACAATCAGCGCGATTCGCTTCGCCGCCGGTTTCCTCGCTCCAATCGCGGTCGCCGTGATCGCAGCGGTAGGTTTCGTCCCACTCACCGCCGTCGCCGCGGGACTCGCGCTCGTCAGCCAAACAACGGTAAGGACCCTCCCGGCCTATGTAGAGGCCGAATCCACTGCTCACCCGGGCGGCGCAACTCTCATTCTGACCCCGACGACCGAGGGCATCCGTAGCGAGTTACAACGAGATTCGGGAGTGACTCTCGTTGATTGGACCGCCGCGGCGGCAACGCGAGCGGTGTTGGCGGAAAACGAGCAGGCAATCGCCGAACTGGCCGCTAACCTCGTGGTCGAGAGTGGCTTCGATGTTGCCGCGGCAGTTTCTGAAGCGGGGATCCGATTTATCGTGCTCGAGGCCTTGCCGACCGCGCCCGAGGTTTCCGCAATCGCCTCGCACGCCGGAATCACCTCGGTCGGAGTGACTGACCGGGGGATTCTCTGGCGCGTCAATGAAGCGATCGACACCACGCCGGTGAACCGTGACCCGGACCTGGCGTATCGCGTGATTCTTGGTTTCGTCGGGCTTGTGGCGCTCATCGCCGCGGTCCCAACGTCGTTGCCACGCCGCCGTCCGGTGATGGACGACCTCGCGCCCGTGACAGAAGAGGTTGACGATGAGCATTCTTAGCAAGATCACGGTCGGTGCGGCCGGCCTCGGCGCACTGGGATTCTCGGCGTATGCGGTTGCCTTTATTCCGACCCCGCTGTCGACCGGAATCGCGCCTCTGACAACCGTGGTGTCGCCCGAGTCTGTTACGCGGAGCATTCTGTGTTCGGGCGACGTTGTCGGATATGTCGGGGATTCAGCGACGATCTCGGGGATCAGTGACACGACTCGGGTCCTGTTCGGTGGGGACGTCACGGCAGAACTCACGATGGATTCGACGACGAACGGTTCCGTCGTCACCAATTCGGGTGATCCGCTCCGCGTTGCGGCAATCGAATACGATTCCGTCAGTTCTGAATTCGCCGCCGGCTATCTCGCAACAGAATGTGGTGATCCACTGAATGACCAGTGGCTGATCGGCGGCAGCACGACGACAGGTCGGGACTCCATCGTCACGATTTCCAACGGGAGTGACGTCGAAGCACGAATCGATCTCGAGATTTGGGGTTCGACGGGAAAAGTGGACGCACCGGGTTCTCAAGGGATTGTCGTCCCAGCGAAATCGCAACGGTCCTATTCCCTCGCGGGTTTCGCCCCCGACGATGCGTCCCCCGCCATACATCTCGTGAGTAGCGGAGCGGCTGTGTGGGCGACTCTCCAAACCACTGTCGTCAGAGGGCTCGTGCCGGGGGGACTGGATCGCATCGGTCCCGTCGCAGCGCCGACCACATCGGTCTCGTTCCCCGCGCTTCGCGTTCCGTCCGAGGAATCGATCGGTCCGCTTCTGGTCGATCCGTCGTACAACGATGTCGTTGCCTCACTGCGCTTTCTCGCGCCGGGCGAAACCGACGCAACAATCACCATCACACTTGACCCCTACGCCGAGGGGGACTCCCAGGTCGTCACGGCGTCCATTCCAGCCGGCTCAACTTTTGACATTCCGATAACCGAATTGAGCGCAGGCGATTGGGCGGTCTCGGTTGAGTCAGACCAGCCAATCGTCGCGGCGGCTCGGGTCGGCTTTCACGATGCGGGGACCGGAATAACAGACATTGCCTGGGCCAGTGCCGCACCCGCGCAAACCGGTATCGCATCGATGCTGGTGCCCGGTGGCGCGTCACTCGGACTGACAAATTTCGAGTCGACCGACGCCACCGTCACGGTCGTGAACGGAGACCTGAGCCTGGAACTTGTCGTTCCCGCAAATGGCTCCCTGCTGAAACCCGTGGGGCAGGGGATTCTGATTGTGGTGTCGAACTCACCGATATCGAACACGGTATTCGTGTCGACTAAGGATGGAATCGCGACGCTACGCGGCTTGACGGCACCCACGGGCGCGGGCAGTGTCGTTATTGTCCACGGCTAGGCGTGAGGAAAATAGCGGTTCGGAGCTAGTTCGTAAGGATCGATATCGATGAGGTCGGCAATCGCCTCGATAACAATCGTTTCGATGTTGTTGCGTCGGTGCCAATCGTCCTCGCGGTGAAGTTTGGAGCCGCGTTCGATGGGAAGCCGATAGAGGATTACTCGGCGTTCGCTTCGAATTGCCGTCCACCGACGAGGTACCCCGTCGGCTCGTTCCGCGCTGGGTAACAGAGTCATCTCGACTTGGATTTCGTGCATCAACGTCGGTTGAACGTCGCACAGATAGTTGACGACGTCCTTCGCGATTTCCGCGAAACTCGTGTTTCGGCCGCCCGTTCCAATCGCCGCAATGCCTCGCACATCGGAACGGATTTGCCGACCGTGACGATTTCGGGTTGTACGTGATCCGGACATGAATCCAGCCTATTCGCCACCTCGGCGCGGTGGAACCTCGTGCGGTATCGTGAACAGACCGATGGAAGGTAACGAATGACTGTCGATTTGACCCGGTTCGTCAAAACTTATGACGTACGCGGACTTGTGGGTTCCGAATTGACGGACGATGTTGTCGAGGCGCTCGCTGCGGGTTTCGTTGACGAGGTCGGTGCAGCGGGCAGCACCGTCGTTGTCGGGCACGATATGCGCGACTCGTCTCCTGGTTTCGCGGCCGCGTTCATTCGTGGGGCTACGTCCCGCGGCGCGAACGTCACGAATCTGGGGCTCTGCTCGACGGACGAGTCCTATTTCGCTTCTGGTTCGTGGGACGCCCCCGCCGCGATGTTCACGGCGTCGCACAACCCCGCCGCATACAACGGCATCAAGTTTTCGCGAGCTGGCGCTCAAGGAATCAGCCTGGACACTGGACTCGCGGCAATTCGCGATCGGGCCGCGGCGTATCTGGAATCCGGAATCGCGACCGTGGCAGAACCCGGGCAGTCCTCAACCCACGACGTCCTTGCCGAATACGCGGCGTACCTTCGAACACTCGTTGATCTCTCGCCCATCCGACCGTTGAAGGTTGTTGTCGATGCGGGAAACGGAATGGGCGGATTGACTGTTCCAGCGGTGCTGGGAACGTCCGCGGGTCTCCCCGAGTTACCCCTCGAAATCATTCCGCTCTATTTCGAGTTGGACGGCACCTTCCCCAACCATGAAGCAAACCCACTCGAGCCCGCTAACCTGGTCGATTTGCAAAAAGCCGTAGTCGCGCACAAGGCCGACATCGGGCTCGCGTTTGATGGCGATGCGGATCGGTGCTTCGTGGTCGACGAGAACGGTGACCCTGTTTCGCCGAGCGCCGTTGCGGCAATTGTCGCGCTGCGTGAGATCAATCGAGTTCGCGCCGCGGGCGATTCGTCGATCACGGTGTTGCACAATCTGATCACCTCGATGATCGTTCCCGAGGTGATTCGTGGCGCTGGGGCAAAACCGATTCGCACGAATGTTGGGCACTCACTCATCAAAGACATTATGCGCGAGAGCGGTGCGGTGTTCGGTGGCGAGCACTCCGCTCACTATTATTTTCGGGATTTCTGGGGAGCCGACAACGGCATGCTTGCTGCGATGCACGTCCTGGCTGAATTTGGTTCCCACGAAGGGCCCTTGTCGAGTATTTCGGCGCGATACTCTCCGTACGCACAAAGTGGGGAAATCAACTCGACTGTGACGGATGTTCCCGCCGCGTTGGAACGGATTCGGGACGCATTCCAGGGCCGCGGAGCGTTTGACGCGCTCGACGGGCTCACCGTGTCAGGAGGGACAATCGACGACACGGCTCTTCCGCCCGTCGCCGGCGAGGCCCGAGATTTTTGGTGGTTCAACGTTCGGCCCTCCAACACCGAACCGCTTCTGAGACTCAATGTCGAAGGTGGCACCGCAGAGCTCATGGCATCTGTTCGCGATGAAGCGCTCGCAATAATTCGTCAGAGTTAGCACAATAGACACAACCGAGAGGAAGGAGTTGTCATGCTCGCACGCATCTTGATCGTCGATGACGACCCCAGCATCGGTGAAGTCCTCGAACTGTTCTTACGCGCAGAAGGGTACGACACGCGCGTCGCCACCAGCGGACCGCAAGCGCTGGAATTCTTTGACGAGTACCAGCCGCACCTTGTCCTGCTCGACCTCAACCTGCCAGGGATTGACGGAATTGCGGTGTGCCGCTCGATTCGCGATTATTCGGGAACACCCATCATCATGTTGACCGCGCGAACCGACCCGCAGGACATCATCCACGGACTCGAAGCGGGCGCGGATGACTATGTCGAAAAACCCTTCAACGAGCAAATCCTCAGCGCTCGAATTCGCGCGTGCATGAGACGCCCTCTTCCCACCTCGTCCAGTTCACTGGGAGTCGGAGACATCGTGATCGACCTGCGCGGTCACGTCGTTTCGCGCGATGGTGTGCCCATCTCACTCACGCCTCTCGAATTCGAGTTGCTACACACGCTCGCGTCCCGTCCAACCGAGGTGTTCTCGCGGGAAGCGCTCCTGGAACAAGTGTGGGGTTATCAGTACAAGGCAGACACGAGGTTGGTCAACGTGCACGTGCAACGGCTGCGTTCCAAGGTCGAACGCGACGTCGACGACCCGAAGATTGTCCTCACCGTTCGCGGCGTCGGCTATCGCGCGGGTGAAATAACGTCCGCATGAGATTTTTCGCCCGAATTGTCCGACAAACTCGGGGAGCGTGGGTCGGATCTCTTCGCCTGCGCATGACCGCGGTTTCACTTGGACTTTCGCTCGTTGCCGTCGTTGCCATCGGGGGATTCTTGTCCTACACAATCGAACGAAATCTGTTCGAGTCCCGTCGCAACGAAGTGATTTCCGAGACTCAATCAGTCTCGGGCAGTGTCCAAGCCCAATTCGACGGCGCAATCAACGCCCAGGGTTTCATCGACGTCGAAGGGGTGAATTCCGCTGCGCAAGCAACAATCCGAGCGACGACGAATTCCCCCGGACTCATCGGATTTGCAATCTTGCGAGCACCAGGGCAGGACACCGACCAGGTGATGACGAGCACCTCGTCGGTGGGGTTCCCCTTGACGGTCGTGAGCGATGCGCTTCGAGGAGCGGTGCACGAGGATCGGGCGAACGTTCACTACCAATCAGTCGAGGTTCCTGGCGGGTCGCCGGGAATTGTCACCGGAACCAACATCGACGTCCCGACGGCGGGTCGATACGACCTCGTGTTGGTCTACAACTTGGCGGACGTCGCGGGGAACCTCGCCTTCGTGCAAAGCGCTCTCGCCACGGGCGGACTTTTCTTCGTCGCCATCACGGGACTCATTGTGTGGCTTGTGACGACCCGTTCAATTCAACCCATCATGACCACCGCGGCGACCGCCGAACGTTTTGCCGACGGTAACCTCGACGAACGAATCAACGTGGAAGGTACCGATGTCTCAGCCAAGCTGGCCGGATCCTTCAACCGAATGGCGGAATCAATCTCTGGTCAGATCAACCGGCTCGCAACCCTCTCCACTCTTCAACAACAGTTTGTCTCTGATGTTTCGCACGAACTTCGGACCCCGCTGACGACCATCAAACTCGCGGGCAGCATGCTCTTCAAGCAGCGCAAAACGTTCGACAAAGATTCGGCTCGCGCCGCCGAGTTGCTCAATCGACAAATTGAAACCTTCGAAGAGTTGCTCGCGGAACTCATTGAACTATCCCGCTACGACGCCGGTGCCGCAGAACTAGAACTTGAGCCGGTTGCGCCGGCGGCACTTGCCCAATCGTGTATCGATCAAATGACGACTCTCGCTCGTGCGCAGGGTTCAACAATCACTCTCTTCGCACCGGGCGGCCACAAACCCGTTGACCTCGATTCGCGTCGAGTTCGGCGGATTGTGAACAACTTCCTGTCGAACGCCCTCGATCACGGAGAAGGAGGCCCCATCGAAGTGTGGGTCGATTCAACGTCGTCCGCGGTGTCGTTCGCCGTTCGCGACCACGGCGTCGGGATGACCCCGGCCGATGCCGAGCGTGTGTTCGACCGATTCTGGCGCGCCGACCCCTCACGACAACGCCAATCCGGAGGAACGGGGTTAGGCCTCGCAATCGCGCTCGGCTACGCCAAACTCCACGGGGGTGTCATCGACGTCTGGTCCGAGCCGAACGCCGGCGCATGTTTCCGACTGACGATTCCGCAGGGCGGCGCGGTGGACCCCGTTTCACCACTCGGACTGCCGCCGATCGCCGAGGAAACCGATGCGTAGGGCGGTGCTCGCTCTCGCGGTTCTGCTCCTCGGCGGATGCGCGACGATTCCCACGACAGGGCCCGTACTCATCGGAGGCCCCATCACGGTGGAGTCGGGGACTGAAATCGAGTACCTGCCCGCGGGACCGGCCGAAGGAGCAACTCAGCGCGAGATTCTTGATGGCTTTATCGCCGCGGGCGCCGCACCTCAGAACAACTTCCGAATCGCGCGCAGCTTCCTGACGGACGCGACGGCACTCACGTGGAACCCGGCTCGAGAGACGATCGTGCGAGGGATTTACGCTTCGGTCAAAGTTTCCTCGGCAACAGAGTTGACCTATTTCACGACGATCGTCTCGCGAGTCGACGAAAGCGGAGTCTTCAGCACCTCGACGCGGCCCGAATCCCGTGATTGGCAGTTTGGTTTCTCGCGAATCAATGGCGAGTGGCGGCTCTCTGTTGTTCCCGACCTTACGGTGGTCTCCGAGTCGACCTTTGGGTCCACCTATGACGAGTACATCGCCTACTTCTACAACCACGATCGCACCGCGTTCGTCCCGGATGTTCGCGTTTTCGCTCGTCAAGGAGACCCCGTGACATCCGTCGCCCGTGCAATCATCGCCGGTCCGTCGCAGTTTTTGCCCAACGCAACCACGGCATTTCCGTCCGGCTCGGAACTGGTAACGGCGCCCGTCGAGATTGAAGCGGGTAACGCAACTGTGGACGTTTCCGACAAAGTCGTCGAAGCGTCGATTCGAGATCAGCAGGACATGCTCGCGCAACTGGGCGCCAGCCTCTCCGAACTCCCTGACGTCACGGCAACGACAATGTCTGTCAAACGCGTTGCATTGTCCATTCCGGCGGTGCCCGGCATTGATCCGAACCCACGCGTTGACGACCGCCCGCTCATCCTCTATGACGAGGCGTTTGGTTATTCCACTGATGCCGAGATTGAATCAATTCGGTCCACCGAGTCGCGCATTGTGAGTCTCACACCGACGTCAATCTCGTACGACGCAACGACCAATTCTGCTGCTATCGGAACGCGCACCGGCGTATTTCTATTGACGGATCGAACGGAACGGATTTCAGACCGAGTGTCCTTGGTTGACCCTCAGATCGATGGGTCCCGTTCGGTGTGGTGGGTCGACCCGACGACGCCGAATCAGGTGTCTGTTTCGATCGGCGGTGGCAGGATCGACCTTGGCGGGCCGTGGCCTCGCGCGGCAGAGATTGTCGGCCTAGAGGTATCGCGCGAAGGGGCGCGGGTCGCCATCGGTATCAATGACCGCGGGCGCGGGTACATCCTCGTCGGCTCCATCTCGGTCGATGATTCCGGTCGACCGACGGGGGTCAACGGTTTTCGGCGACTGACAATTGCCGCAGAATCGATCATCGATCTCGCGTGGGCAGACTCGACGCATGTCGCCGTTCTTGGTAATCGCAACGGCGTGGTCCATGCCGAACTGGGGACGGTGGGTGGAAGTTCGCGACTTCTAGGGCAGCCCCAGAATCCGGTACGGATTTCGGGAGGCAACACCGGGATCACGGGTCTCGTTGTCATCGCGGGAAACGGCCAGTTGTGGAAACCGCGCGGCGCGGGGTGGCAATCGACGGGTGTCCCCGCCGACGTACTCGCAACCCAGCGCTAGCGCGAGTTATCCACCGCGAGGCGTCGCACCCGTCTCCTCGGCCTCGATTTCGACACGGTTGAGGCGTGAATCCTTTTGAACAGTTCTTTGACACCCGTTGTGTCGGTTGTGCCACCTGGGGGGTCGTGGTGTGCGACACCTGCATCAGGCGCTTCACGGGAATCCCGTATCGCGCGACCACGTCGCGTGGCGTCCCCATTGTTGCCCTCGGACCGTATCGCGGGGGACTTCGATCGCTCATCCTTGCAGCGAAACACCGCGGTGCTCACGCCGCGATTCGACGTCTCGGCGGTGCACTCCGTGACGCGGCGATGCCGTGGGGTGACGCCGTTGCAGTTCCCGTCCCGTCGTCGCGACCTGGGTTTCTCGCACGAGGATACGGTCTGGGCACTGCCGTCGCCCAAGCCACGGAACTCACGGTCGCGAACTGCCTCCGAATGGACGACCGTGGCACACAACGTGGTCGTCACCGTTCAGAGCGGCGGCGCCGGACCATCCACGTCGGCTCGCGCCGACCGCCCGTCGGTTCCCGTGTCGTCATTGTCGATGACGTGATGACGACGGGTGCATCAATCGACGCCGCGACAGACGCCTGTGTCACGGCGGGACTGCGCGTGATCGGAGTTCTCGTGGTTGCGATTGCCGAGCCAAAGGCCGACGCTAGGGTTCCCCCGCTGGACCGGTTTTCACCGATAGAGGTTCGGCGTGGAAGCCCAAATCGTTTCACCGTAGAATAGACAGCACGCCGATACGGAACCTCAAATGCTGTATTGACTCATGAAACGGAGTGCCGAGTGGCAAATCTGCTGGAAAAAGTCCTGCGCGTTGGTGAGGGTGCGATCCTTCGCAAACTCAAGCACTACGCAGAGGTCGTCAACTCGCTCGAAGACGTCTTTACCAAACTGACGAACGAGGAATTGCGGGACGAAACCGCACAGTTCCGCGAGCGTTACTCGGCCGGAGAATCGCTCGACGACCTTCTTCCCGAAGCATTTGCCGCGGTACGCGAGGCATCGAAGCGAACTCTCGGTTTCCGCCACTACGACGTTCAAATCATGGGCGGCGCCGCTCTTCACCTCGGCAACATCGCCGAAATGAAGACGGGCGAGGGAAAGACTCTCGTCGCAACCCTGTCCGCCTTCCTCAACGCCATCCCGTCGCGCGGTGTTCACATCATCACGACGAACGACTATCTCGCGTCGTACCAGTCTGAACTGATGGGTCGAATTTTCCGCATGCTTGGGATGTCCGTCGGTTGTATCCTCGCCAACCAATCACCCGACGTGCGACGTCAGCAGTACAACGCCGACATCACCTACGGAACGAACAACGAATTTGGTTTCGATTACCTGCGCGACAACATGGCGTGGCAACGCCAGGACATGGTTCAGCGCGGACACTTTTACACCATCGTTGACGAGGTCGACTCGATCCTCATTGACGAGGCGCGCACGCCGTTGATCATTTCGGGTCCGGCGTCCGACGAAGCGAACCGTTGGTTCGGGGAATTCGCGAAGATCGCCGAGAAACTCGTCCGCGATGTCGATTATGAATTCGACGAGAAGAAGCGCACCATCGGAGTCCTGGAAGACGGAATCACCAAGGTCGAGGACTATCTCGGAATCGATAACCTCTACGAATCGGCCAACACGCCACTCATTTCGTTCCTGAACAACTCGATCAAGGCGAAGGAATTGTTCCGCCGCGACAAGGACTACGTCGTGATGAACGGCGAGGTTGCTATCGTCGACGAACACACCGGCCGAATTCTGTCGGGTCGCCGATACAACGAAGGTGTTCACCAAGCCATCGAGGCGAAAGAGGGCGTCGAGGTCAAGGCTGAAAACCAGACGTTGGCCACCGTCACGCTGCAGAACTATTTCCGTCTGTACGAGAAGCTCTCGGGAATGACGGGTACCGCCGAAACCGAAGCCGCCGAATTCGGGTCGACCTACAAACTGGGTGTCGTACCGATTCCGACGAACCGTCCGATGATTCGTCTCGACCAATCCGACCTCATTTACGCATCCGAGGCCGCCAAGTACCGTCAGGTTGTCGAAGACATTGCCACGCGTCAC
>JBILBA010000009.1:0-45602 GCA_044353905.1 Microbacteriaceae bacterium | reverse complement strand
TCTTGCTTGGATTAGGTGGGTTACTACGAAGCTCAATAGGTACATCTAGTGGTAAACAAAGTGCAGCTTCAACCAAGAGTTTTGTGTCGAAATGGGTACTAGCAAGCCTTCGCGGTTAGAGCTCGTTTGAATCCCTCATTCTCCGCCAACAATGCCTTGCCATGTGCGTTCGATTAGATCATCGATGGCTTTGGCTGACGCCGTGGGTCGCATGGAACATTTAGCCTAAGACGAAAACTCTTATCTATTGAATGTCAGCGTGAAGATGTCTTGCAACTTCACTTTTTAGATCTATAGATCCTGCATCCATCGGGACATGTGGATCAATGCCAATCCAGTAAGTGATTTGGCTTGTTCCAATCCCCCACATTGAAGCGGCTAATTGGTTTGAAGTATTCGATTGCCGGTAAAGGCAAAGATTGTGGCAAGTGTCGCTATGTGCAATACCGAGATCGCCAGATTGCTAATTACAACGGGGTTCAAAAAGGTGCCAACCGTGAATGGCGTTGTTAGCTTGTAGACAACCTGCACAATCAATAGTGCGACTACAAAAGAAGGCACGGGCCTAAACACTAAAAACACTGAAACCACAAGAATCGATGCATAGATGGACATCAGGATTCCGCGCGCAGCAGTGAATTCTCCCCAGGCTTCATCCACGATTGGTGAATTGATGGCCATGAGCACAACTATCGGGATAAGCACCAGGATGTTGAGCCCTAGCGATAGGTAGATCATGGTTTTCACGAGTTTTCTCCCAGCTATTCCTTGCCGTCACTTTAGCGAATAATCCAGCTGTACTTATGTTAACTACTTGACAAATGTTTTGTCAAGTAGTTAACTAAACATTATGAATCCAAGCCGAATCACCTTCACCCTCAATGAGCTCGTCTATGTCCTAAACTCGACTGCGGATCGGCTGCTTAGAGCAAATTTTGAACTGACCTATAGCCAGTTTCTTTTTCTTGTCACCCTCATGGGCCAGGACAAGCCGACACCTAGCTATCTAGCCGACTGTTTGGGTGTTTCTCGGGCAGCAGTAAGCCAGAGGCTCTCGTGGTTTCAAGAACGAAGCCTGGTGAAGGTATCGAGGGTATCCGGAAACGAGAAGAATCTGTCCTTAGAGCTCACCCGCAAGGGAGAGCTGCTAACTACCCAATCCGCTGACTTTTTGGAGAAAGAGTTCAGGATTCTTTTCGATGGAGGTTCTTCTGTTGATTTGGAAAAACTTGATAAGACATTGACGCAGGTAAAAACACAACTAATCAAGAATGCGGAGTCGAGAAATGCAGCATGAAAAACTATTTGATCTTTCGCGCCTGAAATACACGAAATCGCTGTACTGGTTGGCGATTATCTGCGTTGGTGTATCAATTTCACTTATCCCGCTGTGGATACTGGATTCCAGGCAACTGCTTGGTGTGTCTGTCTGGGAAAAACCAATCAAGTTTTTCATCTCCGTGGCGATTTTCTCATTCACCTATTCTTGGCTTAGTTCGTTTCTCACAAGAGGTGGCCGCTGGGTCAGGCTCACAGGGTTAGTTATCGCTGTATCTCTCGCCGTTGAGATCGTCATAATCTTGGCCATGGCGAGCATTGGTGAAACAAGCCATTTCAATGTCTCGACCACTACCGCAATCGCAATCTGGTCGATCATGGCCACGTTTATCTCGATTGTGTTGTTCGCGACTTTGTTCCTCAGTTTCATGATTTTGTTCCAAAAACAACAGGAATTCAATCTCAAACTCACTCTTGCACTCGGAAGCCTCAACACTGCGGTTGGTATGGGTTTGGCGTATCTCATGACCTGGCCAACGGCCAACCAGCTCGCCAACTACCAAGGAATAGCCGGAGCTCACGCCGTTGGGGTTTCGGACGGAGGTCCGGGTTTGCCATTTCTTGGCTGGAGCACTGTCGCAGGGGACTTGCGCGTAGGACACTTCTTTGGTTTGCACTCGATTCAAGTAGCAGCAATCTTGCTGGCAATTTCCCTGATCGTGCCGCTGGCTTTCCGAGTCCCATTGCTAATCGTCGGCAACCTTACGTGGCTGGGTTTCGTTGGACTAGTTACCTGGCAGTCGCTCAGGGCTGAGCCATTCTCAGCGCCAAGCGAACTGACGTTGATCGGATTTGCGGCTCTTCTTTCTGTCGCAGCGGTAACTTTTACCGTTCTGGTGATTACACAACCCAGTAAGCGGTCGTGACAGAACTAGGCGGCTTCACGCCGCTACAGTGGAAACTCTGATGTCTGCCCCACACGCCAAAGCCGAATCCCTCGGTCCTGCCTTCAACCGACTTTGGTCAGCATCCCTGGCGAGCAACCTGGCCGACGGACTGTTCAAAACCTCGGCCCTTCTGTTGGCGGCAACACTCACCAAAGACCCAGTGGTCATCTCAATTCTGGCGGCAGTGGTGATGCTTCCGTGGTTGCTGTTCGCCATTCCGATCGGCGGACTCGTTGATCGAATTGACCGCCGATTGTTACTCGCAACAGCGAACGCGATTCGGTTTGCAATGGCGGCGTTCCTGGCCGTGACGGTGGCGCTGGATTTTGTCACGATTCCCATCTTGTATTTTGTGGCATTTGTCATCGGAGCCGCCGAAGTGCTCTATGACACCACGTCGCAGTCGATGATTCCCCAGATACTGAAAACCAAACACCTCGAGAGAGGCAACGCTCGATTAGAAATTGGCGCTGTTACCGTCGGGGAATTCATCGGTACGCCGCTCAGCGGGCTGCTTTTCACGGCCGCCATCGCCCTTCCCTTTGCGCTGGGAAGTGCCGGAATCCTGGTCGCCGCGGTGCTGGTTGTGATGATTCCCGGCAACTTCAGAAAAGCCCTTGCCACAGACGACAACCTTGTGTCCACCGAGCCCACTACATTTTGGGCCGATATTCGTTTTGGAATTCGCTACCTCTACGAGAACAAAACACTAATGAAGTTGGTGCTACTGACCGCCAGCGTCGGCATGTTCTCGGCAGCCACCTCGTCCACCGTTGTTTTGTTTCTCACTGAAGAGCTTGCGGTCGAGCCGGTGTGGTTTGGGTTCGTGTTTGTTGTTCCCGCCCTCGGTGCGATCGTGGGGTCAATCACCGCCCCCAAGGTTTCCGCCCTTTATGGCAGGACGACGGTGATGGCATATTCCATGATCGCCTTCTGTTTAGCCGCTGTGCTGACCGGGCTCTCGCCGAACGTATTCGTGTTCGCTCTGGTCGGGCTGTTGATGTCGGTGACCGTGACGTGGTGGAACGTTCTTCTGATGTCCACCTATCATCAGATCATTCCGAACGAACTTTTCGGACGAATTCACGGAACGAGAAGGACTTTGGTCTGGGGGCTCATGCCAATCGGGTCGCTTCTCGGCGGATTCATCGCACAGTACGGTCTGCGGATGCCGTACTTCATCGCTGGGGGAGCTGCCTTGGTCATCGCGTTCTTTGGGTTTCGGTTTACCACGGGGCTCTCGCGACTGCTCAAGCCTTAGGCAGAAAGCCGTTTACTTGGGCTAGGCCTTCCAAGAGCGGGGACTCTGGGATTGCAGACTAAGGGCTCCTTTACCAATCAACAGTGATGAGCGTTCCAGAAGGCGAGAGAATCGATGACGCCGAGCCTTAGTATTTTGTTGCATTAATGCTATGTAGCATTTATAGTACATACATGAGTAGAAATCCCGAAGATCCGGTCTTCAACCAAATAGAGGCGACTCGCACGTCTCTGGGGCTGAGCAGGCAGGAACTGGCCGATCGTGTTGGGGTTCACTACCAAACCATCGGCTATTTGGAGCGCGGGGAATACAGCCCTTCACTGGTGCTTGCGCTTCGAATTGCACAGGCTTTGAACAAGGAAGTTTCAGAGTTGTTTTCACTGACGGAACGGAAAAAGGAAAGAAGTAATGCCCACGAAGAACAAGTTCTACTGGCTTGAAGGCGTAACCGAAAAAGGAACCAGAGCCCTGCTCACGGATGAGAATTCGAAGTTCAAGTGGCTTCGGTCTCAACGCAACAGGCGATTGCTTGTGGTGATCAACTTGCTTGGGATTGTTTTGGTCTCCTTGGGAAGCTACTTCCCAGTGCTAAAAACGAATCTTAACATCACCACCGAAACGGAAATAGTGATTTTTAGTGTTACGGCAATTTTCGTTATCGCTCTCACTCTGGGCGCTTATTCGTTTCTCCGTGTTGCGGTTCGAGGCATAGCCGATGCTCCCGACGAGTTGTTGGACGAACGACAAATCCAAGTTCGTAACAGCTCTTATCGTTACGCCTACCTTGTAATGGCAAACCTGGTTCTCGTTGTTTTTCTCTTGTTCTTCTTCGGCCCGGATCTACAACTCTTCCAACCGGAAGGAAACGAAGGTAGCTACCTCGTGATTGCGACCCTGTTTGCGTATGCCTCGGCGCCATCTCTGTTCATTGCGTGGCGAGAAAGGGATATCTAAAATGCCAATTGTTTCACGGGACAGCTTTCCCGACGTCCTCCGCGGCTTTGCCCTCTTTGGCATTGCGATGGTCAACATTCAGTTCTTTTCCATCAGCACCTTCGATGGCGCGGAGTCGCTGGACTTGTCAGAGCCTGAGTCGGCTAGTGTCGCATTCATCGTGTTCGCCTTGTTTCAGGCGAAGTTTTACCTGGTGTTTTCGTTCTTGTTTGGGTATTCGGCGCACTACGTGCTGAAAGACCACAAGATCAACAGAAGAAGGTGGATTGCAAGGGCTATTGGATTAGTGCTACTGGGACTAATTCACCTAACCTTCTTTTTCCACGGGGACATCCTTTTTATCTACGGAGTTTTTGCACTACTGCTGACCCTGCTTTACTTCCGCACGGAAAAAACTCTAAAGGTATGGGCCTGGGTGATTTACATCATCACTGCAGTGCTGTTTGTTGTAATTGCGGCCTTTGTATACCTTGGGGAATTGATCTTTGCCTCGAAGGGCAAGACCCTGCCGGGACTCGGGACAATTGACTCCCTGGATGTTGCCTTAAGTTCCGGCGGTTTCTTCGAGATTGCGGTTACCAGGTTTGAGTTTTGGCTCATGGCCGCAGGGCCGGCCTTTGTGCTTCAAGGATCGCTAGTCTTTGTGGCATTCATTGTTGGTGTGCTGGTCGCTCGAAAGGACGGGCTTGGCGCTTCCCTGAAGCCGGAGCTAATGAAGAAGTTTGCTCTCTGGGGACTAACTCTTGGGCTGGCTCTGCAGCTACTTGCTGGCTACATCTTTATCGCCAACGAACAAGCCGAGGGTTACAGCCTTACCCTGTACCTAGTGGCTACGGCGCTGAACTTCTTAACCGCTCCACTGATGTCAGCGGGATTAGTTGGAGGCATTTGGCTACTTAGCCAAAGATGGAGGCTTTCGCTTCTGAGCGCAGCTGGTCGCCACTCGCTGAGCATCTATCTTGGTCAGTCACTGGTGTTCTCCACTTTGTTCTCAGCCTGGGGATTTGGACTGTTCCAAGAACTTAGTTTGCTGACTGTTGTTCTCATCGCGGCAGGAACCTGGTTGACTCTGGCCCTACTTGCGCAACTCAACCTGCGGTATCGAAACAGAGGACCCATGGAGGCACTTCTTACCAACTTCTCGAAACTGCTTGAGGCCAAATCATGAACCTTGAACAACTAGGTCTATTTGGTGTCTTTCTCGCCGGGGCTATTCCGTGGTTTGAAGCAATTGCCGTGGTGCCAGCAGGAATACTGTTTGGATTAGACCCGGTGTTGACAGTGATCTCGGCTGCCGCGGGCAACATCATCACAATCGCAGTGTTTGCCTACGGTGGTGGCTCAATTCGAAACTGGATTATTCGCCGGCGAGTTGCCAAGGGAAAAAACGCTGAATCGCCCAAGCTCATCAAGGCTCAACAGGCCTTTGACAAGTATGGAATCTATGGGATGGCCGTGTTGGGACCAATCCTTATTGGAACTCAATTCGCGGCAGCAGCGTCGGTAGCTGCTGGGGTCAAGCCTCTCAAGACAACGGTGTTGATATCTACTGCGATGGTTGTCTGGGCTGTCGCGATTGCGTGGGTTATGGTCGCTCTGGGGGTTTCCATCGGAACTGTTCAATGACTCGGTTCACACAATAGAGAGAGCAAACAATTGAAAGTTGCAATAGCGAAAAGTGAAGACGGCGTACTCGACCGTTGGAAACGTCAGGTCTCTCTATTCCTCGTCGGGCAAACGATTACAACCTTTGGTTCGTTCCTCGTTCAGTACGCGATCATGTGGCACCTGACGCTCGAGACAAAATCGGGCATGGTCCTCGCGCTGGCCGCTATTTTCGGATTCCTTCCGCAGGCGATCGTCTCAGTTTTCGCCGGTGTGTGGGCGGACCGCGTCAACCGAAAAATCATGATCATCGTGTCCGATTCGGCGATCGCGCTGGCGACACTAGGGTTGGCGTTCCTCATGCTCTCTGGTGTGGACGACCTCTGGCTCATCTTCTTGGTCATGGCCGTTCGGTCGGTCGGTTCCGGCGTTCAGATGCCCGCCATCTCTGCGTTGCTACCCCAGATTGTTCCTGCCGATCGGCTAATGCGCGTGAACAGCATCAACAGCAGCATTCAGTCGTCGCTGGGGCTGTTGGCCCCCGTCGCCGCCGCTGCGGTTTACGCCAACATGTCGATTGTCGCCATCTTTTTCATCGACTTCGTGACCGCCGTAATCGGCCTTTCGCTTCTCGCGATGGTTGCTGTTCCCTCGCTCGCGCGAGTGACGGACGGAGACAAACCCAGCTACTCCGCTGATCTCATCGACGGGATTCGCTACATCTTCGGTAACGAACTGGTGCGTTGGGTGATGGCAGTCTTCGGAATCGTGTTCCTGCTTATTGTCGCGCCGTCGAATCTGTCGCCGCTCATGCTGGTGCGAACTTTCGGTTCTGACGTGTGGATGCTGACAATTCTCGAGCTCTCCTTCGGCGTCGGGATGGTCGCTGGCGGTGCGCTCATGGCAATTTTTGCCGCAAAAATCAATCGCATTCAGGCAATCATCGGTTCTTCGATAATGTTCGGATTGCTCGCGGTCACGATGGGTTTCACCACCAATTTGATTCTGTTCTTTAGCTTGTTTTTCATTATCGGCATGGTGGTCCCCGCCTTCTCCACCTCGGCGATGACCCTCTTGCAAGAAACGGTTGAGCCAGAGCGCCAGGGACGTGTCTTTGGCTTCGTTGGAATCGTGATGTCCGTCGCGATGCCACTCGGCATGGCCATCTTGGGCCCGTTGGCCGACATCGTCTCGGTTGAACTGCTCCTCATCGTCACGGGTGCCGCTACCGTGGTTACCGCGCTGATCGCGATTACCGTTCCGGCAGGGAAGCGAGCTATCGCCGCCGCGCATACAGCGGGAGGTTCCACGGGTATCGGGAGTTCGTGATTACCAGTCGCCCGTCCGCCTCCTACGAAAACTCTGTCGGAGTGGGCGGTTCGTCATCGCTGGCCATCATCGCTCGCAGCGTGTCATCTGCTGTCGTCACGATTTCGTAGGTCTGGGCAATCAACTCCTCGGCCGACTGAGAACTCAGCAGATCGAACCGGTCCATCTCGCCGATTGGAAGGATGCCGGCCAATTGCCAACATGCCTCCATCGGGTCATCCGATAACTCGACGTCGGATTCGAACTGGAAGTCGCCAAACTGACTCGCGAACGAGAGCAGGTTCCGAACGGCCAGTTCTAGGTGAACGCGAGCCGGCATCAGACTGTCGTCCCACAGCAAATCCGGAATCAGGTCGATGTCGGCAATGGGGTAGGGGTCGTCCGGCAGCCAGTCATTGACTCGAAACCTCTGTGTTCCGACAGCCTCGAGTCCGAGGAATTCGCCTGTAGCGCCGACGTCGGCGACAGAAGCGATTGTGCCGATGGACATCCGGCCTTCGCCGCCACCAACTTCTGCACCACGCGCAATCCCCACTACGCCGAACTCGGGGGTCTCGGCGCTCATCAGGTCACCGAGTAGTTTCAGGTAACGCTCTTCGAAGATTCGCAGTGTCAAGGGCATCGACGGGAACAACACCGACCCGAGCGGGAACATGGGCATCACCGTCATTGGTCACACGCCATCATGTTTGCTCTTTCGCTCGCGTTGCCCGACTACGGAGTCGCGAGCACACCGATCGTCAAGGATTCGAGTTGCGAGTTCGGCGCCGATGCGCCTCCGTGTTGACCGCGGAAGCCGGCCGTTCCGTCACCACCGCAGAGACCGGCGATTGCGTCCGAGCCGCCGGGGTGCCGATTGAGGAACGGAGTCATGTCGTATACCGTCCCGTCGATTATGGTCCAGCAATCGTCGAGGGTGGCGTGCTGACTAACTTCCGCGGCCGTGATTGCCCCAGCAGCAGGTTCGGTCGAAGCCGCCGTTGGACTTTGAGTTGGCTTTGCGACGGCGGGAGCGCCGATGAGTTTCCCCCAGGTCGCCTCGGCACCCGAGTGGCCGACCAACAGGGTCACCACAATGGTTTGAACGGCGGTGAAAACCACCACACCGCCGAGGATTCTGCGAACCAGCACGGAACCGTCCCGGCGGGCGATCACCAACCACACCACGGACATAGCCAACAGCACGGCGACCCAAATCGGCAACGTCCCGCCCAGGGTCTCGTGTTGTTCTGAAATTCCAACGCGCTCGGCTAGCGCTTCGCCCGATTCCTTCGCGATGAACGCCAGGGGCACGGTCACCGCGAGAAGGACGACAAAGGCGAAGGCGAAACGGGTTCGAAACGCCTTGTTCAGCACAGAGAAAATCAAACCTACGGCGGCGAGGGGCACGAGAACGACGGCGAAGTGAATCACGAGGGGGTGGACCGGAAGCCCAGCAACGGTGTCGAAAATCTCATCCATAGCTTTTAACGTACCTTCTGAATTGGTGAAATTTCAGTCGTCGGCCGACGCCAATTCGCTACCAACCCAGTGTCCCCGGGGCACCCTTGAATGGCCCTTCGATGTTGCGTGTGATCCACCCGCCGTAGAAGTCGCCTGCTTGCGGGATGACGGTCTCGTCTCCCACTTGGCACAGGTCGACTCGGCTGGCATAGAGGGCAACCTTCCCCGCGAGAGACTCGAACCCGCTGGCTGGATTCTCATATGTCCACGCGGCTCGGTCGATGCGCTCGTCACCGATTACGAGGTCGAAATAGCTCGCGGTTCCTTTGAATTCACACACGGTGCTTCCGCCGACCGGAACCAAGACCCCGTCCACGAAATCGTCGATGGGCAGGTAATACGTTGGCGGATGAGAAGTCTCTAAAACACGAACGGCGCCATTCGTGGGAACAATCGTCACCCCGTTATGAACGACCACGATGTGAGAACTCACTGGCTCAGCGCGTCAGGTAGAGCATGAACTGACCGCCACCGGGGCTGATGAGAGTCGACAAACTCAGGTCTGGAGCAAGGCGTGACACCCGATCGAGAAGCCACTCCGAGGCCTGTCGCGCGTCTTCCTCGTCAGGGCACCGGGCGACGATCTCGCGGCCGCCTTTGGCGCGAAGGCGTTCGACCGCCTCGAAAATCGGCGAAGGATCAACCACAAAGAGTTCCGGCGACCATCGAACCACGGGCGAAATCTTGCCCTTCATCGTGTTGCACGCCCGATGAGCGAGTCGTTCGACAGCCTGCGCCCCCTTCTTGACTCGTGTTGCCGCATAGCTATCAACACTCGGTCCCAAATCGGCATTCACCGAGGCGTCGGGGTCAACCGGCTGGTCGCACAACCAACACAGCCAGTTGTCGATTTCACCGACCGTTGTGATGTCACTCATGGGTCGATCCTGCGACTTCACAGGAGCCGTCGGCGCAGTAAAACGTCTTGTCGGGCCAAAACCTGCGGTAGATCGCACAGCCGACACACCACCCGAACAGCGCTTCGGCACCGAGGAACACGAGACACACGGCACAAATAGAGAGCGCAAGGGCGGGAAGTCCGAGCCATCCGAACGAGAAACACGCGCTGATTGATAGAACGAACCCCAAACCCCACGCGAAACTCTTTTGTGGCGCTCCAACCCACAATGGTTCGCGGCGTCGATTGACCCACAACCCGAGTGCATAGAGAGGAGCTAACCGTGCGCCAACGCCAAGGCGAATACCCATCTCGAAAAGAAATATGACGGCAAAGAGTCGGGCGGTTGAAAAATCGGATGTGGTGATTGCAACGGACCAACCAATCAGCCCTATACCGAAAAGGACACGGGCTGCGAATCGAACCGCGTGCTCATTCACGACAGCAACGGCGTAGCCCTCGACACGTTCGCCAGTGGGCAGCCCGCGAAGGGTGGATTCCGCGTGCGAGCTCATGGAATGAGTGTATCCGCGCTGGTCAATCGGAAATCTCAGAGAATGGTAGGGGTCACGCGTTAACCGGCACGGATTTTGTTGGGCGCTGACCTGTCCGTTCCGCCGCAACCGCCGCGATGATGACGACGCCGATACCCGCGACTTGGACAAGATTGAGGCGTTCGCCAAGTAGAGCCACGCCAAATATGGCGGCGAGGGCTGGCTCACCGGCAGAGAGCGTGCCAAATGCCGCTGCTGTCAGTCGTTTCAGCGCGACGAGCTCGAGGGCGAAGGGGATGACCGGCATGAGAATTCCCAGCCCTAAACCCGCGAGCACGACCCAGATGTCCAGATGCCCCCAGGCCGACGGAAGTCCCACGAATGTGGATGCGATGGCGGCGACGGGGATTGTGATCGCGAGTGCTTTGAAACCTGACACGCGATCGCCAGCGGATTGGGTCATGACGATGTAGAGCGCCCAACCGAGCGCCGCGAAAAGCGCCCACATCACTCCCCACGGGTCGATGGACCCGTTCCAGGGTTGAGTCACGGCGATAACGCCCGCCAAGGCGAGCACGGGCCACCAGATGTGGCTGCGCTTTTTCGCTCGCAAGACCCCGACGGTGAGTGGCCCGAGGAACTGAATCGGCGCCGTCATGCTGAGTCCGATCGTGGCCACAGCAAACTGGAATGAGATGGTCATCAGAGCAGTTACGAGCCCCAACCCGATGAGGAGGCGAAGGTTGGATCGGCCGTACGACCGAAAATCGGGACGCACAAGGGCAAGGAAAAAGATGGCGCCGCCGACAAGTCGCAACCAACCGGCCCCGGCCGGACCGACGATGGGGTATAGCTGTGTCGTCACGGCGGCCGCAAATTGAAGGATGGCCATTGCGGCCACGGCGAACACCCAACCGGGGACGCCCTGCGACTTCATGGTGATGACTCTATCGTTCGGGATGGCACGCGCTGACGGGCGTCGAATCCGCAAGCGGGGAGGATTCTGGCAGAATCGCGACATGAGTTCCGAATTCCCTGTCGTCGAAAAGAGTGTTGCCGAAATCCGCGCTGCTCTCGATGCAGGCACGGTCTCGAGTGTTGAACTTGTTGCCGCGTACCTGAACCGAATCGGTTTCTACGACCGTCACGGGATCGCCCTGAATGCGGTCCCAGTTCTCAACCCTGCGATGTTTGCGGATGCGAGGGCGTCGGACGAGCGCCGAGCGCGCGGTGAGGTTCTCAGTCGCCTCGATGGAATTCCGTACACCGCCAAGAATTCGTACCAAGCCAAAGGATTGACTGTCGCATCGGGTTCACCGGCATTCGCGGATCTGGTCGCTCAGCACGACGCCTTCACCATTGGACAGTTGAGAAAAGCGGGAGCCGTGCTTATCGGTCTGACGAACATGCCGCCCATGGCTAACGGCGGAATGCAACGCGGTGTGTACGGTCGTGCAGAGAGCCCGTACAACGCCGATTTTCTGACGGCAGCGTTTGGTTCGGGTTCGTCGAACGGTTCCGGCACCGCAACGGCGGCGAGTTTCGCCGCGTTCGGTTTGGGTGAAGAAACGTGGTCGTCGGGCCGAGCGCCCGCATCGAACAACGCGCTCTGCGCCTACACGCCGTCCCGCGGGGTGATTTCGACCCGAGGGAACTGGCCACTCGTCCCCACGATGGACGTCGTGGTTCCTCACACGCGCACGATGGAGGACATGCTCGCGTTGCTCGACGTCATCGTCGCGGACGACACCGTCACGCGAGGCGACTTCTGGCGCGTGCAGCCGTGGATTTCGACCCCGCCGTCATCGGAACTGCGTCCTGAATCGTATGCGGCGCTCGCGGAGGGTAACGCGCTGTCGGGAAAGCGCATCGCGATCCCGCGGATGTACATCAACGCTGACTCCGATACATCTGACCCGATTGAAACCCGACCGTCGGTAGTCGAGCGTTGGCGCGACGCAAAGCTCACGCTCGAGCGGCTTGGCGCCGAAGTCGTCGAAACAGATTTCCCCGTCGTGACCCGATACGAAAACAAAGAGGCCGAGCCCAACAATCTCGTCGCACGCGGACTGGTTCCGGCGGATTACGCCGACCGCGAACTTCACGAACTCAGCATGTGGGGTTGGAACGAATTCCTCGCCGCAAATGGTGACCCGAAACTCCACGCGCTCGTCGACGTCGACGAGGACAAGATTTTTCCGCAACCGAGCGGCGCACTGGATGACCAATACGGGATTCACCAGTCGAGATTTTCGCCCGAAGACGTCACGCTCGACAGTTATGTCCACGACGCACGACGCGACGGAATCACCGCGCTCGAAGACATTCCAAGCATCGGTGAGGGGCTTCGCGGACTCGAAGAGGCTCGGGGAATCGACCTCGAGCAGTGGATGGACGAATCGGGTCTGGATGCGGTCGTGTTCCCCGCGGTTGCGGATGTCGGCCCGGCAGACATGGATGTGAACCCCGCGTCGGCCGCACTCGGCTGGCGGAACGGAATCTGGGTTGCGAACGGCAACGTAGTCCTCCGTCACCTCGGAATCCCGACCGTGACGGTGCCAATGGGCAACATGAGCGACATCGGAATGCCTGTTGGGCTCACCTTTGCGGGACGCGGCTACGACGACACCAATCTGCTGAGCTTTGCTTTCGCGTTCGACCGCGCCCACCTCGGAAGAATTCAACCGCCTCGCACCCCAGAGCTATCGGCGAACGAGTGGGTGTCGCGTGGCGGCGATGGATCGCCACAACCGTCGCTCACCCTCGACGCCAACGCGGGTTCGGCGACGAACGGGGTCGTGCCGATCCACATCGAGATTCACACGGACGCCGACGAGGTGTCGGTGACGCTGAACGGAATCCCTGTGACCGGCACTGCGACCGAATCGGGCTTCGTGGTCCACACCACCGTTCCCGAGGAAGAGCACGCTCGGCTTCACAGCGAATGGCGGGGCGGCTACGGTTCGGTCGTTGTCGCGCTGGCGCGCTCGGGTGATGTCGTTTCCGGCGGATTCACCGTCGTTGGCGGGGTCGCTTAACCCTCGTCGGTCGGCCACCCGCCGGGAGGTCCGATGATGATGAGCGTGGCGAAGATCGCGACAATTGCCGCGAGCAACACGAGTGCGAAGAACACCGGGCGATTCAGGAACCATCGATACAACCGATCGAACCAGTGCGCATCGCGCGGGTCGCTCGATGCCGTGCGACGCCAAGCGCCGGCGAGGCGCCCAGCCTTCTCGGCTCGAATTTCGAACGGAATCGTCGCGTAAGGAACAATGGCGAGCGCAATTCCCAACACTGTTCGCCCGATGCCCCAGCGGTTGTTGACGCCGACCAGCGCCGCCACCACACCGTATCCAAGGAATACTGCGCCGTGGATTCCGCCGACGACGGTGAGCAGGATTGGAGGGGCGCCAAACACCGCTCGAATCGCGAGCCCACCCAGCAAGAGCGTCCACGTCACTGCTTCACTGATTGCGAAAAATCGAAAGAGGCGTCGAGGCGAAAAACCGGCGTCACGGGGACTTGTCATGATGAACCTTTCACGGGTGTTCCTTCAAGCCTATGCACCCCGCTATTCGACTCGGCTATATTTGGTTCGTGACCGACAAAGTTCAGGGCCCAGCGTCGTACTTCCCGTCCATCGAGAAGACGTACGGCCAGCCGGTCGCTCATTGGTTCGAACTTCTCGAGAACGTGCTCGCCAAGAAGCACCTGGAACAGGTTGCGTGGCTCAAGTCGGAACACGGCATCGGTCACGGTCACGCCAACGCGCTCGTTGCCTATTTTCGCAAATCTAAAGGACTCTGAAAAATGAAGAAAACTGTCCTGTTTGTCTGCGTTCACAATGCTGGGCGTTCCCAGATGGCGGCGGGTTACCTGCAGGCTCTCGCAGGTGACCGCGTCACGGTGCTGTCCGCCGGCACCGAACCCAAAGACGAGATCAACCCCTCCGCGATTGCGGCGATGGCCGAAGAGGGCATCGACATCGCGAACAACTCTCCCAAGGTCTTGACGACTGAGGCGGTCAAGGATTCTGATTACGTCATCACGATGGGCTGCGGTGACAACTGTCCGTTCTTTCCCGGAAAGACGTACCTCGATTGGCCGTTGGATGACCCGGCCGGACAGGGAATCGACGGGGTGCGGCCAATTCGTGATGAAATCCGCGCAAAGGTCGAAGCCCTCATCGCCGAGATCGATGCGCTCGGCTGATTCGATGACAGATCACGCGGAACTGAAACGACAATCATGACGAATCCTGCAGACGACGAACGGTCGCGAATTGAAGAGAGCCACCCCATCGTCAAGAACGCGGGGGTCAAGGGCGTCGGTTGCGGCATCGTCGCGCTCGGCGTCGTTGCACTCGGTGGTTTTTTCATCTGGTCTCTGTCACCGTTAGCGCCCATCGGCGTTGCCTACAGCGCGGTCGGTGCGATTCCCTGGCTGATCGGAGCCGGAGCGTTGCTCCTCGTGCTGCGGATGTTCACTCGCAAAAAGTAGCGAGGCGACTCCTCACGCCGATCAGTGGTGAGCGACAGAACGTTCGAGCTTTGCACCTTCAACGTCGACATCCGGCAGGACTCGATCGAGCCACTTGGGCAACCACCAGGCGGCGGGGCCGAGTAACTTGAGCGCGGCGGGAACGAGCACGAGCCTCACGAGGAATGCGTCGACGAGCACGCCGACGGCGAGCCCGAAACCGACTGGCCGAATCATGGTCGTGTGGCTAAAGATGAATCCGCCGAACACCGAAATCATGATGATGGCTGCGGCCGTCACAACACTGCGGCTGAGTCGCAGTCCGTAGTTGATGGAGTCGGTTGCGGATTTACCGTGGATGAACGCCTCGCGCATTCCCGACGCGAGGAACAACTGGTAGTCCATCGCGAGACCGAAGAGAATTCCGATGAGCATCGTCGGAAGGAAACTGAGGATCGGGGCGGGGTCGTGAATGTCAAAAAGCCACCCGAGCCATCCCCACTGGAACACGGCGGTCACGGCACCCAGCGTTGCAAAAACAGTGAACAAGAACCCGACGCTGGCGATGATGGGTAGCCAGATTGAACGGAACACGAGCATCATGATGAGCAGCGAGAGTCCGATCACGGTACCGAGATAAATCGGCAATGCCTGGCTGAGTTTTTCAGACACGTCGATATTGATGGGCGCCATACCGGTCACATTGACCGACGAGTCGAGCGTCGTCTGGAATTGCGTATCAAGACCTCGAATGTCGTGAACGACCTCTTCGGTCGATGCGTCATTCGGGCCGCCGGTCGGAACGACCCGGAAAATGGCGATGGTGCGGTCGTCCGAGAATCCTCCCGGCACGATCGACTCGACATTGTTGACGCTCATAATGAGTTTGGTTGCTCCCGCCTGATAGGCGAGTTCGTCGTCTTCGGCAATGGGAGTGGGGGATGACGCAACGACGAGCAAAGTCGCATTGACGCCTTCGCCGAAGGCCTCTTGAGTCAGCTGGTACGACTTGTACCCTGTCGAGTCGATTGGTTCGGATGAACCGTCGGGCAGACCGAGACGCATGTCGAGCAGTGGGATCGCGGCGATTCCGAGAACGGCAAGGGTCGCGAACAGCGAGACGATCGGGTGCCGAGTCGCGAATACGCTCGCAGACGACGTCGTGGGCGGTGCCTCTTTGTGCGACTCGCGTTCAGTGAGAACTCGACGCTCCTTTTTGCTGAGGATGCGCATCCCCACCAACGAGATCACCGCAGGGTTGAACGTGACGGCGACAGCGACAGCGATGGCGATTGCCGCAGCGCCCACGGACCCCATCAGGCCGAGGAAATCGATCCCCGTGAGGTTTAGTGCCGCAAGGGCGATAATCACGGTGAGACCAGCGAAAGTAACCGAGTTTCCGGAGGTTCCGTTGGCCAGCGCGATTGACTCGGCAACCGGCATGCCGGCCTTCAACTGGCGGCGGTGACGATTCAAAATGAAGAGCGAATAGTCGATTCCGACGGCGAGACCCAACATCACACCGAGGATCGGAGTCGTCGTGGTCGATTCGACTACCGCCGCGAGCGCGACACTCGATGCGCCTGAAATTGCCACACCAACAATCGCTGACAAAACGGGGAGGCCGGCGGCGACGAGCGTCCCGAGCATTACGAACAGAACGATGGCGGCAACGAGAAGCCCAACGATTTCACCTGGACCAAGCAATCCACTGAGTGAACGCGTGAGGTCCTGTGAAAACTCGACCTGAATGTTTTCGGTTGCTGTGTCGGACAACGCCGCGACGACAGCCTCTTTATCCGAGGTTTCCACTTCCGAGATCGGCGTGGTGAACATGACGCTACCCGTCGCGGTTTGGTTGTCCGCCGACACGACCCGGAACTTGGTGGCTCCAGCCATGACGATTTGAGCGGATTCGAATTCAACCCGAGCGTCGTCCAGTTTTGCCTGGCCTCGGTCAAGTTTCCGTTGCGCACGCGCGAGTGCCTTGTCGCCATCTTCTGCCTGGCGCTCACCGTCGTGGACACCGGCCCAGCCCTCATCGATCTTGGCTTGGCCGTCGCGGATCTCTTGACGACTGTCGCCGATCTGCGCGAGGCCGCCGTTGATGAGCGCGAGATTACTGCCAAGCGCCGGGAGAAGACTGTCGTTGCTGGGGTCGTCATCCTCTGAGTAGAGGGAAATTAAGTATTCGACACCCGCCTTGTTGGTCCGCAGTTCGGCCGCGGCCTTTCGAAGTTTCGCAAGACCCTTGTCCAGCTTTTTCTGATTCGCTGCCAACTCGATACGCCCGTCGGCGATGTCGACTCGAGCCGAAGCGAGGTCCTTGAGTCCCTTGTCAATCTCGGCCTGACCGTCATCGATCTCTTTCTGGCCATCGGCGAACGCGGTGGGAGCGTCAGCGATGTCGAGAGCGTTCTCGTCCAGGGTGGCTTGAGTCTCGAACGGATCGACCGTGTCATCGACAGCGGGAAGGTCGTGAACCGACAACAGCGCGGCAGAGATGTTTTCCTTCTCTTCATCGGTGAAGGGCAGTCCGTCGGTCTTGTGAAAGACGACTTGACCAACACCGCGGCTCGCGTCCTTGAAGTTTGCTTCGAGGGTCTCGATAGTGGTCTGAGCGTCCGTGCCATTGATGGTCATGGCTGTCGAGAATGTTCCGCCGGCCGTTGCCGCGACGCTGCCCACGATTCCGATGACGGCGATCCATCCCACGATGACAAGCCAGGCTCGGCGCGCGGCGAATTGTCCGAGACGGTAGAGGAATTGGGACACGGGAAACCCTTCACGATTTATTGCACCAGTGTATAAATTATTGCACTAGTGCAGAAATCTGTCAAATCGGGCTAGACTCTTCCCATGACCACCAAGACGATGGCGGATACCGGCACCAGCCACGTACTGGGTCGCAGGCCTAAATCCACGCCGGACGACATCATTTTGATTGCATGGTCATTATTCGAGCGCGACGGGTTCGATTCGACCACGATGGCGGATGTCGCCGCAGCTGTCGGGATCTCGCGACGGACGTTGTTCAACTACTTCGCGACGAAGGAAGCGCTGTTGTATCCCGCGGTCGATGAATACATGGAGTTCTTTGGCGCGTTGCTCATGGATCGCCCGCGAGACGAGCCACTATTCCAGTCGCTTGAATACTGTCTTCACCACAGTCACGAGAAGCAAATCGAACTCGAAGAACGATTCAATCCTGGACCCAAGGTTCACGCGGCGCGATTGAGCGACGGTGCGGTTCGCTACTCCCGCGACCATTGGGCTCAGGAAATGGAACAAGTGGTGGCACGACGTCTCGAGGGTCAACCGGGCGGGGCCGCGCTCGCGGGGTTCGTCGGTGCTCTTGCCGCCCAGGTCTGGACCGAAATCACCAAGCACCTCAAGGCCGCCGGTCCCGACGGCGACATCAGTGTGGCGCTGGCCGACGTGATGTCTTCTCTGCGAAAGCTCTTTCCCTAACGCGGGGTGAGTGTCACGTTCGGCATTTCGGGCGCCGGAATCCATCCGCCTACTCGATCGGCGAACGGCGGGTAGGTGTGTAGGTTCCAATCCATCCGCATTTGTTCGACTTCCTCGTGAGTGCGGGCGATGAAGTTCCACCACATCAGGATGTGTTCGAGGAAGGGCTCGCCACCAATCACAATTGCGGTTCCTGAGCCGGTGAGAGCCAATTCGTTCGAGCCATTCGGTGAGTACCACAGCGCATTCGGTGGAACATCGTCACCGTTGGCCGAAAACGAACCGCTGACGTTGAGGACTCCGTATTCCCAGGAGGGGTTGAGCGGAATTGATCCGTGGGTACCGACGGACACTTCGGCCCCCACCAGCGGGCTAAACACGGTCGCGGGTGACGCCGCTTCTCCCCATTCGCCAATAAAGACCTGCGCGACGTGGTCACCGAATGTGACCGTGGGGACGACGTCGAGGTGTTCAAACGTGGGTCGCATCGAGCGCACCGATTCGGGAAGCGCAATCCACAGTTGCACAGCGTGGAGCGCAGCCGGTCCTGGCAGGCTGCGTTCGCTGTGCGAAACGCCCGAACCGGCGGTCATGAGATTGAGAGAGCCCGGTGCCACGTTCTGTGTCGTCCCGAGACTGTCGCGATGCTCGATGAGTCCGTCCAATAACCACGTCACTGTCTGCAGCCCCGTGTGTGGGTGGGCGGCGACGGTCATTCCGTCGACCTGTTCCGTCGGACCGAAGTGATCGACGAAAACCCATGCGCCGATTCGCCGAAGTTTCGCGTGAGGGATACTCCGTCGGACGTCCACTTCCGTTCGGGTCGTCAGTTTGACGACGCGCGGTTCGATAATCACGGTTCCAGTATTACGCCCGACCCTCGTCAATCAGGGAAGGTCAGGCGTGGCTCGCCAATCAAAGGGCCCTGGAATTGTCCTTGGCATGGCGCATAGAATGGTGCCAGCCCCTCGCGTGGCGCCACCCAGGCCAACTCCCCCAGGTCGGAAACGAAGCAAGGGTAACCCGGCTCTGGCGGGTGCGCGGGGGGTCTTTTCGACTCGGTTACTCACACCTCGGCGCTCGCGCCGCCCCGTGAAAGTCAGTGGGTGCGGGTAATCTCGAAGGGTGGCAGTCGCTCTCTATCGTCGGTATCGACCCGAATCGTTCGATGAACTCATCGGGCAATCTCAGGTGACCGATCCGTTGCGCGCCGCTCTTCGTCAGAATCGCGTCAATCACGCCTACCTGTTCTCTGGGCCTCGTGGTTGTGGCAAGACGACGTCCGCCCGAATCCTCGCACGCTGCCTCAACTGCGCCGAAGGGCCGACCGATACGCCGTGCGGAAAGTGTGACAGTTGTGTCGAGTTGTCGCGTGACGGCTCGGGTTCGCTCGATGTCGTCGAGATCGACGCCGCGAGCCACAATGGTGTCGACGATGCGCGCGAGCTTCGCGAACGCGCGGGGTTCGCTCCCGCCCGCGACCGGTACAAGATTTTCATCCTCGACGAAGCCCACATGGTCACGCAGCAAGGCTTCAACGCTCTCCTCAAAATCGTCGAAGAACCGCCCGAGCACGTCAAGTTCATCTTTGCGACAACCGAACCCGAGAAGGTCATCGGAACGATTCGATCGCGCACCCACCACTATCCCTTCCGTCTCGTTCCTCCCGCGGTGATGCTCGATTACGTCACGGAACTCTGCGTCCAGGAAAAGGTCACAATCGAAGACGGCGTTCTGCCACTGGTGATCCGTGCTGGCGGCGGCTCTGTCCGCGACACTCTCTCGTTGCTCGACCAGATCATCGCGGGCTCCGACGACAACACCGTCACTCGGGAACGAACCAACAACTTGCTCGGTTACACACCAAGCGAACTTCTCGACGAGAGCATCGACGCGATTGGGCGTGGCGATTCGGCTCACGCCTTTGGGGCCATCGATCGAGTCGTCCAAACCGGAAACGACCCGCGGCGCTTCGTCGAAGACGTCCTCGAACGTCTGCGCGACCTCGTGATCATCGACGCGACCGGCGACGGAGCGGCGGCGGTTCTGCGAGGAATCCCCGCGGACGAAATCACCCGCATGAATGGTCTCGCTGCTCTTTACGGCGCAGCCGCGCTCTCGCGCGCGGCCGACATTGTCAACGCGGCCTTGTCCGGAATGACGGGCACAACACCTCCCCGAATTCACCTCGAGTTGATGGTCGCCCGACTCTTGACCGAACTTCCCGGTCGAAGTAGCTCTCAATCGGCACCCGTGGCAAACGCGGCTCCTGCGGCTCCTGCTGCACCCGTTGTTGCGGCGACGGTTGTCGCGGCACCCGTTGTCGCTCCCGTGGTCGTAACTCCGCCGGTTGCGCCGGCCATCGAACAAGGCACTTTGGCGGAACTCCTCGACGTGTGGCCGGCAATCCTCGAAGAACTCGAGTCGTCCAAGGGCTCGTGGGTCGTCGTCAACTCGGCTCGCCCCGTGCTTCTTGAGGGGGACGTGCTCACCCTCGAATTCTCTGAACAGATGTGGGTTGATCGCTTCAAAGAAAGCCCGACGAGCGGCAAGGCCGTCTTCGAAGATCTGCGCGAAGCGATTCAGGGTGCTCTCGGCGTGCGCCTCCGGTTCGTGCCGCGGCTCGGCATGACTGCTGGTTCAGGTTCGCCAGCACCCGTCACCGCCGCCGCTATCGAAACGATCGAAACCCCGGTCGCTTCGGTTGAAATTCCGGCGGATGTCCCCGGCGATGACGCCCCGACGACCAAGATGGCGCCCGTCGCAGCGCCGGAAACTGCTGCGACGGAAACTGCTGCGACGGAAACCGCCACCACCGAACCGGCAGCGGCTGAATCCGCAGAACGACGGGGTGAATCCGTCATTCGCGAGATGCTCGGAGCCACGCTGATTGCCAACATCGACGACGCGTCAACTCCACAGGGGCGCCTCGCACCGGCTGACGACGCCCCCGCCATTTTCGATATCGACCCGACGCCGAGTGACGGCGACCAATAACGATGTACGAAGGAATCCTTCAGGAACTGATTGACGAATTCGGACGGCTTCCGGGCATCGGACCGAAATCGGCACAGCGCATCGCGTTCCACATCATCCAAACGGAATCGTTCGATCCGGCTCGGCTGGCGGAGCTACTTCGAACTGTGCGGGCTAGCGTCAAGTTTTGTGTCACCTGCGGAAACGTTTCCCAAGACGAGGAGTGCGCGATTTGCCGTGACCCGCGCCGTCGGCGGGACCAGATTTGCGTTGTCGAAGAAGCCAAAGATGTCGTTGCGATTGAGCGCACCCGCGAATTCACGGGTCTGTACCACGTGCTGGGCGGGGCAATCAGCCCGATCGACGGAATTGGTCCCGACCAATTGCGCATCGCACCGCTGCTGGAACGGCTCCGAGACACGTCGATAACCGAAATCATCCTCGCCACCGACCCGAACGTCGAAGGGGAAGCGACGGCGACCTATCTTTCGCGACTCATCGGGCCGCTCGGAATGATTGTGTCCCGACTCGCGAGCGGATTACCCGTCGGTGGCGACCTCGAATACGCCGACGAAATCACGCTCGGTCGCGCCTTCGAGGGTCGAACTCGAATCACACAGCCCTAAATTTGGATAGAATTTCCCCAATTGGTGGGCAACGACGCGACCGCCTTCGTCTGACCCTCGAACGAGAGAAAACCCGTGTCCCTCATTGTGCAAAAGTTTGGTGGCTCTTCGGTCGCTGATGCCGAAAGCATCATGCGCGTGGCCCGCCGAATCGTTGCAACGCGTGAGTCGGGGCACTATGTCGTCGTCGCTGTTTCCGCGATGGGAGACACCACAGACGAGCTCGTCGACCTCGCCCATCAGATCACCGATTCGCCCGATCCGCGTGAACTCGACATGCTTCTCACCACGGGCGAAAGAATCTCGATGGCGCTGTTGGCGATGGCGATCAAAAGCCTCGGACACGAAGCGCGTTCGTACACCGGAAGCCAAGCGGGCATGATGACGACGGCGCAGCACGGTGAAGCGCGAATTGTCGATGTGTCCCCCGACCGAATCAGGGAAGCGCTCGCCGACGGAGCAATCGCAATCGTTGCCGGTTTCCAGGGGTTCAACCGGGACTCCAAGGACATCACGACCCTGGGCCGTGGGGGAAGCGACACGACAGCCGTCGCTCTCGCGGCGGCGCTCGGCGCTGAACTGTGTGAAATCTACACGGACGTTGATGGTGTTTTCACCGCCGATCCGCGAATCGTGCCGAAGGCACACAAAGTCGACCGCGTCACGTTCGAAGAGATGCTGGAACTCGCTTCGTCGGGGGCCAAGGTTTTGCATATTCGCGCCGTCGAGTACGCGCGCCGTCACGGTGTGACCATCCACGTCCGTTCGAGTTTTGCGGACTCAGAAGGTACGTTCGTCATTGCAGATAGGGGAGAAAACATGGAAGAACCCATCATCACCGGTGTGGCCGGCGACCTGTCCGAGGCAAAAATCACCGTAATCGGTGTCCCTGACATTCCTGGGAAAGCCGCCGAGATCTTCACCATCGTTGCGGGCACCGGTGCGAATATCGACATGATTGTGCAGAACGTTTCTGCTCAGGCCACTGCTCTGACCGATATTTCATTCACACTTCAGAAAACTGACGGAGAGAAAGTCCTCACCGCACTTCGCGCCGCCCAGGACAAGGTCGGCTTCAGTGACGTCGCGTTCGATGACAACATCGGCAAGCTTTCGGTCGTCGGTGGCGGGATGCGCACCAACGCGGGCGTTTCGGCCCAACTCTTCACCGCGTTGTTTGAAGCCGGTATCAACATGGAAATGATTTCGACCTCAGAGATTCGCATTTCCGTCATTACGCGCGGCGAGGACCTCAATCGCGCGATGCAGGTCGTGCACACCGCGTTCGGGCTCGACGGCGACGTCGAAGCCGTTGTCTACGCCGGAACCGGTCGATAATGGGCGCTCGAATCGGTGTCGTTGGCGCCACCGGGCAGGTCGGAACCGTCGTTCGGCAGCTATTGGCGGATCGCGCGTTCCCCATCGACGAAATCCGTTTTTTCGCATCGGCCCGAAGTGCCGGAACGACGCTGTCGTTTGGCGGTAAGGACATCGTTGTCGAAGACACTGAAACCGCCGATCCGACCGGACTGGACATCGCAATCTTCTCGGCGGGAGCGACCCTGTCAAAGGCACAAGCCCCGCGTTTCGCCGCAGCTGGCGTCACGGTCATCGACAACTCCAGTGGGTGGCGAATGGACCCCGATGTGCCCCTCGTCGTCTCTGAAGTGAACCCCCACGCGATTGCTGACGCGATCAAGGGGATTATCGCGAATCCGAATTGCACGACGATGGCCGCGATGCCGGCACTCAAGCCCCTCGACACCGAAGCGGGGCTTGCGCGGCTCCAGGTTTCGACATACCAAGCGACTTCCGGTGCGGGGCTCTCGGGTGGGGCGGAACTGTTCGACCAGGTCGCCGCCGCCATGGGACACGACCCCATGAGGCTTATCCACGATGGCAGCGCCGTTGAATTCCCGAAACCCGCCACCTTCCCTCGCACAATCGCCTTCAACGTTATTCCGCAGGCCGGCAACTTTGTCGATGACGGACTGGGCGAAACGGACGAGGAAAAGAAGCTTCGCAACGAGACCCGCAAGATTCTGGAACTTCCGAACCTTCCCGTTTCAGGAACCTGCGTTCGCGTTCCCGTTTTCACCGGACACTCCTTGTCGATTCACGCGCAGTTCGATCGCCCCATTACGGCCGAGCGGGCTCGTGAGATTCTCGCAACCGCGCCCGGAGTGACGCTGATGGATGTCCCGACGCCGCTCGATGCGGCGGGAGTCGACCCCAGCCTCGTCGGTCGCATTCGTCAGGATCAATCGTTCGATGACGGAACCGGACTGATCATGTTCGTGTCGAACGACAACCTTCGCAAAGGCGCTGCACTCAACGCGGTTCAAATCGCCGAATTGGTGGCGGACAGCAAGGGGTTGCGCTAACCCTTTCGCATCGCATGGATGGTTCGAATTGCGAGTTGGATGACCGCGTACGTCATGAGCCCTGCCAGCAGCGGGTTCGCCCATTCGACGGGTGTGATTGTCGCCAGCCAGACGCCCACAACGGAGGCGAGAGCCATCGGAACACCGAGCGACATGCCTGCCTTCCAATTCACCGCTCCCGCGCGCGCCGACCCGATCGTTCCCGAGACCGCAGCGGGGAACATCGCAATGAGCGAGAGCGCTTTTGCCGTGAGGTCGCTGACGCCGAATCCGAGAATGAGCAGCGGGACAATCAACAGCCCCCCGCCGACGCCCAACAGCCCGGCGACGAACCCCATCACTGCGCCGGAGGCAATCAACATGATGACGGTCCCGACCGACCATTCGAGGTGGCTGTTGCGATCAGGGAAGTCGTAGACCGCCTGAATCGCCGCAACGAGCATGACGACGATGAAAATCCACCGAACCGTTGCCGTTTTCCATGTGCGCAGGGCCCACGTACCGAGAGGAGCGGTGATAGTCGAACCGATCGCGATGATGAGGCCGAACACCGTTTGGTCCCATGGCACGGTTCCCGACGCCAAGAACGCTGACGCCGCGACAAGAGAGGTGGGAATGATTGCGACTAACGACGTGATCGACGCCTGACGTTGATCGGTGTGCAGCAAAAGAATCAGAAGGGGAACGACGACGATTCCGCCGCCAACACCAAAGAATCCCGCCAAGAGCCCGGCGAACAAACCGATAACCGTAAAGGTCAACGCGCGAGGGGCGACGGTTTCGGCAGGCACAAATTCAGCCTACTGGCGCGGATAGGATGGAAGTGTGACCAAGGTTGTAGACGTCGTCCTCGTCGGTGGGGGCATCATGAGTGCCACTCTCGGCTCGCTGATTCGTCGGCTTGAGCCCGGCTGGACGATTTCGTTGTTCGAACGCGGGCCGGGCCTCGCCCCCGAATCGACGGACCCCTGGAATAACGCGGGCACGGGCCACTCGGCCTTGTGCGAATTGAACTACACGCCCGAACAGCCAGACGGCAGCGTCTCGACGACCAGTGCAATCAAGGTCAACGAACAGTTTCAGTTGTCACGAGAGTATTGGTCCGCCTTGGTTAACGACGGCACAATCCCTGATCCATCATCGTTTCTCGTCCCCGTTCCGCACATGTCGTTTGTCTGGGGAGCAGACAATGTTGCCTATCTCAAAGCTCGCTACGAGGCGTTGAAGAACCACCCTCTTTTCCCCGGAGCTGAATTCACGGATGACCCGAAAGTCATTCACGAGTGGGCACCGCTCGTCATGCCGGGTCGATCGAAATCAGAGCCAGTGGCGGCAACACGATTCCAGAACGGCACCGACATTGACTTCGGTGCGTTGACACGAATTCTCGTCGACTCAATCGCAGGGCCCAAGACCGAGGTTCACATTAATCATTCGGTTCGATCGATTCGACGCCGCAAGGACGGTCTATGGAACGTGCGGGTGCGCAACGAGATTGGTCGCACTCCGTCCACTGTGGTCGCAAAGTTCGTCTTCGTCGGAGCGGGCGGTCACGCCCTCAACCTTTTGCAGCGCGCCGGTATCCCCGAAGTCAGTGGATTCGCGGGATTCCCCGTATCCGGGCAGTTTTATCGATGTGACAATCCCGACGTGGTCGCCCGTCACAATGCGAAGGTTTACGGAAAGGCGGCGGTTGGGGCTCCGCCCATGTCCGTCCCGCACCTCGACACCCGTGTCGTTAATGGCCAGTCCAGCCTGCTTTTCGGCCCATACGCCGGTTTTACCCCGAAGTTCCTCAAAGCTGGCTCGTGGTGGGACCTTCCTCGCTCGATTCGTTTCGGAAACATCATCCCGATGCTCGCGGTCGCAGTCACCAACCTGGGACTTATCAAGTACCTCGCGACCGAGGTTTTTGCTGGTCGCTCGAAGCGCCTGGCAGCGCTGCGCGAATACTTTCCCGAGGCGAACCCCGCCGACTGGTACGGATATTCTGCAGGGCAACGCGTTCAGGTCATCGCAAAGGATTCGGCCAAGGGCGGCGTTCTGAAGTTCGGCACCGAAGTGGTGTCCCACGCGGACGGATCCATCGCCGGACTCCTTGGTGCGTCACCGGGAGCATCCACCGCGGTCGCCGCGATGCTCGATGTTCTCGCAACCTGCTTCCCGTCCAAGAAATCCGCCTGGAGCCCAAAGATCGCTGCTCTCGTTCCCTCCTACGGAAAAGCTCTGGCAACCGATTCAGCGGCCGCACGCGCCTCGCTGAAGCGCACGGCCGCTGTCCTCGGTATTCGCTAGTCCGGTCAGCGGGCAACCCGCTTCACTTGTGACGGGGCAGATTCACCTGCGCTGGTGACCGCAATCACACGGACATACAGTGCGCCACGACGCGGCTTCCGCAACTCGACCCGTTGAGTTGATGAGGTGCCGTCGGGCCAAACCGCGAAACCCCGATTTTTGTAGCGACTGGTGTGCACGACGTAGTCAATCACGGGCGATCCGCCAGACTCATCAACCCTCCAGCCCACGGTGATGCTCTTCCGGGAGGTGCTAATGACGGTGACAGCCACGGGCGGACTCGGAGGACGCACGGCCGGTGGGGGGTCGACAATGGGTGGGTCGACAATCGGAGGGTCGACGATGGGAGGATCTACGACTGGTGGATCTACGACTGGTGGGTCCACGACGGGCGGTTCCACGACGGGCGGCGTGGTCGGAGTCACCAACGCTGGTTCCGACGCGGTGCCTTCACCGACGGAATTGATCGACGTAACCGTGATCCGGTAATCCACTCCGTTGGCGAGGCCAGTTACCGAGGAACTCGGAGCGGTCGTCTCGAATTCTGCAATGACGGTGGCCTCGTTCCAAACACGAACTCGGTATCGGTTTACGGGGTCTCCGCCATCGTTCGCCGCCGGAGACCACTCGAGGCTCGCCCCACCATCGCCGGCCACTGCGTTCACCCACGCCGGTGGGTCGGGGACCGTTGCGGGTGTCACCTCGACGGGATCTGACGCGACGCTCTCGCCCACGGAATTGACGGCGCTGACCGAAACGGCATAGGTCGTTCCGTTCTCGAGCCCTCGGATTGAATACGGCGCCTCGGTGGCGGTGAAACTGGTTTCGGAGTCGCTACCGGCTCGAACCTGCACTCGGTAGTGGGTAATCGGGTCTCCGCCGTTGTTCGTCGGCACATCCCACGAGACATCGGCCCCCGCGTTCTGCCGCAGGGCGGTGGTGGTGAGAGGCACGCCGGGAACCGTCGCCGGAGTCACGAAGGCGTGTTCCGACGGGTCGCTGGTTCCGACCGTATTCGTCGCCAGAACGACGATCCCGTACATCACGCCGTTGGTCAGGCCGTCAAGGGTGATGGATCTTTCGGCCGTCGAGGTTTCCGACAAAAT
Organism: Microbacteriaceae bacterium; assembly: GCA_044353905.1. GTDB lineage: Bacteria > Actinomycetota > Actinomycetes > Actinomycetales > Microbacteriaceae > MWH-TA3. The sequence continues at coordinate 17,993 of JBILBA010000009.1, read as the reverse complement.
GGTCGACCCCTGTGTCACCCGGACGAGGTAGGTCACGACCTCGTCCCCGCCGTCATCCGTTGGCGGTTCCCAGGCGATGAGGGCACCGCCGTCCAATCGTGTCGCCGACTCGATTTGCGGCGCTTGTGGTGTCGTTGCCGGTGTCACTGCAGTGCTTGGCGCGGAGGGTTGAGAAGTTCCCACCGCGTTGCGGGCAACGACCTGAATTGTTTGCGGAATCCCGTTGACCAACCCGGAAATGATGCAGGTTTGCCCGATCGACTCGCACATCTGGCCGCCGGGCGATGCCGTCGCGCGGTACCCCGTGATTGTCGAGCCTCCGTCGCCATTGGGCGTCCAGTTGACGGTTACGAGGGTGTTTCCCCGTGTCACGAGAGAGATCGACGGAGCGTCCGGAACGCTTCGCGGTGTGCCCGCGCCGACTGCTGCCGCACTGGTTCCCGCAGCGGATCGAGCAACGACCGAAACGGAGTAGGTGGTCCCGTTGGCCAAACCCCGAATCGTGCACGTCGTTCCGGCCGCCGAGCACGACTGTGAGGACCCGCCGGCGCTCGCGGTAGCGGTGTATTCGAGAATCGGTTCGATTGACCCACCGGAATTCCACGAGACGACGAGCGACGCGGCATCCGGTTGAACACCAACGATTGTCGGTGCGTTCGGTTCGGGGGCTACGGTAAACGTCTCGACGCCCCGTGTTCCCTCGAATCCGGCGGCGAGCGTTCGACCATAGGTCAGCAACGATGTCGCCGTGGTCCCAGGATTGAGTTGCGTTGTCCCTAGCCGGCTTAGATCTGTCAGTCGAAAAGAGGCAATTCGAGGCCCTGAGGTACTGCTAGTGGTCGCATACAGCGTGCCGGTCGATTCATCGACGACGAGATTGCGTGCTCCGACTTCGCCCGTATTCATGACCGCTGACCCAACAACCGTTTTGGTGGGGATATCAATTGCGGTGATACGACCGGGGGTTGCGTCGGTACCCAAATACGCGGTGGTCCCCGCAACAATCGGATCCATCAGGGTCGGCGTGCCGGCAGTTAGAGAGAAAACCGATCCGACGACGAGTCGATTTCGCGTCACGGTCACCAATTTGATGGGATTCGTATTGACCGCAGCGAGCAACTCGGTGCCGTTGGGAATGAACGCGGTGATTTCTTTCAGGCCGGAACCGAGGGTGGAACTGTATTCCAGCGCCCCGGTGGCGGCTTCGAACTTCATGACCTTCGCCGGATTCTGATTGGTTCCGACGATGTACGAGCTCGCGTCGGAGTTGAATGCGAGTGCGCGGATCAGGGTTTCGTCGGACGCTAGCGCCCGAGCCGCAATTCGAGTGCCTGTTGTCAAATCGAAGGTGGTGATTCGATTTCCCGCGCCTGTTCGGCGGGCACTGAAAACGGCCATGTTTGTGAGCGGCGAGTACAACCCCGCAATCGAACCTTCGTCGCCGGCAGTGATTGCGCGGGATGTAAATTCGCCAGTGGTCTGGTTCCGTGAAATCAGCGTTCCCATCGATGCACCGGTCGTACCGTAAGCCCATTCCGTTCCTGCGCTGTCGGCAATCCACGGTGAATTGATGACGAGCCCAGCAGGCGCATTTGTCGACGCGAGAATTCCGGGCGAGGCGATTGTTGCATTCGCGGGATGAGTGGGCCAGAGCGGCACGCTCAGTGAGGTGGCGGTGATGAGCATGATTTGGACGATCGCAATCAGGAATCGGCGTGTGGGTGAATGTGTCATGGCAGATAACTCACCACTCCACACGAATTCGTGTCGCGAATTATCCACAGCGAGCGGTATTTTTGACTCGAGGGGGTGGACATGTCCGATCTGATTGACACGACTGAGATGTACTTGAAGGTCGTCTTCGAGCTCGAAGAACAACGCCAGCCCGCACTACGCGCTCGCCTCGCCGAGCGCCTCGATCAGGCGATGCCGTCCGTGTCGCAAACCGTTTCGCGATTGGAGCGCGACGGGTTGCTCCGCCTCGGTGACGAGCGCATCGTTGAACTCACCGACGAAGGCCGACACATCGCGGTCGCGGTCATGCGAAAGCACCGCGTCGCCGAACGTTTCCTGTTCGACGTCCTGGGACTGGCTTGGGCGGAATGCCACGAAGAGGCCTGTCGATGGGAACACGTTCTGGGGGATGCGGCCGAGGAAAAGCTCGCTGCGCTTCTCACCAACCTCGATACCGACCCCTACGGCAACCCGATTCCGGGACTTGGGGACATCGGACGCGAGGGGAACCCTTTCGTCCCGGGCACCCCCGCTACCGATCTCGATTCCTCAACCGTCGGAACTGTCCGATCGCTGGGGGAAGGAATCCAGGCGGACGACGGCTTGTTGACGGATTTCTTCCACGCGGGAATCACGCCCGGTGCGGTCGTAACCGTCACGCCCTCGGATTCGGGTTGTCTGGTCAGCGGGCCGACGGGGTCAGTTTCTCTTGACGCTCATCTCGCGGCGCAGCTCTTCATAGGAATCTGACGCGCTAACCCAGCACGAGGCTGACGGCCGATATACTGAAGTTGGAAAGCTGGGAAGTCTGGTCAGCGCTCGTTCGACCGTTAGGATTTCCGATGCTCACCATCGCAGCCACCGTTGTTTTCATTGTCGCGTACGCGCTGATCGCGTCAGAGAAGTTCAATCGGGTCGCCGTCGTTTCGGCCGGAGCCGCCGCGATGGTTCTGCTGGGCGCAACCGATGCTTCCAGCGCCTTCTATAGTCACGAGACCGGGATCGACTGGAACGTCATTTTCCTGCTTTTGGGGATGATGATTATCGTCAGCGTGATTCACAAGACAGGACTTTTTGAATTTCTCGCAGTCAAAGCTATCCACTGGGCCAAGGGAAACCCGAGAACCACCTTCGTTTACATTCTTGTGTTGGTGGCCTTCGCCAGCGCGATCCTCGACAACGTCACCACGATTCTGTTGGCCGTGCCGATGACGTTTCTCATTGCGGACAAATTGCGCGTCAACCCCGTCCCGTTCATTCTTGGCGAGGTCTTCGTCAGCAACATTGGTGGTGCGGCAACACTCATTGGGGACCCACCCAACATCATCATCGCGTCGAAGGCCGGACTCGATTTCAACGAGTTCCTCATCCACATGGCACCGCTTGCCGCGGCTGCCCTAGCGGTGGTAATCCCGATGCTGTTGTTCTTCTTCCGCAATCAACTCGTTAACACTCCGACCGATCGCAGCGCAGTCCTCAAACTCAATCCAGCGACGTTCATCACCGACCGCACCCTCCTCGTTAAGAGCGTGGGTGTGTTGACAATCGTGGTCGTCGGATTTGTCTTGCACTCGGTCCTGCATCTCGAGCCTTCATTGATCGCCATGATGGGGGCCGGGCTCTTGGTTCTCATCAGCGGTTTGAAGCCGGCAGACTTCGCGATGGATGTCGAATGGGGAACTCTCGTCTTCTTCGCCGGGCTGTTCATCATGGTCGGTGCGCTGGTCAACGTCGGTGCACTTGAGACCCTGTCCGAGTCACTAGCTGAGTTCGTCGGCGACGATTCGCGATTGGCGGCAGGTGCTTTGGTGCTCGTGTCTGCGGTGGTATCCGGTGTTGTCGACAACATCCCTTACGTCGCGAGCATGATTCCCGTGGTCCAACACCTTGTCGAGGTCTTGCCTCCATCGGGGAATGACGGACTGTGGTGGGCTCTCGCCTTCGGCGCGGATTTCGGTGGAAACCTCACAATCATTGGAGCGAGCGCGAATGTCGTGGCAATTGGGCTCGCACAAGCCCGCGGCACCCACATTTCGTTCTGGCAGTTCTTCCGTTATGGACTCCCCGTCACTGTCGTGTCCGTCGGAATGGCGTTGCCCTACGTGTTGACCCGCTACTTCTAAACGCACCAATACGGAAAAGCAGTCGGCGCCGCGGTGATCCGCGACGCCGACTGGTCTGTGGGTGGCTTTAGAGGTTTCCGACCACGATGACCGAGTCGCCCGCTGCTGGGACGAACACGTCGTTCTTCGATGGGTTAAGCACAACGCCCTGCGCGGCGCTCGAGCGCGAGTCTGCGGCGATTCGGTAGCCGATCACCGACTCACCCTTGGCGACACCAGCAGCAACGAGTTGCGAGAAGGCGACGCTCTTTTTCAACGGCGCGTAGCCCTCGACGGGCCGCATGTTGACGGAAGCGCCGTCCGCGTCGAACAGGTCAGCGAAGACCGGCGAAAGCGTCGGGTTTTCGGCAATCTGCGCGACGAGTAACGCGGCGAGGTTGTCGCTGATGACCAGATCATCAACCGCGGCGACTCGAGCGAGCTCGGCCTTGCGAGAGTCCAGGATTTCGGCAACCATGCGGGTCGCGTGAACCTTGTTCGTAGAGTCCTCGAACAGGGCATTCATCTGCAACATGGTGAGCATCGTCTGTGCGTCCGCTTCGGACTCGCTGATGGCGTTGCGATAACCGAGGATGATGATCTCGTCATAGTGCTTGGCACTCGCGGCCTTGACGAGTTCGGCCATGTCTCCTGAAGTCGCCGAATAAGAGACAGTGACGCCTCCGAACTTGAGCGACGCGAGTTCCGCCGGGTCGACGTACTTCGGGGTCGCAACGATGTGCACCGTCGATCCCTTGGGCAAGAACTGTGCGAGTTCGGTGAGGACCGAGCGCCCCATCGACGACCAACCGATAATCAGAAGGTGCTCGGGTGTCGCTTTTGCCGCGGCCTTCTTTGCGACAGTCGGAGCCTTTGCCTTGTCGACGCCAGTGAAGGTGACTCGGTCATCGTCTTCGGCAATCGCGATGATTTTCCAGCCCTTACCAATCTTCTGGGACATCTTGGGGTTGAGGTGCGATGCACCCTTGTCGTCGAGCAAGCCGATGACGGACGCTTCGTTGAACGACAGGAGTGCGTCGCCGTACGTCCTACCCTCGAGTGCGGGAATTGACGAGAAATAAATCTCGTCGCCGCCGAAGTCGAGCAAGTCGAGGATTACCGTTGCGAGTCCCGGCTGACGGGATGCCTGTGCGGTCACACGCGCGATGATGTCGTGCGAGCGGACAGTCTGCACCTGTCCCTTCGTCGCTGCCGTGAGCGCCTGTGCCGTTTCCGCATCGTCCACCTCAGCAACGATGGAGATATTCGGGTTGTTGATGGCGGCCTTGACCGAGAGCACGGTGGAAACCACGGTCGCATCTCCCGAATCGTCGGCATCAAGGATGATGACGGATTTTGCGGCACCAACGTTGGCTCGGGCTAGATCGCTGGGGTTTGTGGGGTCGCCCTTGCGGGTCACAATCTTCAGTTTTCCGAGGTCGCCCGCTCGCGAACGAATTTCGTCTTCCATGGCGATGCGGTCAACGTTCGCAAAGATAACGACCGTTGCACGGCGAATGTTGGAGTTCGCGATGGCTAGCTCGCTGAGGATCGGGAAGATGCGGTTCGACCAACCAAGGATGAGCGTGTGGTTCGTGTTGATAACCGGGCTCTTACCCGCCTTCAAGTTATCGACTGCCCCGTGGATCGCGGTTGCCGCGAAACCGATGACGATCGCGTTGACACCGGTGCCCGCAACCCAGGCCAAAAGGCTCGTGAGGCGGTCGGCCCACGTTGCGGTGGGGACATCGCCCAGGATTCCGAACATTCGCGCAATGACGTTGTTCGCGAAATCGTTGGGGTCTGCTTCGTTGGCCAGTGGCGTTCCATAGATCCACATGCGGAAGGCCGTGGTGATGGCCGAGAGGATCGTCAACAGGATGAAGGCGTACAGGACGAACGAACCCGCCTTAGACAACGAGTTGTCGAAGTAGAAGCGAAGACGTGCGCCGAAGGGGATCTTTGCCGCGACGGGCACATCGATTTCACCTTGGGCACCGTAGCCGTACGAAGTGCGAGTGTTTTCAGTCATAGGGAAATCTTAGGGAACTATGCGCCTTTGGCAAACAGATACGTCGATCGGTGCGCGGCGACTTAGCTCTCGACGGTGAGCGCCGGCCAGGCGGAATGACGCAACGGGGCAGTCAAATCCCGAAGGCTCGACCTCTGGTTGCCCGATTCGTCGAAATTCGACGGGTCGAGCCAGGCTTCGTGCGCCTGTTTGATAGCCGGCCAATCGCCGTCTGTAAAGGCGAACCACGCGGTATCCCGATTGTGCCCTTTGACGATGACGGCATTGCGGAAAAGCCCCTCAAAACTGAAGCCAAGCCGTTCCGCAGCGGCGATGGACGGCGCGTTGAGCGCGTGGCACTTCCATTCGTATCGTCGGTATCCGAGCTCGAATGCGTGCGTTGCCATGAGGTGCATCGCTTCGGTCGCGGCGGCGCTTCGGCGCAGTAATTCCGAGAACGTCAGCCAACCAACCTCGACGGTGCGGTTGTGCGTGTCGATTCGCAGGTAAGCGGCCATGCCAACCGGTTTTTCCGTCGTGAGGTCGATGATGGCGTAGAACAGCGGATCGGTCGAGTGGTCGACACTCGACACCCACTTCGTGAACTCTCCGACCGTTTCGAACGGCCCGTGCGGCATGTACGTCCACAGCGTTCCCGCGGGATTGGCTTGCAGCGCCTGAAACAGATCGGACGAGTGCTGCTCGGCGCTGAGGCGTTCGAGTCGGACACGCGAACCCGCCAGCGTCGCCCCACTCGGGCGTTCGGCTGGTTCGAGAGATGAAACAGGGAGTCCAACCGGGTGCCCGGCCGCGTCTGAGATTGATTCGATGCGCATGCGCTAATCTTACGGCGATAAAGGGAACGGGCCCGGTCTTTCGACCGAGCCCGTCCACGGGTGCCAATAGTGGTTAGGACAAGATGTCCTTGACCAGCGAGGCGTTTTCCTTCTTGTTGACGACCGCAGCGATGTATCCGATTGCGGCGGCGATGAAGGGGCTGAGCGCGAGGAACCAGCCGAGGGGGCTGAGCGACCATGCGCTTTCAGGGAGCGACGGGTCAACGCCGTCCGCGGCAGTTCCTGCAAGCAGGTTGAAGCGGCTCATCACGAGGTACGCGCCACCGGCGAGAAGAGCAGCCGAGGCGAGCGGTGCGATAGTGCTCTTCCACACGCTCACTCCGCCTTCCTTGCGGAAGAAGCGGAAGATCGCGAGTGAGACCAGAACCTCAATGAACATGACGGCAACCGCGGTGATCGACGACATCCAGAAGAACAGGTTGAGGACGGGGTCGAGACCGGCGATGAAGAAGATTGCCATGACGGCGATCGCGAGGATCGACGTTGCGTAGACACCCGTGCGGGGTGCTCCGCGGCCGTTGACCGAAGCGAACGACTTCGGCAAGACTCCGCCGCGGCCCATCGCGAAGAAGTAGCGCGCGGTTGCGTTCTGGAATGCGAGCAATCCGGCGAAGAGGCTCGAGATGACGAGGATCTCCATGACGCCGACGATCCACGGTCCAACGTAGGTGTTGGCGAGGTCGAACAGCAATCCGGCCGGGTTTGCCAACGGTGCTCCGTCGATCGCGGTCACGCTGAGAATGGCGGCAACGAGTGCGGGCATTTCTCCGCCAGCTCCGTCGTCGACCATTCCGTTTCCGTAACCGGTGACCATCGCGAGCGAAACAAGCGCGAACAGCCCGGTGATGATTCCGATAGCCCAGTAGGTCGCCGTCGGAACGGTCTTCTTGGGGTTGGACGATTCTTCACCGTAGATCGCGGTTGCTTCGAACCCGATGAACGAGGCGAACGCAAACGCGATGGCGATACCGGCTGCACCGGTGAGTCCGCCGGCGAGGATGGCATTCGGGTCGAACGACGCGGCGAGGTTGACGCCACCGTCGGGCCCACCGTTGATGAGGATTGCACCCGCAACGATGAGCAACGCGGCCAGTTCGAGGACGAGGAACACACCGAGAACCTTGGCGCCGAGGTCAACCGACATCAGCGAGAGCGCGGTGATGATGACCCATGCGATACCGGACCAGACGATCCATGGGAGGTCGATGCCGTAGCCGGCCATCGTGCCTTGGACGAGTCCGCCGAAGAAGCCATAAATGGCAAGCTGAATCGTCGCGTAGGCGAGAATCGACGTGAATGCCGAAGCGACACCCATGTTGGTGCCGAGTCCGCGCCCAACGTAAGCGAAGAACGCTCCGGTGTTGGTGACGCGACTGCTCATCGCGGAATAACCGACCGCGAACAACAGCAGGGTGAGTCCTACAGCGAGGTACGTGCCGGGAACGGCCGAGCCGGTTCCGACGAGCATCGCGACGGGGACAGCGCCGGTCATACCGACGAGAGGGGCGGAAGCGGCGACGACGAAGAACACGATCCCGATTACACCGAGACGCCCCTTCTTCAGTTCGCCACTGGAAGTGGTTGATGCCATGACAGGTTCTCCTCATTGAGTTAGTGACACAGAAATCGTTCTGGTACGAACGACTTTCTCTACTCTGGCGAACTTTTCGCCAATTTGCAAGAGCCTCGAACTCGAGTCGCGACTTTCGGATTAATTGTTATAAACCTTCCGGCGAAAAGATTGTTCGGTTCCGAATGATTCGATACAGTGGTTTGCATGACTGATTTGAACGGTTTTCTTCCCCCGCTGACCCCGACCGGGAAGAGCGCGCTCGTTCCCCAGATGCCATGGTTCTATTCCGGCACGTTGCTCACGGTTGAATACCTGACCGACCCGCAGAACGTTCGCGCAATCCTTCCCCCCGAATTGGAGCTCGCCGACGAGAACCCCGGTGCCGTCGCGATGATCTGGGCCGACTGGCAGTCGTGCAGCACGGGTGGCGCGGAACTTCTCGACCCCGTTCGCTCGCAATACCTCGAAGCATTCGTTGTCGTCCGATGCAAGTACGAGGGCGTCACCTACAGCCGATGTGTTGCGATCTGGGTCACGAAGGACTTCGCGATCGGGCGCGGCTGGTTCCAGGGATACCCCAAGAAGCTCGGCAACATCGCCGTCACACGCGTCTTCAACTTCGGCAAGGCGACCCCCAAGCTCGAAGCGGGGGCCAAGCTTGGCGCGAGCGTCGCCGCCTACGACCACCGCCTCGCGTCCGCCGTCGTCACGTTGCGCGAAAAGAGCGAAACGAACGGTTTCGTCAACGGCCACAAGATGTTGCACAGCCGCTGGGTTCCGTCGATTGTGCCCGGGCTCGGGAACTCGCTCGACCAACTCATCGCGATGGGCGGCGTCGACGCCGAACTGGGTGAACCGTGGATGGGTGACGCCGAACTCGAACTGCATGATTCGCAATGGGATGAGCTGAAGTCCATCCTCCCTGTCGAGAAGGTCCTGGGCGGTTACTACCGCGAACTGGGCGTGACGTTCAACGGTGGCGAACTGATTGCCGACCGTTCAACGCCTGCCGTCTAACTACGGAACACACGGTAAAGGTTTTTCAGGTCTCTAGGCACGAATCACACATCCGCACAGTTCCGCGGTAATTCACGCAGCCCAGCCAGCACTAAACGCTGGGAGAAGTCATGCACTTTCGTGATGTCAGTCACTATGTCAGTCGCACCGATAAACAACATAGAAGTGCCACAGCTTTCGTTGCCCCGGCACGGCCACGGCTACTCACGATCGGAGAACTCGCCCTCGAAGACGGAAATTCTTTTTCAAATTCGGACCAATTTTGCGTCAAGTTACTAACAGGCACAAGACCCCCGGGCCGGTCTGGGTGGCCGTCACCAACTGCCCCACCGTGACTTGGCGAAGCAGGTCGTGCGCGATGTCGGTGTCCACGGTGAACGGCCTGGGGATGTACATGGCGGCAGGATCTCACAGACAGGAGCGTCGCGAGTTGGGGCCCAAACCGATACGACGTGGCACACCACGCCCCCAGGCAGTCCGAGTCGGCCCTCGGTCTCGCCGCCAAATCTCAGCCCGTCATTGGGTGAGCTCGTCCAGGAAGTCAGCCGCTGCTGCGATGTAGGTGTCGACGTCGGCTTCGTCGATGGCGTAGGACACCGACGGACCGGCAGTGGCGATGGCGTCCCAGACGCCGCGGTTGAGCAGGAAGACCTTGCGGGCGTCGGCCAGGGGCAGAACGATCGAGGCGAAGCTCTCCGCGCCGTTGCGGGGTGCGTTCGGGGTGAGGCGGAACTGGATGCGGCCGCCGAGCCGGTCGATGGTCCACGGCAGGCCGACGCGGTCGACCTCGTGCTGCAATCCCACCTGCAGTCGCTGACCCAGCGCGTCGACCCTGGCCCCGGCCTCCGGGGTGAAGATCTCGCCGAGGCCGACGCGGGCGGCCGCCATGGAGAGTGCGTTGGCGTAGAGGGTGCCGCCGACGGCGAGGCCGTGCGCGTCGCCGGTCTCAACAAGGCCGGGGTCGTAATCACGATTGGCACTGAGAACCTCGGCCATGGCGTCGGTCATGCCGATCACGCCGATGGGGACGCCGCCGCCTATGCCCTTGCCACCCGTGAGCATGTCCGGAGTGAGGCCGAAGGCGATCGTGCCCCCGCCGTGGACGGCGAACTGAACGTGGGTCTCGTCGACAATGAGGACTGCGCCGGCGGCGCGAACGTCGGTGTTGAGCGAGGCGATGAACTCCGGGGTCGGCAGTACCAGCCCACAGTTGGTGAGGGCTGACTCGACGAGCACGGCAGCGACGTCCCCTCGATCGAGGCGGGCTCGCAGAGCATCCGGGTCGTTGTAGGGAAGTACGTCGGTGGTGTGTGCGGTGGAGGGGTCGAGCCCGGTGAGGTCGCCGACCATCTCGCCGTCGTCGCTTCGGGACCACAGCGTCTGGTCCAGGTGGCCGTGGTACTTGCCGTCGAAGACGATAACCGTTGACCGGCCGGTCGCTACGCGTGCGATGCGGATCGCGTCAGTGTTGGCTCCTGTCGCCGACAGGGTGAACTGCCACTGCGGGAGTCCGAAGCGCTCGGTGAGCAGTCGGCACACCTCGACCGCGTCTGTGGTCGGGAGCAGGAAGTGGTTGCCGAGGAGGGCCTGGTCGCGGATCGCGCGCACGATGGGCTCCGGGGCGAAGCCTGCGGGCATCGCGAGGTCGCAGGCGTTGAAGTCGACGTATACGTTGCCGTCGAGGTCCTCGAACCTCGATCCCGAGCCGCGCACGGCGACGACGGGGGCATGGCGGTAGAGCGAGCGCATCCACGCCATGGGAACCCCGCCCGGCATCCTCTGCTCGGCTTCGACGAGCCACTGCGCCGACCGCGGCGTTCTCTTGCGGAACTCGGCCTGCTCTCGGTCCAGGATCTCGCGGGCGCGCCGGATCACCGCCTCGTCGACGTGCGGGTAATGCGGTGCACTCATGTTGGTCCTCGTCTCTCGCGCGGCGCCGCCGGACCCATCCGGCCATCTTCGACATGGTACCGCGGTGATTGACGGGCTGTCCAGATTGGACGTACTGTCCATCGCATGGCGGCAGCCACGACGGGGTCGATTTGGTCGCGGTGGTCGACGCGCATCCAGTCCACGAGTTGCTGGAGACCGGCTTGGAGGTCGCTGCCAGGCGGGGACGGCACGAAGCGCGCTTGCAGCACGGGGAACACCGATGGTGGTGCGTCCGGGCGGCGGCCGATGACAACCTGCGTCTGCCGTAGTCGCCCCGACTCGGAGTCCAATGGGGTGCCGCGCATCAGGAGCCCTTGCAGCTCGGTCAGCAGAGCCATTGACAGGGGCCGACCCTCACCGACCCAGTTGAACCCGTGATTGGCAGCGCGGACGTAGTTGAGGATCTCGACGAGCTCAGGAGTTGAGGGCTCGTCCTCGTCGGCCACCAAGACGTCTGCCAAGGGCGCGTAGGTGCCTTCCAGCGCCGACGTGCTCTGCGCTTCCCGCTGTAGAGTCGGCAACCGCAACAACGTGGGATTCGGCAACTGTCGAGAGGTGCTATTTCAACGTCAGTGGCATGGAAGTAATACCCAAATGGCTCGGGTATCGCATGGTTAGGCCCGCAGGGAAGGCGGCCTCCAGCCGGTCAGGTTTGGACAAGATTCGTCCAGCAAGCTGGTCACCAGAGTGGAGCGAAGAGCTTGTTGAGATTGTCGCGGTCTTGAGAGAGACGGTCAATCTGACTTCCCAGGGAGTTGAGTTGTTGAACGCTGTACTCGCTGGCCCCCTCATCGCGGCAGATGAGTTGCCATCGCCACCGGACTGGATGCGAAAGCCCCCGAAGGCACGAGAGAACGGCGACGTGCTGTTTGCCAGCCTTGATGAGTTCGATTGAGCCTCGGAGGAGCCGATCCAGGGTTCCCAGGTCCCTCGAAACGTAGTTCTCGTCGAGGACTGGGCGCGGCACGCGCGCGAGTCAGCCCAAAAGTCAGCCAACGAGAGCCAAATAGCTGTTGGCCCGCCCCGCAACTTTCGCTAGGTTGGTAGGGAAACTCACATAGCTAGGCCCCGCTGAAGAGACTACGGAACACACGGTCCGAGTTTGATGCAGTATCAATGAAACCCCAAAGGTTCGACCAAGAACCAATGGGGTCTCAAGAGAGTTACTGATTAGCAGCAACCGCGGCCGCCGCAGCAACCGTCACTACTCACGTTTGAGTCGAACTTGATCATGTTCCACCTCCTTGTGTAAATTGCTTGCTTCATATCGAATCGAAGTTTTTCGATTTGATACAAATGTAGCACAGTCATATCGATAAATGTCAATATATGATTATTGATATGCAAATCATCGAAAACACCGCGGGTCTAGTAAACGTTGCCGAACTTGCGGCAACGTTAAAGGCGTTGGGTGATGAGACACGGCTCAACTTGTTGCTAAAGATTTCGAGAGAAGAAAGCGTCGATGGAGCATGCATTTGTGATCTCACCCCAGCCACAAACCTTGCACAGAGCACGGTTAGTCACCACATGAAGATCTTGGTCGATGCCGGCATACTCAATCGACGACAAAAAGGGAAATGGGCACACTTTTCTCTGACGCCTAAGGCCGTTGCGTTGCTTGATTCGCTTCAGATCGAATCCCTCAATAACGCCGATTGTTGCTGAATACGATTTGTTTGGCCGCAGGGTCGGGAACTTCGATGGCTGGCGATAGTTCGATGCAGACTGTCAGTCAATATGTCAGTCAAATCTGTGAATTACCCTGAAACATCGAGACACAATCAGACCTAATAATCCGCTAAGTTACTGGGAACAAGTCAATTGCTGGTTGGGCTGTTTATAACTTCGGATCAGACGGTTGGGGATTTAAGTCCCTCCGGTTTCACTCTGACTCGGGGTATGGTCGCGGTTTTTCACGTTTCAACGGTGAGAATATCCATTGGCTCGGCCCTGCCTGATCGCAGTTGCAACCTGGCTAACACCCTTCTAGCAGCACACAAACCCCTGTAATCGACAACGTTACCCACACCTGCATTGCAACGCAGATTACACCGACAATGCCGCCGATTATTTGCGGGGCTTTCGTATTCGCTTTTCTGCCCGCCGCAAACGCCGAGAAAGGCAGTACCAGGGTCAGCGCGCCGGTCACCAGCACAACAACCGAGCCGATAGCGCCTTCCATCCACATCCCAAAAAACTGGACAAACCAGAGGAAGGGGGTGGAAACGACGCTACTGATCGCCAGCACTAGGGGAATCGGGCTTCTCGACTTGGTCATGAGCACACGGTATCGCTAGAGGGCGAAGGGGTCAAGCAACGTAGGGGTCTCTGTCCTGGGGTCCCAGGGTTCGAATCCTTCTTAGTAGTCGGCGAAGTATTCGTCGATTTCCCACTGGGTGACGTCGCGAGTCGAGGGGTCGGGGACTGATTCGTTGTAACGGCGAATCTCGTCTCGCTTCATGACGAGGAAGACCTCGACAAGTTCCTTCGACATCTGTTCGTGCAGGTTAGCGTTCGCCTCGAGCGCGTCGAGTGCTTCGGTGAACGTCGCGGGCAGTTCCGGTGCGGCCTCGTTGTCGTAGGCCATGCCCACGGCATCGTCGGGGCATTCGAGGGTGCGCTTGATGCCGTCGAGAGCGGCCGCGAGGATGCCGGCGATGACGAGATACGGATTCGCCGCGCCGTCACCAACTCGCACTTCGAGGCGCGTTCCTTGACCGCGCTCTGGTGGTACTCGTACCATGCACGAACGGTTGTCGTAGCCCCAGTTCGCGCGGAATGGGGCGAGAGTGTCTGGCCCGAGGCGCTTGAACGCGTTAATTGTCGGGTTCGTCAAAGCCGTGAGTCCGTGGGCGTTGGCGAGAACACCCGCGAGCATCTGTCGAGCTACTTCCGAGAGCTGACCCTTTCCGTCGTGCATCGTGTTGACGCCGTCCATATCAGTCACCGAGAAGTGCAGGTGGAATCCGCTTCCGCCCTCGTCGCTCCACGGCTTTCCGAGGAACGTGGCGTGCTGCCCCTCCTGGGCGACGATGTCCTTGACCGCGGTTTTAAAGAAAAACGTGCGGTCGGCGGCGTCGAGCGCTTCACTGTGCCAGAGGTTGATTTCGTACTGGCTCGGGCTGAACTCGTGATTTCCGGCGAAGACGCCGATATTCATTTGATCCAGCATCCGCATGAGGTGCAGGAAAGTGCCATTGGGGTCGACGAGTGTTCCCGTCGTATAAACCCGACCGGTTCGCGTGAGGGAACGTTCGTAGCCGCCGTCCTCTTTCACGTTGGCGATGTAGAACTCGAGTTCGGGACCGACCACGGGTTGGAGTCCGAGGGCGTTGTATTCCTCGGTGACCTTTTTGAGCACCGTTCGGGGCGAAATCAGGTTCGGGGTGCGGTCGGGGTTGAGGGCATCGGCAATGACATACGCGACGCCGGGCTCAAAGGGAAGGGCCCTTATCGTGTCGGGTTCGATCGAACTGACGAGGTCTTGCAGTCCATCCGACGCGATGTTCACAGCGTCGAGGACGTCTCCACCCGTCGTGGTCACCCACACTCCTTGGCAGAACGCGGGACCGCTGTGAGCGGTTTTGTCCAACTGGCTGACCAACATGTCTTTCGAGCGTGCGATGCCAAGGACGTCGGCGTAAATGAAGCGCAGGACATCGATTCCCTGCTCGGTCAGTGAATCGCGAAGCGCGACGAGGTCGTGAGACATTGCTACTCCTTTGTAACCATTTCGTTAGGACTCAAACGAAATAATAGTCTCTAGAATCGAAAAATAAATGTTTGTAGTCAAACCGTAATATTTGCACTGTACATATGTAAAGGAGCACACCGTGAAGGCACTCTTTATTCAGCACGACCACGTCAGTCCGACGGGTCCCGTGTCCGAGCGGCTGCGCCACCACGGCTACGAGATCGAAGAGATTCTCGTTGTGCCAGAAGAGCGATTCCGCGATCCCAACGTTCCGTTTACGTTCCCGAATCTCGACGATTACGACCTCATCATTCCTCTCGGCGCACCCTGGGGAGCGTGGGATGACGCGTGCATCGGAAACTGGCTCACTCCAGAACTCGAGTTTGTGCGCGAGGCGGTCACGAGCGGCAAGCCCGTCCTCGGCATCTGTTTCGGCGGGCAACTCATCGCCCGAGCGATGGGTGGGTCGGTCGCACCTGGCCCGAAGGGCGAAATCGGCTGGACCAACATCTGGAGCGACGACGAAACCCTCGTCAGCAACGGACCGTGGTTCCAGTTCCACTATGACCGCTGGGAACTCCCGCCCGGAGCGAAAGAGATTGCCCGAAACCCCATTGCGTCACAGGCGTTCGTCATCAATAAGGCGCTCGCGTTGCAGTTCCACCCCGAGCTCGACGCCGCAGCGCTGGACGGGTGGCTCATCTGGGGTGGCGACAAAGAAGTCGAAGACGACGGACAAGACCCTGCGGTGATGATGGCGCAAACGAAGGCGATCGAAGAAGCCGCTCGACAGCGTACGTTCGACCTCGTCGACGCATTCCTCGAACGCGTCGCGAAATAGCTAGCGGAGGGTCACCTTCACCGGCATGTGCTTGATGCCGTGAACGAAGTTCGAGCGAAGGAAGTCGACCGGTCCGGTGTGCTCGACGGTGTCGATGCGGGACAAGAGGTCTTCGAACATCACTCGAAGTTCGATTCGCGCGAGGGCGTTTCCCAGGCACATGTGGGGGCCGCCGCGTCCGAACGTCATGTGTTCGTTCGGGTTGCGAGTGACATCCATCTTGGTGGGGTTGTCAAAAATCTTGTCATCGCGGTTCCCCGAGGCGAACCACGGTACGACCTTGTCGCCGACCTTGAAAGTGTGGCCTTCGAACTCGACCTCTTTCGTGACGGTGCGACGGAAGTGGTACACGGGGCTCGCATAGCGGAGGAACTCTTCGACCGCCCACGGAATCATGTCGGGGTTCTCTTGCAGGTAAACCAACTGATCCGGGTTCGCCATGAGGTTTCGCATCGTGTGCGTGATGGTGTGGCGCGTCGTTTCGTTTCCGGCCACAACGAGCAACAGGAAGTTGGTGTGGAAGTCGCGGTCGGTCAGCGGGATTCCATCGGACATCTCAGAGTTGATGAGAACCGAAACGAGGTCGGTCCCGTCTTTGCCGCGTCGTTCGTTCGCGAGTTTGTCGCCGTAGTCAAACACTTCTTGGGCGGCCGGTGACCGGAAAGGCAGAAGGCGGTATTTCTCGGATTCGGGGGAATTGATGAGAACGTCGGCGCTGTCGGGGTCCGAGAAGCCGACCATCCGGTTTCCCCACTCGATGAGTTGATCGGTGTCGGTCTCGGGAACATCCAAAAGTTTTGCGAGTACCTGGATGGGGAAGTCGGCGGCGACCTCTTCGACGAAGTCGAACTCGCCCTTCGCAAAGGCGTTGTCAAGAGTCGTCGCGGTCAGTCCACGAAGGAACGTCTCGTAACGGGAAACAGCCGCGGGGGTGAACTGGCCCTGGAGGAGACGGCGGAGCGCGCGGTGGCGAGTGCCGTCGGTCTCGAGCAGTGATCGCCGTGCTTCCTCTTGTTCGGCGTCGACTTCTTCGAGGTTGGTGAAGCGCTCACTGGTGAACGTGTTCGAGTCGCGCAGAATCTTGACGATGTCGTGGTAGCGCGTGATGGAATAGAAGCCGCTGCCGTCGTCGCCTTCATCGTTGAAGTGAATTGGCGCGTTGGCGCGAAGTTCAGCGAACGCGTCCCACGGAGCGCCGTTGCGGAAAAGTTCGAGGTCGGCCAGGTTGATGCTCGACGCTGAGGTCATCACTATCTCCTTCACGAGATTGTTCGGGGACTAACAATCTCTGAGAATACAGACATTTTTCCCGTTCGGCACATTGTTAGGGTCAAAACGTTATATTCCGTGACCGAATTTTTCTCGAAGTCGGGAACAATATAGAGATGCGGCGAATGTCGCTGAAATCGGGAGAACAACCATGGCAGGCGCACATACCCTCGCGGAAACCGAACGGCATGTTGAGGAACGACTTTCGCACATGTCCCTCGACTTTGATTCGATGGCGATTGTCTCGAATCTGTTCCGCGCCGCCAACGCGGTTCGCAATCACTTTGAACGAACCGTCCTGCACTCAAACGACCTGTCATGGACGGCGTTCGTCGTCTTGTGGGTCACCTGGATCTGGGAGCCGATCGAAACCCGACAGATTGCCGAAGAAGGCGGATTCTCGAAGGCCACGTTGACCGGTGTGCTCGGCACACTCGAAGGTCGCGGCTACCTCACTCGAGCAAAGAGCACAACCGACGGTCGTCTCGTTGTGGTCACGTTGACCGACGCGGGGCGAAAGCTCATGGACGACCTGTTCCCCAAGTTCAACAAACAGGAACAAAAAATCGCTGGCGCGATCCCGAACACCGATCAGGGGACAGTCGCCGAGGCGTTGCGCCTCGTCACTAAGCGCGCCGAGAACCCTAGCTAGCAGCGCGAACGAACCGTTCGAAAATCTCTAACTGTCCACGTTCGGTGTCGTAGTTGTCTTCTGGGTGCCACTGCACGCCGAACGCCCAACCGGCCGAGTCGATCTTCACGGCCTCGACGTGTCCTTCGGCGGCGCGGGCGATGACGGTGAGCCCCGCCGCGAGTTCGTCGATTGCTTGGTGGTGGTAACACGACGCGTCGAGGGTCGAATCGGTGAGACCCAGTTCGGAGGCGTGTGAGTCAACGGTCACGGACGCGACGTGGTGCAGATGCGGGCTGTCCATGTGTTGCGTCAGCGTTCCGCCGAGG